>CAWEVP010000012.1:0-67398 GCA_963812555.1 uncultured Actinomycetota bacterium | reverse complement strand
ATTTGGGCCAAGTGAGGCAGCCTCCCTTAAGTGGTCTCGATGAGGGCGATGCTGGAAGGAAAATCTGTAAAAACAGGCGTGCAGCGATCTGAACCGTGGGCGTGCGGCGAACCTCCCAGGATAGCGGAGGAGACCCTCAAGCCGCAAGGCACGCAGCGAGGGCCGGATCGCCGACGTCCACCAGGATAGCACCACACAGGGGAGCTGCCGCAAGGGCGCTGCGGGCCGGCTCCGCAGGCGGCAGGATAGGCCGGTGCGCGCGCCCGCCCTGCTCCGCCGGAGCGCCTCCACCTTTCGGAGGCGCGAGCTCCTGCTCCTCACCGCGCTCTTCCTCGTCTCGCGGGCCCTGATCCACCTGCTCGGGTTCCACTACGACGTGGGCCTGATCGACTCGGCCGTGCAGAACGTCGATCCGGCGCTGCTGAAGACACATCTCCTGCAGAGCCTCTGGAACCTCCACGGCCAGCCGCCGCTCTGGAACGCGCTGATCGGCATCTCGCTCAAGGCCGCGCCGAGCCATTGGCCCGATCTCTGGCATCTCGCCTTCCTCGGCCTCGGGCTCGTCGAGACACTCGCCCTCTTCGCCCTGCTCGTCGAGCTTCGCGTGTCTCGACGAGTTGCGGTCGTTGCCGCGGCGGTGTTCTCCCTCTCCCCCGCCGTCCTGCTCGCCGAGAACCAGTTCTTCTACGACTACCCCACTGTCGTCGTCATCACCCTGAGCGGAATTGCGGTCGTACGCTGCGCCTCGCGACCGACCTTCGCCCGAGCCTCGCTCGTCTTCGCCTGCGCGGCCTACGCGGTGCTCACGAGAACGCTCTTCCAGCTGTGGTGGATCCTCGCCGTCCTCGCAATCCTGCTGATCGCTTGCAGGCGCCACCGCCGCGTCATCCTCGTGGCGGCCCTGGTCCCGCTCGCGCTCGTGCTCGGGGTGTACGTCAAGAACTGGGTGATGTTCGGCGTCCCCTCGACGAGCTCCTGGACCGGGATGGGACTCGCCCGGGTTGCCGTCGTCGGGCTCCCACTCTCGGAGCGGCGCCAGCTCGTCCGCGAGGGAAAGCTCCACCCGGTCTCGCTCGTGCAGCCCCTGGCACCGCTCCGCGACTACGAGGCCGTCGGGATCAAGCCGGACCCGCCCACCGGCATTCCCCTGCTCGACGAGGTCACCGGCCCCGAGGTCGCGCGCAACCTCGAGAACCGCACCTACATCAAGATCTCGCGTCTCTACTGGAAGGACGACCTCTGGATCATCGAGCACCGCCCCGGTGCCTACCTTCGCGCGGTCGGTCATGGCCTGGACGACTTCTTCACCTCGTCGACCGTCGCGTGGCAGGGGCAGGGGAACGAGGCGGAGATCTCTACCTATGACCACTGGTTCACCCGGGTCGTGTACGGCCGGCTCGGGCCCGGCGAGGTCGGCCTGTTCCTCGTCGCCGCCTACCTGCTGGCCATCCTGTACGGCCTCACGGTCACGGTCCGGCGGCTGCGTCCCGGGTGCGACCCGGTCGTCACCGCAATCGCCTTCGCGACGATGACGATCATCTACGTCACCGTCGTCGGCAACTTCGCCGAGGTCGGCGAGAACTTCCGCTTCCGCCTCGCACTCGATCCGCTGGCCCTCGCGGTGTGCGCCGTCGCCGCCGGACAGGGGCTCCGTCGCCTCCGGCCCGCGCCCGCGACCCGGCGCTGAACCGGCGGGCAGCGAAACCTGGGGCCGACCCGCGCAACTCGATCTCCCTCCTCAACCCACCTGCGGCGGGAGGAGGACGATCACCGTGCCGACGTTCACCCGCCGGTAGCCGTGCGCGATGAGCAGGGCGACGTCGTGGGGCTCGTACGGCTCGCGCTGCACGAAGATGTAGGCGAAGCGACGGGCCGTTCGCACCGCCCGGTCGTAGGCGGGATGGTGGTGCTCGGTGTAGTTCTCGGGCACGGGCGGCAGCACGCGGCCCGGAGCGACGGCCGCAAGATGCGTCAGGTCGGCCTCCGAGACGATGATCCGCTCGCGGGTGTCGAAGGTGAGGCGGTAGGCGATCGCGTAGGTCGCGTAGGCCCGGTCGATGCCTGCCCGGTCGAGCTCCGCGATCGTGGGTGACAGGCCGACGACCTGGTCGTTGTAGGCATTCGCGCGCGCGGGAGCGTTGTTCCAGTCGACCCACCTGACGAGGCCGACGACCGAGAGCAGCGCCGCGACCGAGAGGATGACCGCGGCGCGCGGGCAGCGAGGTCGCGGCGGTCGCGATCGCGGCGATCACGACCGGCATCAGCACCACGACGTAGCGCGGCTCCAGCGTGCTCGAGGTCATGCCGTTGATCGCGTAGAGAAACGGAAAGACAACGATTACGCACGGAAGCAGCGACAGCTCGCTGCGCCGCCATCGCCACGCGGCGACCGCGAGTGCGGCCCACGGCGCCGCCCGTAGGCAGAACCGAGACGACCGAGCCGAGGGTCCAGTCGATCAGGTACGGGACTCGGAGCCCGAGCGCCATCGGCATCGTCGCCGAGACGAAGCCGTGGAACCGGGACTCGTAGGTTCCGCCGCTCGCCCTGGAACGAGAGCGACCACCAGTCGTGGCGGAGGTTCGAGAGCAGCCACGGGCAGGCCTCCGACCACGAGGCCGGGGATCGCCAGCCAGGCCCTGAGCCAGACCCGTGGCCTCCGGACCGTGAGCCAGGCGAGCGCAGGGATCACGATCGCGAGCGTCTGGACCGACTCCCACAGCGAGAGGCCGAGGACAAGGCCCATGAGCGCGACCCGGATGTTCGTCGGCCCCTCGTCGAGGAGAAGCGTGAGCAGAAGGATCAAGGCGACGTAGAGCAACGCGGCCCCGTAGAAGCCGCTCCAGATCTCCATCTTCCAGACGGCGAAGATCGGCCAGATCCAGAGGAGCAGCGCGGCGACGATGCCCGCAGGCTCGCCGGAGGTGCGCCGGACCGACCTGCCGGAGCACGAGTGCCGCCGCGACGCTGAAGGCGATCGGCACGGCCCGCATCAGCACGAGATGGGTGCCGGCGAGTGCGAAGAGCACGGCGACCGCCACCACCTCTTGCGTGCCGCCGTACGACTGGCCCCAGAAGAACGCGCTGACATGGCCGTGAGCGGCGTGGCGGGCCATCAGCCCCCACGTCGCCTCGTCGATCCCGAGCCGGCCGAGCGACGAGAGATAGATGACGATCCGGAAGGCAAGCCCGAGCGCGATCGTGAGCGCCGAAGATCGCAGCGAGCGTCCGCCGGTTCCGGAGGCCGCCCTGGTCCGTCGTGAGCCTCGCCGTCGTAAGGAGCCTCACGGGCTCGAGCCTAACGACCGCAGAGGCGACTCCTCCCGGCGCCTCGCTCGAGAGGTCGAGCCGGCCGGATGGCTAAACGACAGGAGCCGGGCCTAGACGGCCCGGCTCCTGTCGAATCGAGTGCCGGAGGAGCTACTTGAGCTCGACCGTGGCGCCGGCCTCTTCGAGCTGCGCCTTGATCGAGTCGGCCTCTTCCTTGTTCACGCCTTCCTTGACGTTCGCCGGCGCGCCGTCGACCAGGTCCTTCGCCTCCTTGAGGCCAAGCCCTGTCAGAGCGCGCACGACCTTGATCACCGGGATCTTCTGCTGCCCCGCCTCGGTGAGCACGACGTCGAACGACGTCTTCTCCTCGACTGCGGCCTCGCCGCCGCCCCGCCCGGTGCAGCCACGGCGACAGCGGCCGCCGCGGTGATGCCCCACTCGTCCTCGATCTTCTTCTTCAACTCGACCAGCTCCAGGACGCTCATCGCGCCGAGCTGCTCGAAGACGGTGTCAACTCCCGCCATCGTCGTCTCCCTTCTCTTCTCCATCGGATTCGGTCTCCGGAGCGTCGGCCTCGGCGGCCGGCTCCTCGGTCTCTGTCGGCTTCTGCCACGGGCTCGGCCTCGGCCTCTGCAGCCGGCTCGGTCTCTGCAGCCGGCTCTGCCTCCGCGGCCGGCTCAGCCTCGGCAGCAGGCTCCTCCTCCGCAGACCGGCTTCTGCCTCTACGGCAGGCTCTGCTTCTCCGGCGGGCTCGGCCTCTGCAGCGGGCTCGGCCTCCGCGGCAGTCGCCTCGGCCGCTGCGGGCTGCTCGGCTGCACCCTCGCCGCCGAGCTGCTCGATGCGGGCATCGATCAGCCCGACGAGGTTCTGCACCGGGGCGCTGACGAGCCCGAGCAGGCTCTGGAGCGGGCCGATGATGGCCCCCAGCACCTGGCCTCGAAGCACGTCGAACGGCGGCAGCTTTGCCAGCTCGTCGACGTCGGCGGCCGAGATCGTGCGGCCCTGCATGACGCCGCCGCGGATCGCGAGCACGTTCGTGGCCTTCGCCGAGTCGGCGAGCGCCTTCGCGACGGCGACCATGTCGCCGTCGGCCTCGATGAACGCGATCGCCGAGGGGCCCTCGAGCAGCGTGAGCAGGGCGTCCGCCCCGGCCGCCTCGGCTGCCCGCCGGGTCAGCGTGTTCTTGACCACGGTGAACTTCGCGCCGTGCTCGAGGAGCTTGCCCCGGAGACCGTCGATCTGCGGCATCGTCAGCCCGCGATAGTCGGCCACGATCAGCGTCTCCGCCTCGCGCAGCCGAGCTGTCAGCTCGTCGACGACCTCCTGCTTTTCGTCCCTGTCCATACCACCTCCAACTTCCCTGCTCGGGCGCTAGCCCGGTCGAATCGAAACGACAACGGCCCGCCTTGCAGCGAGCCGAGCGAGCTGGAGATGCCAGCGGATCCGACTCGCCTCGGCTGGATTTCCGCCCCGTTCCTCGGAACGGCGGCCACCAGCTGTCTCAGGCGAAGGCTTGAATGAGAAACGCGGCTTACGCCTCGACTGCCTCCAGCTCTTCGACGATCTCGCGCGTCCGGGCCGGGTCGATGTGGATCCCGGGGCCCATCGTGCTCGCGAGGGTGATCTTCTTGATGTAGCGGCCCTTCGCGACGGCCGGCTTGGCGCGGACGATCTCGTCGATCAGGGCGGCGTAGTTCTCGACGAGCGCGCGCTCGTCGAAGCTCCGCTTGCCGATCGGGATGTGCACGTTCGCGCCGCGGTCGGTGCGGTACTCGAGCTTGCCTGCCTTCGACTCGCGCACGGCCTTCGCCACGTCCATCGTCACCGTACCCGTCTTGGGGTTCGGCATCAGGCCGCGAGGGCCGAGCACGCGGCCGAGGCGGCCGACCGTTCCCATCTGGTCGGGCGTCGCGATCGCGACGTCGAAGTCGGTGAAGCCTTCCTCGATGCGCTTGGCGAGATCGGCCGAGCCGACGACGTCGGCGCCGGCCTCCTCTGCCTCGCGGGCCTTGTCGCCCTCGGCGAAGACGGCCACGCGGGTCGTCCGCCCGGTCCCGTGCGGCAGCATCATCGTGCCGCGCAGCTGCTCCTCGGCGTGGCGGACGTTGAGGCCGAGGGCCAGGTGCACCTCGATCGTCTCGTCGAACTTCGCGGCCTGGCCGGCCTTGAGCAGCCGGACCGCCTCGACCGGCGAGTAGACCTTCTCGCGGTCGATCGAGCCCCGCGTGTCCTCGTATCGCTTCCCATGCTGTGCCATTTAGACCTCCACCTCGACGCCCATCGAACGGGCCGTCCCGGCGATCACCTTCATCGCCTGGTCGACGTCCCGGGCGTTCAGGTCGACGAGCTTCGTCTCGGCGATGCCGCGCAGCTGGGCCTTCGTGAGCTTTCCGACCTTCGCGCGGTTCGGCTCGGCCGAGCCCTTGTCGAGCCGCAGCGCCTCCTTGATCAGGACGGCGGCCGGCGGGGTCTTCGTGATGAAGGAGAAGCTCCGGTCCTCGTAGACCGTGATCTCGACCGGGGTGATGCGGCCGTTCTCCTGCGCGGTCGCGGCGTTGAACGCCTTGCAGAACTCCATGATGTTGACGCCGTGCTGACCGAGCGCAGGGCCGACCGGCGGCGCAGGGTTCGCCTGCCCGCCCGGGATCTGCAGCTTGATCATCGTCAGAATCTTCTTTGCCATCTCGCGTCCTCTGTGTTGCGCCCGTCACTGCTTCGAGTTTCCTAGTCCAGCTTCTTGACCTGGTCGAAGCCGAGCTCGACCGGCACCTGGCGCTCGAAGATGTCTACCAGGACCTTGAGCTTCTGCTGGTCGGGGTTCACGTCGACGATCTCGCCGTCGAAGTCGGAGAGCGGCCCGCTCGTGACCTTGACCGACTCGCCGAGCGAGAACTCGACCTGGGCGCGCGGCCGGTCGGCCGTCGCTGCGCCGGTCTTGAGGATCCGGTCGACCTCGCCCTGACCGAGCGGCACGGGCTTGGAGCCGGCACCGACGAACCCGGTGACGCCCGGCGTGTTCTTCACGACCGTCCAGGCCTCGTCGCTGAGATCCATGTTCGACGAGGACGTAGCCGGGCAGCACGCGCTTCTCGGTCTGCACCTTCTGGCCGTCCTTCGTCTCGATCACCTGCTCGGTCGGGACGACGACGCGCCGGAAGCGCGGGCGCTGCCCCATCGACTCGATGCGGTGCTCGAGGTTGGCCTTGACCTTGTTCTCATGGCCTGAATATGTGTTGACGACGTACCAGCGAAACATCAGCGACCCCGCGTTACCTGAGAAGGACTTTCTGGACGCACTTCTTTCCAGACCTGATCGTTGAGCCACAGATAGGTGCCGACGATCAGGCAGGCGACCAGCACGACTACCGTGCCCTGAATCACCTGATTCTGTCCCGGCCACTCGACCTTCTTGAGCTCGCCGACCGACTCGCCGATGAACCGCCAGAGCCCGGTGATCGGATTGTTGCGCGAGGGGAGGCGCTCCGGCCTGGGTGCGCCCGCGGCGGCACCGACGTTCAGATCGCGCGCCACGTCCTAGCTCAACTCCAGCGGGAGCAGGCGCATCTAGCGCGACTCCCGGTGCGGCGTATGGCAGCCACACCACCGGCAGAACTTCTTGAACTCCACCCGGTCGGGCGTGTTCCGCTTGGACTTCGTTGTCTGGTAGTTGCGCCGCTTGCACTCCGTGCAGGCAAGCGTGATCGCAACTCTTACTCCTGACTTGGCCATAAGATCGCTTTCTAGTCTTCCGGTCTAAGTGCCGGTGGTCTGGGCAGGCTAACGCACCGCCCACGGACTGCAGCAGTGTAGCGACTGGGGAGTAGCGGCGGGTGGGCTCGAACCACCGACCTCCGGGTTATGAGTCCGGCGCTCTGACCAGCTGAGCTACGCCGCCGTGCCGGCCCATCGTATCCGAGCGTCCGCGTCGACTCGTACCCTGACCGGATGAGTGCGACCGAGCGATGCTGGCGCTGCAGCGCCGAGATGGAGTGGCGGCACGGCACCTGGCAGTGCCCGCGGTGCCACTTCAAGCTCGGCTGCTGCGAAGGCGAGCCCCAGAGCAATTGCGAGGCCCCGAGCTCCAGCGAGGTCGCGGCAGTGGCGCCTGCCAGTAGCGTGGCCGGATGGCGGCAGTCCTCGCAGGCAACGCGCTGAGGCACGGTCGATCCGTTCAGGGTGAGAAATACGACCCGTCCGCTGCCGGGGCGCGAGTACAGTTGCCGGCCATGAGTGCAGCGGACGTGGACGACGTCCAGCTGACCGGCCGGGAGCGGGACGTGCTCGAGCTCCTGGCACAAGGGCTCCAGCTGGACGAGATCGCCGAACGGCTCGGCATCGGCCTGGAGACAGTCCGGACGCATGTGAGGAACGCAACCGAGCGCCTCGGCGCCGCCAACCGCACCCATGCCGTCGCGATCGCGATCCGGCGGGGCTGATCTGAGAGCCCTCGCCACGAGTCCTCTGCGCCCGAATGCCCGGCGCCCGGATGCTGGCCGTGCCGCTCGTCGCGGCCGGATTGCTGGCCGCCGGGCAGGCGCGGCCGGAGCCCCGACCCCGCCGACGATCGCGGGCTGCCCGGTCTTCCCCGCCTCGAGCGTCTGGAACCAGCCGGTCGACAAGCTTCCGGTCGCGAAGGACTCGGCGACGCTCATCGCCTCGATCGGGCTCGACTCTTCGGTGCACGCCGACTTCGGCTCCGGCCTCTACGACGGGCAGCGGATCGGGATCCCCTACATCGTCGTCTCCGGGAGCAAGACGCCGAAGTCGAAGCCGCACTTCGACTACGCCGACGAGTCCGACCCGGGGCCCTACCCGATCCCGAGCACGGTCCCGATCGAGGGCGACCCCGAACCCGGGCGACGGCGACCGCCACGCGCTCATCGTCGACCGGGACACCTGCACGCTCTACGAGCTCTATGCGCTTCAGCGGGCCGGCAGCGGCTGGGACGCGGGCTCGGGGGCGATCTGGAACCTCCGCTCGAACCACCTGCGCCCGGCGACCTGGACCTCGGCGGACGCCGCCGGCCTGCCGATCCTGCCCGGGCCTCGCCCGCTACGACGAGGTCGCCGCCGGCGCGATCGACCATGCGCTTCGGTTCACCGCGCCGAGGACCCGGCGGGCGTTCATCTATCCGGCGCGCCACCAGGCGGGCGACTCGAACGACCCCTCGCTGCCCCCGATGGGCCTGCGCGTACGGCTGAAGGCGAGCGTCGACATCAAGAGCTTCCCGCCGCAGGCCCGGATCGTGCTCCAGGCGCTGAAGACCTACGGGATGATCCTGGCCGACAACGGCTCGCCCTGGTACATCAGCGGCGCACCCGACCCGCGCTGGTCGAACGACGACCTCCACTCCCTCGGCCGCCTCACGGGCGCCGACTTCGAGGTCGTCGACACCTCGCACCTGCGCCCCTGAGACCTGAGACCTCGGCGCTCGTTCGGCTAGGCGCGGACGAGCGGCCGGCGGCGACGCGCGCCGGCGGCAGCGTCGACCGTGAAGGTCGCGCCCTGCCCCGGCGCGGAGTCGACGGCGACCCCGCCGCCCATCGCCTCGACGAGCTGCTTCACGATCGCGAGGCCGAGCCCGCTTCCGACCGGGCGCTCGCGGCCGTACTTGTCGTAGAGGAAGAAACGGTCGAACGCGTGCGGCAGGTCGTCGAGCTCGAGGCCGGGGCCGGAGTCGGAGACGACGAGGCGCTGCGGCTCGGCACGAACGACGACCGACCCACCGGGCGGCGTCTCGCGCAAGCGCGTTCTCGACCAGGTTCGAGGCGACCTGGAGCAAGCGGTCGTTGTCGGCCTCGACCAACGACGAGCCGCCCTCGGCCGTGAGCGCGACGCCGAACTCCTTCGCGAACGTCTCGTGGCGCAGGGCCGCCTCGCGCGCGACCTCGGCCAGGTCGACCGCCTCGCGGTTGACCGCGAACTCGCTGCGGTTCATGCGGGCCAGGTCGAGGAGGTCGCGGACGAGCCGCTCGAGGCGGCGGCCCTCGAGGAGGATCGTCCGCGCCGCCTCGTCGGGCTCGAACGCACCCTCGGCGAGCCCCTCGGCGTACCCGCGGATCGCCGTGAGCGGCGTCTTCAGCTCGTGGCTGACCGAGAGCAGGAAGTTCCGCTCGCTCTCGCGCGCCGCGGCGAGCTCGGCGGCCATCTCGTTGAAGGCGCGCGCGAGCGAGGCGAGCTCGAGCGCGCCGCTCTCGGGCAGCTCGGTCGGCGTCTTCCCGGCGGCGAGAGCGCGGCTCGCGTCGACGACCCGGCGGACGGGCCGCGACGATCGACCGGGCGACGACGAGCGAGAGCACCGCGGCGAGCAACGCGCCCGCGAGGGCGGCGAGCAGGAGATCGCGAAGGAAGGGGTGCCAGGCGGCCGACTTCTGGCTCGCGAGGCGCAGCAGGAGCATCCCACGGGACGGGAGCGTCCGGTAGGCAGTAGATGTACTTCTTGCCCTGGTAGGTCGTCTCGCCGTTGCTCGAGCTTCGCAGTGTCAGGGACCAGGCCCGTGAACGTCGCGTCGGGGCTCGACGATCGTCCGCACGCCGCGCGACGAGGACGTTCGAGTTGTCGTAGCTCACCGACTGCCGGCGGGCGAGCGCGGCGTTGTCGGCCTGCCGCTGCGAGCGCAGCCACCTGGGTGTGGTCGACCTGCTTGCCTCGTGAGGATCGCGCCGATCGCGATCGTAAGCGCGAGCGTGGCTGCGAGGGCGACGAGCGTCGCCGCGAACAGCCGCCCGCTCAGCGTCCTCACGTCGTGACTGCCTTGTAGCCGTTGCCGCGAAGCGTCCTGATCAGGTCGGGCCGGCCGAGCTTGCGGCGGAGCTGGGCGACATGAACGTCGACGGTGCGCGTGCCGCCCGGGTAGGCGACGCCCCAGACGCGGTCGAGGAGCACGTCGCGGGAGAGCACTGCGCCCGGCGTTCGAGAGGAAGAACGCGAGCAGGTCGAACTCCTTCGCGGTCAGCTCGACGGACGCGCCGGCGATCGTGACGTCGTGGGTCTCGCGATTCAGGATCACGTCACCGAGCTCGAGCACGTCCTGGGTCATCTGGGGCTCCGAGCGGCGAAGGATCGCCTTCATGCGTGCGACGAGCTCGCGGGGCGAGAACGGCTTGGTCAGGTAGTCGTCGGCGCCGACTTCGAGCCCGACGATCCGGTCCGGCTCCTCGTCGCGCGCGGTCAGCATCAGGATCGGCACCCGCGAGCGCGCGCGGATCTCTCGGCAGACGACGAAGCCGTCGATGCCGGGAAGGCCGATGTCGAGGAGGACGATCCGGATGTGGTGGCGGTCGAGCTCGACGAGCGCCTCCTCGCCCGAGCGAACCCAGATCACCGCGTAGCCGTCGCGGCTCAGGTACGTGCGGACGAGCTCGCCGACCGAGGGCTCGTCCTCGACGAGGAGAACGGTGCCGGACATGGTGTGGAGTCTAGGACCTCATCCCGTCGTCGCGCCCTTGCGCGCCAGGCGCGCAGCGATCGCGGCGAGGCCGGGTGGGATCTGGACCGTGAGAGTCGCGGCGGGACCGCCGTCGATACGCACCGCCGTTGCGGTCTCGAACCGCCTGACCTGAGCGAGCGAGGAAGGCTGCCCCGCGATCCTCACGACGGTCGCGGCGGTCACGGGAATCGTCCAGAGGCTGCCGTCGCGTTCCCGCAGGGTCACCGAGCTCGCAGTCACCGCGGCGACCCGGCCGCGGTCGTAGGTGAGCGTGTGCGGGACCTTCTTGATCACGACGTTCACCTCGGCATGCGACCAGCCGGGCGGCAGGCTCGGCCTGGGCACGCGGACCGCCTGGGCAGAGGGCGCGAGGAGCGCCGCAGAGGCGAGAGCGATGAGGAGAAGTTTTCTCACGATCGAATCATCGTCCGAGGAGGTCAGTCCACGGTCTAGCGAACGTAATGGGAATGTAAAACGGGCTGCTGCTGACTGCGAACTGAGCCACGGTGGCGTCAGGCCCGCCGGTCCCCGCCTGAAGCAGCCCGGGTGTTTCGCCGGCGGAGGCAAAACGCGCCGCCCAGGATCCAGGCAACAGCCACCGCATCGGTGACCGCCGCCGCTGTGTCGGCGAGAAGCGATGCGAGCGAGAACAGGGCCAGGGCGACGATGCAGACGACTACGAGCCGGCGCGGGACGCGGTAGCCGCCGAGCCGGGCGAATGCCACGACGAAGTAGGCGATCACCCCTTCCGCGATGAGTGTGTCCTCCCACCGTCGCAGTCCAGTTGTGTCGAGGACTTCGACGAACACCCAGAAGACGACGAGGCCCGCGAAGACGAACGCTGCGCGTGCAAACAGGCGCATAGACACGCCTCAGCCGCCCTTGTCCGGCGGCCCGGCCCTACCTCCCGAAAGCCCGAGCACGACCGGTCGAACCAACCTTGCGGCCCCCTGGAGAGCGGTCTGAGACGCCAATTCACCCTGTTGGGGGACACGGATCACTCGCGTGAGGGAGGGGGGTGTCTGGAACGATGTCGATGCGGGTCGAGAAGGCCCACAGAGCCGGCTTCTGGGAGCCGGCCTTCGGCAAACACGAGGAGCAGATCGCGTGATTCACAGCATGAAAAGCGGATTCCACACGGCGCGGAGGCTGACGCTGCCCGAGCTGCTCGTGATCGCCGTCATCGTCGGCCTCTTCGTGGCGATCGGAATCCCGGCCTACCAGAGCGTCACCTAGCGCTCTCTCCGAGCCCAGGCGACGCCGCGCCTCAGGAGGCGCTTCGGCCCATGATCGCGAGCGCACGGAGCGGCACGCGCGCGAGCCCGCGCTGCTCGGCGGGATCGGTCAGCTCTCCCTCCAGGAGCCCGCGGATCGAGACCCACAGGAGCCTCGAGCGGGCGACCTGCCACGATGCGCGCGGCCAGCGGTCGAGTGCCTGCTTGAGCTTCCACGACGCTCGATGAAGCGGCCCGAGCTCGCGGTCGACCGCTTGCTGGTAGGACGCGAGCGTCGTCGACCGTTCCGGCGAGATGCTCCATGATCGTCGCGGTCGCAAGCTTCGAGGAGACGAAGCATTCGTACATCCCGTCTCCCGACGACCGGGTCGATCAGCCCGGCCGCATCGCCGACGAGGAGCGCCCGCTCCCCGGCGATCTGGGTGCCCGGACGGCGGAGCGGCAATCGGTGGCCGCGGAGGCTGTCGAGCTGCCCCGGCTCGAGGCCGTGGGCTTCGCAGGCTCTCCGAAGGTGCTCCCTGAGCTTCGGCCCTTCGCTCTGCCAGCCACCCACGCCGACGTTCACGTGGTCGGCCTTCGGGAAGACCCAGGCGTACCCGCCGGGGATGTCGGCGAGCTCGAGGATCAGCTTCCCCGCGTACCGCTCTCGCGACACGGCGGTGTAGGGCGCGTTCCCCTCGTAGGCGACGCCGTAGACGATCCCCTCGCCGAGCCCGACCGCCTTTGCGGTGATCCCGTTGGCGCCGTCGGCGCCGACGAGCACGTCGGCGGTCACGCGCTCGCCCGAGTCGAGAACGACCGTGTTATGAGGCTCGAGCGCGACCCGGACTCCCTCGCGCACCTCGGCCCCACGCTCACGTGCCGCATCGAGCAGGAACGCGTCGAGCCGCCGGCGCTGCGTCATCCACACGACGGGCTGGTCGGCGCCGTGGACGACGGACGAGTGGTAGCGGAAGCGAAGCTCGACCTGATCGACGAGCTCTTCGACGACCGGAGTCGGGTCGACAGGGCATTGCCTGACCGCCCTGAGGGTCATCCCGCCGCCGCACGGCTTGTCGCGCGGGAAGGTTGCCTTGTCGACGAGGAGCACGGAGACTCCCTGCTCGGCAAGCCGGTACGCGGTCGTCGATCCGGCCGGTCCGCCGCCGACGACGATCGCGTCGTAGCGCTTCACGGAGTGGAGGCTACAATGCTGCGGCTCCGCGGGGGTGTGCCCGAGCGGCCAAAGGGAACGGGCTGTAAACCCGTCGGCTCAGCCTACGGAGGTTCGAATCCTCCCGCCCCCACTTTCATTCTCGCCTCGACAACGCCCGACAGTGGGCTTTCGAGGGAGGAGACGGCCCCGAAGCACAGGCAGCTTCGTCATAAGCTGGAGCTCCACAACTTCGAGTTGCAAGGGAGGATCACCGTGCCGGTGCAAGTGACCACGATCATGATCGGCGTGCGGGACCTGGCCCGGGCGAGGACGTTCTACGCCGAAGGCCTGGACTGTCCCGTCGAGGCGGACTACCCGGGCTTTGTGTCCCTCAATCTGGGCGATGGCTCGTCGTCGCTCGCCCTGTACGAGTGGGATGCCGCGGCCGCCGACGCCGGTGTTTCCCCGGAAGGCACGGGGTTCTCGGGAGTCTCGTTCCACTACATCGTCGACTCCCGGCAGGCAGTGGACGAGGTTCTGGGCAGGGCGGCAGCGGCCGGCGGCGACATCGTGAAGGCCGCAGCCGATGCGCAATGGGGCGGGTACTACGGGTACTTCGCCGACCCGGACGGACACCTCTGGAAGGTCGCCACCTCCGCCTGACCGGTACCGCGGCTCCGGATCGCGGGCGCGCGGCCGGGGCTACCGTGGCAGCTCATTTCGGGGCGGTGAGCGTCCCAGGGTGTGAGCTCCCGGAGGGTCGGCGACGGATGGCTGCGGTAAACTGCTGGCGAGCCACCGAAGTTGCTGCTGTACCGAAAGAGGTCTCCCACAAGGAGGCCTCTTTCTTTGTGCCGCGTCGTCTGCTGCACACGGCGAGCCGGCCTGGGCGCGCCCACCTGTTTCCACCTCTGCTTAGGGCTCATTGCAGAATGACGCTCGTCGATCGGGCGCGTGGGGTGGTGCGAGGCAAGGACACTGTCTTCGAGAACCACGGGGAGCCCCAATAACCCACTGGAGAGGAAGCATTTGGCCTTGCGCCCTCGAGGGCAGCGAATCGTCCCCGCTCTTGGCGGAGCCATACTTGACGCGTGAAGGACGACCGGCCTCCCATCTGCCCTGTCTGCGGGGTGACGATGGTGCCCGCGGCCCTGAGTGCACGCCGGGAGACACACGGGGAATGGGTGTGCCTGGAATGCGAGGAGACCGCCGAGGAAGACGGCGACCCGAGCCCCGAGCGGCCCTGAGGGGCTCTGACGGAATGAGCACCGGCCGCCTGGCAGTTTTCCTTGGAGGCGTGCTGGGCACGCGCCCTTGCGTCGTCCTCAGTCGCCCCAAGATCACCAGGATATTGAGGCTCCCTGCGTCCTACCAGGGCACGCACCCATCACGCCGAGTCACCGCGAGGTCATTCTGTTAGAGCTTCGAAAGTCGCCGGTCGAGTCGTTACGCGGCGGTGGCCGCGGCCGGCCCGAAACTCGGGCTCAGGCACGTCCCATCGCAGTTATCATCGCCGTCATGCCTCGTTACATGATCGTCCGGAGTTTCGATGTCGAGGCCGGTGAGATGCCGGGCGTCGGACGCCGTTCGCGCGAGCTCGTCGAGCAGGAGTTCACCGAGATCACCTGGGAGCACAGCCACGTGGTTGTCGACGCGACCGGAAAGGTGCGGACGTTCTGTGTCTACAGCGCGCCGAGCATCGAGATGGTTCGGGCTCATTCCGGCCGGCTCGGGCAGCACGAGATCGATTCGATCGACGAGATCGCCGGCGACGTCACGCCGGACGACTTTCCCCCGCCTGACATCGGCCAGATTCAGATGGAACGACGCCGAGCTCGCGAGCGCGAGCTTGCGGCGAACGGCGTTGCGACGCTCCGTGTCGGCTTCGGGCACGAGCCCCAGGGCCTCCCGGTAGAGGAACGTCGCGTGCTCCTTCGCCCAGCCGCGCTCCGCCACCTCGGCAGCCCGTAGCAGCTGCTCGACGGCGCGCTCGTGGTCGCCGGCCGCCCGCCAGTGCCGTGCGAGGGCGCCGATCGCTTCGCCCGACCCACCGGTGGCGCGCCCGAAGAACTCGGCGATGACGGCGTGGCGCTTGGCGCGGTCCGCCCGAGGCAGGAGGTCGTACGCGACATCCCGGATCACGCTGTGGGTGATTGCGAACTGCTGCTGGCCCTCGATGATCGATTTCGGCTCCCGTCGCACGAGGTCACGGCGCTCGAGCTCGCCGATCAGGTGCAGAAGGTCGCCCTCGTCGCGCCGCAGTGCCTGGAGCACCTCGAGCCAGAAGACCCGCCCGACCACGGCGGCGTCGAGGAGCACGGCCCGCTCCGAAGCAGGCAGGGCGTCGAGCCGCGCCGCAACGATCTCCCGGACGTTGGTCGGGAGGGTGCCCGGCCTGGCCTCGCCGAGCCCGGCAACGAGCTGCTCGATGAAGAGCGGGTTGCCCTCGGCGATCCCGAGCACCTCCTCGATCTGCGGCTCGTTCTCGATCCGCCTCCTGATCAGCTCGCGCGCGTCGGCCTGCCCGAGCGGTGCGAGGGTGAGCGTCGTGTACCCGGGAAGCGTCGACCCCCACCCCGGGCAGGTGTCGAGCAGCTCCGGCCGCGCAAGCGCGAAGAAGAGGATGGGCAGCCCTTGAATCCTGGCCGCGAGCGTCTGCACCAGGTCGAGCAGGCTCGCGTCGCCCCAATGGATGTCCTCGAAGACGAGGATCGTGGGTTGTTCTCTCGCGGTCGCCTCGAGGAACTCGCGCACCGAGTAGAAGAGCGCGTCGCGATCCCCCGGGTCGGCGCCGCCGTCCACGCCGACGAGAGCACTCAGATGACCGGCCACCACATCGGCATCGACGTTCCCGCCGCCGAGAAGCGCGCCCGCCTTCTCCTTCAGCCGGCTGACGATGACCGGCACAGGGTCGCTCTCGAAGACGTCGCTCAGCGTCATCAGCTGGCCGGCGAGCGCGCCGTAGGTTCCGCTCTCGCGATACGGGAGCGAGCGCCCGAAGACCACGCGCGCGCCCTGCGCTTCCGTCACCCGGGCGAACTCGGCTGCGATCGTCGACTTCCCGATCCCGGCAGGGCCGATCACCGAGACGAGGTGCGGGATCTGCTCGGAGCTCACACGCGACCACAGCGCCATGAGGATCTCCAGATCGAGCGCGCGCCCGACGATCCCCGTCGGCAACGGCCTCACGCCCACCTCGGTGCTTGGCCGAATCGCGAGCCAGGCGTTGAGCGCCTGCTCCTTCCCCTTCACGGTGACGGGTTCGAGCTGCTCGTACTCGATCGCGTCTTTGGTCGTCCGGTAGGTCTCCTCGCCGACCGCAACACCGCCCACAGGTGCGGCGGCCTGGAGTCGCGAGGCGGTGTTGACGACGTCACCTGCCACCATCGACTCGCCGAGCGCGGGACGCGCACCGAGCGCGACCATCGCCTCTCCCGTGTTGACGGCGATCCGGACCTGGAGGTCCCCGCCTGCGACTCCGCGGATGCTGTCTCGCACGACGAGCGCGGCCCGCACGGCCCGCTCAGCATCGTCGCCATGCGCCAGCGGCGCGCCGAAGACTCCCATGACCGCGTCCCCGATGAACTTCTCCACCACGCCGCCGAAGGACTCGATCTCGCGGCGGACGCGCTCATGGTAGGGCACGAGCACTGCCCGCACCTCTTCCGGGTCGAGCCGCTCGGCTCTGGCCGTGAAGCCCACGAGATCGACGAAGATGACCGAGACGACACGGCGCTCGTCGCCGGCCCGGCGCTCCGGCGCCACCTCGAAGCCACAAGCGAGGCAGAAGCGCGCCGAGGCGGGGTTCTCCTGCGCGCAGTTCGAGCAGACGATCATCGCTGCAGCCTAGAACTGTTTGAGGTGATCCGGGCATCGGCGGCCCCGGCTCGCCTGAATCGGCGGCGAAGCCCGGCCCTCTTCCTGGGGCTGCGGCACCGAGCAGGACGGCGCGGCCCGTTCGCAGAGGGGGCGAGCCGCTGCTAGGCGGTGAGCTCGACGCTGGCGGCGATCGCGTCGAAGGCCTCGACGAGCCTCTGCTCGGCACGCCTCAGGATGCGGCGGCCGGCCGGCGTCAGCTCGACCACCGACACGCGGCCGTCCTGCAGGGTCAGGGTGCCGGCGCGCGAGGTCGCGATCGACCAGGCTGTCGACGAGCGCGACGGCCGAAGGAGTCCGGATCTCGACGGCCTGCGCGAGCTCGCCCACACGGAGCGGTGAGGCCGCAAGCGCGCGCAGCGCGACGAACTGGCGGATCTTCAGGCCGTCCTCGTCGAGCAGGATCCGTACGCGGCGGGCGAGCTCGAGGGTCGTGTCGAGAAGCTCGGTGCCGTTCATCCCTCACGCTCGAAGAGGACGACTGCCGGGATCAGCATCACGACCGTGAACACGATCAAGAAGACGAGGTCGATCGAGATGTCGTGCACGCGATAGCCCACGAGAACCTGCCGGATCGAGTCTGCACCGTAGGAGAGCGGATCGACATCGACGAGCATCCGCAGCGCGTGACTCGTCCGGGCGAGCGGGAACATCGCGCCGGAGAGCAGATAAAGCGGCATCACCACGAAGTTCTGGATCGAGCCGAAGCTTTCGAAGTCCTGCATCCTCGCCGCGATCACGATCCCGAGGCAAACAAGCGACAGCGAGGTCAGGAAGATCAGCGCCACGGCCTCGGCAGTGCCCGCGAGCCCGAGGTGAACGCCCGCGAGTGGCGCGAACGCAAGCACGATCAGCCCTTGGAACGTCGCCGTCGTGGCGCCGCCGAGCGCCTTCCCGAGAACGATCGACGCCCGTGGCACCGGAGCCACGAGCACCTCGCGGAGGAAGCCGAACTCGCGGTCCCAGATGATCGAGATCGCCGACTGCAGCGACGCGAAGATGACGGCCATGGCGATGATCCCGGGGAAGAGGAACTGCTCGTAGCTGAGCCCGTCGAGGGGCACGAAGCTGCGCTTCAGCCCCACGCCGAGGACGAAGAGCCACACGAACGACCGGGCGACTCCGGCGAAGAGCCGCATCCGGCGGCGCACGAACCGCACGATCTCGCGGTGCCAGATCATGTAGATCGCGGCAGGGTCGAAGAACCGAGGCTGCCGCTTCAGCGGCAGCCGGGCAACATCGACAGTCATAGCTTCGGCCGGCCGCGGCGAAGGCTCGCGAGCCGCTCCCGGCTCGACGAGGCCTCCGGGCGCAGCTCGCGCCCCGTCATCTCGACGAACGCATCCTCGAGCGTCTCCGTGCCCATCGACTCGATGATCCGGTCGGGCGTGTCCTCGGCAATGATCCGGCCGTGGTCGATCACCGCGACACGGTCGGCCTCCTCGGCCTCGGCGAGGTAGTGCGTGGTCAGGAACAGGGTCAGGCCCTGCTCGCGTAGCTCACGCAGGTGCGCCCACAGCAGCCGGCGGGTCTGAGGGTCGAGCCCGGTCGTCGGCTCGTCGAGGAAGAGCACCGCGGGCTCGTGCAGGAGCGCGCGTCCCACCTCGAGCCGGCGCTTCATCCCGCCCGAGAACGTCCTGACCGGATCGTTGCGCCGGTCCGACAGCCCGACCAGCTCGAGCACCGAGCCGATTCGCCGCTGCACCTCGGAGCGGGGAACGTGGTAGATCAGGCAGTGGTAGCGAAGGTTCTCCTGCGCGGTCAGGTAGTCGTCGAGCGTCGGGTCCTGGAAGACGATCCCGATCGACCGGCGCACGAGCGGACCGTCGGCGACGACATCGAACCCGTTCACCGAGGCCTGCCCGGAGCTCGGGCGCCGGAGGGTGCAGAGCATCTGCATGGTCGTCGTCTTCCCCGCTCCGTTCGGGCCGAGGAAGGCGAAGAACTCGCCGCGCTCGACCGTGAGGTCGATCCCATCCACGGCGACGAGCGAGCCGAAGCTACGGGTGAGCCGGCGGGTCTCGACGGCGAGCCGAGAGGCAACGGCAGACATAGATAGATAGCCTACCGATCTTTCTTGCTCGTGGAAAGCGACCGGCTTGGTCTAGCCTCCGCCGCGATGAGGATCGCCGTCTGCCGCCCCCAACAGCCGTTCGTTCGCGGCGGCGCCGAGATCTTCACCGACCTGCTCGTGTCCGAGCTGCGTGCACGCGGCCACGAGGCGGAGCTCGTCTCGATCCCGTTCAATACGTGGCCGAACGAGCGGATCCTGACGAGCGCGATGATGTGGCGGCTCGTCGACCTGACCGAGCACACGGGCATGGAGGCCGATCTCGTGGTCGCGACGAAGTTCCCGTCGTACCTGATCGAGCACCCGAACAAGGTCGTGTGGCTCGTCCACCAGTTTCGCCAGGCCTACGAGCTCGACGGCACCCCCTACGGCCAGTTCACCCGCAGCCGGGAGGACCGTGCGATCCGCGACCGGGTCCAGGAGCTCGACCGGCTCTCGCTGGGCGGAGCCCGCAAGGTCTTTGCGACCTCGAAGAACGTGGCCGGCCGGCTGGAGCGCTCGACCGGGATCGACGCGGAGGTGCTCCCCCACCCGCCGCAGGAGCTTCCGTTCCGGTGCGACCGCTACGACCCCTTCGTGCTCTCGGTCGGGACGGCTCGACCCGTGGAAGCGCCTCGACCTGCTGCTCGGCGGCGGCACCTCGGGTTCCGGGCCTCGAGGTTGTGATCGCCGGCGACGGCCCCGACCGCGGGCGGCTCGAGCGGACTGACGCCGCGAGCTCGGACTCCTCGACCGGGTGCGCTTCCTCGGCCGCGTCTCGGAGGCGGCGCTCACCGATCTCTACGCCACCTGCCGCGCCGTCTACTACGCCCCGATGGACGAGGACTTCGGAATGGTCCCGATCGAGGCACTCCGCGCCCTCAAGCCGGTCGTGACCGCAACCGACTCGGGCGGACCGCTCGACTTCGTCATCCCGGGGCACGACCGGGTTGGGTGACCGAGCCGACGGCGGAGGGGCTCGCGGCGGCGTTCTCGGAGCTGCTCGCGAGCGAGGAGACGGCGCGACGCTACGGCGAGGCGGGCGAGCCTGCTGCAGCACGCGATCACCTGGGACACGGCGATCGCAGCGCCTGCTCGCCTAGCCCCACCCGGGGCTATGACCGCCGCTGGAGCCAGTAGAGAACGCCGAGCGGCGAGCTGTCGACCATCGCGAGCCGGTACCGCGGCCGCAGCCAGAGCGCGAGCAGCACGGCCAGCACCAGCGCGACGGGATCGCAGATCCAGGCGAAGCGGGTCAGCGAGGCTCAGCGGATAGGTAACCGCGAGCGCGACACCGAGGATCGCCAGCGGCACCGTGACCCACGGGCGTGAAGAAGAGCATGATGCGGAGCGCGGTCTCGGAGACTCATCGAGCGTGATCCTAGTAGGGCGTTCGCGGCCGCACGTTCACGCGCTCGGTCTCGAAGACGATCGCGTCCCGCCGGCGCTGCTCCTCCTCTTCCTCGGCGAGGACCCGCAGGAGCTGCCAGGCGAAGGCGGCGAAGAAGATGCTCGTCTGCTCGGCGTTCATCAGGATTCCCGGCCAGGTTCTGGTCGCGGACGGCCGACATCCCCCAGAGCCGCGGCGCGTGCTCGTAGAACGAGTAGAACGACCGGGACGAGAAGATGTAGGCGAGCGAGAGCCACGGCGCGGTGATGAAGCCGACGCCCAGGTAGGCGAGCGCCCCGAGCGACTCGAGCCGGCGCGGGACGGCGAAGACGGGCCACCAGAACAGCGAAGCCGGCCGCGATCAGCAGCAGGTGCTCGAGGTTGAGCGGCCAGTTCCGTCGCGCAGCGCCCAGTCGTAGAAGGCAGGGATGTGGACGCCGTACCAGACGAGCAGCCAGAGCGGGAGCGCGACCGCAGGCCTCGTGACGGCGCGGAATGCGCCGCCCGCCGGCAGCCGCGAGCCGCCTGCGCATCGAGGGCGTGAGACCGATGATCGCGAGCGGCGGGCCCCAGTCGGCGACGAGCGCGTTCTGGAGCAGGTGCATGAGGAGCAGGTAGTGGGCCGAGAGCGTCTCGAGCGGCGAGTTGACCGGGACGGCGATCAGTGCGAGCCCGGCTCGCGAAGATGGCCGCCCGGCCGCGGCTCGGACGCTCGCCGGCGGGCGTCCTGCCGCACGTCCCAGACGTACGCCGCCGCCGCCAGGAGGACGAGGACGAGGAACAGCGGCTCGAAGGTGAAGCGGTACGGCGAACCGGTCACTGTCACGTGGTCACGCAGCTACTTGGGCGGTCAGGCGGGCCTGGCCAGCACGACCCTGCGCCGGCGGAGCTCGGGCAGACGAGGACGGCGAGCGAAGGTGCCGAGGGCGAGGAGCTGCTCGACCGTCATCACGAGCCCGGCGATCCTCTGGTCGCGAAGCGGCGAGAGCGAGAACACACGGTGGGTCTGCGCCGGCGTAGGCCGGATAGAGCGGGTGCAGGCTGAAGATCAGCACATCGGCGATCGCCGTGCCCATGCGCCAGCAGCACCACGGCCGCCCCGAGACGCCGGCCCGCGCGAAAGCCGCCCGTGACGGGCCGGGTCGATGAGAATGCTCCAGACGAGGAAGCCGGCGAGGACGAAGCTCGCGTGCTCGAGGTCGTGGACCGCCTGGTGCCGGGCCGCGAAGTCGTAGGCGGCCGGGACGTGCCAGCCGCCGAAGGAGAGCGCCCAGGCGCCGAGTGCGACCTGCGGGCGGGCGAGCCAGCCGCCGAGGCGCCGCGCGACGGCTCGAGTGACCGAGCGCCCGCAGGAGCGGCTGCGGCACCGCGAAGAAGAGCAGCGGCCCGCGAAGCGGCGACGAGGATGAGCGCCGGCGCGGCGTCGCCGATCAGGACGTGCTGGAGCATGTGGGCCGAGAGCAGGAAGCGGTCGCCGAGCTCGTCGAGCGGCGAGACGACCGGGCAGCACGAGCAGGCGAGGCCGAGCAGAAACAGCGCCGCCCGACGCCCAGGAAGCGTGGCTCGTGCTGGCCGCGCCGGCGGAGGCGCGCGAACCCCTGGAGGAAGCAGAGCGCGCCGGCCGCCGCGAGCGCCAGCACGAGCGGCTCTGCCTGCCACGGCGACGAGAGACTCGGCACGGCATCCACCAGCCGAAGCGTAGACCCGTCCCGGCCGGCACGAGACCGGTCGAGCGCAGGGGGAAGTGATTTCTAAAGATCCCTGCACGGAGCGACCATCGAGGTCATAGGATGCGCCAGTGGTTCGCGTTGATGGATAAGGCACGAATCGGCGCGAAGCCGCGCCCAGGCCTGGCCATGAACGCAGCCCGGCGATGATCTTCGGTCTGCTGGGCGGCCCACTCGGCTGCCTCGGGGTGGCGATGCTGCTTGCCGCGCGAAGCTCACGCGTGCGCGTGGCCGGGCTCGTCCTCGTCGGTGCCGGCGCGGCGCTCCTCGGCGCGGAGATCGCGCCGAACACCCATCGCACGGCGGTCGGGCTGGCGGTCGCCGCGGCCGTGCTCGCCGGCGTACCCGTCGGGTTTCTCCTCAGGTGGCGGCCGTGGCTCCTTGCCTTCGCCGTGCTCCCTTCGGTCCCGGCCCGCCTTCCGTTCGCGCTCAACGGGACGCATTCGCAGCTGGAGCTGCCGCTCTACGTCCTCGCCGTCGCAACCGGCGTGCAGATCGTCCTCGAGACGAGGAGCGGCGATCGCCGCGTTCCGCGAGCTCGGGCCCGTTTCGCTGCCGCTGGCCGGCTTCGTCCTGTGGACCGGCCTGTCGATGCTCTGGAGCGACGACGTGCGCGCCGGGTCGTTCGAGCTGATCGCCTACTACCTGCCGTTCGCGGTGATCGCCGTGGGCGTCGCGCGTCTCAACTGGAGCCCTCGCGCCGTCGCGCTGCTGGCGGTCGAGCTCGTCGGGCTGGCGGTGTTCTTCGCGGGCGTCGGCGTCTACCAGTACACGACGCGGAACCTCTTCTGGAACCCGAAGGTGATCGTCTCGGACGCCTACGAGCCCTTCTACCGCGTCAACTCGGTCTTCTGGGACCCGTCGATCTACGGGCGCTTCCTGATGATCGCGATCATCGTCGCGCTCGTGGCCGTCGTCCGCGGCCCGTCGAAGAAGATCGCGCTCGCGAGCGCCGCGGCGCTGACCGTGACCTGGATCGGCCTCGTGCTCTCGTACTCGCAGTCGAGCTTCGCCGGCCTGATCGTCGCCGTCGTCCTGCTGATGGGAGTCGTCTGGCGGCGGGCGGCGTGCTCGCGGCCGCCTTCGTCGTGCTCGTGCCTCATCTCGACGGGCGTCGCCAACCCGAACATCCAGAGCGCCTTCGTCAAGCGCTCGAGCACCGCGCTCAACAAGGCGACGAGCGACCGCGCCGGGCTGATCTACAACGGGATCAGGATCGCGATCGACAACCCCGTCGTCGGCGTCGGCGTCGGCGGCTTCCGCCACCACTACGCCGACCTCACCGGGCTCAAGGGCAAGGAGCCGAAGAAGGCCGCCTCGCACGACTCGCCGGTGACGTTCGCGGCAGAAGGCGGCGCGATCGGGCTCGGGCTCTTCGCGTGGGTGCTCGTCGCGTGCTTCCTCTCGCTCGCGCGCGCCCGCGGCGACTCCTTCACGCGCCGGGTCGTGCTGGCGGTCGGGTCTCTGCCTCGCGGCGATCTCGGTCCACTCGCTCTTCTACGACCACTTCTTCGAGGACCCGACGACCTGGGCGCTGCTCGGGATCGGCGGCCTGGCCTCGGCGGCGGCGGCCAGGCAGCGCCTCGCAGCCGAGCCGCGCAGCGCCGCCGGCCGCCGCTACTCCGCGCCCGGGCTGAGCCAGGCCGCGGCGATGCCGCGCACGCGCAGCTCGACACGGCTCCCGGTCTCGGGAGCTCGAGGGCCCGGGAGCCGCGCGAGCACCTCGAAGCCGCGGTCGAGCGCCGGGTGCCGGGCCCCAGGCGGGCCGGTCGAGCCGGATGCTCACGAGCACGTCGTGGCCGTGGAACTCGCGGCCCAGTGACGATGCCGCTAGGGGCTCCCCGCTCCGCGGAGGCCTGTCCGGTCGAGAGCTCGATCTGCTCCGGCCGGACGAGCACGCCGACCGCGCACGGCTCCGCGACGGAGGCCGCGAGCTCGACGGACAGCTCGCCGAGCACCGACTGGACGACACCGCCCTCGAGCCGGCCGAGCATCAGGTTGCCGTGGCCGACGAAGCGGGCGACCTCGCTGTTGACCGGCCGCGTGTAGATCACGGCGGGCTCGTCGCACTGCACGATCGTGCCGTGCTGGAGCACTGCGACCCGGTCTGCGATCGACAGCGCCTCGTCCTGGTCGTGCGTGACGAGGATCGCCGTCGCTCCCGCCTTGCGGAGCACCTCGACGACCTCGCGGCGCATGCTCGTACGGAGCTCGACGTCGAGCGACGAGAACGGCTCGTCGAGCAGGACGAGCGCCGGTTGCCCGGCGAGCGCACGCGCAAGGGCTACCCGCTGGCGCTCGCCGCCCGAGAGCTCGTGCGGCAGGCGGCGGCCGAATCCCGCGAGCCCGACCAGATCGAGTAGCTCGGTGATCTGCGACTCGTCTGCCTCTCCCCCACGTCCGAGCTTGCGCGTGCGCACCGTGAAGCGCTTGCCTGCGAGCAGGGCGAAGCCCACGTTCCCAGCCACGGTGAGGTGCGGGAAGAGCGCGCCGTCCTGCGGGACGTAGCCGATGCGGCGCCGCTCGGGCGGGACGTGAACATGCGGCCCCTCGACGATCCGGCCGCCCGAGCGAGATCGTCCCGCCTTCAGGCCGCTCGAAGCCGGCGAGCAGGCGAAGCAGCGTCGTCTTGCCGCTGCCGGAGGCGCCGAGGATCGCGGTGAGCGAGCCTTCGGCGGCCTCGAGCGAGACGCCGTCGAGCACCTGCCTCGAGCCGAACGACTTGCGGAGGCCCTCGATCGAGACCGAGACGGATGCCGGCTCGCTCATCGCGTCTTGACCCACCGCGACGCGTTCGAACCAGCGGCCGAGCAGAAGCCCCGGGATCATGGCGACGAGCAGGAGCGCCGAGCGCGTAGGGAGCGGCCGCGCCGTAGGCGAAGTCGCGCTGGTACTCCCAGAAATCCGTGGCGAGCGTCTGCACACCGGTCGGGTGGAGGCTCAGGGTGGCGGTCAGCTCGGTGCTCGCGCCGATGAAGACCAGCGAGAAGCCGGCCGCGAGCGACGGGGCGAGGATCGGCAGCGTCACGCGGCGGAGGACCGAGAGGCGGCGGTGGCCGAGGGAGCGCGCGACCTCCTCCAGCCCGGGCGGCGCCTGCGCCACTCCCGCCCGGACGGCCACGAGGGCGAGCGGGAAGAACATGATCACGTAGGCGAGGACGAGCTCGAGACTCGACTGGTAGAGCGAGAACGCGTAGCGCAGGCTGAAGTAGGCGAACGAGAGCGCGATCACGATGCCCGGAAGCGCCTGTACGAGGTAGGTGGAGCGTTCGATCACGACCGACACCGTGCTTCGGTGCCGCTCGACGAGGAGCGCGACCGGTACCGCGGCTGCCGTCGCGATCGCTGCCGCTGCCGCGCTGTAGCCCGCGGTCCAGAGAACGGCGTGGAAGACAGAGACGGGCGGCAGGGTCGATGAGGTGCCCTGCACGAACCAGTGGACGAGCGCGTAGACGGGCACGCCGATCGCAAGCGCGAGCAGCCCGGCGAGACCGAGGACGACCGGGACCCTGGCGCGCCCGAGCTTCGTGCGCACCGGCGGCCGCGGCGACACCGCCGCGGCGAGCGGAGGCGCGCCGCCCGCGGATCCCGCCCTCCGCTCCCAGCACGAGCAGCCCGAGCAGGACGAGAACGAGCGAGAGCGCGCAACCGGCCGGCGTGTTGAAGCCGATCTCGAACTCGGTGTAGATCTCGGTCGTGAACGTCTGGAACCGGAGGATCTCGAACGTGCCGAACTCGGCGAGCAGGATCAGCGTCACGAGCAGCGAGCCGCCGACGAGCGCGGGCCGGATCTGGTGCAGGGTGACCCGCCGGAACGTCGCGATGCGCCCGAGCCCGAGCCCGCGCGCGACCTCCTCGAGGCTCGGATCTGCCCGGCGAAGCGCGGCGGCGACCGGGAGGTAGACGAGCGGGTAGCTCCCGAGCGACATCACGAGCACGGCCCCCCAGTACCCTGCGACACTCCGGCGTCAGCGAGATCCAGCTGTAGGCCGAGCACGAAGTCGGGGATCGCGAGGGGCAGGACGAGCACGACACGCCAGAGCCCCCTGAACGGAAGGTCGGTGCGCTCGACGATCCACGCCGCCGCAACGCCGACCACCGCACACACGAGCATCACGGCCACGGCAAGCCTCACCGTGTTGACGAGAAGCGTGCCGGTGAGATGGCGGAAGAGAAGCGGCGAGAGCGTGTGCCAGCCGACCTGGCTCGCCTGAAGCACGAGGAAGGCAAGCGGCAGGAGCACGACGCAGGCAACGCCGAGCGCGATCGGAAAGAGACCGGTCGAGGGGAGCCGCCTGCGCGGGCCGCCGGCAGCTGCGATTGCAGGCGCGCTCATGGGAGCGTCACGTCTCTAGCTAGAGCAGGCTCGCGGCGCGCAGGAGCGCGATCGCGCCGGAGCCGTCACCAAGCCGCGCGATCGAGATCGGATCGGGATGGAGCTTCGAGAAGGGAACGAGCGGCTTCGCGGTGACAACCCCCGAGCCGAGCGGGTACTCGTAGCTCTCGTCGTGGGCGAGGATCTCCTGGCCGGCTCGGCTGACGAGGAAGGCCAGGAACTGCTGATCCTCCTTCTGGTGGGAGCTCGAGGCGAGGATGCCCGCGCCCGAGACATCGATCACGTATCCGGGATCGCCGGGAGCAAAGAAGGCCTCGGCCGAGTGGATCTTCGAGGAGCCGAGCTCGTCGCGAAGCCGGTACCAGTAGTAGTGGTTGATCACGCCGAGCTCGATCTGGCCGCTGTTGACCTGCGCCACGAGCGTCTCGTTGTCGGGGTAGATGTGGCTGCTCGCATTCGCGCGAATGCCTTCGAGCCACGACGACCGCACGGGCCTTTCCGTACTTGGCGGCGACTGCGGTGACGATCGGCTGGAAGTCGGTCTCGCTCGGAGCGAGCGCGAGCTTGCCCTTCCACTTCGGGTTGGCCAGGTCGAGCACCGAGCGGGGCAGCTGCGAGGGCTTCAGATCGCTCGTGTTGTAGACGAGCGTGCTCACGCGGGCGGAGATCCCGGCCCACCGGCTCGTCGGGGAGCTGTAGCGGCTCGTGGACTTCGCAAGTGTCGAGGCGTCGACGCGTGCGAGCAGGCCGCGCTCGTCAAGTGCCTGTAGCGGCGGCGAGTTCTCGGTCAGGAAGACGTCGGCGGGCGAGTGCTTTCCCTCCTGGATGATCTGCGAGGCGAGCACGCCCTCGTCGTCCGACCTGACCGCGACGTGGATCCCGGTCTTCTTCTCGAACGCGGACACGAGCGCGTTCACGGTCTCGGGGTGCTGCCCGCTGTAGAGCGTGATCGAGACCGCCGACGGGTGCGCGGTGGCGCCGTTCGAGAGCGTCAGGGCGACCGTCACGGCTGCGAGTGCCGCAAGCGTTGCCGCCATTGCCAGGAGTCGACGCATTCGGGCCTTTCACGCTCTCGGGGCAGCCGGTCGACCACCCGATGTAAGGCTCACCTTACACGAAGAGGCCCGGATTTTCGCGATTTTGGCCGGCTCGGCACCGGCGTTCGGCCGGGCGCCGGGGCGTTAGGCGCTGCTGCCGAGAGCGGTCTTTGCGGCGTCGACCACGTCCTCCGCTTTGAACGGGTAGAGGAAGAGCGCCCGCTCGTTCCCCGATGCATCGATGAGGTAGGCGGCGCCGGTGTGCGTGATGTAGCGCACCGTGATCCCCGCAATCGTCTTCTTGGTCACGAGCACGCCGACGTCGTAGCTCTTCCAGACGGACGTGAGTCTTGCATCCGTTCCGGTTCCCCACTGCCAGCCGGGCGCCAGGTTCCAGTGGAGCGCGTCCTGGCGGAAGTTCTTCGCGGTGTCGGCCCAGGGGTCGACACTCACCGCGACGATCGCCGGATGAACGGCCCCGAGCTGCTTCACCGCAGTGCTCAGCACGCTCGCCTCGCGCGGGCAGAAGTTGCGGCACAGAGGGTCGATGAACGTGATCAGAACGGGCCGGCCCCGAAATCCCGCGAGCGACACCGTTTTGCCGTCCTGGTCGACCAGCGAGAACGCCGGAGCCCGCCTCGCGCCCGCCGCCCAGGTCTGGACGACCGCACTCGAGCTGCCTTGAGCTTTGGAGCTCGTGCCCTTGAGCAGATGGATACCGGCGCCGATCCCGAGCCCTCCGAGGAGCGCCGCAGCCCAGATCGCCCATTTCCACCGGCCGAGCGCGTTCGGGCGCCGCGCCCCCCTGCCCTGCCCACCCTGGGTCTCGGCGTTCGCTGGCTGGTTCGCTGGCATGCGGCGTTCGGGCATTCGGCGTTCAGGCATTTGGCGGCGTGCATTCGGCCACGGGCCAATCACCCTCCTCTGACGATAGCGCCGGACGACGCAGACGGCCGGCGGGAGCGCTGTCCTCGTCCAGTCCGAATCGGTCCGGGCGTGCCGAGTTCTCTAGTCTCCGTACCATGACGGAGACGGACGAGCTCGGCCGCGGCGGCCGCCTGCGTGGCGGTGCTGCAGGTGAGCTGGTCGCGGCGGCCTACGCTGCCGAGAGCGCGCACGGGCCCCGCCTGGCTCGCGGCTTGTCGCTCGCGGACCTCGCGCACGCGGTTGCTCTCATCGAGGGTGGAGATCTCGGAGGCGAGGAGGCGAGTGCGCTCGTGCGGGGCCTGCTCGAGCTGCACGCGATCCCGGGAGCGGAGTTTCCGTGGGACCCCTCCCTCGGCGACGCCTTCAATGCACGGGAGGCCGAGCTCGAGCGGCTCGTCGGCCGTTCGGCGGCGGGATGGCTGAGCGCGGGCCGTCCGCGTCGCGAGGCTTTCCGCGTCGGGCTCCGCTTGACGGCGCGAACCGCCACGCGCGAGCTGCACGACGCGCTCACCGACCAGGCCGCGGCACTCGCTCGGCACGCGCGCACGACCCGGAGCGCCCTCGCGACCGATTACACCTATCTGCAGCCGGCCCAGCCCACAACCGTCGGGCATCTGCTGCTGGCCTACGCGTACCCGGCGCTCCGGGACGCCGCCCGTGCGCGGGCCTCGTACGCCGCCCTCGGGGAAAGCGTCGCCGGCGCGGGTGGTAGCGCCGGCTCGCGCTGGGCGCTCGACCGAACGCGCCTTGCCGACCTCCTGGGCTGTGACGGGATGATCGAGCACACCAAGGATGCGGCCTGGCAGGCCGACGTCTATGTCGAGCTGCTTGCCACGCTCGCCATCGCGGCCACCCATCAGAGCCAGATCGGGCAGGACTTCGAGATCTACGCGAGCCAGGAGTTCGGGCTGGTCGAGCTCGCCGACGCCCACAGCCGGGCAAGCGCGCTCATGCCCCAGAAGAAGAACCCCTACGCCCTCGCCGCAATCCGCACGCAGGCGGGCCAGGCTGCGGGCGACATGGCCGCCGCACTCGCGGTCTTGCACACAGGGTCGGCGCGCACGGATCACTTCCATCTCCTGAACGGCACGGTTCCGCGCGCGCTCGAGGAGGCGGTTGCGATCGCCCGTCTGACCGCATCCGTCCTCGACGGGATCGAGTTGAGGCCCGAGCGATTCGAGCAGATCGCGCGCGAGAGCTTCGTGACGGCGGCCGACGTCGCCGATGTCCTCGCCCTCGAAGGCGGCCTCGATTACCGCAGTGCGCACAAGGTCGTCGGCCGGGCCGTGCGCGAGCTCGTCGACGCCGGAGAGTCCCCGTCGGCACTGACGCCGGCGCGAGTCTCTGCCGCCGCCCAAGCCACGATCGGCCGGCCCGTCGAGCTCGACGAGGAGACGCTCCGGGCTGCACTCGACCCGGCGGCATCCGCAGCCTCGCGCCTACAGATCGGATCCTCGTCGGAAGCGGCAATCGACGCCATGCTCGCGGGGCTGGACGCGTCCCTGGCTGCGAACGAGGCATGGAGCGAGGCCTCGCGGGAGCGCGAGTCCTCGGCCGAGGCGGCGCTACTGGTGCGCGCCCGCGCGCTCGTCTGAGCCGCGCCAAGGTCGCCGCCTAGCGCTCGGGCAGGTGCGCGAGGCAGGCGAAGTTGAGGCAGAAGAGCTCGTTGGGTACTCGTGCGTCCGCGCGGGCAAGCGTGTTCAGCACCGCGTAGACCGGCGCACCCACTCTCCCCAGCAGCCCGTAGGCAAGGAAATTGACGATCTGGCACAGCGCCACGACGCTCCCGCCCTGCCCGAGCAGGACATCCACCTGGAGCCCGCTCACCTCCGCAAGCCGAACGACTCCCTCTTGCGTGAACCGCCAGTAGTCGTGCGGATGCGGATGAAAGAACCAGACGTGGGGAACGGTCAGGACCGCCCGGCCTCCCGGCCGGAGAATGCGTGCGATCTCCCGTCCGGCCGCCCACGGATCTTCGACATGCTCGAGCACCTGGGTGCTGATGACAAGGTCGAACATCGCGTCCTCGAGCCCGGTGCTCTCGGCGGTCCCCACGTAGTCGGGCCCGGTCTCGTCCGTGACGTCGAGCGTGCGCAGCTCGAAGCCCGCGCGCTCGATCGAGGCACGGTACGGGCTCGTGCCCGAGCCCAGATCGAGCGCAAGTCCCGGCCCTTTCAATCGGGCGAGGAGCTGCTCGACGTCGTCGCGAACGGTCGTGAGCGCCAGGTAGTCGTAGTCGACGAGCCGGGGCTGCCGGCGGTGGTCGGCGGAGGGATCGGACGCCCGCTTCGCATGCAGCGCCTCGTACCCGGATCTGAGCGCACCGAGATCGATCTCCATGGTCGCCCATCTTGCTTGCGCCGCAGGACGTGGCTGACGGGAGCAGCGTCCGGCGAGAGAGCTCGAAGTGCGAGGTAGGCCACAGCCCGGCCGCGGAGCAGCCTGCGCGTCCTTGACGGGCCTCGAGCGCTCGAGTACTATTTATCTAGTCATCTAGATAACGAGAGAATAAAGGTACGGCCGATGAAGCGACAGCCAATGAAGGTAGGGCCAATGAAGGTAGGGCCACAGTGATCGAGTTCCATCTCGAGACCCGCTCGGGAGTTCCGACCTACCTGCAGCTCGTGCAGCAGGTACGACAGGCGGTGCGGCTCGGCCTTCTGCATCCGGGCGACCAGCTGCCGACGGTGAAGGAGGTCGTCGAGATGCTGACGATCAACCCCAACACCGTGCTGCGCGCCTACCGCGAGCTCGACCTCGAAGGCCTCGTTGAAGGCCGGAGGGGCGTCGGCACGTTCATCGCGACCGGCCAGGTGCCGTTGCCTCCCGATGATCTGAGGGCGCTTCGCTCGTCGTTGCAGCGCTGGGTCGATCGCGCCAGGGCGGCTGGCCTGGACGACGACAACATGGCAGCGGTGTTCGCAGACACGCTTCGCCCGCCTTCGATGTCGAGGGTGGCATGAGCCTCAACGGTGCGATGAGTCTCGTCGGGGGGACGAGCGAGACGCCCGCCCTCGAGGCGAAGGGGCTGGGACGGCGCTACGGCTCCACCTGGGCACTTCACGACTGCGGCCTGACGATCCCAGCGGGGTCCGTGACCGCCCTCGTCGGCCAGAACGGCGCCGGCAAGACGACGCTCCTGCAGCTCGCCGTCGGGCTGATCGACCCGACCACCGGCACGATCCGCGTCCTCGGGCATGACCCTCGGAAGGAACCGTTGGAGGTGCTACCGAGGATCGGCTTCGTTGCTCAAGACCATCCCCTGCCTCGCCGGTTCACGATCGGGGAGACGCTCAAGCTCGGCCGGGAGCTGAATCCGAGCTGGGACGACGCGATTGCCGAACGGCGGATCGAAGAGCTCGGCCTCTCGCACCGACAGAAGACGGGCACGCTTTCGGGAGGCCAGCAAGCCCAGGTCGCGCTCACGCTTGCACTGGCAAAGCGACCGGAGCTGCTGTTGCTCGACGAGCCGGTCGCGTCGCTCGATCCGCTGGCGCGGCGCGAGTTCCTCACCGGAGTGCTGCAGGCGGTCTCCGATTCCGGAATGACGGTGATCCTCTCCTCGCATATCGTCGCCGACCTCGAGCGCATCTGCGACCGGCTGATCATCCTCGCCAGAGGACGGACGCAGCTGGTCGGGCCGATCGAGGAAATCGTCGCGAGCCACCGGCTGCTCACCGGCCCCCGCACCGATCCAGCCGGGGTCGCGCGGGTCCACCAGGTGATCCGGGAGAGCCACACGGAGCGGCAGTCGACGCTCCTCGTGCGCGCGGACGGGCACGTCTACGACGCAAGCTGGGAGCTGCACGAGGTCGACCTCGAGGAGATCGTGCTTGCCTATCTCGGCCAGACAGATGCGCCGAGGCGCACCGAGCGACCGATGGCGGCAGCGCGATGATCTGGGTGGGCTGGCGCCAGCAGCGAGTCGAGACGCTGATCGTCGCCGCAATGCTCGTCCTGCTGGCCGCGGTTGCGATCCCCGCGGGCATCCACATGGCGTCCGTCTACTCGCACGAGGGCCTTTCTGCCTGCTCCGGAAACACCAATCAGGCCGTCTGCGGCCTCTCGGTCGGCTCGTTCCTGGTGCGCTTCAACAGCCTGAACCTGCTCTTCACCTGGTCGTCGCTGATTCCGGCGCTGGCGGCGCTCCTGCTCGCGGCCCCGTTCGTGCTCGACCTCGACAACGGCACCTACCGCCTCTACTGGACACAGAGCATCACCCGGCGCCGGTGGATCGTCACGAAGCTGCTCCTGGCCGTGGTTGCGTTGATCGCGGTCACCGGCTGCCTGGTGGCCCTCGCGACGTGGTCGCGCTCGCCGATCGACCACCTGAACGGCCGCCTGACCACAAGCGTCTACGACATCGAGGGGATCGTCCCCTTCGCCTACGCGCTGTTCGTGTTCGGGGTCGCGGTCGCGATCGGGGCGCTGTGGCGGCGAGCGGTTCCGGCGCTGCTCGTCGCGTTCGTCGTCTACGTCGTGGGACGCTCGTTCATGGACAGCTGGCTACGGCAGCGTCTCCTCTCGCCTGTCACGGCGACGTGGCTCGAGCAAAACCGGGCCGGGCCGAACTTGAACCAGGCGCTCGTGATCAACCAGTTCGCCAGCAACAAGACCGGGCACCGGCTCGCGCTGCCCGCGGGCCCCTGTATCCGAACTTCCAGCGGCCCCCTGTCGCACACGAGCATTTGCGGGCAACCACACCCTCCCGGCACGCACGTGTACATGACCGCCGTGTACCAGCCCGCGAGTCGCTTCTGGGAGCTCCAGGGGATCGAGTTCGGGATCGTCGCCGGCATCGGCGTCCTGCTCGTGCTCGCGGCGGGCTGGTGGACGCACCGCCGCATCGCCTAGCAACCGAGTTGCCGGTCTCGCGTTGGCAGGCGGGCCTTCGAGCTGCCACCCTTCGCCGAGATGACCGATGCGCCGAAGTGGCTGCTCGCTTACGACGACCAGCTGCGAACCGACGCCGAGATCCGGAGTGCGATCGCGGTGACCTGCCTGGGCCCTTTGCGCCTAGTCACCTTCGCCGGCGGCCGGGGCTTTGTGACGTATCGAGACCTCGGCGACGCTGACGCCGCGGCGGTGGCCGGCCTGGTGAGCCGGGCCCTCGATCACTACCGGGGAGACCCGGAGATCACACGAGTCGAATGGAAGACCCGAGGTCACGACCGTGCCCCCGGCCTGCACGAGGCGCTCATCACCAACGGGTTCGAGCCCGACGAGCCGGAGTCGATCATGATCGGCCGCACGCGGATGCTCGACCTCGAGGTTCCGTTACCGGCCGGCGTCACGCTCCGGCGTGTGACCGCGGAAGCTGACGTCTACGCCATGACGGCGATGCAGAGCGCTGTCTTCGGTGACGACGTTCCGGACGAGATCGCGATGAGCTCCAAGTCGCTCCTGGATCGGCTGGTGCTCGAGGACGGCATGGAGCTGTGGGTGGCGGAGGCCGACGGCCAGGTCGTGGGCGCAGGCCGCCTCGAGCCGGTGAACGGGACCGACTTTGCGGGCCTCTGGGGAGGCGCGACGCACGAAGCCTGGCGCGGGCAAGGCATCTACCGAGCACTCACTGCGGCTCGAGCCCGCTCCGCCCTCGGGCTGGGCAAGACTCTCATCCATAGCGACGCGACGGAGTATTCGCGGCCGGTCCTCGAACGATCCGGGCTCGTGAAGGTCGGCACCACGACCCCGTACCGTTGGCATCGCCGAAGCCCAGGTGGCTTGCCGAGATAGCGCCGAGCTCGCTTGGCCTGACGCCGATGGATGAGGCCCAGGGCTGGTGGATGAGGCCCTGGGCTATCGAGACTAGGGGGCTATCGAGACCGGGGGTTACCCAGCCACCGGCTTACCCGGCAGGACTGTTTACCTAGCCGAACGTGAACACGTAGGCCTCGACACCCGGAGCGAGGAACGTGATCTCGAACGTCCGGTCGGCGATCGCTCCTCGCTGGCGGATCAGCTGATAGAGCCGGGGTTGGACCAGCGTCCCACGCCCCTCTTCGTCGACGTCCAGGCCATGATCGACTCCGGGAGGAGCCCCATCGACGAGCACGCGAAACGGCACGGAGGTCTCGTGGCTCCGAGACCGCAACACAAGGTTGACATCCCGCGCGTGAAAGCGAAACACGATTTGGCCGTTGGCCTGGTCGAGAACGGCGACGCGCCCCTCGACCGTCCAGTTGCCTCCGAGGCCCCAGGAGTTGAGCTTCAGCCCGTCCGGCACGAGATACGCCCGGGAGCCGCCGCCCTCCTCGCCGCCAAGCGACGCAAACCCCCGGCGTTGCCGATCGCCGAGGTACGTCTCGGGAGATTTCAGGTTCGCCCAGTCCGCCTGCGCTTCGACCCCAGCCGGATCGACGGAGACGAGATCGCCTCCGATGCCTTCGTTCCCCGCCTCGCGGAGCAGCCGCTGGATGATCCTCTCGCATTGCTCGTAACCGCCTTCGCCGAACTGGTGATGCCGAATGCGGCCTTCCGCGTCGGCGATGTACACGGCGGGCCAATACCTGTTGGCGAAATCGTCCCAGACCGCGTAGCCGGGGTCGAGTGCCACGGGGTACTCGACGTTCAGGTCCTTCGCAGCCTCGCGAACGTTGTCGGGGTCCTGCTCGAACGGGAACTCCGGCGTGTGAACGCCGACGACGACGAGGCCCCGGCCCTCGTACTTCTCGGCCCAGGCGCGGACATAGCCGAGCGTCCTGAGCCAGTTGATGCAGGTGTACGTCCAGAAATCGGCCAGGACGACCTTCCCACGGAGATCGGCCTCCGTGAGGGGTGCCGAGTTGAGCCAGCCGGTTGCCCGCTCGAAGCCCGGTAGGCGACCCTCGACCGGAAGTGCCGCACCGGCCTCGGAACGCCTGCCGAGGAGGCTCACCTTCGGCCCCCGATGACTTCTCCGGCTGCCGTGGGATCCGTGACCGTGAGCAGCTCGATGACCGAGGCGGGCCGGCCGTGCGTGTTGATGGCTGTCCCACCCTGGACAGTGGTGCTGCGCATATCGACCTCCCTTAGTCGGTCCGTGGATCGCAACAAAGCTAATACGCCGAGTCGGCGCGAGCCAAGCTGCTTTTCGCCGGGCGAGGCGCTGGTGCCCGGGCACCGATGCTACGAGCGCAACGGAGGCCACGACGGCACCCGCTTCGTCGACGAACCGGATTCGAGCTAGTCGACTTCGAGCTCGGCTGCGCCGATGCCCGCCGGGGCTCTCGAAGGGTGCTGGTCGACCACGGACGCGCTGCGAGGCCGCTGGAGATCGGGACGTGCGATCGCCAGGTACACGACGAGGACGAGGACCGCGACGGCAAAGACGGCAGCGGTCGGCCCGTCCCCGAAGTTACGGCCGGTGAGACGCACAGGCTTGCTGATGTAGTCGGCGTAGGACGCGCCGAGGGGACGCGTAACGACGTAGGACATCCAGAACGCGGCGATGCCGTTCAGGCCCAGGCGCCAGCGCGCGAGCGCCGGAACGAAGATCACCACCGTGAAGAGGACGGCCGAGTCGAGGTAACCGAGGTTGAGCGAGGTCGCCGTGTAGTCGCCGAGCGCGGTGCCGAGGGCGAACGTTGCGAAGACGGTCGCCCAGTAGAAGGCCTCCCGTCGCTGAGAGGTGATGCTGTGGATCGAGAGCGTCCCCTCGCGCCGGTACCAGACGAAGAAGATGAACAGCAGCACGGCCAGCCAGAGAAGCGTCGTCCCGGCATAGGGGATGCCCGCGTCGAGGTGGAGAAAGTCCGAGACGCCGGTTCCGATCACGGCAATCGCATAGGCGAAGAACCAGTAGGCGAAGGCGCTATACCGGCGGGTTGCGAACTGCAGCACGAGCCCGACGACAAAGAGCACGAGCTCGGCGCCGCCGCCCTTGAAGTTGCCGAAGGTCTTCAGGTAATCGGAGGTTGCTTCGCCGCCGGCGGTCGTGAGGATCTTCACCACCCAGAAGAGGAAGATGACCTCGGGGACCTTGGCGGCAACCGGCGACGGGAAGAAGCGGCCGAGTACCGGCACTCGAGCGTCGGAGGGCAGCTGCTCGACAGCTGCGGTCGAGGGCGATCGATGGTGGTTACTGGTCCGGTTCAACGTCGAGTGATGCTTCTACATCCGCAGCGAGGTCGCTCTCACATTAGATCCACAAGATGAGAACACGAGGAGAGTGTTTTACAGGCGTCGCGGGCGGTTCATCAGGGCACCCTTCGGGCCGCCGGCAACCGGCCTCGCACCTGAGAGCTGCCGGTCCAGGTCGGTCACAGGCCGGACCAAAGGCGTTCAGCCCGGCGCCCGAACCTCTCGAGTAGGCCCCCTTCCCGGGCAGGACTTCGATTCGGCAGAAGAGGCCGAAGGGTTCGGCGCCACAACGATTATTGACTGTTAGGGCTCGGTTACGGTGCTCGTCGCTCGGGCCCAGGCGGCTCCGAGGGCGTCCGGTCACCCCCACGTCTCCAGAGGAGGCTCATGCGAACCTTTGTCAAGGACCGACCTGGGCCTCGTCTCCTCGGGCGATCTGATCGCGGCTCAAGAGACGACGTTGGTCGGCCTCGCCGGCGCGATCCAACCGCTCGAGCAGCGCCGACTTCCGATCACGGTGGGCCGTGTTGTTTCCGGTCTCGGACGACTGCCCGGAGACATCGAAACATGCCCGTAACCAAATGCGGGCCGGGCGGCGACGATACTGCCGTCCGTGCGGGCTGAATTACTCGATCTCGAGGCTCTCTCGGGGCTGGACCTCGATCGCTGGCACGAGCTCGCAGGGAGGGCAACGGCGCCGAATCCGTTCTTCGAGCCGGAATACGTGCTGCCCCTGGCGCGAGGCCTCGGCATGTTGTCGCACGTGAAGCTGGTCGTCGTGCAAGACCACGCGGGATGGCATGCGTGTGTGCCCATCCATCTGGCCGCCCGGTGGCATCGCATCCCGGTCCGATCGCTATCGACCTGGCGCGGACAGGGCCTCGACGGGCCACTGGGGACGCCTCTGATCTCCTCCGACCATCCCGACGAGTGCCTGGCGGTGCTGCTCGACGGCATGCGCCGCCTCGACCGGCGCGCAAAGTTCGTTGCGCTCGAGTTGGTCGGCGAGGACCGCGGCCTGGGTGCGAGCCTCACGCGCGGGCTCGAGCGGTTGGCACCGGCAGCGCTCCTGTTCGAGCGTTTCACGCGAGCGGCGATTCGCCGGCGGCCCGAGCCAACCTACTTCGAGGAGACGCTCGGCTCGTCGCGTCGCAGCGAGTTGCGCCGGCAACGGCGCAAGCTGGCCGAAGCCTCAGGCGAAGAGATCCGCACGGTCGACTCGAGCAGCGAGGACGACGCCTACGAGCGATTCCTCGCACTGGAGAGCTCTGGCTGGAAAGGACGCCAGGGCACCGCTCTCGGCTCCGATCCGGGCCATGTTGCGTTCTTCAAGGAGATGTGCCGGGGATTTGCCCAGCTCGGGCGTCTTCAGCTGCTCGAGCTCCGCGCCTCCGGGGCAACACTCGCTGCCAAATGCAATCTGATCGCCGGCGACACGATCTTCGGCGTCAGGCAGGCCTACGACGAATCGTTCTCGTCCTATTCGCCGGGCATGTTGCTCGAGCTCGACATGCTCGAGCTGTTCCACCAGTCCGAGGCGTCGTTCTTCGATTCGTGCGCCAGCCGCAACAACGCACAGCTAAACCGGCTCTGGCCCGATCGCCGCGAGCTTGCGACCTACGCGATCCCTACCACCGGCCTCACGGGACACGCGATCCGCCCCGCGCTTGCGACGGCACGGTCGATCAGAAATCACTGAGCGGGCGTCTCCGCCAGCGCGGTCCCGGACGAGCAACGGCTCACAGAGGGTCTAGCTCATCGATCCAGGTGATCCCGTGGGCGATCGTGAACTTGCAGCCGAGGCCGACCGAGAGCACCTCGATCGTCGACAGCCTCGGTTGCCGCTCGCCGGTCTCGATCCGGGAGATGGCGGCCTCCGTCAGCTCCCCGATCCCGCCGCAACTCTCCCCCAGGGCACGCAGGGTCAGGCCGCGGAACTGCCTCATCAGGCGCAGCTGATAGCCGATGGTTGCGAACTCGCGACCATCGGCTGAGGCACCCGAAACCTCGGGCACCTGGGCCTCGACAGGGATCACGAGGGGCCTGCCGCCGTCGTCCCACATTCCGCCCTTCACCTTCGGACTCATCACGTTCTCCTTGTCGTTTCAAGAACGAGTCGTCCGGAGCGGAGACCGATCGGACCGTATATCTACCGATCGCGGCTGTGGGTTTCCGCGGCGCTCACGTCTGCTTCCCGTGTCGATGGACCCGATGACGGGAGCCACGATCGCCCAGCCATGTGGCCGAGCCGGGAACCTGAAGGAACTCGAGAAACCGGAGGAACAGGAGGAACCATGCGGGACGAAGGAGACATGCGCGATGAAAGAGCCACGCGCGACGACGCGGATGAGCGGCCCGAGTCGGAACGGATGACGGCTGGAGGCCCTGAGCAGCGCCGGAGGCTGCGCTTCTGGAAGAAGAACACGGACCGGGCGTCGCTGACCCCGAAGGAGACGGCGTTGCTTGGCCAGTACACACAGGTTTCGTATGTCTCCGAGCTTCCGTTCCGGACGGGTCGAGCGCCACAACCGCACCCGGTTGCGGCGGAGGTTCCGCAGCCCACGCACTACTGGTACGAAGAGTCGGAGCATCCCGTCACGGGGAAGGGCGAGGCCGAAGGCGGAACGACCAGCCGCCCAACCGGGTGACGGCGCCTCGGTGAGCTCCTCCAGGTAGCCCCCATCGCTACACCCACGTACGACCTGGCGGTCGAGCGCGGACGTGGTGTCGTTGGCTATTCGAAGTAGTGGCCTTCCTGGACGTCGTCGACCCACCCGGGATGGGTCGGCTCCCAGCCCAGCAGCCGGCGGGTACCGACGCTGGATACGGGCCCGTCAAGCTGCGAGAAGGCGGCGAGGTACCCCAGGTACTCCGGTGCCTCCTCGGCGCTGACGCTCTTGGCCGGCACGCCGAGCTTGGCGGCGATCGTCTCTGCAACCGTCTTGAACGGGATCGCCTCGTCCCCCACTCCGTGCAGGCGGGTGCCGGCCGCGGCCTGCTCGAGCGCCAGCCGGTAGAGCACACCGATGTCGCGAGTGTGCGCGGCGGGCCAGCGGTTCGCGCCCTCGCCGACGTATGCCGCCGCGGCGTGCTCGCGTGCGAAGGCGATCAGCGCAGGGGTGAACCCGTGCTTGTCCAGGTCCGAATGGACCATCGGTGCGAGCCGGATCACGGCTGAGCGCACCCCTCGCCCGGCGAGCCCGATCACGTGGTTCTCGCTCTCGGCACGCGGGCCGGCCGGCACGACGTCGGTCTCTGTGCCTGCGCGATCCTTGATCCCCGACAGCGCCAGCATCAGCGTTCCAGACGTGGTCACAAGCGGCTTGCCACTACCGGCAAGCGCCTCGCCGATCGCCTTGACCGCGGCCAGTTCGTTCTCGGCTGCCTCCTCCCACCGGCCGGAGCGCATCATTCCGTGGTCGAAGGCCAGGTGGATGACGCCGTCGTGCTCGCGCGCGGCGCCGGCCAGTCCGTCCAAATCTGAGAGCTCGCCGCGGCGAGCCTCTGCGCCAAGTGCCTCGACCACCACGGCAGAGGAGTCGGACCGGGCCAGGCCGGTGACCTGATGACCGTGGGACAGGAGCTCGGGGATGACGGCAGATCCGATGTGTCCGGACGCACCGGTGACGAGTACGCGCATGAGGTTCTCCAGTTCGATGGGAAGTCCGTGACGGTGAGACTATGTCACTTGGTGTCATCACCATAGCAGCCCCCACGACACCTGGTGTCATCAACTACCCTCGAAGGGATGACGCGCTGGCAACCAGACGCCGCCGGCCGCCTGATCGAGGCGGCCATCGCCCTCTTCGCCGAACGCGGTTACGACGCGACCACGGTCGCGCAGATCGCCGAGCACGCAGGCCTGACCAAGCGCACCTTCTTTCGGTACTTCACTGACAAGCGGGAGGTGCTGTTCAGCGGCTCCGAAGAGCTCGAGCGGCGATTCGTCGGCGCGGTCGCCGCCGCCCCGGCGGACGCCGGGGCCCTCGCCGCTGTCGCCGCGGGCCTCGACGCGGTCGCCGAGCTCTTCGAGCAGCGCCACCCTTTTGCCAGGGTCCGCGCCCGGATCGTCGCTGCGAACCCGGAGCTGCAGGAGCGCGAGCTGATCAAGCTCGCGAAGCTGACCGACGCCGTCGCGGCGGCGCTGCGCGACAGAGGAGTCCCGGACCCGGCGGCCCTCCTGGCCGCGCAGACCGGTGTCACCGTCTTTCAGATCGGCTTCGCGGCGTGGGTCGGACAGGACGACCCCGATGCCTTCGGACGCCTGATGCACGAGTCGCTGGACGAGCTCAGGGCGATCGTGTCCTAGAGGTCGGGCGGGCGCCGATTGCGCCTATGTCCGTGGTCTCGCTGTCAGAGCACATCGGTGGCGGTTCGAGCCCGATCGAACGCCGCCGCTTTCAGTCGGTGGAGAGGCGCGACCAGATCGAGAGGTCGGTGCGGTGACCGTCCTTGCCGTGAACGCTTCGCAGAACACCTTCGTGTGTGTAGCCGCAGCGTTCGGCAACCTTCAGCGAGGCGAGGTTGTCGTGGCTGATCCGCAGCTCGATTCGAATCAGATCGAGCCGAGAAAACGCCCAGTCCGTAAGTCCGCTCACTGCGCTCGTTGCGACACCTCGATTCCGAGCGTGCGGACTGACCATGTACCCAAGCTCGGTCTGCCGGGCGTCGAGGTCGAGCCGGACGAGGCCGGCATAGCCCAAGAAGCGGGCGTCCTTTGCCGAGCGGATTGCGAAGTCGGCCGAGGTCCCGTTGCTCCAGCCCTTCGAGTAACGGTCGAGGAGTTGCTCCACGTAGGGCAGCCCCCTCCTCGGCGGAGAGGCGTGAACGACGCCACATCGTCGTCCTCGAGTAGTTCGAGGAACCCGGCCGCGTCGGATGGGACGACCGGCTCGAGCTGTACCTCCCCATGCCCAATCGTGACGGTACGTGGGCCGAGGCGCGCCTTCAACGACGTGTTCCCGCGCATGGAAGGCTCAAGCGGGCCTCCTCACGTGGTGGTAGCTCCGCTGCCGGCCGCTGCCTGCGGATGGGATCGCCAAGCGACGTCCGAGCCAAGCCCGGTGGCCAAGAAGCTTCCCGCCGCCTGAAGCGCACCCATTCGCGACAGTGGATGCCTGGTTTTCAAAGTTGCCCAGGTCGCGAGGTTACCCAGGTCGCGAGGTTGCCCAGGTCGCGAGGTTGCCCAGGTCGCCAGGTTGCCCAGGCCGCCAGGTTGACTAGGTCGCGAGCAGCCAGGCGAGCTCGCACACCGCAGCAACGGCGAAGAACCAGGCCGACCAGAACGTTGCACGCCCGGTCCCCCAACTCCCGACGACGACATAGCTGCAGCGTAGAACGGCCGCGGCGACAGCGCTTAGAAAGGCCAGAAGGATTCGGCCGTCGGACGCAATCGCCCAGAGAACGACGGCGAGGGCCCAGCCAACGTAACGCTCCCAGCGTGGAGCTCGACGGCCTGCGAGCTCTGCCGCAGCGTTCTGTGGATCGGCCATGCAGATTGGATACCCAGTTAGAGCACGAATCAAAATGAGCGTCGTTCCCGGCGCCCTCGGACAGGGACGCCCATTTCGATTCGTGATCTTAAGAGCTCACCCGCGATCCGCGTCGAGAACGATCACCAGTGGGCAATCAGGTGACGAGGGCGCGCTCCGCTCGGCGTTCGGATTCTCCGGTGCCCGATCGATCGTGCTCGCTCCGCTCGAGTTTTCGAGCTCTCGCCGGGTTCGGGTCCGGCTTCACCGCGGTTCGCCGGTGCGGGGCTCGCGCCCGATCACGATCGTGACAGCGGCGATCGTGAGCCCGCCGCAGGCGAGTCCGACGCCGACCCAGGCGGTCGAGGTGTACCCGTAGCCGGCGGCGATCACGACGCCCTCCGAGCCATGCCCCAAGCGAGTTGGCGATGTTCAGCGCGGAATGGTTGAGTGCCGCGGCGAGCGATTGCGCGTCGGCGGAGACGTCCATCAGTCCGGTCTGCAGGCCCGGAACGATGATCGACGGGGTCACGCCGAGCAGCATCAACACGAGGACGGCCGCGATCTCCTCGTGGACCGCGACGGTGAACAGCGCGAGTACGGCGATCGTTGCCGCGAACCCGCCGAGGATCGCCGCGTTGACGGAGTGGTCGGCGATCCGACCGCCGGCGAAGTTGCCGACAGTCATGCCGATGCCGAAGAGCGCGAGGACGATCGGGATACCCGACCGCGGCACGCCGGCGACATGCTCCATGATCGGCGCGACGTAGCTGTAGACGGCGAAGAAGCCGCCGAATCCGATCGCGCCGGTCAGCAACGCGAGCCAGACGTGCGAGGCGCTTCAGCGCACCGAGCTCGCGGCGCATCGCCGTCTCTCCCGAGACCGGTCGGTCCGGGCACGAGCCGGCAGACACGACAGCGCAGTCAGCGCCGCGAGCACGCTGACGACAACGTAGACCGCACGCCAGCCGAAGTGCTGCCCGAGCAGCGTCGCGAGCGGGACACCGATCGACGTTGGAGACGGTGAGCCCGCCAATCAACATCGCGATCGCGTGCCCGCGCCTGGAAGGCTCGACCAGTGACGCCGCCACGACCGAGCCGACGCCGAAGTAGGCGCCGTGCGGCAGTCCGCTCGCAAACCGCGCGAGGACGAGGAACCCGATCGACGGCGCGAACGCGGAGGCCAGGTTGCACGTCGCAAAGACGCACATGAGCCCGACAAGGAGCCGCTTGCGATCGAGGTGGGCGCCCAGCACGGCGAACAGCGGCGCCCCGACCACGACACCGAGCGCGTACAGGGAGACGAGATGGCCCGCCCTGACGATCGAGGTGTGGAGGTTGGACGCAATGTCAGGCAGGACGCCGAGCGTCGCGAACTCCGTCGTCCCGATCGCGAAGCCGCCGAGCGCGAGCGCGAGCAGCCCGAGCGTCGGCCGGCGCACTGCCCCCGGCCGGCGCGAAGCATCAGCCGTCCACTTCGTACTGATCCACCCGCCTCCCTCCGTCAACGGTTGCAAATCGGCCCAGACAAGCGAAAGCGGCCGCTCACGCCGTCCCCGACGCGCATGACCTCGCGTCGGCCAACGGATAGCTCGAGGCTTACACAGCGGGTCGCGAGACGAGTGTTCGCACCCTGAGCCTACGTGGGCTCGCGGGACGTCGAACGTTCCCGCTCACCGAAGCGAGATCGGGCGTCGGCCAGCCGACAGGGCGGCCGTCCGTCGTCGGCGAGTGAGTGAGTGAGTGAGTGAGTGAGTGATGATGAGTGAGTGAGTGAGTGGTGAGCGGATAAGGCGGGCGGTCGCCTCGAAAGAGCGTGGAGGCGCCCACGGCGTTGACGATCGTGTCTGCACGGTCGCCCGGGCGCGCGCCCCTAGGCCGTGAGCTGGACGGTAGCGTCTTTCACGCATGGAGAGCGTCAGCGTCGAGCACGAGGACGGGACGGTCGATACGACGCAACGTGCGCCTGTGGGGGTGGTGCTCGATGGTGTGCGGCTCGAGCAGTTGTATTGGGATGCGACTCGGCGGGCGACGCTCGGTCTGGTGCGGTTCTCGGGAAGCGCCGTTCGCTTGCTGGGTGTTTGGCCGGTCTTCTTGCGTTTCGGTCCGCTCCTGGGCGGCCGTCGCGTGATCCTTGGCGGGTTGATGGCACGCCGGCCGGGCGGGACGATTGCGTGGCGGGCCAACGGCGTGTATGCGGCCGTCGAGGTCGAAGGGTTTCGCTCCGTTGCTGCGTGGGCCGTTGTGGCGGCTCGAGCTTGTGTCCCACGATCTGGTCGGCAGGCGATTTCTTGGCGCTGGTCGCGCGCAACGGGCGGGCCGAGTGAGGGTTGCCGTCGTCGGGGCGACCGGCACGATCGGACGTCCGCTCGTGCGGGCGCTCTCGGCGGATCATGAGGTGGTCGGCGTGGCAAGGAGGCCCGCCGCGAGCGTCGAGGACGGGGTCGAGTGGATTGCCGCCGATGCGACCGATGCCCCCGCGATGCGCCGCGCGCTCGGCGGGGCCGAGGTCGTCTACCACCTCGTGCACTCTCTCGGCAGCGGCGACTTCGAGGCGCGGGATCGCGCTGCCGCAACCGCGGTCGCGGCCGGCGCGGCGGCGGCCGGCGCGGCACAGATCGTCTACCTCGGCGGGCTCGGCGAGAGCGGCTGAGCTCTCGCCGCATCTGCGCAGCAGGGCCGAGACGGCGACGATTCTCGAGGCCGGCCCGGTTCCTGTGACGACGCTGCAGGCCGCGATGATCGTCGGCGCCGGCAGCGTGGCGTTCGAGACGATCCTCGCGCTCGTCGACCGGCTTCCGATCATGATCTGCCCGCGGTGGGTGTCGGTCGAGACGCAGCCGGTCGCGGTCGCCGACGTGCTCGCGGTCCTCGTCGGCGTGTGCGGCAACGAGGTCGCCTACGACGAGACCTTCGATGTCGGCGGCCCCGAGGTGATGACCTACCGGACGATGATGGAACGGGTCGCACGCATGCGCGGTAGGCATCCGCTCCTGGTCGAGGTCCCGTTCTTGACGCCGCGGCTCTCGTCGCTGTGGCTGTACCTCGTCACGCCTGCGAGCGTGGCGGTTGCGCGGCCCCTCGTCGAGGGACTTCGCGTCCCGACCGTCGCACGCGACGATCGAATCTGGGACCTCGTCGGGGTTCAACGCACAACCTTCGACGACGCGATCCGGTCGGCGCTTCTCGAGCACGGCTGACCAGGGGCATGCCGGGCGCACCCGGCGGGTGAGTGACCAGCGCGTCGGGAACTCGAAGGTCCCACGCCCGGGTTGCCGGGAGCTTGGAGACGAGCCACGTACTCGGAACCGTCGACCTCCCCGGCCATGGAGGACCTCGTCTGCGACGAGGAGCCGAGCTCCCGGCTTCCTTTCCGCGGATCTATGCGTCTTCGAGGCTCTTGTCGACTCCGTCCTCGACCTGCCCTGGATGCCCCTCGGCAGCCCGGTGTGTGTTTCGGAGACCCGACCCCAAGCCGTTCGCGTGCTCGCGAACGGCGGGCGGGAGCGTTACGGTGACGCGGAGCCCGCCGGCGGCGCGGGGGGTGAGGGTGAGGGTTCCGTCGTGTGCCTGGGTGATGCTCTTGACGATTGCCAGGCCGAGGCCGACACCTGCGTGGTCGGTGCGGATGCGTTTGGCGCCGCGAAGAAACGGCTCGGCAAGCGTGGCAACCAGCTGCGGGGTGAGCTTCTCGCCGGTGTTCTCGACGGTGAGCACCACACTCTTCGGGGTGAACGCTGGTCGTGACCCACACGTTGCCGTGCTCGGGCAGGTTGTGGACGATCGCGTTCTGCACGAGGTTCGTGGTCAGCTGCAGCAGGAGCGCGTGTGAGCCGAGTGGTGGGCGTCAGAGTCGCCGGAGGTCTCGATGGTGAGGCCGCGTTGCTCTGCGAGGGGGAGGAGCGTCTCGGTCGCTTCTTCCGCGATCAGGGACAGGTCGACGGGCTCCGGGGTGAAGGACCGCTGGTCGGCGCGGCTCAGCAGGAGCAGCGCCTCGGTGAGGTCGATCGCCCGGGTGTTGACGGCGTGGAGGCGGTCGACGAGCTCGTCGGTGTCGCGGTTCGGATCGTTGCGGGCGACGTCGAGCAGCGTCTGGGTGATCGCCAGCGGGGTGCGGAGCTCGTGGGAGGCGTTGGCTGCGAATCTCTGCTGCTCGGCGATGTGCGCTTCGAGCCGGGCGAGCATGGTGTCGAAGGCGTCGGCGAGCTCGCGGAACTCGTCGTTGCGGCCCGGCAGCTGGATCCGGTGGGAGAGCGAACCGTTCGCGGCGATGCGGGTGGCGTCCGTGATCCGGGTCAGGGGGGCGAGCATGCGGCCGGCGAGAAGCCACCCTCCCAGCGAGGCCGAACACCAGCAGGAACGCCAGCACGATCGCAGCGATCGAGCCGAAGCCGTGCAGGGGGTCGGAGCGGTCGACGACGAACCACCACGAGGGATGCATGTGGTAGAGCGCACCGTTCGGGTATGTAGCGCAGGACGACCGCCCAGACGGCCGCGAGCATCAAGACGCCGGCGAGCATCAGGAAGCCGGCGTAGCTGAGGGTGAGCTTGAGGCGAACGCTCAAGCCGGGAGCTCTATCCACGCTCTTCTCCCTCGCGTGCCCGCTGTCGGGTCCCGTGTCGATGCGGTACCCGACGCCGGCCACGGTGGCGATGACCCAGGGCTCGCCGAGGCGTTTGCGCAGTCCCGAGACGGTGATGCGCACGGCGTTCGTGAACGGGTCTGCGAACTCGTCCCACGCTCGCGCCAGCAGCTCCTCGGCGCTGACGACACCGCCTTCGGCCGCGACGAGGACCTCGAGCACCGCGAACTGCTTCCTGGTCAGCGCGACGTAGCGGCCGTCGCGGTAGACCTCCCGCCGGAACGGATCCAGCCGGAGGCCCCGCGATCTCTCGCACCGGCGGCCTGTTGTGGGCGCGCCTGCGATCGAGCGCTCTGAGCCGGAGCACGAGCTCTCGGAGCTCGAACGGCTTCGTGAGGTAGTCGTCGGCGCCGAGCTCGAACCCGGTGGCCTTGTCGTCGAGACGGTCGGCGGCGGTGAGCATGAGGATCGGCATGCCGCTGCCGGAAGCGACGATGCGTTCGGCGATCTCGTCACCGGAGGCGCCGGGAATGTCTCGGTCGAGGACGGCGATGTCGTAGGCGTTGAAGCTGCAGCAGCTCCAGGGCCGTGTCGCCGTCGCCGGCGATGTCTGCGGCGATCGCCTCCAGGCGTAGGCCGTCGCGGATCGCTTCCGCCATGTAGGGCTCGTCCTCGACGATCAATACGCGCATGCTCCGATGCTACGAGGCTGGCGCATTTCGTCGGCATATCGAAAACCGGATACGTGCTGGCAACACGGCCCTCGCTTGACTGGAGGCATGACCTACGGCAAACCAGCACGAGCAACGACCACGACCGGTCGGATCCGCTGGATCCTCGTCGCCGGCCTGCTTGTCGTTCTCGCCGGCGATCGCCGCAGTCGCCTCGGCCCCCAGCTGCTGGCGCCCTCCCCGTCTGCGACGGCCGCATCGCCCGGCGACGCCGCTTCGCAGCCAGCAGCGCGGGGCGCTCGGTGAAGCGCTGCCCAGCACGGTGTGGCCGGCATCCGGCCAGGCGGCTGTCCAGATAGGACAGTCGCAGATCCAGGCTGGGCCGAACCAGCACGCGGCGCGCGATCGCCAGCGTCGCGAAGGTGATGACGGCCTATGTCGTGCTCCGCGACCACCCGCTCCGGGTCGGCCAGGACGGCCCGACGATCACGCTCACCGACGCCGATGTCGCCGACACCGACCGCCGGGCCGGACAGGACGAGTCCGTGGTACCCGATCGAGGCCGGCGAGCAGTTGACCGAACGGCAGGCGCTGCAGGCCCTGCTGCTGCCGTCGGCGAACAACATCGCCGCGGTCCTGGCGCAATGGGACGCCGGCTCGGCAAGCCGGTTCGTCGCCCGGATGAACGCCACCGCACGGTCGCTCGGCATGACGCACACCCGCTACACCGACCCGAGCGGCTACGACGACGCAACCGTGTCGACTGCCGCCGACCAGGTGCGCATCGTCGATCGGGCCATGCGCCTGCCGGTGTTCGCGGCATCGTCGCCACGCCGAGCGCGACGCTGCCGGTCGCCGGCACCGTGCAGAACACCGACACGTTGCTGGGCTACGACGGGTTCGTCGGCGTCAAGACCGGCTCGGACAGTGCGGCCGGCGGCTGCTTCGCCTTCCGGGCGATCCGCTGGATCGACGGCAGGCGGACGACGATCACCGGGGTCGTGCTGGGCCAGCCCGGCTATCACCGAGGCCGCGGCGGGTCTCGCGGCCGCCGACGCCCTGGTCGACCGCATCGCCGGTCAGGGGGCCGTGCCGAGCGCGCCGCAGCCGACCGATTCACCACAACCAACGCCGGCACCGGGAGCTCGGCCACGGATGACGCCGGGAACCCTGCCGCGAATCCACGCTCGGCAGGAGCAGCCGAGCTCATCACGAGACGAGGGAGAGCACGATGAGTAGGACACGGTCCGGCGCTGGCCGCCCTTGCCATGGTCGCCGTCGTCGCCGTAATCGGCGCGGGCTGTGGCGGCACCGCAGAGCGGCGACACCGGCAGGCGGCGGCACCGGCACCGCGGCGACCGATTGCCGCGCAACGGGCAACAGCACCGCCACGGCTCGTGAGAAGGCGGTGAGGTTCGCCGAGTGCATGCGCGCCAACGGCGTCAGCGCGTTCCCGGACCCGGACGCGTCGGGCGACTTGACCATCGATGGCATCGCGAACGGCTCGTCGGTGGATACGAGCTCCGCGGCGTTCGAGCAGGCCCTCAGCGCGTGCAAGAGCCTCGAGCCGCCGGGGTTCACGGGCACCAAGGTGACGCCCCAGCAGACGGACGGCGCGCCTCGAGTTCGCCCAGTGCGTGCGCGAGAACGGCGTGCCGGACTTCCCCGACCCCACCCCGAACGGGCCCCTCGTCGACACGAATCGAATCCCGTCCGCGGCAACGGCGGGCGGCATGAGCATTCTCAACGCCGCGATGCAGAAGTGCGGCCGGTACGCCTCCGCAGCCGGCGTCCAGGGGAGCCGGTGATGCACGCTCGGTCGGCGCCGTTCGCCGCCTACGTCGCTCACGAGCTCCGCACCGCTCTTGCAACCCAACGTGCGCTCCTCGAGCTCGCACTGACCGACCCCGGCGCAGACATCGCCGCCTGGCGCGACCTTGGGCATGACGTGCTCGCCGCGTGCAAAGAGCAAGAACGAGTGCTGACGGCCTGCGTCACGCTCAGCCGAAGCGAGCCCGAACCTGGGCGCCATGAGATCCTCGACCTCGCAGTGGTCATCGCCGAGCTCGTGCACTCCACCGATCTGCAAGGGCATACCGCGACCGTGAGCCTCGAACCGGCCCCGACGATCGGCGATCCGGTCCTGATCGAGCGCCTCTTCGACAACCTCCTCGCGAACGCGGTCCGCCACAACGACGCCGGTGGCTGGATCGCGATCACCGCCGGCACCAAGGCCCGACGGGCGATCGTCTCGATCGAGAACACGGGCAGTCCGATTCCCGCCGGCGAGCTTGCTCGGCTGTTCGAGCCGTTCGAGCAGTTCGACCCGCCGGGCCCTCAATCGGGGCTCGGGCTCGGGCTCGCCTTCGTCAAGGCGATCGCCGACGCACACGGCGCCCACATCGCCGCCCACGCACGCCCCGGCGGCGGCCTGAGCCTCGAAGTCGCCTTCCGCGCGGCGCCCGCTCATCGTTACGCCGAGGCTTCCTGACCGTGACGGTGCCGTTGGGATGGCAGGACCGACACGGGTTCGGCGCCGACGCCACCGAGGAGGCGGGGTTCGGAAGCTCAGCCGGATTGCCCGCCGGGCTCGATCGGCGGCCACCCAGCAGGCCACCAGTCCCCCTGCGGGTTGGTTGTTTGCCCGACCTCGATGATGTAACCGTCTGGATCCCGGATGTAGCAACGGATCTCGTACTCGTGCTGCTTCGGCGGCGTCAGGAACTGCGCGCCCCGAGCGCTCCATTCGGCGTAGACGGCGTGGATGTCAGCGACCCGGATATTGAGGAAGCTGCTCACCCGGTCCGGGTCGCGCGGGGTCTCGAGGGTGACCGTGGGCTTGTCGTCCGTGGGGCCTCCGCCGACATTGATGATGATGAAGCTGTTGGCGAGCGCCACATTGGTCGGCTCCGGGCCGAAGACCACCGTGCCGCCGAGCACCTCGGTATAGAAACGCCGCGAGCGCTCGACGTCGTCGGAGACGATGAAGTGAGTCACGACCATCCGCTGCACGGGCTGGTTAGGTTCGGCCAACGCACCTCCACTCGCCGAGGGCTGACGCCCCGCTTTTGACGAGGCCGAGGTTTTTGGTCGACCAGGGCCGTTCGTCGAGGGACCGGACTACGACGCGAATGCTAACCCGTGCTTGTCTCTCCGTCCGGGAAGACTTCGCTGAGCCGCCCGGTCTTGACGTCGTAGACGAACCCCCTGACCGGAACCTCCTGCGAGATCCACGGGTGTGACCTCGCCTTCTGAATCTGCTCTCTGGTGTTCTTCTCTACGTCGGTGAAGCTGTAGAACCTGGCCGGCGCAATCGGCGCCTGACCCGTCTCCGTGCGAAGCCGATCCTCCATCTCGCTGTCTGTGAACCGGAGCAGACCGCAGTCGGTGTGGTTGATGATCATTATCTCCCGGCTGCCGAGAAGCCTGGTCGAGAGAACGAGCGACCTGACCGCGTCATCGTCGATCACGGTGCCGAAGTTCCTGATCATGTCGACGTCGGCCTCGGCGAGTCCGAGCATCTGCAGGATGTTGCTCAGCCGAGGATCCGCACAGGTGACGATTGCGATCTTGGGCGCCGGCGGCTGCCCACGGGCGGGGTCGTAGTCGTTGGCGATGGTTGCATTGGCGCTCAGCGCCGTGTCGATGATGCTCATGACCTCGCTCCTTCTCCTCTGTCGAGGGCGACTGGATGGACGATGCGCATTTCCTCTCGACCGCTGGGCGGGCGTTCTCGACCTTCCCTCGAACGGGAGCTCGGGAGCTGCCTCGGCGGTGCGGAGGACATGAACACGGTTAGGCCGCGCCGCCGCCGACCGCCAGCACCGCGTCCGCGAACGCAGCCGGCGCTTCCTGGGGAAGGTTGTGCCCGACCCCACCCCCGATCGTCCGGTGCGAGTAGGTGCCCGAGAACTTCCCAGCGTAGGCACTCGGATCCGGATGGGGCGCGCCGTTGGCGTCGCCCTCGAGTGTGATCGCAGGTACGCCGATGACGGGACCCTCGGCAAGCTTTCTCTCCAGCTCGTCGTGCTCTGCCTCGCCGTCGGCCAGCCCGAGCCGCCAGCGGTAGTTGTGGATCACGATCGCGACGTGGTCCGGGTTGTCGAAAGACGCCGCTGTGCGCTCGAACGTTGCGTCGTCGAAGTTCCACTGTGGCGAGGCTGTCCGCCAGATGAGCTTCGCGAACTCGCGGCGGTACTTGTCGTAGCCGGCCCGGCCGCGCTCGGTGGCGAAGTAGTACTGGTACCACCACTGGAGCTCGGCCGCCGGAGGCAAGGGCAGCTCCCCGGCCGCCTGGCTGCCGACCAGGTAGCCGCTGACCGAGACGACGCCGCTGCAGCGTTCGGGCCAGAGTGCGCCGACGATGTCGGCGGTTCGCGCTCCCCAGTCGAACCCGGCGACGACGGCCCTTTCGATCCCGAGGGCGTCCATCAGCGCGATCGTGTCGACGGCGAGCGCCGCCTGCTCGCCGTTGCGGGCTGTCTCGTCGGAGAGGAAGCGGGTCGTGCCGAAGCCGCGCAGATAAGGGACGATCACGCGGTATCCCGCAGCGGTCAACAGCGGGACCACGTCGGCGTAGCTGTGGATGTCGTACGGCCAACCATGCAGGAGGACCGCCGCGGGCCCGTCGGCCGGCCCCTGGTCGACGTAACCAACGTTGAGTGGGCCGGCATCGATCTGAACGACAGCGCCGAGCAGTGGCCCCGGTGCGGTGGCCGTCATCTCAGGCCTCCACTGGGACTTGCGCCGCCGCTCCGACGGCTTCCATGATCACAGTCGTCACGGCTTCCGGCTGCGAGATCATGATCACGTGGGAACCCTCGAGCTCCGTGATCTTGGCGCCGGCACGTTCCGCCAGCGAGCGCACGACGTCGGTGCCTGCGGCCTTGTCGCCTGAGGCGACCACCGCCCACGAGGGGCGGTCCTTCCACGCTGGTGGCCCGCCGGGCTCGGTGAATCCCGACTCGGCGATCGGCCGCTGTGTCGCTGCTATCCAGGCGACCTGCTGGTCGGAGAGGTCACCTGCGAAGGCCTCGCGCACCTTCGCCGGGTCGATGTAGAACTCGGTTGCCGATGCTCCGTTCCCGGTCGGGTATTGCCGGGTCACGAGCGCCGTGCCGAGGACACTGTCCTTCGAGCCCGCCTCGACCCCATTGAGGGTTTCGCCTTCCTCGGTCGGAAAGGCCGAGACGTAGACGAGGCCGACGACGTTCTTCGCACCGGTGGCTGCATTCGTGATCACCGCCCCGCCGTAGGAGTGGCCAACGGCGACCACGGGGCCCGCGATCTGCTCGAGCACGGACGAGATGTAGGCGGAGTCAATCGCAATGCCGCGGAGCGGATTGGCAGGCGCCACGACGTTCACCCCTCGTGCCTGGAGGCGCTCGATCACGCCGTTCCAGCTGGAGGCATCGGCGAACGCGCCGTGAACGAGGACGACGGTAGGACTGGCGTTGCTGCTGGTGTCACCGGACAACGTTGCTCCTTTCGTTTTGAAGGCTTGTCCCGCCGGCTGCCCAGCGCGCCCGATCGACGAGCGTCATCTGCAATGAGCTCTACGTCGTCGTGACGAGCTCGTCGACGGGTGCCGGCGAATCCAGCCCGTTCCCGTGAATGTGCTGGACCGCCTCATCGGTCGTCCAGACGGCGTTTGCGATGAAGCTGTAGTTCGTCAGAGCGGCGAGGTACCCGTCGCCTGCGGCTACCCGGGCCCCGGCGGTGGCGTCGGAGACGACGACGACCTCGAAGCCCTCCTCGAGAAGGTGACGCAGGTGGGACTCGACGCAGAGGTTCGCGGCCATCCCTGCGAGCACGATCTGGGAGATGCCACGCTTGCGCAGCTGCAGCGACAGGTCGTTGACCTGTGGGCCCCAGATCTTGTGAGGCGAGACGACGATCGTCGACCCGTTGAGGATGAATCGCTTCAGCTGGTCGAGGAAATCTGCGCCCGAGCCTGAGAATCCCTCGACGGTCAGCGGCCCCGACCGTTCGAACATATGGAGCACCTTCAGGAGCTGCTCGGCCGGGCTCCCGAACTGCCAGTCAGCGTCAGTCGGATAGTCGTAGTGTGGCGAGACGGCGACAGTCATGTTGCTCGACTCGGCCGCTTCGAAGAGCCTCGCGAGATTCGCGACGACGTTGTTCTCGGTGACGCCCCGACCAAAGACGGGCCAGCCCGCGCCTTCGGAGCTCAGGAAGTCGTTCTGCGGGTCGATCACCACCAACGCTGCCCGGCCTCTGTCCAGCGCGAATACAGCATCCGGAAGGGCAGACTCGGTGGGACTGCCGTTGCTGCTCCCGTCGTCCGGCATGGCCATTCCTTTCATCGATGTGCTCGACTGCCCCTGCGCTGCGCCAGCCTTGCGATTCGGCCGGGTGCTCGCGCCAGGGAATCACCCTGGTCGGGCACGGAGCTGGGTTGAGGCCTGTGGCAGGTTGTCCGCCTGGATGACGGCCTGCTGTGGCGCCCGGCGCGCGCTGGGCTCGAGCGAGTGGAGAAGCGGCGACGCGCCGGCCCTCGGCGCGGCGCCACTTCCCACCGTGCCCGCTAGCGGAGCGAGCTGAATGCTGCTCTGAGCTCCCTCGAGAACAGCTCGGGCTCCTCCCAGGCGGCGAAGTGTCCGCCCTTGTCGACCTCGTTGAAGTAGATGACGTTCGGGTAGCTGGCCTCGACCCAGCTACGTGGCGTCTTCCAGATCTCGCCCGGGAACGTGGTGAAGCCGAACGGGATCGACGGGGGCGGCAAGGGCGCGAGGCTCGCGGCGGGGGCGTCGGCCCCATAGGCCTCCCAGTACGACCGAGCCGCGGAGGCGGCGGTGCCGCTCAACCAGTACAGCGTGATGTTGTCGAGGATGTGGTCGCAGGTGAGGTTGCCCGAGGCCTGTCCGTCGAGGAAGGCGCGGGCGATCTTGTAGTAGGCGTCGGTGTCGTGGTCGACCATCCAGGCCGCAAGCGCGACCGGTGAATCCAGCAAGGCGTAGCCGATCGTCTGCGGCCGCGTGGCCATCTCGACGAAGTAGCCGTTTCCGGTCTTTCCGAAGGTGGCGATCTGAGCTGCCGCAGCGCGCTCCTCGTCCGTGTTCGTCGGCATTGGGCCGCCGAGGGCAGGCACGAGCAGGTTGGTGTGGATGCCGACCAGCCCCTCGGGTGCCTGGCGGGCCATCGCGTCGGTGACACCGGCGCCCACGTCACCGCCCTGGGCCACGTAGCGCGTGTAGCCGAGGCGGCGCATCAGCTCGGCCCAGGCCCGTGCGGTGCGCCCGAGATCCCAGCCGATCTCGGCCGGCTCGGCGGAGAGCCCGTAGCCGGGGAGGGAGGGCAGCACCAGATGGAAGGCCTCGTCGGCCTTCCCGCCGTGCGCGGTCGGGTCGGTGAGCGGGCCGACCGTGTCGAGCAGCTCGACCACCGAGCCCGGCCAGCCGTGGGTCATGATCAGCGGCAGCGCGTTCTCGTGCGACGACGTGACGTGGATGAAGTGGATGTCCTCCCCGTCGATCCGGGTAACGAACTGCGGCAACTCGTTCAGGCGCGCCTCGACCCGCCCGAGGTCGTACTGCTCCAGCCAGTAACGCGCGAGCGCCTGCGTGGCGGCGAGCTGTACGCCCTGCGACCGGTCGTCGACCAACTCCTTGCTCGGCCAGCGTGTCGCGGCGATCCGGCGGCGCAGCTCGTCGATCTCGGCCGGCGGGATGTTGACCCGGAAGGGGCGGATGCTGCTATCTGTGCGTGCGGCCGTGGCCGCGACCGGCGTGGTCTGTGGGACAGACATCTCATCTCTCCTTGTGTGAATGCTTGCGCCGGTCGTCGACCGGCTCCGAAGCCCGTTGACCTTGAGAATCCCTGCGAGCGCCCCCCGTCGCACCTGTCACTACGACGGGTCGCCACCCCAGGTCGCGGCCGACCACTCCGCGTAGCCCGGCCGGCCGTCCTTCAGCGCAAGCCGAAGCTCGCGACGCGAGCCGACGTGCAGCTTGCGAAACACCTTGCGCAGGTGCCACTCGACCGTCCTCGGGCTGATGAAGAGCTGGGCCCCGATCTCGGGGTTGGTCTGCCCGTCGGCTGCGAACAGCGCGATCTGCGCCTCCTGCGGCGTTAGGTCGTCCCGTGTCTCCACCGTGCGTCTGCGAGCCGTCTCGCAGCTCGCAACGAGCTCGCGACGCGCACGTTCCGCGAACACATTGGCCCCGGCACGCGCGAACGTCTCTTCCGCAGCGCGCAGCTGGGCGCGCGCGTCCACACGCCGGCCCGCCCGGCGTAGCCACTCGCCGTAAAGGAGCTGCGCCCGCGCGGGACGGAGCGTCGAGCCGACACCTCGGAACCAGTCGATCGCCTCGAGGAACGATGCCTCGGCGATCTCACCGTCGGACAGAAACGCTGTCGTGAGGGCGAAGATTCCTCGCCCGTACGCCGAGCCGGCGAGGTCGGGGCGGTCGATGAGCCGTCCCGGTGCGGCGGCAACGATCTCGGGGTTTCCGCTTCGCGCACCGGCCTCGACAAGCTCGCTCAATGCCCACGGGGCCGGACACAGATCCTCGTCCTCGCATGCCTGCCGGGCGGCCGCGAGCGCCGCGGCGTAGCGACCAAGTCCGTTGTAGAGGATTGCGCGGGCATAGGCGGCAAGGACTACGGCTCTGCGTCTGTTCTCCGCCGTCGCATCCTGGATTCCGGCATTCATGAGCTCGATCGCGCGGGCTTCCTGCCCCCGCCAGGCCGCGAGCACGAGCGAGGTGTAGAGGACCGGCCGGTGCCCGGTGGCACCCGTCACCGCCTCGGCCTCATCGAAGAGAGCAGATGCCGGCGGCCCGTTAGCTTCGCGACCGGCCACGCTGACGGCCTGAGAGATCACCCGTCTGCGGACGACGAAGTGCGTATCCGGCAGACCATCGATCGCGGTCGCGATTTCCTCTCCCACACTGACATTACCCATCTGGCTCTACCCCCTCGGTTCCCGGCCCGCCTGGGGCAATCGTTCCAGGCGCCGACCTCGAGAGCAAGGGGCCGGGCCCGAGCCGAGGCCGCAGGACTGCCACTCCCGCCGATCGAGCAACCAACGGGCCGCTGGCTGAGCGAACACACCGCGGCTGAACGCGCCCGATGCCCGGAATGAAAGGGATGCCCTGCGCTTCGGTGGGGAGGCGGTTGATAAGTGGCAGGCCGGCGACCGGTCCAGATCCCGGCACCCCACTCCGGCACAGGCCGCGCTGCAGCGGAAAACCTGAGACGTGTGCGGACTCGAACCGCAGACATTCGGTTTGAGACCGGTGCCGTGGGGTTGCCACCGCTTGCGAATCGCCTCGTCTCGCGGATCCCGGAGCCACGCCAGTTGCCGCCCGTTGCGGTGGTTGCGGCCTCCGATCGGGTGCGGGCCGAGGCGGTATGCGAGTTCGTTGGAGGGCTTGGGAGAGCGGCGCCGGATACCACCTGCCCCTCGGGTACCGAGGAGAGCTACGACTGGCCGTTGCCCTGCGCGACGATCGGCCAGCGGTCGACCACTGTGTCTCTGTCGATCACGTAGTAGGCGCGGTGGAGGTTGACTGCGACCGGGCAGTAGCTCGGAATGAGCTCGACCTGGTGGCCAACCGCGGGCCCCGCCTCATGAAGGCGGTACACGCTGTGCTCCTCGGCGACGTACTCGAGCTCGGCGTCGTAGCCCGGGAGGGCGGGCGGAGGATCGTCGAGGCCGATCGTCTTCCTGCCGGCATCGAGGACGAGTGTCCGGCCGTGCCGGCTGATCACGGTCGAGGCGATCGTCAGCGCCGGTTCGAAGTCCGACACGATCTCGCCGTGCGAGGTGTCCATCAGCGCGTAGGACCCCGCCTGGATCTCCGTCACCCCGTCCGTCTTTCCGGTCATGTCGTAGGTCCCGGTTCCTCCGCCCGAGACGATCGCTATCTCGAACCCCTTGCTCCGGAGCGCCTCGGCGACTGTCAGGAGGCCGTGCATCGATTTCGAGGCCTCAGCGGCGCGACGATCCCTGTCAGGCTCGAACGTGCAGTGGCCTTCGTATCCCATGACGCCGCGGAGCTGCAATCCGGGCAAGGCCTCCGCAGCCCCGGCGATTGTGATCGCCTCGTCCAGCGAACGGACGCCGCAGCGGCCGAGGCCGACGTCCACGTCGACGAGCACGCCGATCACCACGCCCGCGGAGCTCGCAGCGGAGGAGAGCTCGCGCATGTTCTCCTCGGAGTCGACTGCGACCGTCACCTCGGCGAGGCCCGCCGCGCGAGCTAATGCCTCGACCTTGATCAGCCCCACGACCTCGTTCGCGATCAGGATGTCGGGCAGCCCGGCCTCTGCCATCGCGAGCGCCTCCCAGACGGTGGCCGTCGTGATCCCGATCGCCCCGGCCTCCATCTGGCGACGAGCGATTTCCGGCGACTTGTGCGTCTTGGCGTGCGGGCGAAGCCGGGCTTTCCCCTCGAGGAGCTCTTCCATGCGAACGAGATTGCGCTGGAGCGCCGCGCGGTCGAGCAGCAACGCAGGCGTTACGAGCGAATGGTGGGAGAGCTCGCGCTGTCCCGGAGGTGCGGTCGGCGTCAGGGTGTCCACGGGATGAAGGCCAGATCGGAGCTCTGCCAACTCGGAGCTCTGCCAGCTCGGAGCTCTGTCAGCTCGGAGTCCTGTCAGCTCGAAGTTCTGCGAAGCGGATGGATTGACAAGCTGCCGCGTCCAGAGTTATGGTTGCGACGTCCAGGATCATAGACGCGACGAGGCGTCTTGTTCTCACCGAGATGAAGACTCGGGCGGCCTTGGCTTCCGAGTCTGAGGAGGCGACATGACTGGAAGGTCCTTCTCCGGCGACCCTCGTCGGGTTTCATCGAATACAGGCTTGACGCGGTCCGAGCTGCTGAAGCGGGCAGCCCTCGGCGGGGTCGCGCTGGCGGTCCCGACGTATGCGAGCAACGCGCTTGCGGCGGAGCGGCGGGTCGGCGCTGGCTCGCCGGTGAGAGGCGGGATCCTGCGCATGGCCCGCAACGAGGAGCCGCTCTCGTTCGATCCCGTGATCCCCGGAGACAACGGCTCCATCTACACGATCCAGCAGATCTTCGACCAACTCACGCGGATCGACAAGGCCTCGACCTTCGTGGCGCCGTCTCTCGCGAAGAGCTGGGACATCTCACCTGACCGGAAGACCTACACGTTCCACCTCCGAAGCGCCAAGTTCAGCAACGGCGCGCCGGTCACCGCGGACGACGTGATCTTTTCGCTCAAGCGAACGTTCGACCCGAAGGTCTGCTTCTACTCCTTCCTCTTCACGGCGGTGAAGTCGATCAAGAAGCTGAACGCGAGCACGATCCAGCTCGTCCTCTCGGAACCGACGACCCCGCTGCTCGAGAGCCTCTCTGTGTTCGCGGCCGCGATCGTGCCGCAGGCCGTCGTGACGAAGGATCCGAAGGGCTTCGCCCAGAGCCCGATCGGCTCCGGCGCCTTCGCGTTGCAGAAGTTCGAGAAGGGCCAGTTCACGCACCTCGTCCGGAACCCGCACTACTGGCAGGCGGGCAAGCCGTACGTCGACGAGGTGATGATGAGCTACGTCCCCGACGACAACACTCGGATCCTGAATCTGCAGGCAGGACAGACCGACGTGGCGACGCTCATCCCGTACGCGCAGATCTCGACGGTCGACCACGGCTCCTCGACCCGCGTCCAGATCGATCCGCTGTTCCGCTGGGACGGCATTTGGCTCAACGAGGCGCACAAGCCGGTCGGCGACAAGAAGGTCCGGCAGGCTCTCAACTATGCGACCGACAAGGAGGCTCTCGTCCAGCGTCTCCTGTTCAACCAAGCCGAGGTCGCGAACCACATGATGCCGAAGCATCGGTACTGGCGGGCCGACGTCAAGCCGTATCCCTACGACCTCGACAAGGCCAAGCAGCTGATCGCCGCCTCGTCGGTGCCACACGGGTTCTCCACGAATCTCGTGGTGCCGACCGGCGATACGGTGACGCAGCAGATCGCCCAGGTGGTGAAGCAGTCCTGGGCGCAGATCGGGGTCGACGTGACGATCCAGGACCTTGACGCCGGCACGGCCGCGACGAACTGGGTGAACGGGTCGTACACGATCGGGACCAACTGGTACGTCACGAGCGATTGCTCCGCGCCGGACGAGCCGGCCGGAATCGAGTTCGACTACGGGGCGCCCGGCGGGTTCAAGTCCGCGTTCACGGACTACAAGAGCGCGAAGGCCTCGAGTCTCATCCACGAGGCGTCCCAGTCGGGCGACGAGAAGTTGCGGGCGAAGCTCTTCGGCGAGCTGCAGCAGCTCGTGATGGACGATGCCTACGGCGTCTCGCTGTTCTTCTCGCCGGCGCGCACGGGGCTTCGCAGCAACGTCCAGGGGTTTCACACCTACCGGACGGGCTGGTGGGCGCTCGAAGAGGTCTGGCTGTCGAAATAGGATGCGGGGCCCGAAAGACCCGACAGGAGCTTCCTAGGAACGCGTGGCGCAATTCGTCGTTCGGCGGCTCGTCCAGATGCTCCCGGTCCTGTTCGGGATCACGCTTTTCTCGTTCATCCTCATCCACCTCGTCCCGGGCAATCCGATCGCGATCATGGTGGGGGGCAAGGCGCCCCCTGCCGTGGTCAAGTCGATCAGCCACCAGCTCGGGCTCGACCGGCCCCTTCCGAAGCAGTACGCGAGCTTTCTCTGGCATGCGGTGCAGGGGAACCTCGGCGAATCCATCGTCCTTCGCCGCCCGGTGTCGAGCGTGGTGGAGGAGCGGATCGGCCCGAGCATGTTCCTGCTCGGCTACGGCACGCTCGTCGGGGTGCTGCTCGCTCTCCCGCTCGGCATTGTCTCGGCGAAGTGGCGCAACCGCGCCCCCGACCATCTGATCCGGCTGCTCTCCCTCGTCGCGTTTGCGATGCCGTCCTTCTGGCTCGCGCTGATCCTCGTCCGGTTCTTCAGCCTGACGCTCGGCTGGCTCCCCGTCTCGGGTTACGGCCAGGGCTTCACCGGCCACCTCGAGAGCCTCACGTTGCCGGCGCTCACGATCGGCTTCTTCCTGGCGTCGATGCTGATCCGCGCGCTTCGCTCGAGCCTCGTCGAGATCCTCAGCACCGAGTACGTGGAGGCGGCGCGGGCACGCGGGGTCTCCGAAGGGGGCGTGCTGATGAAGCACGCACTGCGAAATGCGCTGATCGGGATGCTGACGATCCTCGCCGTCAACCTCGGGTTCCTGATCGGGGGTGCGGTGATCGTCGAGCAGGTGTTCGACATTCCCGGTCTCGGACAACTCCTCGTAGCGTCGATCTTCACCCGCGACTTCCCGACGATCCAGGCACTTGCACTGGTGTTCGGCGTGCTCGTGATCGCGATCAACCTGCTCTCGGACCTCGCGTACGCCGCAATCGACCCGAGAGTGCGGCTCGGCTAGGTGATCTCGCGGGCGGAGCTCATCTACGGGCACGCTGAGCGGCTCAGGCGACAGTCGCGGCGTGAGCGGCGCTGGACGTCGGCGACGCTAAGGCAGGGATCGCGATCGTCGGGATCGCAGCTCTTGCAGCCATCTTCGCGCCGCTGATTGCCCCGTACCAGCCAAACGCGCAGGATCTGCTCTCCTCGCTCGAGGCTCCCTCGTGGCACCACCTGTTCGGAACCGACGAGCTCGGGCGGGACATCTTCTCGCGGGTCGTCTACGCCGGACGGGTCGATTTCCAGATCGGCGTGATCGCGACCTATATCCCGCTGCTCACGGGCATGGCCGTCGGCGCCGTCGCGGGCTACTTCGGGGGTTGGGTCGACAGCGTCCTGATGCGGCTCGTCGACGTCGTGATCGCGTTCCCCTTCCTGATCCTCGTGATCGCTCTGCTCGCGATCGTCGGGCCCGGCCTGACCGGGATGTACATCGCCGTGCTCGCGGTCGGCTGGAGCATCTATGCCCGGGTCACCCGTGCGGAGATGCTCGTGCTGAGAGAGCAGCAGTTCATGCTCGCCGGCGAGGCACTCGGCTTCTCGCGGCTGCGGATCATCACGCGGCACGCGATCCCGAATCTCCTGCGGCCGAACCTCGTGTTCTCGATGGCGGACTTCGTGCTCAACATCCTTCTGGCCGCGTCGCTCTCCTTTCTCGGCCTCGGAGTCCAGCCGCCGCGCGCGGAATGGGGCGCGATGGTGTCCGAGGGGCAGACCTACCTGCTCAGCGCCTGGTGGATCACGACGCTTCCGGGGATCGTGATCGTGGTCGTGGGGGTGGGGCTGAGCCTGATCGGTGACGGGTTGGCGGAACGGCTCGGCGAGCGCTTTAGGTTGACCGGTTAGCCATCGAAGCGAAGGAGGCTAGGAAACGATGAAGGTCTTGATCTCAGTCGACATGGAGGGTGTCACGGGCGTGACCGATCCCGAGGACGTCCTCCCTGAAGGGGCCGACTACTCCATCGGACGCATGATGATGACGAGCGACGCCAACGGCGCGATCCTGGGAGCGTTCGACGCAGGGGCGGTCGAGGTCGTCGTGAACGACTCGCACTGGACCGCGAGGAATCTGCTGCTAACGACCTCGACCCGCGTGCGCGGCTGATCCGCGGATTTCACAAGCCGCTCTGCATGGTGCACGGGCTCGACGAGACGTTCGACGCGCTCGTCTGCGTCGGTTACCACTCGTGCGCCGGCACTGAGGGCGGCGTCCTCAACCACACGCTGCTCGGCAAAGAGGTGCAGAACCTGTTTCTTAACGGCGAGCCGATCGGCGAGACGCGCCTCAACGCCCTGGTCGCCGGCCATTTCGGCGTGCCCGTCGCGTTCGTCGCGGGCGACGAGGCCGTCTGCCGTGAAGCCAGGGGCGTCCTCGGCGACGGCCTCGCGACCTACGCCGTCAAGGACGGTATCGACATGTTCTGCGCTTCGTGCCTGCACCCGCAGGTGACACAGGCAGGGATCCGCGAGGGAGTGGCCGAGGCGCTCCGGAACATCGCAGCGGCGCGAGGCCTACAGGATGGAGGCGCCCTACACGTTCGGTCTCGAGTGGAACTCGACCACGATCGCCTCGACCTGCGAGTACATCCCGGGGATCAAGAAGCCGTCTCCCCGGACGACCGAGTACACGACCACCGATCTCCCGGAGGCCATGCGGCTCCTGTTCGCGGAGTGCATCATCGCGATGCAGGTCGGCCAGAAGGGCATCTACAGCTGAGCAACGGGGAAACCCAGGGCTCCACGGCTGCCGCGGTCGAGCCACTTGGCGGGCTCGAACCCCTGCTGAGGGTGCGCGACCTCGTGACGATGTTCGCGACCTCGCAGGGGGTCGTCCTGGCGGCCAACGGGGTCTCGTTCGATATCCGCGCGGGCGAGACGCTCGGGCTCGTCGGCGAGTCAGGTTCGGGCAAGAGCGTCACGTGCCGGTCGATCCTCGGCCTCGTCCCCCAGCCCGGAGAGGTCGTGTCGGGATCGATCCGGTTCCAGGGCGCAGAGCTGCTGGGTCTTTCAAGGCGCGAGATTGGGCGACTCCGTGGAAGTGACATCTCGATGATCTTCCAGGATCCGATGTCGAGCCTTAACCCGGTCTTCACGATCGGGGAGCAGATCGCCGAGCCGCTTCGCATCCATCGCGGGCTGGGTCGGCGGGAGGCGCGAGCTGAGGCGTTGAGCCTCCTCGAGCGGGTCGGCATCTCGGGCGCGCGGCAGCGGCTGAGCGCATACCCGCACGAGTTCTCGGGCGGCATGCGCCAGCGGGTGATGATCGCGATTGCGATCAGCTGCAAGCCGAAGCTCCTGCTCGCCGACGAGCCGACGACTGCGCTCGACGTGACGATCCAGGATCAGATCCTCTCGCTGCTCGTGTGCGCTCCAGCGAGAGGAAGGCATGGCGGTTTTGCTCGTTTCCCACGATCTGGGCGTCGTGGCGCAGACCTGCGACCGCGTCGCGATCATGTACGCCGGCTTCGTCGTCGAGCAGGCGACGGCGAACGAGCTCTTCGAGCGGCCGCGGCATCCGTACACCGCGGCGCTCCTCCGAGCGCTTCCCGAGGCCGGGCTCGGCAAGGAACGACTCGCCTCGATCCCCGGCCAGCCGCCCGACCTTCACGAGCTCGCGCCCGGCTGCCCTTTTGCGCCCCGCTGCGACTACGCCCGCCCGGAATGCGGCGAGGTTGGGATGACGCTCCTGCCGACCGACAGCCCCTCGCAGCAGACCGCGTGCGCCTTCGCGGAGGAGCTCGGGGGATAGATGGAGGGCGATCGCGCATTGCTCGAGATCGACGAGCTTCGGAAGTCGTTTCGGCTCCGGCGGTCGTTCTTCGACAGCGTGCGCTTCCGGCACGCCGGCCAGGCTGTGCGGTCGACGGCGTCTCCTTCTCGGTGACGCGCAAGCAGACGCTCGGAATCGTCGGGGAGTCCGGCAGCGGGAAGACGACGCTCGGCCGTTGCATGATCCGGCTCCTCGAGCCGGATTCGGCGGATCGGTGAGATTCGACGGGCTGGACGTGGGTGCGGCGGATCGCAACGAGCTGCAGGCGGTGCGGCGGAAGATGCAGATGGTCTTCCAGGATCCCTACTCGTCGTTGAACCCCCGGCTGAAGGTCGGACGGGCGGTTGCGGAGCCGGCGCTCGTGCACGGGCTGATCGGTCGCCACCAGGCCGGGTCCCGCGTCGACGAGATGCTCGGCCTCGTCGGCTTGCCGCCGTCGGCGGCGGAGAGCTACCCGCGTCAGCTTTCCGGTGGGCAGCGCCAGCGTGTCGCGATCGCCCGGGCGCTCTCGGTCAAGCCTGAGGTCCTGATCGCCGACGAGGCCGTGAGCGCGCTCGACGTCTCCGTTCAGGCGCAGATCCTGAACCTCCTTGGCGACCTCGTCGAGACGCTCGACCTGACAATGGTCTTCATCGCGCACCAGTTAGCCGTTGTCCGGCACGTCTCCGACCGGGTGGCGATCATGTATCTCGGCAAGATCGTCGAGATCGCACCTGTCGAGGCGATCTTCACCCGGCCGCAGCATCCGTACACCGTTGCGCTGCTCGAGGCTGCGCCCAGGCCCGACCCTCGACGACGTCGTGCCCGACCGGCCCTGACCGGCGACATCCCTTCCCTTCGGCACGTTCCGACCGGGTGCCGCTTCCGCACCCGCTGCTCGTTTGCAAAAGATGTCTGCGCCGTCGAGGAGCCCGAGCTACGTGAGGTCGAGGGTGGTCATGGTGTCGCCTGTCACGTGCTTCCCTTCGCTTCAACGGGGCCGCCGTCGTGATCGACTCCGACCGGGACCGGCTCCCCGGGTTCGAGGACGTGGCTGCTGCGGCGGAGGCTCTCGCTGCGGTCGTGCGCATTACGCCGCTACTGACAGACGACTTGCTGGACGAGCGCACCGGATGCCGAGTGTTCGTGAAGGCCGAGTTTCTCCAACAGGGCGGATCGTTCAAGTTCCGGGGGATCTACAACAAGCTGAGCAGGCTCTCGCGCGCCGAGCTCGACGGGGGAGTGGTGATCGCGAGCTCCGGCAATGCGGGTCTCGCGTGCGCCCTGGCGGCACGAGCCCACGGCGCCACGAGCGTCGTCGTGATGCCGGTCGGCGGCTCCGAGGTGAAGCGGGCTGCAATCGAGGCGGCGGGTGGCCGTGTCGTCGAGCACGGAGTCTCGTCCGACGAGATGCTCGCCCGGGCCCGGGAGATCGCGGAGCTCGAGGGTCGCACGTTCGTGCATCCGTTCGACCAGCCCGAGGTGATCGCCGGGCAGGGCACGATCGGGCTCGAGCTCGACCGCCAGGCGCCCGAGCTCGACTCGGTGCTCGTGCCCGCCGGGGGCGGCGGCATGCTCTCCGGAATGGCACTCGCGCTCAGGAAGCGCCGACCCGGGCTGGAGCTGATCGGCGTCGAGCCGGAGGGGTCGAACAGCATCCAGAGATCGCTCGCCGCCGGCCGGGTGACAGCGTCGGATGGCTTGCCGACCGTTGCGGAGGGTCTTGCGGTCCAGACGTGCGGGCGGCTGGCATTCAGGCTGATCGAGCAACACGTCGACGACGCGATCACGGTCTCGGAGCAGGCGATCATGGAGGCCGTCGGTGTGTTCTGGACCGTCCTTCACGTGGCGGTGGAGCCCTCCGGTGCGGTGGGCCTCGCTGCGATCCTCTCGAGCGAGCGCTTTCGTGGCAGGCGAGTAGCGATCGTTGCGAGCGGCGCGAACATCGCGCCGAGCAGGCTCGCAGAGGGAATCGCGGCCGAGGCGGCAGGCCGATGATCGACACACGCGAGCAACTCGCTGCGTCGCTGAAGGAGCTTCGCATCCGGCAAGGCCACTCGATCGCCGAGGTGGCGAAAGCGACCGATATGTCCAAGTCGTTCGTGTCGCTGGTCGAGAGCGGCCGCAGTGACATCACCATCGGGCGCCTCCTCCGGCTCGTGACGTTCTACGGAGCGAAGATCGACGACCTCCTGCCTCGGAACGACACCGTCGATCCCGTTGCCGTGAGGAGAGAGGACCAGCGTCAGGTCGTCTCCCCGGTCGAAGGGCTCAAGCTCTTTCTGCTCGCTCCCAACATCGAGCGCACGATGACTCCGTCCCTCGGAGTCTTCGAGCCCACGGGCGCATCCGCTGAGCGCGTGACCCACAGGGGTGAGGAGTTCCTCTACGTACTCGAAGGACAGATCACCCTGGAGCTCGAGAGCTCCGAGCCCGTTCGGCTCCGTAAGGGCGACAGCGCGTATTTCCGCGGCGACCGGCCGCACGCGTATCGAAACTCGGGCAAGCGGGTAGCCCGCTTTCTGACGGTCGTACACCCCCCGACTTTCTGAGAGCTACGCCAGCCAGGCCGCCGTTTCGAGCGGGTTCTCGCGAAGCCCTCTTGCGGGCTCGAACCGCAGGCCCACTTACCATCCAGGCGAAGCAGGTTGCGGTGAGTAGCCGTTACCCGCGAATGCGTACGACCGAGGCGAGTTCCCCGGGCTCGGATTGCGGCTGGTTTCGAGTGCTGATTGACATCGCGTTGACATCGAGCGGGCGCCCGGAGCCGCCCGCCATGCGGTCGCGACGCCGATCGGTGGTCCGGTCGGAAGCTGCGTCTACATCTAGACGGTGCACCGTGTCGCCGTGCCCACCTTCTGCACGGCGTACGCCGCGAGGATCCCGCCGGCGGGGAACTCCGCAGTGTTGGATTGCCCGACGGGCAGTGGTTCAAGGCCGGCCCCGTCCTTGAAGCACATTTCGAATACCCGGCTTTTCGCGTGGATGGCGCAAGTCACGTTGTAGTAGGTCGCAGTCTTGCTGTAGTGACCAACCACCGGTGCACGGCAGGGGCCGGCGCTGGAGCGCACATCCTTCGGGGCGCCCTTCGACCATAGCGTCAGGTCCATCGACGCGAACGTCGGGCTCGACGCCCACGCTGTGAACACGTAGCCGCCGCCGACGGCCGGGGCGAGTAACAGACAAGGGGTGACAGTGCATCCGGCCGGCGGTTTCGACGAGCCAGCCGAGGCCGTGCTAGCCGCGAAGAGAAACCCGACCGCGGAGACGAGCAGCGCGAACCCCAACAACGCAAGACGGGCGGCGTGCACTCGAGCGCCGCAAAGTAAACCTAGGGCCATCGGAATCCCCTCTTGAGATTGAACAGCCGACCCTACAGCAACCAATCAGCCGCTACAAAAGCCCCATCACCGGGCTCACGCCGCTTTCGTCGCGTCTGCTCGGACCAGTCGTCGGCTTAGCTTACGGGCTACCGCGAAGCTCGTCCGCGGCGAGGTCAAGCGGCGCAGCATCCGCGCCGTGCCGTTGCAGTCGACCGCGCTCGACGCACTCGACCGGCGACCCGAGGTCGAGGGGCCTTTTGCTCTTCCCGGAACCGCACGGTAGTCATATCCATCTGCACAACTTCGCCCGCGGCACTGGCGACCGGCCCAGACCGCCTTGGACATCGATCCGATCCGCCGGCCCTACGACCTGCGCCATACCTACGCGACTTTCGCGCTCGGCGCGGGCATCTCGATCTTCGACCTGTCGCGTTTCATGGGCGCGAGCCTGGCGATGATCGATCGCCACTACAGCCACCTCGCCCGCGACGGCCGCGGTCACACTGTCGCGCTGCTCCACGCATACGCGCGGCATCCCGCCGCGTGGACGTCACGTGGACGTCGCGCAGAACCCGTTATCTCGCTCGGCGAGAGCGGTTCCAGCATCGGTAGCTCGCTGAGGTTCGGAGCGATGGACGTTTCGTGGACGCCACCGCTCCAAAACGTCTTCCTCGTCGACAACGAAAGCTCAGGCTGAGCAGGCAGTTCCTAAAG
>CAWEVP010000011.1:0-183968 GCA_963812555.1 uncultured Actinomycetota bacterium | reverse complement strand
CTCGCCCAGGGAATCGGCCGGATCGGCAACTGGTGGAACCAGGAGCTCTACGGGAAGCCGACCACCCTGCCCTGGGGGCTCAAGATCGACACCCTGCACCAGGCGAGCCTGCCCGACAAGTACATAGGAGCGAGGGCCTACCAGCCGACCTTTCTCTACGAGCTCCTTTGGGACCTCGCAGGTGTCGTCATCCTCCTCTGGCTCTCGAAGCGCCGCACGATCCGTCCGCCGGCGCTCTTTGCCCTCTACATCGCCTACTACTGCTTCGGGCGCTTCTTCGAGGAGCTCCTGCGCATCGACCCCTCCCACCACTTCCTCGGACTCCGCCTGAACGCATGGGTCTCGGTGGTCGTTTCGTCGCTCTCGGCCGGGTTCTTCGTCTGGTGGCAGGTGCTCGGGCGCGGCGGTCGTGGTGGCGGCGGGCGACGGCGCACGCCCGCACGCCGCGACCGCAGCCGGACCCGAACCGGCCGCGAATGGCTGTCCCGCGCGGGCGCGTCCGGTAAGCGGGCTAGCCTGCCGCGGATGGCCGTGGCGCCCTCCGTCGGAGAGCTCGATCTCGACCTCGACGCGTTCGAGGGGCCCTTCGACCTCCTGCTGACGCTCGTCCTGCGCGAGGAACTGCCCCTGCGCGAGGTCGACCTCGCCGAGGTGGTGATCGCGTTCCTCGCCGAGCTGGAGGCCCGCGAACGGCTCGACCTCGACGCCTGCGGCGAGTTCCTCGTCCTGATCTCGTCTCTCCTCGAGCTGAAGGCTCGGGGGCTCTTCCCCGACGAGGAGGCGGAGCTTGCCGAGCTCGAGCCGGAAGAGGCAGCGGAAGAGCTCGCGCGCCGGCTTGCGGAGTACCGGCGCGCGAAGGACGCAGCAGGCTGGCTCGCAGACCGGCTTGCCGGCTCTCGCGACCGCTACTTCCGCCTTGGCCCTGCCCCGCTCGCACCCGAGCGGCCGGAGCCGGTCTTCGCCGCCCAGCGGCCGACACGCCTCGCCGATGCGCTGCGCGCGCTCGCCGTGGAGCCGCCTGCGCCGTCGACGGCGCACATGGCGCTGAGCTTCCCGCCGCTCTCCCAGTTCGTCGAGCGCTGGCGGTCGCTGCTTCGCCGGCGTGGCCGCCTCGACTTCGACCACGAGGTCGCCGGCCTCTCGCGCGTCGAAGTGGCGGTGGCGTTCCTGGCCCTGCTCGAGCTGGCCAAGCAGCGCGAGCTCTCGGTCGCCCAGGCGGCGCCGTTCGCGCCGATAAGGATTTCCCGGACAACCCCAGAAAGGAGCACCGCATGGACCGCCCACTCCGCCTGATCTCGTCGAATCCCGTCGAGGAGCTTGCACGGACGATCGAGGCAGTGCTCGTGATCGCGGCGGCGCCGCTCTCCGTCGACGAGCTCGCCGAGGCGACCCTCGACGGCCCCGACCGGTCGGCGATGCGCTCGAGCTTCTCTCGGAGCGCTACCGGGAGGGGCGAAGCGGGATCGTGCTCGAGCATGTTGCGGGCGGCTACGCCTTCCGTGCCTCGCGTGAGGCCGCCGAGGCGTGTGCGCGGCTCTTCGAGCGCCCGGTCGAGCGTGGGCTCAGCCAGGCAGCGCTCGAGACGCTCGCGATCGTCGCCTACCTCGGGCCCGTGCACCCGGCCCGAGATCGCCCGCATCAGGGGCGTGAGCGCCGACGCGGCGGTGGCGGGCCTCGTCGAGCGCGGCCTGCTGGCCGAAGGCGGCCGCGACGCCGAGTTCGGGGCGATCCGCTATCTGACGACGCCGCTCTTCGAGCGCGTGTTCGAGCTGGGCTCGCTGGCGGAGCTGCCGCGGCTGGACGACATCGGTATCGACGCGGCCGAGATCCGGGACCGGCTCGAAGCCGTCGCCCAGAAACGCCCAGCCTAGTCCCGGTGCTGCGGTACCGGTGCTGCGGGAAGTGGCACGCCTTCCCGCTCGTTCTGGAGAGACGATGGACGTGACCGACGAGACCTTCGCGGCCGAGGTGATCGAGCGCTCCGCCGATGCGCCCGTGCTCGTCGACTTCTGGGCCGAGTGGTGCGGCCCGTGCAAGCAGCTCGGCCCCGTGCTCGAGGAGGCAGTGCTCGAGGCTGCAGCCGGGGGCGCGGCCGGTTACGCTCGCCAAGGTCGACGTGGATTCGAACCAGGAGCTCGCGAGGCGATTCGAGGTCTCGGGGATCCCGGCAGTGAAGGCATTTCGCAACGGCGAGGTCGTGGCCGAGTTCGTCGGTGCTCGCTCGCGCGGCGCAGTCGACGCGTTCCTCGCGGAGCTGACGAAGCCACCGCTGGCAGAGACGCTCGACGACGGCGAGGTCGTCGGCCTCCTGCAACTCGGCGACTACGAGCCGGTCTTCGAGCTCTTGCTGAAGCGGGCCCAGGATCCCGGAAGGCGGGACGAGGTACGGCAGCTGATGGTCGAGCTCTTTGCGGAGCTCGGCCAGGCGCACCCGCTCTCGATCGCCTACCGCAAGCGGCTCGCAACGCTGCTCTACTAGCGAGACTTCGCCTGCCTCCCGTATGCGACTGAACGCCTGGCTTGCCCGCGCGGGAGTGGCGTCGCGCCGCGGCGCCGATGAGCTGATCAAAGCAGGCCGGGTGAGCGTGAACGGCGAGCCGGGGAGGCTCAACACCTTCGTGCAGTCGAGCGACCGGGTCGAGCTCGACGGGCGGCCGCTCGAGCGCGAGCGGCTCGCGCACGTGCTCCTGAACAAGCCGGCCGGGGTGGTCACGACGGCCCGCGACCCGCAGGGACGTCCGACCGTGGTCGCGCTTGTCGGGCACGCCTCGCGGATCGTCCCTGTGGGCAGGCTCGACGCCGACACGACCGGTGTTCTGCTGCTGACGAACGACGGCGAGCTCGCCCACCGCCTCGCCCACCCACGCTACGAGGTCGACAAGGTGTATGTCGCCGACGTCGCGGGCGATCCGGGCCCCGCCGTGCTGCTCGCGCTCGAGCAGGGCGTCGAGCTCGACGACGGGACCACCGCCCCCGCGAAGGCCCGGAAGCTCGGGCGCGGGCGGGTCGAGCTGACGATCCACGAGGGCCGAAACCGCCAGGTGAAGCGAATGCTCGAGGCGGTGGGCCACCGCGTGCGACGCCTGCATCGAGCTCCTATGCCGGCCTCGGCACGGGCGGCCTCGAGCCCGGGGCCTGGCGCGAGCTCGACCGCGACGAGGTCGAGGCCTCCGCCGCCTCGTGGGACTGGCTCGCTAGAAACGGCCGGCAGGGATGGGCCGGGCCGCTCAGGCAGGGGGCACGAAGCCCATGCGGTCGTACATCGCCCCGCAGGGTCGGCCCGGCCGACGCGGCGGCCTTGTCCGCACCCGAGCGCCAGCAGCCGCGTCAGCTCGGCGGGGTCGCCGCGAAGCTCGGCAGTAACGCGCCTGGATCGGCGAGAGCAGCTCGACGACGCGCCTCGGCGACAGCTCCCCTTGAACGGCCCGTAGCCGCCACCGTCGTAGCGCGACTCGATCGCCTCGGCGCGTCTCACCGGAGGCGACGGTCATGATGTCGATCAGGTTCGTCACGCCCGGCTTGTCGTCGCCGCGGCGCACCTCGCTGCCCGAGTCGGTCACCGCCGAGCGCACCTTCTTGCGGATCGTGTCGGGCGGGTCGAGCATCAGCAGCGTCCCCTGCGGGGTGCCTGCCCGTCGTCGACATCTTCCTGGTCGGCTCCTGCAGGTCCATGATCCGCGCGCCCACCTCGGGGTAGTCGCCCGCGCGGCACCGTGAACGTCTCGCCGAATCGCGAGTTGAAGCGCTCGGCGATGTCACGCGCGAGCTCGAGATGCTGCCGCTGGTCGTCCCCGATCGGAACGATGTCGGTCTGGTAGAGGAGGATGTCGGCGGCCATCAGGATCGGGTAGGTGAAGAGCCCGGCCGTGACCACCTCCTGGCGCTCGGCCTTCTCCTTGAACTGCGTCATCCGGCCGAGCTGCCCGTAGCTCGTCGAGGCCGAGAGCAGCCATGCCGCCTCGGCGTGCGCGGTCACGTGGCTCTGCACGAACACGGTCGAGCGCTCGGGATCGAGGCCGGTTGCAAAGAGGAGGGCCGCGAGGTCGAGCGTGCGATCGTGCAGGTCGGCCGGGTCGTAGTCGACGGTGATCGAGTGCAGGTCGACGATGCAGAAGAACGCGCCCCCGCCGCCGCGCTCCTGCGTCGCGACGTACTGCCTGAAGCCGCCCGAGTAGTTGCCGAAATGCTTGGCGCCGGTCGGCTGGATTCCCGAGAAGACCCTCATCGAGATCGAGCTTAGCGCCGCCAGTTCCTACACTTGGTGCGTGGCCGTCGTCGATTCGACCTGGTCCCCGTCCTCGTGGCGGGATCACGAGGCGCTCCAGCAGCCGGAGTGGCCCGACTCCGATCGGCGCCGAGCCGATTCGCACCCGGCTGCACGCGCTGCCCCCGCTCGTCTTCGCCGGCGAGGCGCGGCAGGTTCAGGGAGCGCTCGCCGAGGTCGCTGCCGGCCGGGCGTTCCTGCTCCAGGCCGGCGACTGCGCCGAGTCGTTCCACGACTTCTCCCGGCTGACCGACACCGGCGCCGCCTACTCGGCGGTCGCGATCCGCGATCGGCTGAAGATCCTCCTGCAGATGGCCGCGGTGCTCACCTACGGCGCCGCGCTGCCGGTGCTCAAGATCGGCCGGATCGCCGGGCAGTTCGTGAAGCCGCGCTCGAGCGAGTCGAGCAGACGCCGCGCGGCGAGATCCCGATCTTCCGCGGGCACATGGTCAACAGCGAGGTGCCGCGACCGCCGAGGCGCGCGATCCCCGACCCGGACCGGATGCTCGAGGGCTACCACCTCTCGGCCGCCACGCTCAACCTCGTCCGCGCGTTCACGAAGGGCGGTTTCGCCGATCTCACCCAGGTGCACGCCTGGAACCAGGACTTCGTCGCCACCTCGCCGCAGGGGCAGCGCTACGAGGCGCTCGCCGCCGAGATCGAGCGGGCACTCGGCGTTCATGGCCGCCTGCGGCATCGACCTCTCCGCCACCCCGCAGCTCCACCAGGTCGACGTCTGGACGAGCCACGAAGGCCTCCTGCTCGACTACGAGGAGGGCCTGACCCGCCGCGACTCGATCACCGGCGACTGGTACGACTGCTCGGCGCACATGCTCTGGATCGGGGACCGCACGCGCGCCCTCGACGGCGCCCACGTCGAGTTCTACGCCGGCGTTCACAACCCGATCGGCTGCAAGCTCGGCCCCGACTGCGACGCCCGGACGAGGTCGTCGAGCTCTGCGAGCGGCTGAACCCGGACCGCATTCCCGGGCGGCTGACGCTTGATCGCGCGGCTCGGCGCCGAGCGCGTCGGCTCGCTCCTGCCGCCGCTGCTGCGCGCGGTGACCGAGGCCGGCCACCCCGTCGTCTGGGTCTGCGATCCGATGCACGGCAACGGCTTCACCACCGCGGCCGGCCGCAAGACACGGCACTTCGACGCGATCATGGCGCGAGATCGAGGGCTTCTTCGCCGCCTGCCGTGCCGAGCGCGTCTGGCCGGGCGGCGTCCACCTCGAGTACACGGGCGACAACGTGACCGAGTGTCTCGGCGGCTCCGAGGAGCTCGCCGAGGAGCAGCTCGACGCCCGCTACGAGACCCTCTGCGACCCACGGCTGAACGGGCGCCAGTCGCTCGACCTTGCCTTTCGCCTCGCCGAGCTGATGCGGCGGCGCCCGCGCAGCGCCGCCGCGTAGCTCACGCGGCTCACGGTTGTCGGCACCGGGCTGATCGGCGCCTCGCTCGGCCTTGCCGCGCGGGCGCGCGGCATCGCCGTCGTCGGCTGGGATCCCGACCCGGACGCGCTCGCGGCCGCGGCCGCGCGGGGCGCGGTCGAGCCCGCAGCGCTCGCTCGAGGAGGCGCTCGAGGGCGCCGAGCTCGCGGTGGTCGCGGCGCCCGTCGCCGAGCTCCCGCGCAGGTCGCAGCCGTGCTCGCAGCGACAGGCGACGGGACGACCGTCACCGACGTCGCCTCGACGAAGGAGCGGCGCGCGGCGGCGGCCGCCGGCTCGCCGCGCTTCGTCGGCGGCCATCCGATGGCCGGCTCGGAGGGCAGGGGCGCCGAGAGCGCCTCGGCCGGGCTCTTCGAAGGCGCGACCTGGTTCCTGACACCGACGGCGGCAACCGACGCCGAGCGCCACCGGCTCGTCCACGCGTTCGTCGCCGAGCTCGGCGCGTTCCCGGTCGCGATCGACCCGGCGGCGCACGACCGGCTGGTCGCGCTGATCAGCCACGTTCCGCACGTGCTCGCGAACGTGATCGTCAACAGCGCCGGCCAGAGCCGGGTCGAGGGCCACGACGCCGCTCGCGAGCGCGGGCGGCTCCCTGCGGGACATGACCCGGATCGCGGGCGCGAACCCGCGGATGTGGATCGACGTGTTCCTCGACAACGCCGATGCGGTCCGCGACGAGCTCGCCGAGGTGCGGCGCCGGATCGAGCAGGTCGAGGCCGCGCTCGAGCGGCGCGACGCCGGTTTCCTGGCCGCTGGATCGGCGAGGCGGCCGCGAACCGGCGCCGGATGCTCGAGACCGCCTACACCGACGCGGGCGCGCTCCACCGCGTCAGCGTCCACGTTCCCGACCAGCCCGGCGTGTTCGCCGGGATCACCCAGGCCCTCGGCGCCGAGCGCATCAACATCGAGGACTTCGAGCTCGAGCACATCTCGCCCGAGCGCGGCGGCACGGTCACGCTGCTCGTCACCGGCGAGCGACGAGGCGCGGCGCGCCGCCGAGCTGCTCGAGCGGCAGGGCTACGGCGTGGTCGTCTCGGCGGTGCTCGATGAAGATTGAGCCGGCCGCCTCGCTGAAGGGCACATCGGCGTGCCCGGCGTCAAGTGGATCTCCCACCGCGCCGTGCTGCTCGGCGCCGTCGCCGACGGCGAGAGCCGGATCACGCGGCTTCGGGCGCTGCGGCCGACACCGAGTCGACGATCGCCGTCGCCCGTGCGCTCGGCGCCGAGGTCGTCGACGAGGGACCCGACGAGCTCCGGCGTGCACGGCGTGGGCCTGCGCGGACTGCGCGAGCGCCGCGAGCGCCGATCGACTGCGGCAACGCCGGCACGGTGATGCGCCTCACCTGCGGCATGCTCGCCGGCCAGGCCGGGCGCGTTCGAGCTCGTCGGCGACGAGTCGCTCACGCGCTCGCCCGCATGGAGCGGGTCGCGGTGCCGCTGCGGCTCGATGGGCGCCGAGATCGAGACGACGCGACGGGCACGCGCCGCTCCGCGATCACGGGCGCGCCGCTCCACGCGGATCACCTACGAGCTGCCGGTCGCGAGCGCCCAGGTGAAGTCGGCGGTCCTGCTCGCCGGCCTGTTCGCGGACGCGGCCCGACGACCGTGCGTCGAGACCTATGCCGACGCGCGACCACACCGAGCTGCATGTTCGCCTCGATCGGCGTGCGGATCGCGCGGACGCCGCGCTCGGTCACGGTCTGGCCCGGTCGAGCGGCTCGCGCCGTTCGAGCGTCGACGATCCCCGGCGACTTCTCCTCGGCGGCGCCGCTTCCTCGCCGCCGCGGCGCTGCTCCCCGGCTCGGAGCTCGTGATCCACGACGTCAACGCTCAACCCGCTCGCGCACCGGCCTCCTCGACGTGCTCGACCGGATGGGCGCGCGCGTCGCGCGTCTTCAACCGCCGCCGGTCGGCGGCGAGCTGGTCGGCGATGTCGAGGTGCGCGGCGACCCCGCTCGTCGCGACCACCGATCGAGCACGGCGGAGGTGCCGCGCCTCGTCGACGAGCTGCCGCTCGTCGCGCTGCTCGGCGCGTTCGCGCACGGGACGACCGCGCGTGACCGGCGCCGAGGAGCTGCGCGCGAAGGAGACCGACCGGATCGAGACGGTCACCGAGGCGCTCCGCGCGATCGGCGTGCGCATCCAGGCGCGCCGGACGGGTTCGAGGTTCGCGGCGTGCCGTCACGGCCGCGCGGCGGCACGATCGACGCGGCCGGCGACCACCGGATCGCGATGCTCGGCGGCGATCGCCGGGCTCGTCTCGCGCGAGGGCGTCCGGATCGATCGGGCCCGAGTGCGCCGGCGGTCAGCTTCCCCGGCTTCTACGACCTGCTCGGCGACCTCGTCCAGACGGGCGACATCGACTGACGGACGCTCTCAGCCTGCCTCTCCATGGACGTCAGAACGAACGGTGATCGTCGCGATCGACGGGCCGGCCGGTGCCGGCAAGAGCACGGTCGCCCGCGGGCTCGCGGCAGCGGCTCGGCTTCCGCTACCTCGACACCGGGCGCGATGTACCGCAGCCTGACCTGGCTCGCGCTGCAGCGCGGGCTGCCGCTCGGCGACGGCGAGCGCGCTCGGCGCGCTCGCGCGCGAGCACCCGGTCGAGCTTCGACGCGGCCGGGCCGCGTCTTCATCGGCGGGCACCGACGTCACCGACTCGATCCGGCAGGTGCGGGTCGACCGCATGGTGCCGGTCGTCGCCCGCCACCCGAGGTGCGCGAGGTGATGCGCGAGCGGCAGCGCGAGCTCGCCGTCGACGGCGACGTCGTGATCGAGGGCCGCGACATCGGCACGGTCGTCGCGCCCGGACGCGGAGGTGAAGGTCTACCTCGTCGCCGATCCCGCGGTTCGCGCCGCGCCGCCGGCAGGCCGAGCGGCCCGAGATCGGCGCCGACGCGCTCGCGACCGACCTCAAGCTGCGCGACGAGTCCGACCAGGCGCGGATGCAGCCCGCCGCCGATGCCGAGGAGATCGACACGACCGAGCCTCGCGATCGACGAGGTCATCGACGCGGATCGAGGACCTCGTCCGAGCCGCGCGCCGCGAGCCTGAGTGGCCTACGGCGACCTCGCCTGGCGGACCTCGCGGCTCTGGATGGCGCCGCTCGCAAGCGCGCTCACACGCGCGCGCGGCTACGGGCTCGAGCGCATGCCCGGCGCGGGCGGCTGCGTGCTCGCGATCAACCACCTCGCCTGGATCGACATCCCGCTCGTCGGCGTCGCTCTCGCCGCGCAACATCAACTACGTCGCGAAGGTCGAGCTGCGCCGCGTGCCGGGCCTCGGCGCGGTACATCGCCTGGCACGGGATCATCGCGGTCCGCCGCGGCGAGTCCGACCGCGACGCGGTGCGGCTGATGCGGCAGTGCCGCGGCCGACGGGCCGCGCGGTCGGCCTCTTCGTCGAGGGCACGCGGCAGAGGACCGGCCGGCCCGGGCACGGCCCAGCCCGGGGCGGCGATGGTCGCGATCCAGGAAGACGTGCCGGTCGTCCCGATCGCGGTCTACGGGACCCAGTTCTGGAAGCTCGGGCAACTTCGCGCCCTGCTCGATCGCCGTCGGCGAGCCCGTTCCGCTTCGAAGGCCTGCCGAAGGGCGGCAAGGGCTACAAGGAGGCGAGCGCCGAGATCGAGCGGCGGCTGAACGTGCTCTTCGACTGGCTCGCCGAGCGTGCACGCGCGCGGCCGCCCGCGCGGGCGAGACGCCGCCGCTATGAGCGAGCCGGACGAGCCGCTGCACGGAGCGGACGGCACGACGCGGACGAGCCTCGGACGCGGCCGACAGACGCGCCGACCTGCTCGGGACGGTCGCGATCGTCGGCTTCCCGAACGTCGGCAAGTCGACGCTGATCAACCGGCTCACCTCGACGCGGGCGGCGGTCGTCCACGAGACGAGCGGAACGACGCGCGACCGCAAGGAGCTCGTCTGCGAGTGGGCGGGCAAGCGCTTCCTGCTGATCGACACCGGCGGCGTCGACATCGCCTCGAGCCGATGCGATCTCGCGCTCGATCGTCGAGCAGGCGCGCACCGCGATCGCGGAGGCCGACCTCGTGCTCTTCGTCGTCGACGCGCGCGCCGGCGTGACGCCGGGCGACGAGGAGCTCGCCGAGATCCTGCGGCTCGCGCGCAAGCCCGTGCTCGTGCTCGCGAACAAGATCGACGACCCGTCGCAGGACGCTCGCTCGCCCTCGAGCTCCACCGGCTCGGCCTCGGCGACCCGTTGCCGCTCTCGGGGATGCACGGCCACGAACACCGGCGACCTGCTCGACGAGATCGTCGAGCGGCTCGAGGAGCATCGGCGAGGCGCGCCCGGTGCCGGGCGACGAGGCGATCCGCGTCGCGATCCTCGGCCGCCCGAACGTCGGCAAGTCGTCGCTCTTCAACGCGCTCGTCGGCGTCGAGCGCACGATCGTCTCGCGAGGTCCCGGGCACGACGCGCGACTCGATCGACACGATGCATCGAGCGCGGCGGGCGCATCGTTCCAGCTCGTCGACACCGCCGGGCTGCGCCGCAAGCGCAAGCAGCGGCAGGGGATCGACTACTACTCGGAGCTGCGCGCGCTCGAGGCCGCCGAGCGCGCCGACGTCGCGCTCGTCCTGATCGACGCGAGCCAGGGGATCGTCGAGGGCGACTCACCGCGGCCGAGGTCGCGCGCAAAGTCGCAATGCTCGACGCTGATCGTGCTCTCGAAGTGGGACCTCTCGGAGGTCACGATCGAGGACGTGCGCCCGGAGCTGCAGCGCCGGCTGCGCCAGCGGCCGCCGTTCATCACCACCTCGGCGACGACCGGCCGCGGCATCGCGCGCGCTGCTCGACAAGGTCGCGCGAGCTCTACGACAAGCACGCCGGCCGGATCACGACCGGCGAGCTGAACCGCTTCCTCGGCGAGCTCAAGGAGGCGCGCCAGCCGCCGTCGAAGGGCGACAAGCGGCTCAACCTGCTCTACGGCGCGCAGGTCACGTCGCGGCCGCCGCGCTTCCGCTTCACCGTCAACGACACGAGCCTCGTCACCCGCGACTACGGCTACTGGGTCGAGAACGAGCTGCGCGAGCGCTTCGAGCTGGAGGGCGTTCCCGTCGCGATCGACTTCCGCGCGCGGTCGTGAGGACGGCGGTCGTCGTCGGCGGCGGCTCGTGGGGGACCGGGTTCTCGCGCCTGCTCGCCGACCGCGGCCTCGAGGTCACGCTCGCGACGCGCGACGCCGACGACGCGGCCGCGATCCGCGAGACGGGCCGCAACCCGCGCTTCCTGCCGCAGGTCGACCTCGACGGCATCGCGGCGACGACGATCGAGGAGGCACCGTTCGCCGAGGCCGACCTCGTCGTCGCTGCGCTCCCGAGCCGCGCGTTCCGCGAGGTCGTCGGCGCTCGCTGCCGGGCGACGCGCCGCTGCTCAGCCTGACCAAGGGCCTCGACCCGCGCGACCGGCGAGCGGCTCTCGACGCTCGTCACGGGCCGGCCGGTCGCCGTGCTCTCCGGGCCCGAACATGGCCGAGGAGGTCGCGGCGGGCCTGCCGGGCGCGGCGGTGATCGCGAGCGAGGACGCCGCGCTCGCCCGGGCGCTGCAGGACGCGCTCAACTCGACGCTCTTCCGCGTCTACGTCAACGACGACCTGATCGGCGTCGAGCTCTGCGCGGCGGCCAAGAACGTGATCGCGCTCGCCGCGGGGCCTGCGACGGGCTCGAGGCTGGCGACAACGCGAAGGCGGCGCTGATCACGCGCGGCCTCGCCGAGATGGCGCGGCTCGGCGAGGCCGCCGGCGCCGACCCGGAGACGTTCTACGGTCTCGCCGGCATGGGCGACCTGGTCGTGACCTGCTGGCACCCGAGCGGACGCAACCGCCGCGCCGGCGAGCTGATCGCCCGCGGGCAGCACGCCGGCCGAGGCCGCGGCGGAGATCGGCCAGGTGGTCGAGGGCCTGACGACCGCGCCGGTGCTGCGCGACCTCGCCCACCGGCTCGGCGTCGAGCTGCCGATCACCGAGAGCGTCTGCTCGGTGCTCGAGGGCAGCTCGCTCGGCGGAGCTGGCCGCAGCGGCTGATGGGACGCCGCCCGACCGACGAGTAGCCGCGCGGCCGGCGAGGCGGGTAGGGTGTGGGCCGTGGGCTGCGCGCTCCTTCTCGTTCACCTCGGAGTCGGTCACCGAAGGGCATCCCGACAAGGTCGCCGACCAGATCTCGGACTGCCGTCCTCGACGCCGTCCTCGCCGACGACCCGATGGGCCGCGTCGCCTGCGAGACGCTCGTCACGACCGGGCTCGTCGTCGTCGCAGGCGAGATCACGACGACGACCTACGTCGACATCCCCCGCCTCGTGCGCGACCGGATCGCCGAGATCGGCTACACGCGCGCCAAGTACGGCTTCGACGCCGAGACCTGCGCCGTGATCGTCGCGCTCGACGAGCAGTCGCCCGACATCGCGCAGGGCGTCGACGAGGCCTTCGAGATGCAGCACGACGCGAGCGACGACGATCCGCTCGATCGCGATGGGCGCGGGCGACCAGGGGTTCATGTTCGGCTACGCGACCAACGAGACCCCCGAGCTGATGCCGCTGCCGATCATGCTCGCGCACAAGCTTGCGCGCGGCCTCGCCGAGATCCGCAAGAGCGGCACGCTCCCCTACCTGCGCCCCGACGGGAAGACGCAGGTGACGATCCGGTACGAGGTCGACGAGCACGGCCGCCAGCGGCCGGTCGAGATCGAGCGCGTGCTCGTCTCGACGCAGCACCGCGACGGCGTCGACCCCGAGACGACGATCAAGCCCGACCTGATCGCGCACGTGCTCGAGCCGATCCTCCCGGCCGAGCTCTACGACGCCGCACGGCTCGACGAGCCCGGTTTCTTCTTCGTCAACCCGACCGGCAAGTTCGTCGTCGGCGGGCCGATGGGCGACTCCGGGCTGACCGGGCGGAAGATCGTGATCGACACCTACGGCGGCGCCGTGCCGCACGGCGGCGGCGCCTTCTCGGGCAAGGACCCGACGAAGGTCGACCGCTCGGCCGCCTACGCGGTGCGCTAGGTCGCGAAGAACGTCGTCGCCGCCGGTCTCGCCGACCGCTGCCAGATCCAGGTCGCCTACGCGATCGGCGTCGCGCATCCGTTCTCGATCTACGTCGACTGCTTCGGCACGAAGCACATCGAGGTCGACGAGGATCGAGCAGCTCGTCCGCGAGCACTTCGACCTCCGGCCGGCGGCGATCCTGCGCGACCTCGACCTGCGGCGGCCGATCTACTCGAAGACGGCCGCCTACGGGCACTTCGGCCGCGACGACCCCGACTTCACCTGGGAGCAGACGGGCCGTGCCGCCGCGCTCCGCGAAGCCGCCGGTGCTCGCCGAGCCGACCGCGCTAGCCCGCCTCTACCCCGGTCTGACGAAGAGCCCGGCCGCGGCCTTCTCGGCGATCGTCTTCTCGTCGCCGTTCAGCCGCACCTGCAGCTGCCCGCCCGCCGGCTTCGCGCGGGCGAGCTCGACCGTCGCTCCGGGCACGAGCCCCTGGTCGTAGAACCAGTGGAGAAGGTCGCCGTCGTGCTCGGCGAGCCGGACGATCGTCGCCGGCGCGCCCGGGGCGAGCGAGGTGAGCGGCTCCAGCTCGAGGTTCTCGGCCTGCTCGACGTCGGGCTCGACCGGCCAGCCGTGCGGGCAGCGCTCGGGGTTCCCGAGCTTGATGCGGATGCGCTCGACCATGTCGTCGCTGAAGGTGTCGCCGAGCTCGTCGGCGTGCACGTGCGCCTCGGCGGCCGTGTAGCCCATGAAGTCCGTCAGCAGCCGCTCGATGATCCGGTGCTTGCGCACGGCTCGCTCGGCGCGCTCGCGGCCGGCCTCGGTGAGGATCGCCTCCTTGCGCGAGCCGCGCTCGACGAGCCCGTCGGTCTCGAGCCGCTTCAGCATCTCGCCGGCCGAGGCGCGCGAGACGCCGAGCATCTCGGCGACGCGCGAGGAGAGCGTCGGGTGAGTCGTCTCCTGGGGGTGGTACTCGCCGATCGGGAACGCGAGGAAGTAGATCGTCTCCAGGTATTCGTCGACCGAGTGGCCCTGCGCCATCGCGGTCCATCGTAGCCGCGCCCGGCCGCCGGCCCGCCGGCCCCGCGGGCTCGTACCCTGGTGGCGGCAGAGCTCATGGGTGCGTTCTTCCACGCAGTCAAGGTCTTCGGAGACCACCTCGCGGCGGTCCGCTGGCAGTTCCTCGCGCTCGCGCTCCTGCTCCACCTGATCCGGCTCCTGCTGCGCGCGGTCGCCTGGCGGGTGATCCTGAGCGCCGTCGTACCCGGGGGAGCAGCTCAGGTTCAGGAGCGTCTTCGGCGCCTACGCGGCGGGCGTCGGGATCAACTCGATCGCGCCGGCCCGGGCCGGGGACGTGGTCAAGCTCTACCTCGTCCGCCACCGGATCGAGGCGGCCGAGCTACGCGACGCTCGCCCCGACGCTCGTCGCCGAGACGATCCTCGACTTCTTCGTCGCCGGCGCCTCTGATCGTCTGGGCGCTCTCGATCGGCGTGCTCCCGACCCACCAGGTCTACTCGAGGCTCCCGTCGGTCGACTGGGGCTTCTTCGCCGAGCACGCCCGCGCCACGGAGATCGGCCTGGCGGTGCTCGCCGGCGCGCTCGTGATCGCGGTTGATCGCCTACATCGAGAAGGGCGGGAGTCCCGCGCGCCCGCATCGCGCGCGGCTTCGCGATCCTGCACGAGCCCGGTCGCTTCCTTCGCGGCGTCGTGATCCCGCAGGCGCTCTCGTGGGTCTTCCGGGTCGCCTCGATCTACGAGTTCCTCCAGGCCTTCCACGTCCACGCGAGCATCCACAACGCGCTGCTCGCCCTCGTCGTCGACTCGCTCTCGACGCTCTTCCCGGCGACTCCGGGCGGGGCCGGGACGAAGCAGGGCCTGATCGTCTTCCTCTTCCGGGGCGAGGCGATCTCGCGCTCGCTGCTCCTCGCCTTCAGCGTCGGGATGAACATCGCGGTCGTCGTCTTCAACCTCGTCCTCGGCGGCATCTCGATGTTCCTGATGGCGCGGACGATCTCGTGGCGCCGCCTCCGCGCCGAGGAGGCCGCCGAGCAGTCCTGACCGGGCCCCCGAGGGGCACCCCGTGACAGCTCTCTCTACGCTGGCCCGGGTGCCGTACGCCTCGATCTACCCGCTCGTCACGGCACGTGCCGTCGCGCGCCCGTTCACCTACGAGGTGCCGGAGGGAGTGGGGAAGGGCGCGATCGTCTCGATGCCGTTCGGGCGGCGCCGCGCCCGCGGGATCGTCGTCGAGCTCGTCGCCGATGCGCCCGAGGGAGTCGTGCCGGTCCCGATCGACGGCGTCGTCGGCGAGGTCCCGCGCGCCGCTCGTCGACCTCGCGCTCTGGCTCGCCGACTACTACGGCTCGACGCCCGCCCGGGCGCTCGCGCTGGTCGCGCCGGAGCTGCCGAAGCGGCGGAAGGTGCAGGAGCCGCCGGGCGAGCGCCACTCGCTCGGAGGCGAGAGCGAGCCGGCGCAGCTGCTGCCCGAGCAGGTGGCGGCGGTCGAGCGGATCGTCGGGGCGCTCGACTCCGGAAGCGGCGGTGCGTTCCTGCTCTACGGCCCGACCGGCTCGGGGAAGACCGAGGTGTACCTGCAGGCGTGCGCCGCGGTGCTCGAGCGGGGCATGGGGGCGATCCTGCTCGTACCCGAGATCGCGCTCGCGCCCCAGACCGTGGGGCGGGTCCGGGCCCGCTTCGGCGAACGGGTCGCGATCCTCCATTCGGGCCTGACCGACGCCGAGCGGCGCGACGAGCGCGTGCGGATCGCAAGCGGCGAGGCGAGGATCGTCGTCGGCGCCCGCTCGGCGGTCTTCGCGCCGATCCGCGGGCTCGGCCTGATCGTCGTCGACGAGGAGCACGACGGCTCCTACAAGCAGGAGTCCGACCCTCGCTACGACGCCCGCACGCTCGCGGCGAAGCGGGCGGCGCTCGAGCGGGCGGTCGCGGTCTTCGGCTCGGCGACGCCCCGGCCCGAGAGCTGGGCGACGCTCGAGCGGCTCGAGCTCGGCGGCCGCGTCGGCGGCGACCTGCCGCCGGTGCGGATCGTCGACATGCGCCGCGAGGCCGGCTACCCGCTCTCGGCGCCGCTGCTCGACGAGCTTCGCCGCGTCAGCGATCGCGGCGGCAAGGCGATCCTGCTCCTGAACCGGCGCGGGCTCGTCCCGGCCCTCCACTGCCGCGCCTGCGGGCGCACGCTCCGCTGCCCGAACTGCGACGTCGCGCTCGTCCTGCACGCCGACAGCGGCCTTCACTGCCACCACTGCGGCCATCGCGAGGCAGCACCGGAGAACTGCCCCTCCTGCGGCTCGGCCGACCTCGCCCGGCTCGGCTCGGGCACCCAGGCGCTCGAGCGCGAGCTGAAGCGCGAGTTCCCGGAGCTGGAGCCGATCCGGCTCGACGCCGACACGGCCGCCGATCCCGAGCTCACGGTCGCGGCGCTGCGACGGTTCCGAGAGACCGAGCGGGCCGTCCTGCTCGGCACGCAGATGGTCGCGAAGGGCCACCATTTCGAAGGAGTCGAGCTGGCGGCCGTCGTCGACGCCGACACCTCGCTCGCGCTCCCCGACTTCCGGGCCGAGGAGCGGACGTTCCAGCTGATCACCCAGCTCGCCGGCCGGAGCGGGCGCGATGCCCCGGGCAAGGTGCTCGTGCAGACCTTCCAGCCCGACGCGCGGCCGATCGCCCACGCCGCCCGCCACGACGTCCGCCGCTTCCTCGCCGAGGAGCTCGACCGCCGCTCGGCGCTCGGCTACCCGCCCGTGCACCACCTCGTGCGGATCCTCGTCTCGGGGCCCGACGCGGCGAGCGTGCATCGCGCGCTCGCAGAGATCGCGGCGGAGATGCCGAAGGCGGAGCTGCTCGGGCCCGCGCCGCTCCTGCGCCTGCGCAACCGGTTCCGGGCCCAGCTGATCGCGAAGACCGACCACCCGCGCAGCGTCGCGAGCCGCGCCGCGGCGCTGCTCGCCGCCGCCGCCCCGGCGATGCGGCGCGCCGGCCTCGACGGCCGTCGTCGACGTCGACCCGCAGTCGCTGTGAGCTCTGTCCTCTGCCTCCGACGGTTGGCAGACTGGGTGTCATGAGGCGCACGCGCGCAGAGGAGATCCTCGGCGAGTGGGGTGTTCGCGACGTCACGCCCCCCTCGGCTCGCGAGCGCGAGCGGCTCCAGCACGACCGCGACCTGAACGCTCTTACCGGCGCGCCGCTCCCGCGGCGCATCCGCCGCTTTCGCCCGGATGCCGAGGCATACGTCGCCTCGCTCGGCGGGCCGCTCCCCTACATGCAGCGGCTGAAGACGATCGACGACGAGACCGAGGCGCACCTCGCCCGGCTCGACGCCGCCTACGCCGCCAACCGGCGGCGATGCTGCCGCCTGGCGGCGCCGCGCCGCGCGGTGGGACTTCGGCGACGTCAACGAGCTGATCGAGAAGCACAACCGCTGGTACCCGATCGAGGCTCGCCTGCCGATGGACCCGCGGTCGCGCGACTTCGTCAAGATCGGAGGCCGCGACTACCGCCGGGCGCCGCTCGACGCCGACTGGATCCTCGCGCGCTTCCCGCCTGACCTCGACCGCCCGGCCCCGCGGGCCGACCCTCGAACGGCAGCCCGGCTCGTGGCCCCCGGCGGCTGGCACACTGTCGCGGCTGATGGCGCACGACCACGACCACGACCACGATCACGATCACCACGACCACGATCACCACGATCACGGTGACGAGCCGGCCGAGGGCAGCGCCGAGCTCGAGCGTGACCTGCTTCGCCGCCACGCCCTCGCCCAGATCCGCCAGTACCCCGACGTCGCGCTCCGGATGAAGGCCAAAGAGGTCACCGAGTTCGACGACGACCTGGCCGACCTTGCCGAGCGGATGAAGCAGCTGATGGCAGACGCCCAGGGCGTCGGGCTCGCCGCGACCCAGGTCGGGCTCCTGCAGCGCGTCTTCGTGTTCGAGCACGACGAGGACGGCACGCAGACGCTCGTGAACCCGCGCATCGTCGACCGCTCGGACGAAGCCGAGGTCGAGAGTGAGGGCTGCCTCTCGCTCGAGGGGATCCGGGTGCCGGTCGAGCGGAGCCTCAGGCTGACGCTCGAAGGGCTCGACACGAGTGGCGGCGGAGGTCAAGCTTGCGCTCGAAGGCATGAACGCGCGGGTCGTCCAGCACGAGCTCGACCATCTGGACGGCGTCCTCATCCTCGACCGCACCGACGCCGAGCACCGCAAGGAGGCGCTCGGGCTCCTGCGGCCGCAGCCTGCGCTCAGATAGTGGTCTCCCGCTAATGGCGCTCGCCGTCGCCGCGACGGCTCCCTTCGGCGCCGACGTGCTCGAGCGGCTCGCGGCCGACCACGAGATCGCCTACCTGCTCACGCGGCCGGACGCGCCGCAGGGCCGGGGCCGCCGGCTTGCCCCGCCGCCTGCGAAGGTGGCTGCCGAGCGGCTCGGGATCGCCGTCCACCAGCCGGAGCGGCCCGAGCTCCTGCCCGTCCCGGTCGACGCCGTCGTCGTCTGCGCCTACGGCCTCCTCATCCCTGACGCGCTGCTCGAGCAGGCGCTGTGGGTGAACGTCCACCCCTCGCTCCTGCCGCGCTGGCGAGGCGCGGCGCCGATCGAGCGCGCGATCCTCGCCGGAGACGACCGAGACGGGCGTGACGATCCACCGGACGGTGAAGGAGCTCGATGCCGGGCCGATCGCCGCCCAGGAGGCCTTCCCGATCGCGCCCGGAAGACGATGCCGGCGCGGTCTATCGACGCTCGGCCGAGCTGGCTGCGATGCTCCTCGAGGGCGTCCTCGCCGCCCCGAGCTTCGAGCCTCAGCCGAGCCGAAGGCGCGACCTACGCCGCCAAGATCGAGCCCGCCGACCGCGAGCTCGACCTCGACGATCCGCTCGACTGCCTGGCGGCGGGTCCGCGCGCTCTCGCCCCACATCGGTGCGCGTGGCGAGCTCGCGCGGCCGCAGGGTGACGATCTGGCGGGCGCGCCTCGACGACGGAGCCTTCGTTCCCGTCGAGGTGCAGCCCGACGGGAGGCGGCGCATGAGCTACGACGAGTTCCTCCGCGGCGTGCGCACGTGATCGCTCCCGCGCGCGCCGCGGCGCTTCGCCGTCGTCCGCCGCGTCTTCGAGGAGGGCGCCTACGCCGACCGGGTGCTCGCGAGCGCCGACCGAGGGGCTCGACGCGCGCGACCGCGCCCTTGCCCAGCGGATCGCCTACGGCACGGTCCAGCGGGCGCGCACGATCGACTACGGCATCGGCAGGCTCGCGCAGCCGGCCGGTCGAGCAGACTCGACCCGCCGGTCCTCGCCGCGCTGCGCGTCGCCGTCGTACGAGCTCGTGCTGGAGCGAGGCGCCCGCCTACGCCGTCGTCGACGACACGGTCGAGCTCGTTCGCCGGGCCGGACGGCGGCAGGCGACCGGGTTCGCGAACGCCGTTGCCCGCCGTCTCGCCGACAGGCTGCCGGGCCTCGTCGCCGCGCTGCCGCCGGGGCCGCTCGCGGCCTCCTACCCCGACTGGGTCTACGAGCTCTGGGTGCGCGACTGGGGCGTCGAGGAGGCGCTCGCGCTGATGGCGGCGCAGAACGAGCCCGCCGAGCTCGTCGTTCGCTCGGCCGTGCCCGTCGGTGACGCCCACCGACGTGCCGGGCGCCTACCGCCTCGAGGCGCGGGCGTTCGAGCCGGACGCCGGACGCGTGTGGCAGAGCCGCGGCTCCCAGCTCGCGGCGCTGGCGCTCGGCTCGCTCGAGGGCGAGCGGATCCTCGATGCCTGTGCCGCGCCCGGCGCGAAGGCGACGATGCTCCACGGCGAGGTCACCGCGGTCGAGCTCACATCCGGGCCGCGCCCGCGAGCTCGCAGGAGAATGCCGCCCGGCTCGGTGCGACGAACGTCCACGTGTCAACACGCGACGTCCGCGAGCTGGCCAGATCCGGGTTCGACCGGGCCCTCGTCGATGCGCCGTGCTCGGGTCTCGGCGTGCTCGCGCGCCGGCCCGACCTCCGCTGGCGCGCCACGCCCTTGCCCGAGCTCCAGCTCGAGCTCCTCCAGGCCGCGGCGCGCGCGCACGCGACCGGGCGGTGTCGTGCTCTACTCGGTCTGCACGATCAACGCCGACGAGAACGAGGCGATCGTCGACGCCTCGGGCCTCGAGCCCGACCCGCTCGGGCGACGAGTGGCCGCAGTTCGCGCACCCGAAGCGGCCCGAGTTCCTGCTCACGACGCCCCACCGGCACGGCACCTCCGGCTTCTTCATCGCCGCTTGCGCGTGTAGGGCGACTTCGGCGGCTGCGCGGCCGTGCCGCAGGCTGATACAAGCGTTCGCATGAGCCTCGCCCGTGCGCTCGAGCTCGCCGCCCACGCCGCGGGTCGGGCCTATCCCAAGCCGACCGTCGGCGCCGTCGTCGTCCGCGACGGCGACGTCGTCGCCGAGGGAGTCACCGAGCGCGGCGGCCGGCACGCCGAGACCGTCGCCCTGGATGCCGCGGGCCAGGCGGCCGCGCGGGCGCGACGCGTCTTCGTCACGCTCGAGCCGTGCGCGCACCAGGGATCGACGCCGCCCTGCACCGGCCGGCTGATCTCGCGGAGGGCGTCGCGCGCGTCGTGGTCGGCGCCCGCGACCCGAACCCGGAGGCGGCAGGCGGGATCGAGCGGCTCCGCGAGGCGGGCGTCGATGTCGAGCTCGTCGACGCGTGGGAGGCCCGGGTCCAGAACGAGGCCTGGCGCGTGTGGGTCGCGAAGCGGCGGCCGTTCGTCACCTACAAGGTCGCGGCCACGCTCGACGGGCGCGTCACGCTGCCGGGCCGCCGCTGGGTCTCCGGCGAGGCGAGCCGCCGGCTCGTCCACGAGCTCCGAGCGGCCTCCGACGCCGTCGCGGTCGGCATGGGCACGGTCCGCGCCGACGCGCCCGAGGCTCGACGCGCGCGACGTCGAGGTCCCGCGCGGCCAGCCGCGCCGCCTCGCCTTCGGACGCGGCCCGCTCCCGCCCGGATCGGAGCTCGAGCTGCGCTCCGGCCCGCTCGCACGACGAGCTCGCCGCGCTCGCCGCCGAGGGGGTGCAGTCGCTGCTCCTCGAGGGCGGGCCGACGCTCGCCGGCGGCGTTCCTCGAGGCGGGGCTCGTCGACAAGCTGCTCGTCTTCGTCGCGCCGCTCCTCGCCGGAGGCGACGGGCCGCAGCTCCTGCCCGCGGCTAGGATCCACGGTGGCTCTCTCGCACCTGAGCGCCCGGCGGGTCGGGGAGGACGTCCTGCTCGAGGCCTACGTCCACGAGCCCTGACCGCCACACCGGCCCGATCCGGCCCCGCCCGGTTCGACCGGTAACCCAGCTCGCACGCCCATCCATGTCTGCCAACTCCGAGTTTCAGCGCACCGACGACGAGATCGTCAGCCTGCTCTCGCAGTGGCTGATGCGGCACGCTCGGCAACGACGAGCTGCGCAAGCGGATCGAGGAGATCGGCACCGACCGAGCTCGCACCGGGCCAGCGCGCGGCCGTCGACGAGCTGCTCACGGCGCTCGCGAACGCGTTCCCGGGCGAGCGGGGCGATCTCGAGATGATCGTCCGCGAGACGGTCGAGTCGCTCGCCTACGGCGAGTAGGGGCGGGCTCGAGCGGCGCCTGCCCGTGGTCGAGCAGTGCCGCGGGTAGCCTCGAGAAGATGTTCACCGGCATCGTCAGAGAGGTCGGGCGGGCGGCGGCGATCGGGGCGCAACGGCGGTGGGCTCCGCCTGGAGATCGATGCCCCCGAGACCGCGGCGACGACGGCGGTCGGCGACTCGGTCGCGGTCAACGGCTGCTGCCTGACGGCGGTCGCGACTGCCGCCGGGCGGATCGCCTTCGACGCCGTGCCCGAGACGCTCGCCCGGACCTCGCTCGGCGCGCTCGCCGCCGGCGCCCGCGTCAACATCGAGCCCTCGCTGCGTGCCGGCGAGCCGCTCGGCGGCCACAACGTCCAGGGCCACGTCGACGGGGTCGGGACCGTCCGGAGCGTCGCGGACGAGGGCGAGGGACGCCGGTCTGGATCGACGCGGCGCCGGAGCTCCTCCGCTACGCGGTCGAGAAGGGCTCGATCGCGGTCGACGGCGTGAGCCTCACGGTCGCGGCGCTCGACGAGCCGGGCTTCGCGGTCGCGCTGATCCCGCACACGCTCGCGGTGACGACGCTCGGCGAGCTCGCAGCCGGGCGGCCGGTCAACCTCGAGGTCGACGTGCTCGCGAAGTACGTCGAGCGGCTGCTGCCCGTGCGCCGGCTAGCCTTTCTGCATGGCAATGACGACGCCGTTCGCCGCGATCGAAGAGGCGATCGAGGAGATCCGCGACGGCCGCTTCGTCGTCGTCGTCGACGATCCCGACCGCGAGAACGAGGGCGACCTCGTGATCGCCGCGCAGTTCGCGACGCCCGAGACGATCAACTTCATGGCCACGCACGGCGCGCGGCCTGATCTGCCTCTGCCTCGACCGAGGAGCGCGCCGACCAGCTCGGCTCTGCGCCCGATGACCGAGCGGAACGAGGCGCCGCTCGGCACCGCGTTCACCGTCTCGATCGAGGCGCGCGAGGGCGTCACGACCGGCATCTCGGCGGCCGACCGCAGCCACACGATCCAGGTCGCGATCGCGCCCGGGACGCGAGCCCGCCGACCTCGTCCAGCCGGGTCACGTCTTCCCGCTGCGCGCGAAGCCGGGCGGCGTGCTCGAGCGGATCGGCCAGACCGAGGCGGCCGTCGACCTCGCGCGCCTCGCCGGGCTCAACCCGTCGGGCGTCGTGTGCGAGATCATGAACGACGACGGGACGATGGCGCGCGTCCCGGACCTCGTCGAGTACTGCGAGCGGCACGGCCTGAAGATGATCACCGTCGCCGACCTCGTCGAGTACCGCCGCCGCCACGAGAAGCTCGTCGAGCGCGGGCGCGGAGGTCCAGGCTCCCGACCGCCTACGGCGACTTCACCGCGATCGCGTTCCGCGAGATCCTCACCGGCAAGGTCCACGTCGCCCTCGTCCGCGGCGAGGTCGACGGCGCCGAGGACGTCCTCGTGCGCGTCCACTCCGAGTGCCTCACCGGCGACGTCTTCCACTCGCTGCTCTGCGACTGCGGCGAGCAGCTCGAGCAGGCGCTCGCGCAGATCGCGCGCGAGGGCAGGGCGTGCTCCTCTACATGGCGCAGGAGGGGCGCGGGATCGGCCTCCTGAACAAGCTTCGGGCCTACGAGCTGCAGGCTCAGGGCCTCGACACGGTCGAGGCGAACGTCGCGCTCGGCTTCCCGGCCGACGCCCGCGACTACGGGATCGGCAACCAGATCCTCGCCGACCTCGGCCTCACGACGATCCGCATCCTGACGAACAACCCGAAGAAGCTCACCGGGATCGACGGGTTCGGGCTCACGGTCGTCGAGCAGGTGCCGATCGAGGTCGTCCCGAACGACGAGAACCGGCGCTACCTCTCCGTCAAGCGGGATAAGCTCGGGCACCGGCTCCACCACCAGGACATCAAGACCCCCGACTGGCAGCCAGAGAAGGAACGATGAGCGACGAGCAGCACGACGGCGAGGACGACGCAGAGCCGCCCGCCGGCCCCGACGAGCCCGTCGAGGCCGCCCAGGGAACGATCGCCGTTGCCGCCCGACCGAGCTGCTGCCCGACGCAGGACTTCCCGGACGAGCCGACCACCGAGGAGAACGTCCCGGAGGGCTCGCGACGGCCGAGCCGAGGCTCGGCCCGACCGAGGCGAGTGCCGCCGAGGACGAGGCCTCCGAAGACCCGTTCGCCTCCTGGCCGCAGGCCGAGAGCGCCGAGGTGATCGAGGACCTCCCGTCGGACGAGGGCGAGCGTCGAGCACGTCAGCGGCGAGATCGACGTCCCGGACGGCTACTCCGTCCTCGAGGGCACGCCGACCGGCCACCGCCGCTCGGTCGCGATCGTCGTCGCGCGCTTCAACGGCGGCCTCACGAACCGGATGCTCGCCCGCGCGATCGAGGCGCTCGAGGACGCCGGCGTCGACCCCGGACGCGGTCACGGTCATGCCGGTCCCCGGCGCGTTCGAGCTGCCGCTCGCGGCGATGGCGCTCGCGAAGACCCGCCGCTACGCCTGCGTCGTCGCGCTCGGAGCGATCGTTCGCGGCGAGACGCCCCACTTCGACTTCATCGCCTCCGAGGCCGCCTCCGGGCTCCAGCTCGCCGCGATCGAGACCGGCGTGCCCGTCGCCTTCGGCGTCCTCACGCTCGAGAACGTCGAGCAGGCAGAGGCGAGGATCGACCGAGCCGCCGAGGCGGTTCGGACGGCGCTCGAGATGGCCGACGTCTTCGCTCAGCTGCGCGCCAGCGCCGCACACTGAACCGCACGCTGGGCCGCTCCACGCCGGGCACTGCCTACCGGGCGCTGCTCTCCGCGTCGGGCGGGCCCCGCTCGGCTAAACTCAAGGGGCGATGTCGAAGGTCTGCACAGTTTGCGGCAAGAAGCCCGGGTTCGGGCACAACCGCTCCCACTCGATGGTGGCCACGAACCGCCGTTTCGATCCGAACCTCCAGAAGGTCCGGATGTTCGTCGACGGCGTTGCGCGGCGCGCCTACGTCTGCACGCGCTGCCTCAAGGCCGGCAAGGTCACCAAGGCGCCTGCAGCGCGCAGCGCTCGAGACCGTCAACGGGTCTCGCTGCTGCCGTGCGTCACCCGCTCGCGTGTAGCCGCGTAGCCGGACGCAACCCGACCGGGCCGCCGGGCGTCTAAGCGGACGCAATGTCCGACCTCACCGTCTCCTCACCCCGCGGCACGATCACGATCTCCCGGGACGTCGTCGCGGAGATCGTGGCCGAGACTGCCGCTCTCGTGCTACGGCGTCGTCGGCCTGACGACCGGGCTCGCGGGTGGGACGGCTCCTGCGCCGCGACGGGATCAACGTGGGCGGCGAGGCAGCAGCGATGCGGATCGGGCTCCATGTGGTCGTCGAGTACGGGCTCAACCTCGCCGAGGTGGGCGCGACGGTGCGCTCGCAGGTGACCTACGAGCTCGAGCGGCTCACGGGGCTCCAGGTCGAGGCGGTCGAGGTCGTCGTCGAAGACGTCCGTGTGACGGCGTGAGCCTGCCGGCGGGACCGAGCGCCCCGGCCGAACTGGATGTTCGGACGTGAGGAGCCGGGTGCTGGAGATCGCCGCGGGGGCGCTCGCGGCGATCGAGGCCGCACGCAGCCGGATCGACGACCTCAACGTCTATCCGGTACCGGATGGAGACACCGGCACGAACCTCGCGCTGACCGTGCGCGCCGTGGTCGACGCGCTGGAGCGCTCCCGACAGCGAGGATCGAGCCGACCTTGCGCACGAGATCTCGCGGGCCGCCCTGATGGGGGCCCGCGGCAACTCGGGAGTCATCCTCTCGCAGATCGTTCGGGGAGCCGCCGAGTCGCTGGGCGGGCTCCGACGACTACGCCCACGCCCTCCGGGCCGCCAGCGACGCTGCGTACCGGGCGGTTCGGAAACCCGTCGAAGGGACGATGCTGACTGCGATTCGCGAGCTTGCCGAGGAGGCCGAGAACGGCGGCGACCTCGACGCGATCGTCGCGCGGGGCGCGGACTGCGTCGCGCGGACGACCGGCATGCTCCCCGTCCTCGCCGAGGCAGGTGTCGTCGATGCCGGAGCCGCCGGCCTGGTCGAGATCCTGCGCGGGATCGTGGCGGCGCTCACGGGCACGAGCCCGCCGGAGCAGGCGCCCGCCACGCGCGCGACCCCGTCGATCGAATCGATCCACCAGGGGCTCTCCCGGTACACCTACTGCACGGGCCTCGTCGTGGAAGGGCACGATCTCGACGCCGACGAGCTGGAGCGCGAGCTCGAGCCGCTCGGCGACTCCCTGCTCGTGGTCGGGGACCCTTCGGCCCTCAAGCTCCATATCCACACCGACGACCCGGGCCGGGTGCTCTCGCTCGCGGTCGCACGCGGCGCGATCGCCGGAGTCGAGATCGCCAACATGCGCACCCAGACCGCCGAGCGGGAAGAGCGGCTGCTACGCGCCGTCCCCGCCCAGGCGGTCCAGGTCTGCGCCCTCGTGGCGGTGGCGCCCGGCTCGGGCAACCGGAGGCTGCTCGAGAGCCTCGGCGCGCACGTCGTCGACGGCGGCCGGACGATGAACCCGTCGACCGCCGAGATCCTCGCCGCGGTCGAGGCAAGCGACGGCGCCTCGGTCGTCGTGCTCCCGAACGATCGCAACGTCCTCCTCGCAGCAGAGCATGCCGCCGCCGAGGCCTCCCGCACGGTCGCCGTGATCCCGACGGCGACGGTGCAGGCCGGCCTTGCCGCGTCGCTCGCGTTCGACCCGTCGCGGACGCTCGAGGAGAACGTCACCGAGATGGAGCGGTCGGCGGCCAACGTCTCCACGGGTGCCGTCACGATCGCCTCGCGGGATGTGGACACAAACGGGCTCGTGATTCGCAAGGGCGCCTGGCTCGGTCTCGCCGACGGGACGCCGGTCGCGGGCGGCGAGACGTTCGACGAGGTCGCGAGAGCGGTCGTCGCCCGGATGCTCGAGCGGCCCCATGAGGTTCTGACCCTCCTGACGGGCCAGGAGCCGCAGCCGCTCCAGGCGTTGCTCTCCGAGCTCGAGGCCGACTATCCCGGTCTCGAGCTGGAGGTGCACGCGGGCGGTCAGCCCAACTACCCGCTCTGGCTCGGAGCCGAATAGTCTCCGTGGGTGCGCCGAGTTCGGGTCGCCCTGGTCGAGGACAACCGGCTCTTCCGTGAGACGCTCGCGCTCGTCCTCGGGCTGATCGACGAGGTCGAGGTCGTCGGGTCGTTCGAGGGCGGAGCCGAGGCGATCGAGGCCTGCGAGGAGCTCAGGCCGGATGTGGTCGTGCTCGACTACCGGATGCCGGGCCTGGACGGTGCCGAGGTCACGAGGGCCCTTCTTCGCGTCTCGCCCGAGACCCGGGTCGTCTGCCTGACTGCGTCTGTCTCGCAGAGGGAGCGAGACCTCGTCCTTGCCGCCGGCGCAGTCACGTGCCTGACGAAGGACGAGAGTCTCGACCGGATCGCCGGCTCCATCCTCGAGGTCGCGCGGAGGGAGATGCTGCCCTGAACCTCGATGCCTCGAACACCGCGATCGTCCTCGATTCGACCGCCGATTTTCCCACCGGGCCGGAGCGGTTCCCGAACTGGCGCGTCGTCCCGCTCTACGTGAACGTCGCCGGGACGAGCTATCGCGACTACGTCGACCTCGGGCCGGACGAGCTCTACGCCCAGCTGGCTGGGCTGACAGCGGCGCCGACGACCGCGCAGCCGACGCCGGGCGACTTCCTCTCCGTCTACGAGGAGCTCCTGACCCGTTACGAGCGCGTCTACTCGCTCCAGCTCTCCTCGACGCTCTCCGGTACCTTCGCGAGCGCGCAGGCCGCTGCCACCGACGCCGGCGACGCCGTCCGGGTCGTCGACACGCGAACGGTCTCCGCCGCGATCGCGATGCTCGGCCTCGCCGTGCAGCGGCTGCTCGACCGGGGGACCGACGACGACGAGGTCGAGGGTCTCACCCGCCGCTACCTCGAGACCCACGGCCTGCTCTTCACGGTCGACACGCTCGAGTTTCTCGCGCGGGGCGGCCGGATCGGACGCGCGGCGGCATTTGCCGGCGCGTTGCTGAATGTCAAGCCCATTCTCGGTCTCGAAGACGGCGAGGTGGTGCCGCTGAGGCGCGTCCGCGGAAGTCAGAAGGCGCTCGAGGAGCTGCGCACGCTGCTCGTCGAGGCCACCGAGGACTCGGCAACTCTCCGCATCGGGCTTGCGCATGCCGCAGCCGCGGACCGGCTGGCAGTGCTCGAGCGGATGGTGCGCGAGGCGCGGCCGCAGGCCCAGGTCGAGGTCGTCACGTCCCTCGGTGCCGTCGTCGGCACCCATGCCGGCCCGGGCACACTCGGGTTGTTCTGGTTCGACGACTCCACGCCCTGATCGAGCCTCGCCGGGCCCGGTCCTATACTCCGCGCGGGTGGTGACGATGGCCCCCACAGAGAACCCACCCGGCCGCAGAGCGCGCCGCGTCGAGGCGCCCCGCCACCACGGCTTCTGCGGGCTGCCTCCCGACGGTAACTGGCCGCGCCCGCGTGGATGGGCCCGCCCCGAGCGGCTCTCGCTCCCGGTCGACACGCTGCCCGGCGTCGGGGCCTCCCTGTCGAAGCGCCTCGCGGCGCTCGGTGTCGTCACGATCCGCGATTTGCTCTACCGCAGGCCGCGGCGCTACGAAAGCGCGGCCGACGAGATCGCGATCTCGCAGCTCTGGGGCGACGAGGAGGTGGCGATCGCCGGCGTCGTGCGGCGGGCAAGCATTCGGCGGCCGCGCCGCGGCCTCTCGATCGTCACCGCGCAGATCGCCGATGCGACCGGTTCGATCTCTGCCAGCTGGTTCAACCAGCCGTGGCTGGCGGAGAAGCTCGTCCCCGGGACCCCGCTTCGGCTGCGGGGCCGGCTCGGCCGTCATGGATTCGAGGTGCGCTCGCACGATCTCGGCGAGACACGCGCGACGGCCGACTTCGCGCCCGTGTACCGCGCAAGCGAGCAGGTTCCCTCCTCCCGGCTCCGGGAGCTTGCCCGCTCGGCGCTCACGACGGGCGCAGCCGATGTGGTCGACCCGCTGCCGTCGGAGCTCGAGCATCCGATTCGCCGCGACGCCCTCGCCGCCGTGCACTTCCCGGCCGATCTGGACGAGGCCGAGCAGGCTCGCAGGCGGCTCGCGCTCGATGAGCTGCTCGGCCTCCAGGTCGCGGTTGCCCGCAGTCGCAGCGAGGAACACGCCCTTGCGCGACCGCTGCCGCCGCCGGGGCCGCTCGTCGCCCGGTACCGGGCCGAGCTTCCCTTCGAGCTGACCGAGCATCAGGAGCGGGCGATCGCGGAGATCGACGGCGATCTCGCCCAGGCCGTTCCGATGCAGCGGCTCCTCCAGGGAGACGTCGGCTCCGGGAAGACCGTCGTCGCCCTCTATGCGCTCATGCGTGCGGTCGAGTCCGGAGCCCAGGGCGCGCTCATGGTTCCCACCGAGACCCTTGCGGAGCAGCACTTCGTGACGGTCGAGACCCTCTGTGCGCGCCTCGGCGTCCGCTCGCTGCTCCTGACGGGGAGCTCCGGCTCGAAGCGGGCCCGCACCGAGATCGAATCGGGCGCGGCCCAGATCGTCGTCGGGACGCACGCACTGATCCAGCGCGGCGTCGCGTTCGCCGATCTCGCCGTGGCCGTCGTCGACGAGCAGCACCGGTTCGGCGTCGAGCAGCGCCAGGCGCTCGCCGGGCTCCGCCCGCACCTCCTCCACATGACGGCGACCCCCATCCCACGTACGCTCGCGCTGACCGTCTTCGGCGACCTGGCCGTGACCGAGATCGCGAAGCCGCCGGCCAGCCGCAAGCCGATCATCACGGCCTGGGTGGGAGCCGAGCGCTCGAGCGTCGCCTACTCGCGCCTGCGAGTCCACCTCGATGCCGGCCGGCAGGCCTACGTCGTCTGCCCGCTGATCGAGGCATCGGAGACGCGTCTCGCAAAGCGCCGCCGAGGTCGAGGCCGAGCGGCTTCGCGGCGCCGAGCTCTCCGCCTACCGCGTCGGGCTCCTCCACGGCCGGCTCAAGCCCGCCGAGCGGCGCGAGGTGATGGGGGCCTTCACCCGCGGCGAGCTCGACGTCCTTGTCGCGACCACCGTGATCGAGGTCGGCGTCGACGTCCCGAACGCGACGATCATGATCGTCCAGGAGGCAGACCGGTTCGGGCTGGCGCAGCTCCACCAGCTACGCGGACGGGTCGGCCGCGGCGCCGAGCAGTCCTACTGCCTGCTCGTCTCGCGGCCGAAGCTCGAGCTCACCGACTCGGCCCAGGCCCGCCTGGAGGCGCTCGTGGAGACGACGGACGGCTTCGAGCTCGCGGAGCGGGACCTGGAGCTCCGCGGTGAAGGGCAGCTGCTCGGCACCCGGCAGTCGGGCCTCGGCGACCTGCGGTTCACGCGCCTCCGCGACGACCGCGAGCTGATCGAGCAGGCACGGGCGCTCGCGCGGGAGCTCGTGGACGACGAAGGGCCCTGGCAGCTCATCCTCGACGAGCAGACCGAAGAGGCCGATCCGGCCAGCCTCGCATGAGGATCATCGCGGGCGAGCACAAGGGCGCCGGATCGAGGCCCCGAAGGGCACGGCAACCCGTCCTACCTCGGACTTCGTTCGCGAGACGGCGTTCAACCTGATCGGCCCGGTCGACGGAGCAACCGTCCTCGATCTCTACGCCGGCTCGGGTGCGCTCGGGCTCGAGGCGCTCTCGAGAGGCGCCGTGCGGGCGGTGTTCGTCGACAACGACCGTGAGGCGTGCCGCGCCATCGGCGCCAACCTCGAGCAGCTCGGGCTCCGCGCCGCCGGGATCCGGGCGACCGTGCTCTGCCAGGACGCCGAGCGCGCGCTGGCGTCCGACCGCGGCTCCTACGATCTGATCGTGGCCGACCCGCCCTACTCCTTCACCGCCTACGACCGCCTCGCCCCGTACGTGGCCCGCCTGCTGGCTCCGGACGGCCTTGCGGTCGTGCAGACGCCTGCGGCGCTCCAGCCCGAGCTCGACGGCCTCGCGACACGCACCTCACGCAAGTACGGGTCCGCGCGCCTTACCCTGTTCGAGTTGTGATCACCGCAATCTGCCCCGGCTCCTACGACCCCGTGACCAACGGGCACGTCGACGTGATCGCCCGCGCCGCCCGCGTCTTCGACCGGGTCGTCGTCGGCGTCGTCCGGATTCCCCAGCACAAGACCCCGCTCTTCTCGATCGACGAGCGCGTCGAGCTCGCCCGCCAGGCGCTCACCGCGATCCCGAACGTCGAGGTCGACGTCTTCAGGGAGCTCGTCGTCGAGTTCGCCCGCCGCTGGCAGGCGCAGGTGATCGTCAGGGGCCTGCGTGCCATCTCCGACTTCGAGTGGGAGTTCCAGATGAACCAGCTCAACCGCCACCTCGCACCCGAGATCGAGACCGTGTACGTGATGGCGAGCTCGCAGGTCAGCTTCGTCTCCTCGAGCGGCGTGAAGGAGATTGCCGCCTTCGGAGGAAACGTCGATGAGCTCGTTCCCCAAGCCGTCGCGCGCCGCCTCAAGGAGCTGTTCCCGAGCGGTCGTGGCGGCGCTCCCGTCAGCGACCAGGAGTAGGATGCTCGATCGATGGACGTCCTAGTGCTCATCGACAAGCTCGACGACCTCGTGCACAACGCGAAGGCCGTCCCCCTGACCGACCAGGTCAGGATCGACCGCGAGGAGATCTACGACATCCTCGACCAGATGCGCGCGACCATCCCCGAGGAGATCAAGCAGGCCCGCTGGATCGTCAAGGAGCGCCAGGAGATGCTCGCCGAGGCCAAGCGCGAGCAGGACCGACTGCTCCAGGAAGCGCGCGAGCAGGCAGTACGCGAGGCCTCCCAGACCGAGATCGTCAAGCTCGCCGAGCGCCAGGCGCAGGAGATCATCGACGAGGCGCGGCGGTCGGCCCGCGAGACCCGCCTCGAGATGGAGGACTGGGCAGACGGCATCCTCGCCACGCTCGAGTCGAACCTCGACAAGTTCCTCACCGCCGTTCGCCGTGGCCGCGAGCGGCTCCACGAGCGCTCGCAGGAAGACATGCGGCCGCTCGATCTCGACGAGCCCTCGTACTGAACCCCCTCGAAGGCTGAACCCCCTCGAAGGCTGAACCGCCTCGAAGGCTGAACCGCCTCGACCGCTGAACCGTCTCGGTCTCGGCGCTGCCTCCGGCGGCCCCAGCCGCGAAACGCTCCCCGGTACCCTGAGGCTATGACCAGCTTCAACCTCAGGCAGGTGAAGCTGAGGCCCGGCGAGCAGCACCGCGAGGTGCTCGAGGTCACGCTTCCGACCTTCGAGTTCGGCGGTGAGCGCTACCTGCCGGTGCCGGAGGAGGTCCCGGCCGAGCTCGTCGTCACCCGCGCCGTGACGGGCACCGTCTTCTCCCTCCGGTTCGAGGCGCGGCTCCACGGGCCCTGCTACCGCTGCCTCGGCGACGCCGTCCTGAGGTTCCGATCCACGCCCGCGAGTACCAGGCGGAATCGGCCGACGACGAGGAGCTGACGACGCCGTACCTGCAGGCCGACCAGCTCGATATCTCCGCCTGGGCGCGCGACATGGTCGCGCTCGCCCTTCCCGAGCAGATCCTCTGCCGTCCCGACTGCGCCGGGCTCTGCCCCGTCTGCGGCAAGAACCTGAACGAGGAGCCCCACGAGCACCCCGAGGAGCCGGCCGACTCCCGCTGGGAGGCCTTGAACGCGCTCAGGGACGGCAGCTGACCGAGGCACCGCGTCGACGGGGACGCGGCGTCGATCGAAGCACAGCCTTGATCGAGGAACAGCAGCCGGGTCCAGCTACGATGTGGGCCGCTCCATGGCTGTCCCCAAGAGGAAAACCTCGAAGTCCCGGCGCGACAAGCGCAGGGCTACGCATGCGCTCGAGGCGCCGCGCGTGAACACCTGCCCGCAGTGCAACTCGCCGAAGCTTGCGCATCGCGTCTGCCCGACCTGCGGCACGTACAGGGGCCGCGAAGTCGAGCCGCTCCGTTTCCCCACGTAGGCCCGCGCCCGTGGCCCGCACCCGTGGCTCCGTGAGCCATTGACCTCTCGGTGAGCTCGTGACCCGGGTCGCTGTCGACGCGATGGGCGGCGACAATGCACCGGACGAGATCGTCGCGGGCGCGCTCGAGGCTGCCGCCGGCGGAGTCGACGTCACCCTCTACGGCCCCGCCGGGCTCGACACCGGCGGCCTCGACCTCGTCGTTGCCGACGTCGACGATCGGGATGGCCGAGAAGCCGGCCGAGGCCGTGCGGGCGAAGCCCGACTCCTCGCTCGTAGCGCGGTCAGGGCTGTCGCCGACGGCACCGCCGACGCGGTCGTCTCGGCCGGCAACACGGGCGCCGTGCTCGCCGCAGGCCTGCTGCACCTGCGGCGGCTGCCCGGGGTGCTGCGCCCGGCGATCGCCGTCCCGATCCCGACCCGCGGCGGCCCTTCGCTGCTGATCGACGGAGGCGCCAACGCCGACTGCCGTCCCGAGCACCTCGCTCCAGTTCGCCGTCATGGGCTCCGTCTTCTGCACCGAGATCCTCGGCATCGCCGACCCGACGGTCCGGCTGCTCTCGATCGGCGAGGAGGCCGAGAAGGGCGACACGCTGAGGATCGAGGCGCACGCGCTCCTGCGCGAGGTGGACGGGATCCGCTTCGACGGGAACGCCGAAGCGCGCGACCTCCTTCGGGGCGCCGCCGACGTCGTCGTCAGCGACGGCTTCACCGGCAACATGGCGCTCAAGCTCCTCGAGGGGACGATCAAGGAGCTGCTCGACCTGCTGCGCGAAGAGATCTCGGCGACGACGACCGGGAAGCTCGGAGGCCTCCTGATCAGGCCGGCCGCGCGCCGGATCCGTGCCCGGCTCGACCCGGACACCTACGGCGGCGCCTACCTGCTCGGCCTGCGCGGCCTGCCGGTGATCGCGCACGGCAGCTCGGGCCGCCGGGCGGTCGCGAACGCGATCTCGCTGGCGGCGAAAGGGGCCGAGCTCGGGATCGTCGAGCGGCTGGCCGAGCGGCTGCCCGAGCGCGAGCGGTCGCCTGCGGGCGCCGCCGTAGCCGAGGAGGCTCGCTGATCCTGCCGCTGTGGCTGTGTATGATCGGCGCGCTTCGCAACCCCGCAACCCAACCGATCGATGAGGTGACATGGCAGCGTCACAAGAAGAGGTCTACGAGCGCGTCAAGGAAGTCCTGACCGAGCAGCTCGGCGTCGACGAGAGCGAGATCACGACTGGAGGCGTCCTTCCAGGAGGATCTCGATGCCGACTCACTGGATCTCGTCGAGCTGATCATGGAGCTCGAGGACCAGTTCGGGATCAAGATCTCCGACGAGGATGCGCAGAAGATCACGACGGTCGGCCAGGCGGTCGACTACGTCACCTCGCACCAGTAAGAAGAGCCTCGCAGAGCTGATCGCAGAGCTTCCGCCCGAGCGGGCGGCGGCGGCCTTCACTCACGCGAGCTGGGCGCCCGAGCGGGCGGACTCGTACGAGCGGCTCGAGTTCCTGGGCGACTCGGTGCTCGAGCTTGCGATCGCCGAGAACCTGTTCGAGCGCTTCCCGACCTTCGACGAGGGCCAGATGGCGAAGCTCCGCTCGCACGTCGTCTCCCGGGCGAGCTGCGCGGTCATCGCCGCGGAGCTCGGGCTCGGGGCGCGCCTCGTCGACGACCATCCCGACCCCGAGGGCGGCGACGCCGAGCGGCTCGCGGCCAATCGCAACGTCCTCGCGGCGCTGCTCGAGGCGGCGATCGCGGCGGTCTACCTCGAGCACGGCTTCGAGGCGGTCTGCGGCGCCGATCGTCGAGACCTTCACGAGCCGCGTCGACTACGCGCTCACCCACCACGTCGACCACAAGACCGAGCTGCAGGAGGAGGTCGCGCGGCGCGGCAAGTCGGTCTCCTACGCGCTGCTCGCGACCGGAGGGGCCGGCGCACGAGCGGATCTTCACCGTCGGCGGCGCTCGTCGACGGCGTGCAGGCTCGGCGCGGGGCGAGGCGCCTCGAAGAAGGATGCCGAGCAGGAGGCCGCGAGGGAGGCGCTCGAGACACTCGAGGTCTCCGCGCCCTCCGAGCCGGCGCCCGGGCGGGGCCGAGCCCGCCTGACGGAGCCCGTCCGGGCGGCCGGAGGGGACACGGCCCGTCCGCTTCGCTCGGCAGACTCCCCGCGTGCACCTGAAGACGATCCGGCTGCGCGGCTTCAAGTCGTTCGTCGACCCGGTCGAGGTTCGCCTCGAGCCGGGCGTCGCGGTCGTCGTCGGGCCGAACGGCTCGGGCAAGTCGAACATCTCCGACGCGATCCTCTGGGCGACCGGCTCGCTGAGCCCGCACGAGCTCCGGGCCGAGAAGCCCGACGACGTGCTCTTCGCGGGCTCCGTCGGGCGCTCGGCCGTCGACTTCGCGAGGTCGAGCTCGTCTTCGACAACGAGGACGGCGCGTGGCCCGACCTGCCGTTCTCCGAGGTGTCGCTCTCACGCCGGCTTCATCGCGGCGCCGAGGGCCAGTACCTCGTCAACCGCGCGCCGGTTCGCCGCATCGACCTCGTCGAGCTGCTCTCCGACGTCGGCCTCGGCGGTGGCCTGCGCTCCGTGATCTCGCAGGGAAGCGTCGAGACCGTGCTCGGCGCCAAGCCCCCGGAGCGCGCGCGCTGATCGAGGAGGCGGCGGGCCTCGGGCGCTTCAAGCTCGGCGCCACCGGGCCGAGCTGAAGCTCGCGCGCGTCTCGACGCAGGTCGAGCGCGCGCTCGACCTCGAGGCGGAGGTGCGCAAGCGGCTTCGCCCGCTCGCGCTCCAGGCGACCGCGGCCGAGCGGGCCGAGAAGCTCGGCGAAGAGATCGCCGGGCTGAAGGCGGCGCTCGCGACGATCGACCTCGCCCGCCTCGCCGAGCGCCGCCGTGAGCGTGCTCGCGCCGGCGCGAGGCAGAGCTGGCCGCCCGCCGCGAGCTCGAGGCGAAGACCGGCACCGCTCGTCGAGCGCACGCTCCCGGGCCGAGGAGGAGCTGACCGACGCCGCCGGCGCGCGCGAGGCCGCGACCGCCGCGCTGTACCGGCTCCGAAGCAGCGCCGAGCGGCTCGAGCTGCGCCGCGAGGCGGCCGCCTCGCTTGCGGCGCGGCTCGGCGCCGAGCTCGAGGCGGCGCGCGTGCATACGACCCGGGGCAGGTCGGCGGCCTCGCCGAGGCGGCGCGGACGGCCGCGGCGACGGCGCGTGAGGCCTCCGCGATCCGCATCGCCGCCGAGCTCGCCGCCGAGGAGGCCTGGGCGCGCGCTCGCCGGGCACGAGCGCACGCGGCGCACCGCGCTCGACGCGGAGCTGGCCGGGCTCGCAGGCGAACGCAGCCGGCGTCGAGCGCGATCTCGTCGGCGGCGGCCCGCGAGGCGCTGCTGGCGCTCCGCGATGCCTCCCAGCGCCTCGGCCTCCGCCAGGAGGCGATCTCCCGGCTCGCCGGCGAGGTCGCCGCCGAGCTCGAGCTCGTGCGAAGCCTGCCCGGCGGGCCGTCGCCCGAGGAGCTCGGCCGGCTCGCGGACGAGGCCGACGAGGCCGCGCGAGCGGCCGCGCGCGAGCGCGACGACCTGCACGCGCGGCTCGAGCTCGCACGGCAGGCGGCTTGCCGCGCTCGACCAGTCGCTCGCCGAGCGCGAGGGGCTGCCACCCGCTGCGCGGGCGCTCGCCGAGGGGGGCGAGCGCCTTGCGCTGTCGGCGCTCGATGTGGCGCCCGGGATCCGAGCGGGCCGTCGCTGCGGCGCTCGGCCGGCTCGCCTCGGCCGTCGTCGCCGACGAGCCCGTGCGCGCGCTCGAGCTCGTGCGGATGGCGCAGGCGGGCGGGCTCGGGCCCGCTCGTCGTCCTCGTCGGCAAGGACCCGCGCGAGATCGTCGCCGGCCTGCCGGTGGTCGAAGCCGCGCAGCTGCTCGGACTCGGCCGTCCCGGCCGTGACGCACGAAGGCATCGGCTGGGATCCCGGTCGTGGCGAGCTCTGGTTCGCCGGCGAGACCGCCGAGGCGCTGCTGCTCGAGCTCGAGACGACGCGCGCCGAGCAGCTCGCCGAGCTCGAGCGAGGCCGAGCAGCGCGGCCGAGCGGCGCGGCCGCCGCCGCGACCGCGGCCGCCACGCGCGCGGAGGCCGCCGCGGCTGCTTTCGCCCCTGTTGCTCACCGCCGCGGCGAGCGTCGCCGCGATCCGGCGCTGCTCGCTCTGATCGCCCGCGGAGCCGAGCGCCTCGACGAGACGCTCCGGGTCGCGGCGGCCGCGGCGACGAGGCTCGAGGAGCCGCTCGCCGTCGCGCGCAGAGGGCGCCGCCCGCAAGCTCGCGGTGATCGCCGGCCGCGAGGTCGAGCTGCGCGCCGCTCTCGGGGCGGTCGAGACGAGCCTCCGCGAGGCGGAGCGGCGGGCGAACGGCCGCATTGTCGAGACGCAGGAGGGCCTGGCCGGCCTTCGTGCCTCCGTCGAGCGCCGGACGGCCGAGCTCGCCGAGGCCGCGAGGCTTGCTGCAGAGGCCGGCGAGCGTGCCTCTGCCGCCGCCCGAGCGCTCGCAGATGCGGAGGGGGGCGACGGCCGCCGGCTGAACCGCGACGTGCTCGAGCGGCTCGCAGGGCAGGCGGCACGGCTCGAGGGGCTTCTGGTCGTCGCTGTCGGTCGGTGGGAGGCACAGCTTCGAGAGCGCGTCGAGGCCGACGCGGCGCGGACGGGCGAGCTCGGCGCCAGCCTGCGACGGCTGGGCGCCGAGGAGGTCGAGCTGCGGGCGGCGGCTACGGACGCCGCCGAGCGGCTCTCGGCGACCGACGTCGAGCTGGCGCGGATCGAGGCCGAGAGCGACGAGGCAGCGCGGCGCCTCGAGGCGGTGGGCGTCGAGCCCGCCGAGACCGGCGAAGGACGGGACGAGCTCGCAGAGCGGCTCTCGAGGCTCGAGCGCCGGCGCGAGCAGCTCGGGCAGGTGAACCCGTTCGCGAAGGAGGAGTACGAGGAAGAGAAGGGGCGGCTCGACGAGCTCGTCGAGCAGCGCGACGATCTCGAGCAGAGCCTCGCCGAGCTCGAGAAGCTCCGCCGCGAGCTGACCGAGACCGTCGAGACGCGCTTCGCGGAGACGTATCGCCGCCGTCGAGCGCCATTTCGCCGAAGTCGCGGCGACGCTCTTCCCCGGCGGCGAGGGCCGGCTGCGGCTGAGCGAGGGCGAGGACGGCGAGGAGCCCGGAATCGAGGTCGAGCTTCGCCCGGCCGGCAAGCGCGTCACCCGGCTCTCGCTGCTCTCCGGCGGCGAGAAGGCGCTCGGCGCCCTGGCGTTCCTCTTCAGCCTCTTCCTGGCCCGCCCGAGCCCGTTCTACCTCCTCGACGAGGTCGAGGCCGCCCTCGACGACACCAACATCGGGCGCTTCACGGGGCTTCTGCGCACGTACGCCGAACGGGCCCAGTTCATCGTCGTCACGCACCAGAAGCGGACGATGGACGCCGCCGACGTCCTCTACGGCGTCACGATGGGAACGGACGGCGTCTCGCAGATCCTCTCGCGCCGGCTCCCGCGGGACGCCGAGATCGCGCAGACCGCATAGAGCCCCCCGAGGGGCCGCTAGACCAGGTCGTAGGCAGGGACGGTGGGCTCCGGGTGAGCCCGGAACGGGAACGAGACGGGGATGGTGACGAGCGTTCCGGTTTCCGCGGCGGCGAATCGAGTAGCCACCTCGACCGACTTCACGAGCAGCACCTGGGCGACGCTCCAGCTGAGGACGATGCGCCCGGTCGACCCGGGGGAGACGCGCCGCTGTCCCGCGAAGAACGCGTACTCGCGATTCGGGAGCCAGGGCCCGATCCGGCCTTTCCCGCGAATCGTGGCCTGGTCGATCGAGACCTCGTCCGCGCTTCCGTTGCTCAGCTCGATGACGGCGACGGTCCAGGAGGCGCCGAGCAAGACGGCGCGTGGGCGGACGCTGAGCCCGCCTCCGCAAACGACCCCCTCCGTCCCGTCGTACAGCCGCAGGCTCCGGAGGACCCGCCGCCCGTTGAGAACGTAGTCGACGACCTTCCAGGCCTCATCGTCGCGCTGAAGCACCAGGGGGCCCGTGATCCGGTCGACCGCGCGGCTCGAGCGGCCCGAGCGGTTCACGAAGGCGCGGGCGGTGACCACGTCGCAGTCGCAAAGCGCCGCGCGTGCTTCGATCGAAGCGACACGCAGGTGCCGGATCTCTGCGTTGTTCACGAGCGGGTCGACGACTCCGGGTAGCCCGTCGAACAACCGGAAGTATGCGAGCAGAGGCCCATCGAGGCACGACTCGAGCTCCCTTTCACGAGCGCGCGAGAAGTACCGCCGCGCCGCCGCGATGACGTCCTCGGTGGGCTCGGGAAGGGGTCTCACTGCTCGCCTCAGCGACCAAGTCCGCTCGGGCCGGGCGGCAACCCCTGCGGGGCAGGGGCCCCGGCCCGGCTCGAAGCCGTCTCCAGCCTCGCAACCCAGAGCGCGGCCAGGAGGAGCCACGCGAGCTCGACTGCGAGGAAGAGCTTCTCGTACAGCCCGCCGAGGGAGTGGGGTCGCAGGTGCGCCTTGCCGAGCAGGATCACGGGTACGAGCGCCCCCCAGGAAATGACAGTCAGCGCTGACGCGACCGGTCGCCACTCCGACGCGCGCCGCAACGCACGCGACTCGAACCTCGTGCCCACCACGATCGCCGGGAACGCGATCACAGCGAGCAGTTGGTGAACCTTCGCGAGCCCGTGGATCGTCGTGCCTACGGGATCGTCGGGGAAGAACGCGAGCAGCGCCGAGGCAACCGCCCAGATCCCGATCCCCCAGAGCCCGATCCCCCAGCGTCCAATACGCCAACGTCCCGGCCGCGTTCGCGCCGACGCTCGCGGCAGCAGCCGAAGCGCTCGGACGACGGCGAGGCTGAAGGCGCCACGAAGCAGGAAGTTGGCGTCCATCACCCACGCCCACCGGCCCTTGCTGCCGTAGTCGCTCTCGGCGTTGTGCAGAACGCTGAAATGCGGCCTCAGGAACACGAGCAAGACGTCGAGCGCGACGTAGATCACCACGCCCGCGACCGCCGCGCGGGCCCACGTGCCTGCGGATGCCCGGACGACCCCCCGAAGAAGCGCTACCGGCATGCCACTCGTTTCGGCGACCTCGTGCTCATCGTGTCAGAGCTTCCAAGCGCCGCCACCGACGACATGCGCCGATCATCTCAGATCGCACCATGCGTACAACTGACCTTGAACGCACGCACCGCCAGTCCTAAATTGGCGATGCACGTTCAAGCAGGCAACGTGAGGGAGGGCGCATGTACGCACGAGTTGCTCAGTTCGAGGGCGTCAACATCGAGGCGGCCAAGCGAACGATGGAAGAGGCCGACTCGATCATCCAGCCGCTGATGGAGGCACTGCCCGGCTTCGCGGGCGAGCTGATGCTCGTCTCGCCGACGGGGCGGTTCGTCTCGATCGCGCTGTTCGACACGGAGGCAAACGCCGTAGCGGCGGAACCGACCTTCGACCAGGAGCTGCCGGAGAAGCTCGGCCATCTCTTCAAGGAGTGGGCGGGCACTCGCACCTCGGTCGAGCGCTACGAGGTGGCTGTCGACACGCGCACCTGAGCCGCCTACCTGACCCGCCTACCTGGGCCGCCTACCTGGGCCCGCCTACCTGGGCCCGCCTACCTGGGCCACCGCCCCAAAGGCGGTGGAAGGCGCTAACGTCGGTCGTGTGATCCCTCTGGAAACAGAGGTCGCCGAGTCCGGGCTCTCGCTCGACATCGGGCGCGACGAGGCTCTGTCGAGCGCGGCGGCGATCGTACGCGAGGCCTGGCGGGGCTTCGACCGCTTCCGGGTCGGCCAACCGCCGGTCGACGCGAAGCTACGAGAGCTGCTCCGGCAGGCCCTTCCCGAGCACGGCACACCGACAGCGGAGGCGATCGCCGATGCGGCCGCCGCACTCGACGAGAGCATCGCCCAGCCGCGGCCCCGCTACTTCGCGTTCATCGGCTCCTCGGGGCTCGAGATCGGCGTGATCGCCGATGCCCTCGCGGCCTGCTACGACGTCAACCTGGCCGTCTGGGCGGGGGCGGCGTCCGAGGTCGAGGCTCAGGCGGTGCGCTGGGCCGGCGAGCTCGTCGGCTTCCCGGCCGAGGCCGGCTCGTTCACGAGCGGCGGGACGGTCTCCAACCTGACGGCTCTCACGGCCGCGGCACGGGAGCGCGCCCTGCCCGGCTCGCGCCACCACGGCCTGGCAGGCCGCAGGCTCGCGCTCTACTGCTCGGCCGAGGTGCACTACTCGGTCGTGCGGGCGGCCGAGCTGCTCGGGATCGGCTCGGCTGGGTGCGGGCGCTCCCGATCGACGAGCGAGCGGCGCCTGCGGCCAGACGCGGTGGCCCACGCGATCGACGAGGATCGCGCGGCCGGGATCGTGCCCGTCGCCGTGGTCGCGACCGCCGGGCACGACCCTCACCGGCGCCGTCGATCCGATCGACGGGCTCGCCGACGTCTGCGCCGAACGCGACGTGTGGCTCCACGTCGACGGGGCCTACGGGCTGCCGGCCGCGCGAGACCCCGTCCGCGGCCGCCTCTTCCGCGGGCTCGAGCGGGCCGACTCGGCGACGATCGACGCGCACAAGTGGCTCTACCTGCCGAAGGCCTGCGGGATCGTGCTCGTCCGCCAGCCGCAACGACCTCGCAGCCGGCGCTCGGGCACGAGGGCGGCTACATGCCGCACGACCGCGACGAGCTCCATCCGGTCGATCTCACGCTCGAGTACTCGCGTCCGTTCCGGGCGCTCAAGCTCTGGCTCGCGCTGCGCGTCCACGGCGCCGGAGCCTTCCTCGCTGCGATCGAGCGCAACCTCGAGCAGGCGCGGCTCCTCTACCGGCGGGTCTCGGCCGCGGACGGCCTCGAGCCGCTCCCGCACGAGCCGCAGCTCTCGGTCGTCCCGTTCCGTCATGTGCCCGCCGGGGTGGCGGATCTCGACGCCCACAACCTCGAGCTCGTGCGGCGGCTGCAGGCGGGCGGTGAGTTCTGGGTCGCGCCCGCCCATATCGACGGCCGGGTCTACGTGCGCCCGTGCCTCGTCAACTTCCGCACGAGCGACGACGACGTGCTCGCGTTCGTCGACCACGTCGAGCGGATCGGGCGCGAGATCGCCGCCGAATGAGCTCGACGCCGCAGGATCAGGGGGGCGGAGGCTGGTTCGACGCCGGCCCCGACGACGCCCCTCCCGACGGGACGCTGCGCGAGCTCGAGCTCGGCGGCCGCGCTGATCTGCCTGGCCGCGTCGACGGGGAGTGGCTCGCCTTCGACGGCACGTGCACCCACCAGGAGTGCGGGCTCGCCGCGCGGCGATCTCGACGGCGCGGTCATCGTCTGTCCGTGCCACGGCTCCGAGTTCGACGTCCGGACCGGCGACGTGCTCTCGCCTCCGGCGCTCGAGCCGCTCCCGGTGTATCCCGTTCGCGCCGAGGACGGCGTCGCTGCAGGTGGGCGCCGCGCCGGTGCTCGTCGCCGGCCGCGAGCCGGCAGAGCCGACGAGCGGCAGGCTCGACGCTCGGAACGACCCGTCTTCCGGCGGCCCGTCCCTCGACGGGCGTCCTCGCTCGAGGACATCGACCTGACCGATCTCGACCGTTGGGTGGAAGGCGTCCCCCACAGCTGGTTCGCGCTGCTGCGCCAAGAGCACCCGCTCACTGGCAGGAGGAGGCGCGACGGCGCAGGGATTCTGGTCGTTCACCCGTTACGACGACATCGTCGCGGCCTCGAAGGACTACGAGCTCCTACTCGTCGGAGACCGGCGGCACCTCGCTGCAGGACCTGACGCCCGCCGAGCTCGAGCTGCGCAAGTCGATGATCGACACCGACCCGCCGCGGCACACACGGCTGCGCGCGATCGTGAACCAGGGTTTCACGCCGCGGGTCGTCAACGCCTACGAGGAGCGGATCCGCGGGCTCGCGCGCGAGATCCTCGCGCGAGCGTTCGAGCAGGAGAGCTTCGACTGGGTCGCCGAGGTCGCCTCGGAGATCCCGATGTGGGTGTTCTCGGAGCTCATGGGCCTCCCGGTCGAGGATCGGCGGCTGCTGATCGATCTCGGCGACAAGCTGCTCGGGAACACCGACCCGGAGCTGATGGGCGAGGCGGCCGTCGCCGAGGTCGCGCTTCGCAACGCCGAGCTGCGGAAGCTCCCGTTCTCGAGCCCGTACGCCGCCGAGCTGATGGCCTACGGGCTGCGAGCTCGGCGAGGCGCGCCGCCGCGATCCGCGCGACGACATCACGACGCGGCTGGTCGAGGCCGAGGTCGACGGTGAGCGGCTCACCGCCGCGCGAGTTCGAGACCTTCTTCATCCTCCTGACCACGGCCGGGAACGAGACGACCCGGCACACGATCAGCCTCGGCCTGCTCGCGCTGCTCGAGCATCCCGAGGAGCGCGAGCGGATCGTGCGCGATCCGGCGCTCGCGGCCAGCGCCGCCGACGAGATCCTCCGCTGGGCGCATCCGGTGCATCACTTCCGCCGCACGGCGACGCGGCCGGATCGAGGCGTACGGGCACGACGATCGAGCCGGGCGACAAGGTCGTCCTCTGGTACGCGTCCGGGAACTTCGACGAGACCAGGTTCGCCGACCCGTATCGTTTCGACGTTGCCAGGGCCCCCAACCGTCACCTCACCTTCGGGCTCGGCGGGCCGCACTTCTGCCTGGGCGCCCATCTCGCGCGGCTTGAGGTCCGGGTCTGGATCGAGGAGATGCTTCCCTACCTCGACCGGATCGAGCTCGCCGGCCCACCCGCGACCGGCTGCGGTCGAGCTTCTTCAACGGGATCAAGCGCCTGCCGGTGCGGGTGATCGCATGAGCGCGCCAACGATCGAAGACGCCTGCAGGAGCGGGGGCGTGCGGGCAGTCCGCGTGCTCTACACCGACCTGCACGGCATCGCCCGCGGCAAGGACGTGCCGATCGGGAAGTTCGCGCACCTCGCCGAGGAGGGCCTCGCGTTCTGCTGCCGCGGTGATGTCGACCGATCTCCGCCACACGCCGGTCGTCGGCGGCGAGGAGGGCTACGTCGACTTCGTCGTCAGGCCCGAGCTTGCGACGCTGCGCGTCGTCCCCTGGCAGCCCGAGGTCGCCTGGTGCCTCGGCAGCGCCTTCGTGCCGACGGCACCGAGGACGCGGCGCCGACCTGCCCGCGCGGGCTGCTCGCCCGGGTCGTCGCCCGCTACGCAGAGCGCGGGCTCGTGCCCGATCGTCGGGCCCGGAGCTCGAGTTCTTCCTGCTCGAGCGCGACGCCGATGCGCCCGGCGGCCTGCGCCGCTACGTCGACGAGCTCTCGCGCGTCTACACGGTCGGCCCGATCTCCGACCCGCGCGGGCATCGTGCTCGAGATGCTGCTCGCCTGCGAGCAGCTCGGGCTGCGGCGCGTTCGCCGCGAACCACGAGTTCATGAACTCCCAGTACGAGATCAACGTCGAGCACTCGGAGGCGCTCGACGCGGCCGACCGGGCCTTCCTGCTGAAGGCCGCGGTCAAGGAGCTCGCCGCGCGCGAGGGAATGGTCGCGACGTTCATGGGCAAGCCGTTCAACGACCAGGGCGGCTCGGGCTTCCACGTGCACCTCTCGGTGAGCTCGGCCGACGGCGGCAACGCCTTCGACGCCGCGGACGGGCCGGGCGGCCTCGGCGCCGCTGCGGGCCGCAGTTCGTCGCCGGCGTGCTCGAGCACGGGCCGGCGCTGATGGCGCTCCTCGCGCCGACGGTGAACGCCTACAAGCGGCTCGTGCCCGACAGCCTTGCGCCGACGCACGTCAACTGGGGCCTCGACAACCGCACCGCGTTCGTGCGGGTGCCGAACGAGCACGGGCTCGCGCAGCCGGGTCGAGGTGCGGGCCGGCGACGGCAGCGCCTGCCCCCACCTCGTGATCGCGGCGCTCCTGCTCGCCGGGCCTCGACGGGATCGAGCGCGAGCTCGAGCCGCCCGAGCCGGTCGCCGGTGACGCCTACCGGGCCGACGACGCCCACGCGGGCACGCAGCTGCCGGCGGACCTCGGCGCCTCGCTCGACGCGCTCGAGGCAGACGCGTGGCTCTGCGAAGCGCTCGGCGCAGGGCTCGTCGGCGACGTTCTTCGCGATGAAGCGGTTCGAGCTCGAGCGGTTCTCGCACTGGGTGACCGACTGGGAGCTCGACGAGTATGCGCGCCATCTCTGAGCGGCTGGTCCGGGTCGAGCTCGACGGCGAGCCCTGCTGGGGCCGGCTCGAGGGCGACGAGATCGTCCTCGACGACGGCCGCAGGCTGCCCGAGGCGGAGGCGCGATCTACCTCGCACCGGTCGAGCCGACCAAGATCCTCGCCGTTCACCTCACCTACCGCAGCCGGGTCGAGGAGTACGCGCGCCCGGCATGCCGGACGCGCCCTCGTACTTCATGATGCCGCCCTCGGCGCTGAACGGCCATCGCGGCCTCGTCCGGCGGCCGGCGGGCGGGCAGGTACCTCAACTACGAAGGCGAGCTGGCCGTCGTCATCGGGCGGCGGATGAAGGGCGTGCCGATCGCCGAGGCGCTCGACTACGTCGGCGGGTATGCCTGCGCGAACGACGTCGGGCTGCACGACTTCCGCCACGCCGACCGGGGCTCGATGCTGCGCGTGAAGGGGCAGGACGGGTTCCTGCCGCTCGGGCCCGAGCTCGTGCCCGCCTCCGAGTTCGACCCGACCTCGTTCACGCTCCGCACCTATCCTGAACGGCGTGGTCGTGCAGGAGGCGACGGCCGACGACCTGCTGTTCCCGGTCGCCTACCAGCTCGCCGACCTCTGCCGGCTGATCACGCTCGAGCCCGGCGACGTGCTGCTGACGCGGGACCCCGGCGAACTCGCGCCCGATGGAGCCCGGCGACCTCGTCGAGGTCGAGATCTCCGGGCTCGGGCGGCTCTCGAACACCGTCGTCGACTGGGACGTCGATCTGGGCGAGGCCGGCGAGCAGCTCGAGGTCTCGGCGAACACGATCCATGTCGCGCTCGCCGTGCCCGAGGAGGAGGCCGAGCGGCATGGCCGCGCGGGCCGAGCGCGTGATCCGCCTGCGCGGCATCGACCACGTGTGCCTCCTCGTCGACGACGTCGACCGAGGCGCGCCGTGCGCTGGTCGCGCGAGTTCGGGCTGATCGACCGCGGCGGGGACGACGGGCGCGCGCTCCTCGCCTGCGAGGACGAGCCGTACTCGCTCGAGCTCGTCGCGGGCGAGCCCGGGCACCATCACACCGCCTTCGAGCTCGCGCCCGGCTGCGCCGCTCGGCGATGCCGGCCGGCGCGCTCGACGCGGCCGGCGGTCGAGTACGTAGTAGCTCGACGGGAGCCTCCTCCTCGCCGATCCGGACGGCTTCCGGATCGAGCTCGTGCCCGGCCGGCGAGCGCGAGCCGCTGGGTCGCCCACGCCCGGCGCTCGACGAGCGTCCGGCCGGGGGCGCCGCGCCGGCTCGGCCACGTCAACTGCCTCAGCGCGCAGCCTCGAGCGAGGGCGCGCGCTTCTACACCGAGGTGCTCGGCATGCGGGTCAGCGACCGGCTCGGGATCCGAGGGGGTCTGGTTCCACGTCTCGAGCGACCACCACGTGATGGCGCTGATCGGCAAGGGCGCGTCCCGGTTCCATCACCTCGCCTTCGACACCGTCGACATCGGCCAGATGCGCGACACTGCTCGACCGGGTCGCACGGCACGGGCGCTGGCTCGGATGGGGCCCGGCCCGGCACGGGGTCGGCGGCAACATCGCGAGCTACGTGCGGATCGTCGAGGAGGGGTGCTTCGTCGAGCTCTACTGCGACATGGAGCAGCTTCAGGAGGACCACGAGCCGCGCGACTGGCCCGACGACCGCTTCTCGTCGAACACGTGGGGGCCGCTCCCGCCGCGGTCCTACTTCAGGTTCGACCCGGTCGCGGTCGAATGGGAGCGCGAGAGCCTCGAGCTCGCTCGGCCGCCCGCTCCCGCCCGAGGAGACACGATGAGCCGCCCCGACAGCCGAGCCGGCCGTGACGAAAGCGTTTCGAAACCGGCACAGACACCGGGCCCGACTGCTCGTAGAATTGTCATTGAGGGTGGCGGGCCGGCATCCCCACCCTGGGTGGGGACTAGAGGAAGCGTCGAGGCGATCGGAGCAGGCCGGGTCGAGACCAGACGGCTTCTGTTGCCGGTCGGGCGGCGGCGTGCGGGCGCCGAACGAAGCCCGGCGGCGTTTCCGCGGACAGTTGCCGGAGCGTCGATGCTCGGAGCGCCTCGCGGAATGACGCTTCGCGGCTACACCTCGCCTCGCTCGCCCGAAGGCCGCTCCTCGCTCGTCCCGTACCCGCCGTGGCACTACGTCGGCGACTTCCTCGTGATCGAGTACTGGGCCGACCCGGCGGCGCGGCCGCCGCCGTGCTCCCGCCGGGCTCGACCCGCATCCCGACCCCGGGCCGCTGCGCGGCGGTCTTTGCGGACTGGCAGTCGTGCTCGGCCGACCGGAACGAGCTCGCTCGACCCGTCCCGCTCGCAGTACAAGGAGTTCTTCATCGTCGTCAACGCGCTTCTGCGACGGCGAGGAGGTGACGACCTGCCCCTACATCTGGGTCGATCGCGACTTCGCGCTCGCCCGCGGCTGGCTCCAGGGGTTCCCGAAGAAGCTCGGCTCGATCTGGATCACGCGCCACCACGGCCTCGAGTGCGCCGCCGACCCGGGCCTCGCGCGCGGGCGCGACCTACGGGGGAACCTGCGCCGCGTACGAGCGCCGGCTCGCCGAGGGCACCGTGACGCTCGAGCACGTGTCCGCGGAGCCGGCCCCACGCACAACGCGCCGCCGATCGTCAACGTCCGCCACTTCGCCCGCCTCGAGGCCGGGCGCCATGACGAGCCCGCCGTGCACGAGCTCGCGCGCTCGCGCAGCCGCGACCGCGTCGTCTCGGAGATCTGGGAAGGGTCGGCCACGCTCGAGCTCTTCGGCGCCAGCCCACGAGGAGCACGCTGCGCTCGCGCCGGTCCGGATCGGTCGAGGGCTTCCGCTTCACCTTCGGCTACACGGTCGACGACGTCGAGATCGCCGGCAGAGCTGTGACCGAGGTCGCAGGCGTCGAGGTCTCGCCGGACCACTTCATCGGCGGCGAGCGCGTCGCGAGCGCCGACCGGTTCGTCGACCGCTCGCCGATCGACGAGCAGCCGCTCGCCGAGATCGCGCGCGGCGGCGCGGCCGAGGCCGAGCTCGCGCGTCGCGCGCGGCCGCGCGAGGCCTTTCCCGCCTGGGCCGGCGCTCGGCCCGGCCGGCCGGGCCGAGTACCTCCACCGCCTCGCCGACCTGATCGACGCGAACGTCGAGCGGCTCGCGGCGGTCGAATGCCTCGACATGGCGATGCTCCTGCGCTCGCTGCGGGCGCGCGTGATCGCGCGCGGGCGCCACGGAACTTCCGCGCCTACGCCGACCTCGCCGTCGCCTACGAGGAGCGCGCCTGGTCGTCGAACGGCACCGGCAACCGCGTGCTCCGGCGCCCCGCGGGCCCGGTCGTGGTCGATCACGCCGTGGAACGCGCCCTTCATGCTCTCGACGCTGGAAGATCGCGCCGGCGCTCGCCGCCGGCTGCACGGTCGTGCTCAAGCCCGCCGAATGGTCGCCGCTCTCGGCCTCGCTGCTCGCCGACCTCGCGGCCGAGGCCGGCTTCCCGCCGGGCGTCCTCAACGTCGTCCAGGGAATCGGCGAGGAGGCCGGAGCGGCCCTCGTCAGCGCATCCCGGCGTGCGCCGGATCTCGCTCACCGGCTCGCCCGAGACCGGCCGCCTGATCGCCGCAGGCCGCCGCCCGCAACCTCGTGCCGTTCACGGCCGAGCTCGGCGGCAAGGGCCCGCTCCTCGTCTTCGCCGACGCCGACCTCGAGGCGGCCGCGCGCAAGGCGGCCGCCCAGTACGACGACGCCGGCCAGGTCTGCCTGGCCGGGACGCGGCTGCTCGTCGAGGAGGCCGTCGCCGGCGAGTTCCTCGAGCTCTTCCACCGCTTCGTCGACGCGCACGTCCTCGGCGACCCGCGCGACGAGGCGACCACGTCTCGCCGCTGATCCACCGCGACCACCTCGAGCGCGTCGCCGGCTTCGTCGAGCGCGCCGCGCTCGGCCGGCGACGAGATCGTCCGCGGCGGCCGGCCTCAGCAGCCTCGGCGGGCTCTGGTACGAGCCGACGCTGTCGTCCCACGCTCGAACGAGAGCGAGATCGTGCAGTCGCGAGGTCTTCGGGCCCGGTGCTCACCTTCCAGGTCTTCGCCGGCGAGGCGGAGGCGATCGCGCTCGCCAACTCGACGCGCTACGGCCTCTCGGCGATCCTCTACACCGGCTCGCGCCGCGCGCGGCCGAGCGCGTCGGCCGTGCGCTCCGCGCCGGAACGGTCTGGGTCAACACCTTCCTCGTCCGCGACCTGACGGCGCCGTTCGGCGGCATCGGCGTCTCCGGGATCGGCCGCGAGGGCGGCGACTACGCGCTCGACTTCTACTCCGATCTCGAGACGCTCCAGATCCAGGAAGGCACAACCGCCTGATCGCGCCCGCGGCGGCTACCGTTCGCCGCCATGGCGCGCAGGCTGGGCGGACTTTCTCGGCGACGCCGAAGGGCCGGATGAGACCGAGGTCACCCGCCGGGGCTTCGCCGTCGAGGCTGCGCGAATCGCTGTCGCGCTCGCGGCGGGCGCTCGGCCAGCAGCTCGCCGTCGGCCGCCTTCGACCCCGACGACGCCGCCTCCTGGGAGCGGCTCGAGGAGGCGCTGCTCGCGGCCGACGTGGGCGTCCGCGGCGACCGCCGAGCTCGTCGAGCGGCTCGAGAGGCGCCAGGAGCTCGGCGACCTCGGCGAGGCGCTCGCCGAGGAGATCGCGGCGCTCTTCGGCCCCCCGCCGACTCTCGATCTCGCGCACCGGCCCGCGGTGATCCTCGTCGTCGGGGTCAACGGGACGGGCAAGACGACGACGATCGGCAAGCTCGCACGCAAGCTCGCCGAGCACGGCCGCTCGGTCACGGTGGGGGCCGCCGACACGTTCCGCGCCGCCGCCGAGGAGCAGCTCGAGGTCTGGGCGCGCCGCTCCGGGCGCCCGGTTCGTGGGCGGCGAGCGCGGCTCCGACCCTGCCTCCGTCGCCTACGACGCCGTCTCGGCCGGCGGCGACGTCGTGATCGTCGACACCGCCGGGCGCCTGCACACGCAGACGAACCTGATGGACGAGCTCGCCAAGGTGCAGGCGCGTGATCGCCGGCCGCCTCGAGGGCGCGCCGCACGAGACGCTGCTCGTGCTCGACGCGACCACCGGCCAGAACGGCATCCAGCAGGCGAGGCTCTTCTCGGAGGCCGTCGAGGTCACCGGGGTCGTGCTCACGAAGCTCGACGGCTCGGCCAAGGGCGGCGTCGCGGTCGCGATCGCCTTCGAGCTCGGGCTGCCGGTGAAGCTGATCGGCGTGGGGGAGGGCCTCGACGACCTGCGCCCGTTCGACCCGCTCGAGTTCGCGCGCGCCCTCGTCGCCGACTAGCCGGGATTCCCGCCCTCGCGAGCCGTCCTACGGGGTCCCGCCAGGTGGCCCGAGTACACTGGCACTCGTGTTCGACGCCCTCTCAGACCGCCTCAGCGGCGTCGCTCGGCGACCTGCGCAAGCGCGGCAAGCTCGACGACGAGGCGATCTCGCGCGCGATGCGCGAGATCCGCCTCGCCCTGCTCGAAGCCGACGTCAACCTCGAGGTCGTCCGCACGTTCGTCGAGCGCGTGCGCGAGCGCGCGCTCGGCGAGGAGGTGCTGAAGAGCCTCACGCCCGGCCAGCAGGTCGTGAAGGTCGTCCACGACGAGCTCACCGACCTGCTCGGCGCCGACACCGCCGAGCTGACCCTCGGGCGCTTCCCGGTGATCCTGCTCGCCGGGCTCCAGGGCGCCGGCAAGACGACCGCGGCGGCGAAGCTCGCGCTGCAGCTCCAGAGCGCCGGCCGCAAGCCCGGGCCTCGTCGCCGCCGACCTCCAGCGCCCGGCCGCGATCGACCAGCTCGAGCAGCTCGGCGCGCAGATCGGCGTGCCCGTCTACCGCACCGAGACGACCGACCCGGTCGAGGCCGCCCGCGCCGGCATCGAGCGCGCCCGTGCCGACCGGCTCGACGCCGTGATCGTCGACACCGCCGGCCGGCTCCAGGTCGACACCGAGCTGATGGACGAGCTCGGCCGGGTGCGCGACGCCGTCGAGCCGACGAACGCGCTGCTCGTGCTCGACGCGATGACCGGCCAGCAGGCCGCCGACGTCGCGGTCGCGTTCGAGCAGCGGATCGACTTCGACGGCGTGATCCTGACCAAGCTCGACGGAGACGCGCGCGGCGGCGCAGCGCTCTCGGTCAAGAGCGTCACCGGCAGGCCGATCATGTTCGCGTCGACGGGCGAGAAGCTCGACATGCTCGAGGTCTTCCACCCCGACCGCATGGCCTCCCGGATCCTCGGCATGGGCGACGTGCTCACGCTGATCGAGCGTGCCGAGCAGGCCGCCTCCGAGGAGGAGACCGCCTCGATGGAGGCGCGCATGCGGAAGGGCCAGTTCACCTTCGACGACTTCCTGCAGGCACAGAAGATGCTCCGGCGCATGGGCCCGCTCCAGGGGGTGCTCAAGATGATGCCGGGCATCGGCTCGCAGCTCGCCGGACTCGACGTCGACGAAGGCAGGCTGAAGCGCGTCGAGGCGATCGTCCTCTCGATGACCCCTCGCGAGCGCGCGATCCCGCACCTGATCGACGGCCGGCGCCGCCAGCGGATCGCGATGGGCTCGGGCTCGACCGTCCAGGAGGTCAGCCAGCTCCTCGAGGCCCGCAAGGCGATGGAGAAGATGATGGGGCAGATGAGCAGGGGCAAGATGCCTGCGCTTCCCGGGCCTCGGCGACCTCGGCGGGATGCCGGTGGAGGCGGTCCGGCGGCGGCGCCCCGGCGCCTCCCATGTCGCGCCGCACGCCGACGAAGAAGAAGAAGAGCAAGCGCAAGTCCGGTCGTCGGTAAGCTCTCTGCATGGCAGTCAAGCTCCGGCTCACACGCGTGGGCTCAAAGAAGAACCCGATCTACCGCGTCGTCGCCGCCGACTCGCACTCGCCGCGTGACGGCAGGTTCCTCGAGATCGTCGGCCGCTACAACCCGCAGACCCATCCCTCGACGATCGAGCTCGACGCGGAGAAGGTCAAGAGCTGGCTCGGCAAGGGCGCTCAGCCCACCGAGGCGGTCGCCCGGCTGATCAAGGTCAAGGGCATCTCCTAAGGCCAGGCGTGGCCGAACTGCTCGCGTACCTCGCGCGTGGGCTCGTCGACGATCCCGAGGCGGTACAGGTCGAGAGCGAGGAGCGTGAGGGTGCGCTCGTTCTCGTCCTCCACGTGGCCCCCGACGACGTCGGCAAGGTGATCGGCCGCGGCGGCCGTGTCGTGCGGGCGCTGCGCACGGTCGTCCGAGCGAGCTCGGCTCGCGACGGACGGCGCGTGCTGGTCGAGATCGCCGGCTGAAGTGTCAGCGCTCGTGTCGCCGTCGGCAGGGTCGGGCGTCCGCACGGCCTCGACGGTGCGTTCTTCGTCGAGGACGCGAGCGAGCGATCCCCGCCGGTTCGAGACCGGCGCCCGGCTGCTCGCCGGAGGCATCGAGGCGAAGGTCGTCGCGTCGCGCCGCGGCGCCGGCGGCAGGCCCGTGATCAGGCTCGACCGGCCTGTCGAGCGCGGAACGCCGCTCGAGGTCTCGCGGGACGTCGCTGCCGCCGACCGACGAGGGCGAGTACTACACCTTCGAGCTCGTCGGGCTCGAGGTGGTCGAGGAGGGCGGGCGCTCCCTCGGGCGCGTCGAGGACGTCGTCCCCGGCCCGGCGAACGACGCGCTCGACCTCGGCAACGGGACTGCTGCTGCCGCTCGTCGCCGCGTGCGTGCTGGCCGTCGAGCTCGAGGCCGGGCGTATCCTTGTCGCTCCCGGCTTCTCCGATCCCGACTGACTCCTTTGCGCCTCGATGTCTTCACGCTCGTTCCGCCTGCCTTCTCGTGGCTGACGGAGCAGCGCCCGCTCGCCGCGGTGCTCGGCGGCGAGCTCGACCTGAGGCTCTTCTCCTACCGCGACACGACCCCGCTCAACTCGGGCAGCGTCGACGACGAGCCCTACGGGGGCGGGGCGGGGATGGTGCTGCGGGTCGACGTCGTCGCGGCGGCGCTCGACGCGGTCTACGGCGGCCCGCCGGCCCATCGCGTGATCGCGCTCACGCCGCAGGGCAGGCAGCTGACGCAGGAGCATCGTCGAGGAGCTCGCGCAGGAGGAGAGCGTGACGCTCCTCTCGGCTCGCTTCGAGGGCTTCGACGAGCGGATCGTCGAGCACCTCTGCACCGACGCGATCTCGGTCGGCCCCTACGTCCTCTCGAACGGCGACCTGCCCGCGATGATCGTCGCTCGACGCGATCTCCCGCCGGCTACCCGGTGCGCTCGCCGCGGGCTCCGGCGAGTTCGAGAGCTTCTCCACCGAGCTCGAAGGTAGGCTCGAATACCCGCACTACACGCGCCCGCCGGAGTTTCGGGGTTGGCGTGTTCCCGATGTCCTGCTGTCGGGTGACCACGGCCGTATCGAACGCTGGCGGAAGGAGCACGTCCGTTGAGAAATCCCATCGACCGCCTCACGGCCGGATTGCCGAACGGCCTGCGCGTGACGATCGACTGGCTCGTCACGATCCTCGGCGCGATCCTGATCGTGCTCGCGATCAAGCAGTGGATCATCAACCCCTACCGGATCCCGTCGAGCTCGATGGAGCCCACGCTCCACTGCGCCGTCCCGGGCGCCGGCTGCCTCGCGAAGGGCGGCCTCTTCGACGGCTCCGACCGCGTGCTCGCCTGCCGCATCTGTTACGACTTCTCCTCGCCGAAGCGCGGCGACATCGTCGTCTTCAACACCCCGCCGAAGGCTGCAGTCGTCTGCGGGACCGGCGGCGTGTACGTCAAGCGCCTGATCGGGCTCCCCGGCGACACCTGGTCCGAGAAGGACGGATACGTCTACATCGACGGCAAGAAGCTCGACGAGCCCTACATCAATCCGCAGCTTTCGCGACGACTACAGCTTCCCGGCCCAGAAGATCCCCCCGGGCCACTACTTCATGATGGGCGACAACCGCAGCGGCTCGTGCGACTCGCGCCGCTGGGGAACCGTGCCGCGCAAGAACCTGATCGGGAAGGTCGTCGCGACCTACTGGCCGCCGGGGCGGCTCTCGGTGCAGGCGCTCCTCGCGTCAGGCTTCGTCGCGGATCCGGACGACCTTCCGGCCGAGGCCCCCTCTTCGCTTCGAGCTCGAGCGAGCGGTTCGGGCCCTGGTAGGATGAACGCGGCCTTCGGGCCCCCTCTGTCATGAGCACGATCATCGAGCAACTCGAGCGCGCGCAGCTGCGCGAAGTCCCGCGTTTCAAGGCGGGCGATACGGTCCGCGTCCACTTCCGGGTGATCGAGGGAACCCGCAGCCGCATCCAGGTCTTCGAGGGCATCGTGATCAAGCGGCAGGGCGCCGGAGTGCGTGAGACCTTCACCGTTCGCAAGAGCTCCTTCGGCGTCGGGGTCGAGCGGACGTTCCCACTTCACTCACCGAAGATCGACAAGATCGAGGTGACCGCGATCGGCGACGTAAACCGCGCCAAGCTGTACTACCTCCGCGGCAAGGTCGGCAAGAAGGCCCGCGTCCGCGAAGTTCGCCAGTCCTAGAAGGCCGCGGGCCGCTAAAGGCCGTCGGGCCGGACAGCTCGCAGGCTCTGAGGCTGGCCCGGGTTCTCTGGCACCGCTGGCCTGACGTCACCGCCGGTACGCCCGTACCTCGCCGGGCGCGGCGAGCAGGAACGGGCCGAGCAAGCGCGAGCGCGGCGACTGCGGAGAAGAACCCCAGCCGGAAGGCCCTTGCGCCGCTGTCACGCCAAGCTCCGTCAGCCGTCCCAGTCGAAGCACGCTGAGAGCGATCTCCTCCTCGATTCCCACGACCCGAGTGTGGAAGCCCGCCCCGCAAGCGGGAGCTATTCTCGATCGATGGGTCAGCGCACCGGTCGCAAGCTCCTTTCGTTCGACCGGCGCCTCGGGGTGAGGTTCGTGGCGGGCGCCGACGAGGCCGGCCGGGGGCCCCTTGCCGGCCCGCTCGTCGTCGCCGGCGTGCTGCTCGACCTCGAGTCGCTGCGCGACCACCGCGTCCGTCCGCTTGCGTTCCTGAACGACTCGAAGCAGCTCACGCCCGACGCGCGCGAGGAGCTGTACGGTGCCGTTCTCTCCTGCGCCGAGCGAGTCAGCGTACGGGTGTTTCCACCTGCGGTGATCGATCGCGACGGCCTGCACAAATCGAATCTCCGCGGCCTTCGCGAGGCCCTCTGGGCCTGCCAGCCTGCCGATGTGTGCCTCGTCGACGGCTTCAAGCTCGGCCCGCTGGCCCCGCCGCATCGCGCCGTCGTCGACGGCGACGAGAAGAGCGCAGCGATCGCGGCCGCCTCGATCGTCGCCAAGGTGACCCGCGACCGTTACATGCACGCAATGGACGCCGTCTACCCCGGGTACGGATTCGCATCGCACGTCGGCTACATCACGCCCTCTCACAGCGCGGCCGTCCGGCGGATCGGGCCCAGCGAGATCCATCGCCGCTCGTTCCGGGCGCTCTGCTATCAGCCGGCGCCGGACGCGGCGGAGCTCGCGGCGACAGGGATGTAGGGGCAACCCCCGGTTGGCGACGAGGAACGCGGCCGAGCGCCGCGCTGCATCGTGGTACAGGCTCCGCGGTTACCGGCTGCTCGAGCAGAACGTCTGGATCGCCGGGTACGAGCTCGATCTCGTCGTGAACCGCGGGAGCACGCTCGTCTTCTGCGAGGTCAAGTCCAAGTCGGGGACCGAGTTCGGAGACCCGCTCGAGATGGTGACCCCGGAAAAGGTGCGCAGGATCCGGCATGCCGCCGAAGCATGGCTTGCCACTCATCGTGCGTACGACCGTCACACGATCAGATTCGATGTCGTCGCCGTGCGCGACGGCCGGCTCGAGTGCCTTCGAAACGCGTTCTAGCGGCCGGCACTCGAAACCGAGGTGATCCGGGAGCCCCGGAGAGTTCGGCCGGCGCAGATCCCGGCCTGACCGGGTTCGGCCGGGGCGAATCTGGCACAGAGTCGTGACAAATGCTCTTCAGTCAGTTGTCTAGACTGACGACATCCTCGCTCGCACGATCACCCACGCTCTCGTCGGCCTCGACCCACGCAGGGTCGAAGTCGAGGCGCACCTTCAGCACGGCCTGCCGGGCTTTGCGATTGTCGGTCTGGCCGACCGGGCCTGTCAGGAGGCAAAGGAGCGGGTTCGGAGTGGCATTGCCTCGGCGGAGCTCGAGTGGCCACTGCGGCGGATCACCGTCAACCTCGCGCCCGCCGACCTTCGCAAGGAGGGGACGGGATTCGACCTGCCGATCGCGCTCGCCGTGCTCGCGGCATCGGGGCAGATCCCATCCGACGCCCTCCGAGGCCACGCCGCAGTCGGCGAGCTCGCTCTCGATGGGCGCCTGCGGCCCGTGCCGGGAGCGCTCGTGGCCGCCGAAGGCGCACGGCGCAACGGCGCTCAGCGCCTCGTGTGCCCGGCGGAATCCGGCTCGGAGGTCGCTCTCGCCGGGATCGACCCGGTTCCGGTGCGCCACCTCGCGGAGGCAGTCGCCTATTTCCGCGGTCACGGCGACCCACCGCCGCCGGCCCCGCTGCCGGGATCCGATCGGATGCCGGCGGCTCCCGACCTCGCGGACGTCCGCGGCCAGCAGCGTGCGCGGCGGGTGCTCGAGATCGCCGCCGCAGGAAGCCATAACCTTCTTCTAGCCGGCCCGCCGGGAATCGGGAAGACGATGCTCGCACGCCGGCTTCCGGGGATCATGTCGCCGCTCGGCAACGACGCCGCGCTGGAGGTCACCCGGATCCACTCGGTCGCAGGCGTCCTCGGAGCCGGTGCGGGGCTGATCAGGACACCTCCTTTCAGGGCGCCGCACCACACCGCGTCGACCGCGGCGATCGTCGGCGGCGGCTCGACCCCGAGACCAGGCGAGGCGACGCTGGCGCACCTCGGTGTGCTGCTGCTGGACGAGCTCCCCGAGTTTCCCCGTGGCGTGCTGGAGGCCCTTCGCCAACCGCTCGAAGACGGGATCATCGCCATTGCCCGCGTCGGCGGACGATGCGTGTTTCCAGCGGCGTTCCAACTCGTCGGGACCATGAATCTCTGCCCTTGCGGTGGCCGAGGGGATGCCTCGTCGTCCTGCTCTTGCAGTCCGCAGCAGGTCGACAGGTACCGCGACAAGCTGTCCCGGGCGCTGCTCGACCGCTTCGATCTTGTCCTCTCGCTGCCTCGACCCCGTGCCGCCGAGCTGGCGGCAGCGCAGGGCGAGGGATCCGCCGTCGTGCGCGCCCGCGTGACGGCCGGGCGGGTGGCTCTCGGGTCGGTGGCGCTCGAGCCGGGCATGGAGTCGGCCGCACTCCTCGCGCGGGCCGTGGAACGGCTCCCTTTATCCGGTCGAGGCCGAGCGAGGGTCATCCGCGTCTCCCGGACGATCGCGGCCCTGGCGGGTTCGGCGCAGATCGCGCCGGAGCACGTCGCCGAGGCGCTTTCGTACCGCTCCCCGGCCGAGCTGGGCGCGCCGTGAGTGAGCTCGCGCTTGCGATGTTCGCGGCCGCCCGCGATGCGCACGCGGTCGATCGGACGCGCGGATCTCGCGATTTCGGGCGCTTCCTCGGGGGCTTCGACGAGCAGCGCGAGCTCGCCCTGCTCGGCGCCCGCGGCTTCCGCTGGCTGGGCCGGTCGGACCCGGGCTTTCCGGCCCGGCTCCGTTCCATTCACGACCCGCCGCCGGGCCTCTTCCTGCGTGGCACGGCTTCCGCAGAGCTTCTCGGGCTCGTGTCCGTCGCCATCGTCGGCGCGCGGGCCTGCAGTGACTACGGCGCCCACGTCGCGCGGGCCCTCGGGCGAGAGCTCGCAGGTGCTGGAGTGTGCGTGGTGTCGGGGCTCGCCCGCGGAGTCGATTCGTGGGCACACCGTGGCGCACTCGAAGCGGGCGGGCCCACGGTGGCCGTGCTCGGCTGCGGGATCGACCGCGACTACCCCAGAGCCCACGCACGGCTCGCCGTCGACATCGCCTCGACGGGGCTCATCGTCTCCGAGTACCCCTGCGGCGTCGTGCCCGCACCCTGGCGGTTTCCGGCACGAAACCGGATCGTTGCCGGCCTCACGGCGGCCACGATCGTCGTCGAGGCGAGAGAACGAAGCGGCGCCCTGATCACCGCGGATCTCGCTCTCGAGGAGGGGCGCGAGGTCCTGGCGGTGCCGGGCGAGATCACCTCGCCGCTCGCCGCCGGCTCGAACGCGCTCCTACGCCTGGGCGCGATCCCCGTGACGAGCTCGACCGATGTCCTCGAGGCGCTGGGAATCGAGCCCGTCCCGGCCGGAGGGCGGCCGGAGCTCGTACAGGGCATGGCCGCAGCCGCACTTGCCGCGATCGAGGCAGGAGCAGCCACGGCCGACGAGGTCGCGCGAGCCGCCGGCCTCTCGGCCGGTGAGGCTGCCGCGGCTCTCGTCGAGCTCGAGCTGGCAGGCCTGGTCGAGGTGCGGTCGGGCGTCTACAGGAGGTAACGGCTCAGGCATAGGATCGCCCCGTCGGCGCAATCGCCGACATCAACCCCGTGACCCCGACGCCGTACTCACCAACGCCGTACTGGCTCACCGAGCCGGACGTGCCGCTTCCCACGCTTCGTGGCGAACCCGGTGGGCCCGTCGATGTCGTCGTGGTAGGCGGCGGCGTGACAGGCTGCTCGTGCGCGCTGACCCTTGCCCGGGGAGGGCTACGGGTGCGGCTCATCGAGGCGCGCGAGATCGCCGGCGGCGCCAGCGGCCGCAACGGTGGCTTCGCGCTACGCGGCGGGGCGCCCGCGTACGACGCCGCCCGCGAGAGCCTCGGACGCGACTACGCCGTCGCGCTCTGGGAGCTCACCGAACGCGCACTCGACTCGATGTCCGCACTTGCAGGAGACGCACTCAGGCGCACCGGGAGCGTGCGACTCGCGGTCGGCCCCGACGAACGGGACGAGCTCGAGCGCGAGTACGAGGCGCTGCGCGCAGACGGATTCCGCGCCGAATGGCTCCGAACGCTTCCCGAGCCGCTCGATCGGCTGTTCGCCGGCGGTTTCGTGCATCCGGGCGACGGAGCGCTCGAGCCCGCGCGCTGGGTGCGGCGGCTCGCAGGCCACGCGCTGGCAGCGGGGGCCGAGCTCGTCCAGCACAGGCCGCTCGATCGCGACGAGATCGACCGGCTCGATGCGGCCGAGGTGGTGCTTGCCGTCGACGGGATGACCGACGCCCTGGCGCCCGAGCTACGGCGCCTCGTGGCGCCGATGCGGGGGCAAGTGCTGGCAACGGAGCCGATCTCGGAGAGGCTCTACGGCCGGCCGCACTACGCTCGCGGCGGCTACGACTACTGGCAGCAGCTCCCCAACGGGCGGCTCGTCCTCGGCGGCCGCCGAGACACGAGTCTCGACACCGAGAGATCGAGCGTCGAGGAGACCACCCTGCCGATCCAGGATCAGCTCGACTCGTTCGCCGAGGAGCTCTTCGGACGCCGGCTTCGAGTCACGCATCGCTGGGCGGGAATCTGGGGCGAGACGGTCGATCGTCTGCCGCTTGCCGGTCGGGTGCCCGGGACCGACCGGCTCTGGGTCGCGGGCGGGTACTCCGGCCACGGGAACGTCCTCGGCTTTGCCTGCGGCGACCTCGTCGCGAGCTCGATCCTCGGCGATCCCCCTCTCGAGCTCTCCCTCTTCGACCCCTCTCGGTTGCCCGTCTGGACCGCCCTCCATCGGGAAGGCCCGTCCCAAAATGGCGGAACGTGAGCCGGCCGCACCGACCAGACGCCAGGACCGTGGAAGTCAGCGCGGGTCTCGACAACAGGCTGGCCGGGAGCCGAAAGCATCTCTTGCCGGATGTCGCCCGCCGGGCACGTCGTTTCCGCCTGGATCTTTCCCATGCTCCGCCCCCGGTGCGGCGCCGAGCTCCGCTCAACCATCGGGTCTCGGCGCCCGAACCGGCACGAAGCTGGAGGACGAACGAGACCGGTGCCGATCGATTGGGCAGTTCGACGGTGCGCCAAAAGGCGGCGTGCCCAGCCGAGTTCTCGGCCCGGATGTGGTCGCCTCAAATGTGCTCGCTGCAAGCTGTCCTTGACCAATCGAGCGAGGCGCTCGGCCCTCCCGGCATCGCCGGCGAGATCGATGCTCGGAGTTGTCCCTTTGCGCTTTCGCACACTCGGGCTACCGAGAGACGGCCATTTCAGCCGCGAAGCCCTTGATCTTGCGGAACTGAGCCGATCCCGACCTTGGGCCGATCCCGAACTGAGCCGATTCAGTCGAGCGCTGGACCAGCTCAGCCGGATCAAGGTGGCCGGAAGCTCAGGTCGCGGGCGCGAAGCGTTCGTGGCCCGAGCTGGAGGACGATCCGAGGGCGCCGGGAACGACGCTCATCTTGATTCGTGCTGTTAGAAGCTCCACAGAATGAGCACGAAGCTGCCTGGCAGTTCCCTCTTGAGGCGTGCTGGGAGAGCGCACCGTGCGTCGTCCTCAGTCGCCCCGATATCACGAGGATATTGGGGCTCCCTGCGTCCTAGCAGTGCACGCACCTATCACGCCCAGTCAGCAGGTGGTCATTCTGTTAGGTCTTCTTAGACCAGCAGTTGCACTTGGCTTTCGTCGTCTGCCGTAGGCGATCGCGGAGGCGCCATTTGGCATCGGGTTCTCGCACTGGGAACGTTATGGGAACGTTCATCAGGCGGTGCTCGGGGACAAGAAGTATTCTTCCCGAACCCCCCACGAACGAAAGGCAAACATGGCCCGGAAGACCGTCGTTGTCAGTGACCTGACTGGAAAAGAGATTGACGATAAGGCTGCAGCAACGGTGACCATCCGATATGCGGATGCCCGCCGCGGCGTCGTCGTCCTCGACGTCAACGCCGGTGAGGTCGACGATCTCGCAGCGAAGGGCCGCAAGCAGGCGCGCCGCGGCCGGCGCCCGAAGTCGGACGGCTAGAGAGTCAGCGTCGGCAGGTCGAGCCCGGCCGCCTGCTCGAAGCAGGCGATCGCGATCGCGAGATCCTGGATCGCGAGCCCGGTCGAGTCGAACGTCGTGATCTCCCACGGCTCCCGGCGACCCTCGGCCTCGCCGGCGAGCACGGCGCCGATCAGGCCGACGTCGTGCGCGAGACACGAGCCGGCATCGAACGCCTGGGCGAGCTCGCCGCCGTGGCTGGCCTGCTCCCAGTCGTCGCAGAAGATGCGGGTCCGGGCGAGCTCGGCCGGCGCGATCTCGGCTTTCCCAGGGCCGTCGGCGCCCATCAGGCTCACGTGCTGCCCAGCTGACAGCGAGCCCTCGGCGAGCAGGACGTCCCGTCCGGGCGTAACCGTGACGAGCAGATCGGCGGCGAGCGCCTCCTCGAGCGAAGAGGCCGGCGTTGCCCCGAGCTCCTCGGCGGCGAGCTTCGCCCGCGCCGGGTCGAGATCCCAGATCGAGACGCTCCGCCCCCGGTCGAGGAACATGCGGGCCGCCGCGCGCCCGTTCACTCCCGCACCGACCACGGCGGCGGTCCCGGCGTTTGCCCGGCCGAGCGTCTCGGCGGCGAGACGGCCGCGGCGCCGGTGCGAAGCGCGGTCACGGCCCCTGCATCGAAGACCGCCTCGAGCTCGCCGGTCGCCGCGTTCGAGAGCAGCACCACTCCCGAGACGGTCGGCAGCCCGCGCGTTGGATTGCCCGGGAAACGAGCTGATCCACTTGAGCAGCGCATGGCCGTCCCCGAGTGCCGGCATGGCGCGGAAATCGCCGGCCGGGTAGTTCGTCACGTACACCTTCGGCGGCATCTCCCACTCGCCCCGGTAGTGCGCGACGAACGCGTCCCGGACCGCCTCGACCGCGCGGTCGGTCGAAACGGCAAGCTCGATCTGCCGAGCGTCGAAGAGCGGGAACTCGAACCGTCACAAGCGCCTTGACGGCGGCAATGAGCTTCAGGATCGACTCCTTCGCGTCGCCGAAGAGCATTCCCGTCTTCTCGTTCGACGAAGAGCGGGTTGTCGATCCCGGCGAATCCGGTCGCCATCGAGCGCTTGCTGACGACGATCTGCTTGGCCTCGTCGACGTTCAGGATCGGCATCCCGTAGATCGGGCTTCCCGGGTCGTTGCGGGCCGCCGGATTGACGACGTCGTTGGCGCCGATCACGAGCACCACGTCGGTCTGCGGGAACTCGGGATTGATCTCGTCCATCTCCTTCAACGCGTCGTAGGGCACGTTCGCCTCGGCGAGGAGCACGTTCATGTGGCCCGGCATCCGCCCCGCGACCGGGTGGATCGCAAACGAGACCTGCACGCCCTTCGCCTCGAGCAGGTCGGCGAGCTCGCGCACCGCGTGCTGGGCCTGCGCGACCGCCATTCCGTACCCGGGAACGATCACGACGCGCTGGGAGTAGGAGAGCATGATCGCCACGTCCTCGACGCCCGAGCGAGCGGATCGTCCCCTCGAGCGCGGCGCCGGTGCCCGCGCCCGCCTGCACCTGCCCGAAGGCGCCGAAGAGGACGTTGCCGATCGAGCGGTTCATCGCGCGCGCCATCAGCAGCGTCAGCAGCGTCCCCGAGGCGCCGACGAGCGCGCCGCTCACGATCAGGACGTTCGAGTCGAGCTCGAACCCGGTCGCCGCCGCCGCGAGGCCCGTGAACGCGTTCAGCAGCGAGATCACGACCGGCATGTCGGCCCCGCCGATCGGGAGGACGAACAGGACCCCGAAGACGAGCGCCCCGAGGATCAGCGCCACCAGCACCCACTGGTGCTCGTACCCCGCGATCACCGCGACTCCCGGCGGCGATCACGCCCGAGATCAGGGCGAGATTGACGATCTGCTGGCCGCCGTAGGTGATCGGCCGGCCGCCGATCAGCTCCTGCAGCTTCGCGAACGCGACCGCCGAGCCGGCGAACGAGATCGAGCCGATCAGCGCCGAGAGGACGATCGAGACGCTCACGTCCGTGTGCAGCCGGCCCGAGGCCGGCGCGAGCAGGTGGAACTCGGCGAGCGACACGAGCGCCGCCGCGCCGCCGCCGACGCCGTTGAACAGCGCCACCATCTGCGGCATCGCGGTCATCTTCACCTTGCGCGCGCCGACCGCTCCGAACGCGGCGCCGATCGCGGCGCCGACCGGAATCCGCCAGCCGACGTGCATCCCGTGATGGGCGAGCGTCACCGCGATCGCGACGACCATCCCGGCCGCCCCGATCCAGTTCCCGCGCCGGGCGGTCGCCGGCGAGGAGAGGAACCGCAGCGCGAGCACGAAGCAGATGATCGTGACCAGGTAGAGCAGGTTCGAGGTGTTCTGGCCCATCAGCCGCTCTTGTCGTCCTTGTCGGCTTCGCGCTTCGGCGGCTCGCGCCGCTTGAACATCTCGAGCATCCGGTCGGTGACGACGAAGCCGCCGACCACGTTCGCGGCGGCGAGGATCATCGCGACGAACCCGACCCAGCCCGTCAGGAGATCGGGGTGGGCGATCCCGGCGATCAGCAGCGCTCCGACGATCACGATCCCGTGGATCGCGTTGGTGCCGGACATCAGCGGCGTGTGGAGGAGCGCCGGCACCTTCGAGATCACCTCGATCCCGAGGAAGATCGCGAGCGCCAGGATCGTCAGCTCGACGACGAGCTGGGCGTAATGGCTCATGGTGTCTGCTCCTTCCGGGTCACGCACGCACCGGCCGTGATCTCGTCGTCCCAGTCGAGGGTGAGCTCGCCGCCGGGCGCGAGATGCTCGAGCAGCGCGCGAGACGTTCCGTGCGTAGAGCTGGCTCGCGTGCCCCGGCATCGATGCTCGGGAGGTTGAGCAGCCCGACACCGTGACGCCGCCGACGTCGATGACCTCGCCGGGCTTCGTCGAGCTCGCAGTTGCCGCCGCTCTCGGCGGCCAGGTCGACGATCACCGAGCCCGGCCGCATCTTCTCGACCGCCGAGGCCGGGATCAGCCGCGGGGCCGGCCGGCCGGGAATCGCCGCGGTCGTGATCACGAGGTCGAAATCCGGGATCCGCTCGGCAAGCGCCTCCTGCTGCCGCGCCTGCTCCTCGGGCGTCAGCTCGCGGGCGTAGCCGCCTTCGGTCTCCTCGCCGGTGACGCCGAGGTCGAGGAACGTCGCGCCCGAGCGACTGCACCTGCTCGCGCACGGCCGGCCGGACGTCGAAGCCGGAGACGACGGCGCCGAGCCGGCGTGCGGTCGCGATCGCCTGCAGGCCGGCGACGCCGGCGCCGAGCACGAGCGCGCGCGCGGGCGCGATCGTCCCGGCGGCGGTCGTCAGCATCGGCAGGAAGCGCGGCAGCTGGTCGGCGCCGATCAGCACCGCCTTGTAGCCCGAGACGGTCGCCTGCGAGGAGAGCGCGTCCATCGCCTGGGCGCGGGTCGTCCGCGGGATCGACTCCATCGCGAACGCGAGCACGCCGCGCTCGCGCAGCCGGTCGATCCGCTCGCGATCGGTCAGCGGCTGCAGGAAGCCGATCAGGAGCTGTCCGGCCCGAAGCCGCTCGAGCTCGCGCGTCGGTGGGCGGCGCGACCTTGACGACTCCGTCGGCGCCGTCCCACGCGTCGTCGACGAGCTCGGCGCCCGCCTCCGCGTACGCTGCGTCGGGGAATCCGGCCGCCTGCCCGGCCCCGCGCTCGACCGCGACGGTGAAGCCCTCGAGCCGCCCGACCGCGTCGGGGACGAGCGCGACCCGCTGCTCGCCCGCCGTCGCTCTCTCTGGGGACTCCGACTCTCATCCGCGGGCGCGACGCTACCGAAAACGCACCCGCAGGGCCTGCCGCGGCGGGCGAACCGTCTGCCGGCCGCGGGCCGAAACTGACGCGCCGGGCGTGCGTAGGCGAGGCCGCTCGATCGGGCTCTAGACTCGGCCCGCGTGACGCACGCAGCTCGAGAGCTACGGGCTGATCCTCGCTCTTCGCGCTCGTCGCGATCGAGGGCTGCGGGATCCCGCTCCCGGGCGAGACGGCGCTGATCACGGCGGCCGTGCTCGCCGGCAGCGGTCATTTCAAGATCGTCGAGGTGATCGCCGTTGCGGCGGCCGGGGCGATCGTCGGCGACAACACGGGCTACTGGATCGCGAGACTCGGCGGCCGGGCGCTCCTCGAGCGGCTCCCGCTCGTCCGCGACGTGCTGCCGAGGTTCCTGCCCGAGGGGAGCGGTTCTTCGAGCGCCACGGGCCGAAGACCGTCGTCGTCGGCGCGTTTCGTCGCCGGCCTGCGGATCACCGCGGCCTGGCTCGCCGGCATCAGCCACATGCCGTGGCGGCGGTTTGCGCTCTTCAACGCGTCGGGCGGCACGCTGTGGGCGACGGTGATCGGCGCTCGCCGCCTACGAGTTCGGCCGCGCGGCCGTCGCCTCGGTCACCCACTACGGCCTCTACGCCGCGGTCGCGATCGTCCGTCCTCGTCGCGCTCGCCTTCGTCGGGCATCGGCGGCTGAGCCACCGCCGCGAATGGCGCAAAGACCCGCGCAAGACGATTCCCGAGAGATTGCTCGACCGAGAAAGTGCAGAGAATCGAATCATCGCTGCGGTAAACACCTGATCCGCACGCGCAACTGCACTCATTTCGGTGATCGCTGCACACCTTGTTCGTCGTGCATCGCGCGGGGCCGATTCGTTATCTTGCTGCAGTTCCCGCCGTTGGCTCGTCGCACCGGCGTACGTCTCATTCGACCTCATTTCGCTCAATCGAAGGAGCATGCGTGGCTCGGAGAACAGTGCTCGTTTGCGACAGCTGTGGGAAAGAGGTCGGCGAGAACAAGGGCGCGACCTCGCGCGTCACGTTCACCGATGCGCGCCGTGGCTCGAAGGTCGCCGACCTCTGCGATACCTGCGCCGGCAACATGCCCGGTCGGCGCCGCCGCCCGGCGGGCCGCCGGCCGAAGTCGGCTACCGCGTAGCGATGAGCGAAGGCTCGAGCCCGGCGCCCCGCCCTGCGGGCGGGCGCCGGAGCCGCGCTGCCGCTTGCGGCGCGTAACGCGCGCAGCATCGAGCGCCGAAGCGGAGCGACAACCGTCGTGCGGCGGCACCGTCCCCGCCCAAAACTACGATGATTCAATGGCAGAGCCTTTTGGCAGGGCAGCCCTGAGTTGGCGGCAATGCCGTCGCAGAGCACGGTCCCGGCGAGAGCCGCAACGCAGTGACGCCCGCGGCCGACTGCGTAGCCGAAGGCGAGGCCCGATCCACGTGCCGTTGAGCCTCGTCGTGGGGCCCGCGCACGCGGGGAAGGTCGCGCTCCTGCTCGAGCGCTATCTGGCGCGCCTCGACGACGAGCCGTTCCTGATCGTGCCCGAACCGCTCGGACGTCGCCCGGATCGAGCGCGACCTGCTCGCGCGCTGCGGCTGCCTCTTCGGCGGCACGATCGGCACCTTCGACGACCTCTTCGACCGGCTCATCCGGCGGCGAGCCGGGGCGACGGCCCGTCGCGACCGAGGCGCAGCGGTCGCTGATCGTCCGGCGCGCCGTCGCTGTCGGCCGTCCGCTCCGGCGCCGAGCTCTCCGCCTCCGCGCGGTTCTCGGGCTTCGCGGACGCGCTGCTTCGCCACGCTCGCCGAGCTCGAGGGCGGCCTGCTCGAGCCCGGCGACCTCGACGGGCGACCTCGCCGTCCTCTACGCGCGCCTATCGCGCCGAGCTCGACCGGCTCGGGCTCTGGGAGCCGCGAGCTGCTGCGGCGCCGATGCCTGCGAGCGCCTGCAGCGGCGACCTCGACTGCCTGGGCACGGCGAGCCGGTCTTCGCCTACGGGTTCGAGGATCTGACCGCGACGCCGAGTGGCCGCTGCTCGAGGCGCTCGCGGCGCGCACCGACGTCGCACGTCTCGCTCCCCTACGAGCCCGGCCGTGCCGCGTTCGCCTCGCTCGCCCGGACCGCCGAGGACCTCGCCGCGCTCGCCGCCGGTCGCGATCGAGGAGCTGCCGCCGCGCTTCGCCGAGTACGCGGCGCCGGCGCTCGCCCACCTCGAGCGGGTCGCTGTTCGAGCCCGGCGCCCCGACCGGCGCCGATCGGCGGCGCGGTCGGGCTTCCTCGCCGGCGCGGGCCTGCGCGGGACGCTCGAGCTGGTCGGGGACGAGGTCCTGGCGGCGATCCGGCGAGGGAGCCGCCGCCCGAGCAGATCGGCGTGATCGTTCCCGTCGCGTCGAGCGCTGGCGGGCGCCGCTCGACACCGTGCTTCGGCGACGCTCGGGATCCCGTACGCGATCGAGTCGCGGCTGCGGTTCCCCGTCACGCCGCTCGGGCACGCGCTCGTCTCGCTGCTCCGGTTCGCCTGGGCGGGCGGGGGCCGCCGCGAGCTCTACGGCTTCCTGCGCTCGCCCTACTCGGGCGTCTCGCGGACAGAGCGTCGACTTCGTCGAGGGCAGGCTGCGCGGCCGCGCGGTCCAGGAGCCCGCGCGGGTCGAGGAGCAGACCGAGCGCCTCCGGGAGGCGCCGCTCGTCGCGCTCCGCGAGCTGTCGCGACGCGCGACGCCGCTCGAAGGCGTGCGGGCCGACGCTCACGTTCCTCGTGCGCTCCGCCTACGGGCCGGACTCGCCGCCGGCGGGCGACCAGGCCGCGCCTCGACCTGCGCTCGCTTCGCCGCGGCGACTGCGCTGCTCGACGAGCTCGCCGTCCTCGAGTCGCTCGGCGCCGAGCTCGAGCCCGGCGACCTGATCGACGCGCTCGTGCGGCTCGAGGTGTCCGGCGCCGGCCGCCGAGCCGGGCCGCGTCGCCGTCCTCGACCTGCTCCAGGCGCGAACCCGCGAGTTCGAGACGGTCTTCGTGCTCGGGCTCGAGGAGGGCTCGCTGCCACGGCGCGGCCGCGGCTCGCCGTTCCTCGACGACGACCGCCGGCGCGAGCTCGGCGCGCGGCTCGAGCGCCCCGACCAGGTCAGCCGCGACCGCTACCTCTTCTACACCGCCTGCACCCGGGCCGACGCAGAAGGCTCTACCTCGTCCGGGAGGCGGCGACCGACGAGGGCTCTCCGCTCGAGGCGAGCCCGTTCTGGCACGACGCCGCCGCGGTCTTCGAGGCCGAGGACGTCGAGCGGGCGACGCGCCGCCGGGCGCTCTCCGAGCTGACCTGGCCGATCGAGGACAGCGCCGACCGAGCGCGAGCGCCTCCGCGCGCTCGCGCGCCTCTCGGCCGACCACGACGCGAGGCCTCGCGCTGGCGCTCGCCGAGGCGAACGGCTGGACGCGCCGGCTCCGCCGTGCGCGTCGACGCGTTCACCCGGGACACGCGCGCTGCGCAACCCGGCCGTGCTCGAGCAGCTCGGCGGCCGGACGGTGTTCGGGGCGACCGAGCTCGAGCGGTTCGTCGACTGCTCCTCGGCGTGGCTGTTCGAGCGCGTCGTCGACCCGAAGACGATCGACGCCGAGGCCGACGCGATGCTGCGCGGGCAAGGTCGCACACCAGGCGCTCTATGCCTTCTACTCCGGGCTCCCGAAGGAGCTCGGCGCCGAGCGCGTCACCCCGGCGAACCTCGAGGCCGCGCTGCGCTTCCTCGAGCGCTGCCTCGACGACGCGCTCGGGTCGGGCGTGCGGCTCGATCTCGGCGAGGTCGATGCGGCAGAGCTGCGCGAGAGCCTCCGCCGCGACCTCGAGCGGTTCGTCCGCGTGCGAGGCGGAGTCGAAGCTCGACGTTCCTGCCGAGACGGTTCGAGGTCGGCTTCGGCACCGATCGGTCGGCGCCCGGAGCTGCAGCGCGGGCTCGAGCTCGGCGAGGGGCTCTTCGTCAGCGGGAAGATCGACCGGATCGACATCGACCCGCTGAGCGCGCGCGGGATCGTGCAGGACTACAAGTCCGGGAAGGGCTCGTTCTCGGCCCGCCAGATCGACGAGGAGCGGCGGCTCCAGGTGCCGCTGTACATGCTCGTGCTCCGCGACCTGGCCGGGATCGAGCCGCTCGGCGGCGTCTACCGGGCGCTCTCCGGGTCGCGCGCGCCGCGCGCGGCATGCTGCGCGCCGAGGCGCGCGAGGAGCTGCCGGGCTTCAAGCGCGAACGACTACCTCGACGAGGAGCAGTTCTGGGGGCAGGTGGAGACCGCGCGCGGGCGCGCGCTCGGCGCCGCCCGGCGGATCCGCGCCGGGGAGGTCGCGCACGACCCGAGGGCGGCGAGTGCCCGTCGTGGTGCGACCTCTGGACGATGTGCCGGGTCCGGGCGTGACGAAGCGCCGAGGACACTGAACGAGCAGCAGCTGGCGGCGGTCGAGGCGCGCGGCGAGGTGTTCGTCTCCGCCGGGGCGGGAACCGGGAAGACCGCGGTGCTCGTCGAGCGCTTCGTGCGGGCCGTCTGCGACGAGGGGCTCGACGTCGAGTCGGTGCTCGTGATCACCTACACGCGCAAGGCCGCCGGCGAGCTGCGCGCCCGCATCCGCGCCGCCCTCACCGAGCGCGGCCGGCCCGACCTCGCGCGCGCGCTCGACGGCGCCTGGATCTCGACCATCCACGGCTTCTGCAGCCGGCTGCTGCGCTCCCATCCGCTCGCGGTCGGGATCGACCCGAGCTTCCACGAGCTCGACGAGGAGCACGGGGCGGTGCTGCGCGGCGAGGCGTTCGACCGCGCGCTCGACGTCGTTCTGCGCCGGCGGGCGATCCCGACCGGCTCCGCCTGCTCGCGACCTACGGCAGCAAGCGGCTCCGCAAGATGCTCACCGGCGTCTACGAGACGCTGCGCTCGGCCGGGCCGCCCGCTCGTGCTCGAGCTCGGCGAGCCCGCCGATCTCGACCGGCGCCTCGGCGAGCTCCGCGAGGCCGCCCAGTGCCTGCTCGACGATCCCGGCGCGACGCCAGAACCACGCCGCGGCCGCGCAGGCCGCGCTCGACCTCTCCTCGCTCCCGGAGACGCTGCTCGACCTTGCGGCGCTGAGGGCGCGGGGCGCCGCGGGCCGCGAGCTTCGAGGAGGCCCGCAAGGCCGTCGAGCAGGCTGCGCTCGAGCTCGCCGCGACCCGCGACAAGGACCTGCTCCAGGAGCTGCTCGACCTCTTCGCCGCCGAGTACGCCGCCGGCGAAGGAGCGCGAGTCGGCGCTCGACTTCGAGGATCTCCAGCTGCTCGCGCGCGACCTGCTCGCGCGACGACGAGCAGATCCGCGAGGCCGAGCAGCTGCGCTTCCGCGCGATCATGGTCGACGAGTTCCAGGACACGAACGCGCTCCAGTGCGAGCTGATCGACCTGCTCGCGGGCGGGCCCGGCGAAGGATGTCTTCTTCGTCGGCGACGAGTTCCAGTCGATCTACGGGTTCCGGCACGCCGACGTCGGCGTCTTCCGGGAGCGGCGCGAGCTCGCCGCGCTGAAGCTCTCGCTGACCGAGAACTACCGCTCCCGCCCGGAGGTGCTCGCGGCCGTCAACTACCTCTTCGGCGAGGAGTTCGGCGACGGCTACCAGCCGCTCGCGGCCTCGGGAGAGTTCCCCGACCCGGTCTTCGGGCATCCCGTCGAGCTGCTCGTCACCGACAAGGAGGCCTACCGCGACTCGGGCGAGCACTGGCGGCGCGCCGAGGCCCGCCAGGTCGCGCGGCGGGTCCGCGAGCTCGTCGACGCCGGCGCCGCCACGCCGGGCGAGATCGTCGCTCCTGTTCGCCGCCGGCACCGACGCCGAGTGGTACGAGGAGGAGCTGCGCGCGCAGGGGCTTCCGACCTACCGCGCGACCGGGCGCCGCTACTTCGGCCAGCAGCAGGTCGTCGACCTGCTGATGTACCTGCGCCTGCTGCGCAACCGCTACGACGACGAGGCGCTCGCCGCGGTGCTCGCCTCGCCGTTCGTCGGCGTCTCCAACGACGGCCTCGTGCTGATCCGGCGGCACGCCGGGCGCCGGCCGCTCTTCACGGGCATCGAGCGCTCGCTGCCCGCGGCGCTCTCGGCCCGAGGACGAGCGGCTCGTGCGCGCCTTCAAGCAGCGCTACGAGCGCCTCGTCGGCCGCATCGGCGCGCGCCTCGCTCGAGCGGCTCTGCGAGCTCGTCGTCTGCGAGCACGACTACGACCTCGCCGTGCTCGCGCGCTGGGACGGGCGTCGCCGCTACGCGAACCTGCGCAAGCTGATGCGGCTCGCGCGGGCCTACGAGGAGGTGCGCGGCCGCGACATCGAGGGCTTCGTCGGCTTCCTCCGCGACCAGGAGGCGCTCGGCGCGGCGCAGCTCGAGGCGTCTCGGAGGAGGAGGGTGCCGACGCCGTCAGGCTGCTCACGATCCATGCTGCGAAAGGGCTCGAGTTCAAGGTCGTCGTGGTCGCCGACGCCGGGCGTGACCTCGGCGGGCCGCCCCCCGCCGACGAGATCCTCGCGCTCTCCGACGGCCGCTTCGGCTTCAAGGTCGTCCATCCGAGCTCCGGGGAGCGGCGGCCCGTCTTCGCCTACGAGGAGGTGCTGGAGGCCGAGCGCGAGGCCGGACCGCGCCGAGCGCCTGCGCCTCTACTACGTCGCGATGACGCGGGCGGTCGACCGGCTGCTCGTCTCGGGCGCCGTCGGCGAGGAGCGCGACACGCCGATCGGCTGGGTGCTCTCGAAGCTCGACTGCGAGGAGGAGCTCGCCGCCGGCGGCGCGGTCTTCGAGCTCGAGCGTGGCGGGCGCGTCGTTCCTCGTCGCGCGTCGATCGCGCACGTCGCCGCCGCCGACGGCGGCCCTCGCAGCCCGAGCCGCCGGCGAGCGCCGAGCGAGGGCGCAGCTGGCGCTCTTCGGCGAGCTGCCCTCGGCGCCGCCGGTGCGCGGCTGGGTGCTCCCCGAGCTGCGTGCCGGCCGCCTGCGCCGCCGCTCCACCGGGTCCGGCAGCTCTCCTACTCGGCGCTCGCGCTCTTCCAGCGCTGCTCGTACCGCTACTACGCCGAGCGCGTCGGCGGCCTGCGCGAGCGAGCGCCGCGGAGCCGGCGGGCCCGGGCGCCGGCCGGGCCTGGCGGCGACCGAGATCGGCGACGCGGTCCACCGGCTGCTCGAGCTCGTCGACCGCTGACCGATCCGCGTCGTCCCGGACGCTCGAGCCCGTCCGCGAGCTGGTACCCAGGCCGTCAGCGACGAGGAGCTCGACCGGATCGGCGGCGCTCGTTCGCTGCCTACTGCGACTCCGAGCTCGCCCGGCGGATCGCCGGCGCTCGCGCGGCGCCCGCCCGGAGCGGCCCGTTCGCCTTCGAGCACGACGGCGTCCTCCTGCACGGCCGGCTCGACGTCCTGCACCGGGCCGGCGGGCGCGGCGCTCGTCGTCGACTACAAGACGAACGTGCTCGGCGAGCGGCTCGCCGGAGGAGGTGATCGAGAGCCGACTACCGGCTGCAGCGGCTCGTCTACGCGCTCGCGTGCTTCCGGGCCGGAGCCGAGGAGGTCGAGGTCGTCTACGCGTTCCTCGAGCGGCCCGACGACGTCGTCTCGGCGACGTTCACGCGGGCCGACGTCGCCGGCGCTCGAGGACGAGCTGTCGCGCTGCGATCGCGCAGATCGCCGCCGGCGAGTTCGTCCCGACCCCGAGCGAGTTCACCTGCGCGGGCTGCCCGGCGCTCGACGTGGTCTGCGCTGGCCCGCGCTTGCGCCGCGACGGCCAGCCGATCGAGAACGGGCGCGAGGGCGCCGCGTTCGCCGCGATCTCGTCTACGTAGGGCGAGCCTCGGGTAACGGTCGGGCTTGCTAGGGGATGACGCCGGTCGACGGCGACATCACGATCGTGTCGCCCGCCGGATTCGTCGCGTCGATGGAAACCGCCACGGTCACGCCTTCGTCGGCCGTGCTCACCGTGTACTGCGGCTCGGTCGCACCGGGGATCGCGACGCACGCATCGCCGGTCGCGCTGCAGCGGAACCACTGGTAGGCGAAGGTCGGCGTCGGAGCCGTCCAGGTCCCGGGGCTTGCGTTGAGGATCTGGCCGAGCGAGAGCGTGCCTCCGACCGACGGCTCCTTCGTGTTCGCAGGCGGAGAGCCCGAGGCTGCCTTCAGCTGCGCCGCGACCTTCTTCGCCAGTGCGAACGCCTGCCCGGCATTCAGGCCGGGCTCCTGAGAGGCGTAGAGGACGTAGCCGATCGCGGACCCCTCCTGGACGTAGAGCTGGCCCGTGTCCACGGCGGTGTTGTCGGTTTTGATCGTGAGGTCGATATCGAGCGCAGAGTCACCGAGCTTGAGCGTGCGGTCGCGCCGGATGGACACGGTTGCCTTGGTCGCCAGCGTCCCGAAGGCCTTCGTGATCTCGCTGATGAGGGCCTTCCGCAGCTTGGGCGATCGCAGCGAGCCGACGAGGCGCGTCATGTACACCGACGCCGTGGCCTGGCTCTTCAATACCTCGGCGGAGGAGACGACCGTGAGAAGCGGCGTCGAGCCGACGACCGCGCCGGAGAAGGCCCGGGAGTACGCGCTCGAATACTTCGTCTGCGGCAGGCCGGCGGCGGGCGTCTCGGACTGGGCGGAGACGATCGCTCCCGCCGAGAGCGACGTGGGCGCGAGAACCATGCTTTCCGCCTGCGGCGGGGCAGCATCAAGCGCGCCTGCGTTCACAAGCAAGACCGCCCCTGCCAGGGCGAAAGCCAGCGACCCCCTGATTACCACCACTTCGCACTATGCGACTTTTCCCGGATAGCGCAACCCCCTTTAGACGGTCGAACAGAATGAGCACGAAGCTGCCTGGACGCGTTGGGCACGCACCTGCGTCGTCCTCAGTCGCCCCAAGATCGCGCGGATGTTGGGGCTCTCTGCGTCCTCGGCAGGTAGAGCTCGTCCCGAAATGAGCGTCGTTGGTTGTGAAAGCGCTAGCGTCGCCGCGTGGCACGAAGCTATGTCCACGAGGCCCGCCGCAAGGTCGGGCCGAGGCGCGTGCGGATCGGGCCGGTGATCGAGCGGCTCGCCGTCGCCCACGCCGATGCGCGGATCGCGCTTCGGTTCCGCAACCCGCTCGAGCTGCTCGTCTCCGTGATGCTCTCGGCGCAGACGACCGACGTGAACGTCAATCGTGTCACCGAGAAGCTGTTTGTGAAGTACCGGCGTCCCGAGGACTATCTGGCGGTCCCTCAGGAGGAGCTCGAGCAAGACATCTTCCAGACGGGCTTCTTCCGTCAGAAGGCGAAGTCGCTTCGCGGGACGATGCGGATCCTGATCGAGGAGTACGGGGGAGAGGTGCCGACGGAGTTCGACGAGCTGCTCCGCCTTCCGGGCGTGGCGCGAAAGACCGCGAATGTCGTCTCGGCCGAGCGCGGGAACGCCCAGGGGATCGTCGTCGACACTCACGTGCGCCGGCTCTCGCAGCGGCTCGGTTTCACGCGTCAGGAGGATCCGGTGAAGATCGAGCGGGATCTGATGCGGCTCGTGCCCCGTGAGGACTGGGCGCGGTTCCCGCACCTCCTGATCTGGCACGGCCGCCGGATCTGCGATGCGCGGCGCCCGGCGTGCGAGCTTTGCACGATCAGCGACCTGTGCCCGTCGAGCCGCGTCGCCGCCCCGTCAGCGAACTAGCCCGGCGTGAAGCGCGACGAGTAGCCCGCCGTCGTCGTCGTAGGCCGGGAAGAAGTCGGCGACCACCTTCTTCTCGAGCCCGGCGTGCGTCTTCAGGGACAGCTCCTTGCCGAGCTGCCGGACGCCCCATTCCCTGACGGTCTCGAGCGCTTTGGTGTCGGAGAGGTGAAAGGCCTCGACGAGAGTGGCGGCCCATCAGGTCGGGCTCCTCGAAGCCCGTCATCTCGAAGACGCCGTTGCCGCTCGCGAGGATGCGCGCCCTCTTTGTCGCACACGACGAAGCCTGTTGCCTGGGCCGGGTAGTAATCCTCGAGCAGCTCGAACATGAAGCCGAAGTCGCAGTGGTGGCACGACGGCGGTTCCTGCGAGAGCCCTTCGTGGCCGTCGTGGTCGACGCGCCGGGTCTTGCAGCGGGGGCAGATGAAGAACGGCATCCGTCCAGGGTAGTACAGGTGTCCCGACCGGCTACGGCTCCTTGGATTTCTGCAGAGCTCAGGCGGCGAGCGTGGATTCGCCGCTGTGCTCGCGCTCGGCGAGGTACCGCTCGGCGTCGAGGGCGCCCATACATCCGGAGCCGGCGGCGGTGACCGCCTGGCGATAGACGTGGTCCTGGACGTCGCCGACGGCAAAGACGCCCGGGATATTCGTCTCGGTCGAGCCCGGGCTTGGTGATCAGGTAGCCGTTCTCGTCGTGGTCGAGCTGGTCGACGAAGAGCTTCGTGTTGGGGTCGTGCCCGATCGCGACGAAGAAGCCCTGCGTCTCGAGCTCGCGGGGCTCGCCGGTGTCGGAATGGCGCAGCCGGAGTGCCGGTGACCGTCGTGTCCCCGATCACCTCGTCGACCGCGTACGGCGTCAGGATCTCGATCTTCGGGTTCGCCTGTGCGCGGCTGACCATGATCGGCGAGGCGCGGAAGTCGTCGCGGCGGTGGACGAGCGTGACCTTCGTGCCGAAGCGGGTCAGGAACATCGCCTCCTCGAATGCCGAGTCGCCGCCGCCGACGACGACGATGTCCTTCTCCTTGAAGAAAGCACCGTCACAGGTTGCGCACGCCGAGACGCCGCGCCCCTGAAGCCGCTGCTCCGACTCGAGCCCGAGCCAGCGTGCGCTCGCCCCGGTCGCGACGATCACGGCATTGGCGCGGTACTCCTCCTTCTCGACCCAGAGCCCGAATGGCCGCTCGGAGAAGTCGACCTGGTGACGTCGTCGGTGATGAACTCGGCGCCGAAACGCTCCGCCTGGTCGCGGAAGCCCTGCATCATCTCGGGGCCCATGATCCCGTCGGCGTAGCCGGGATAGTTCTCGACGTCGCTCGTCAGCATCAGCTGACCGCCCCACTGGAAGCCTTCGATCACGAGCGGCGCGCAGCTCGGCGCGCGCCGCGTAGAGCGCGGCCGTGTAGCCGGCAGGGCCGCCGCCGATGATGATCAGGTCACGTGGTTCGTCAAGCTCACTGCTCCTCCTCGAATAACTCTGTCGCCGCATTAAACGACAAGCGAGGGGGCGAACGTTCCCGAAACCTCTACGCGGCGTCTGCGGCGCGAGGCCGGCAGCTCGACGACGGTCTCGTCGGCTCTCGCCTCGTGCCCGAGAGCACGGGCCGCGCCTGCGTCGTGATCGGCGGCGAGCGCTCGGGATCTCCTCGCCGCCGACGCCGAGCTCCGGGAACTTACGGGCGGTCACCGCACCCGCGTGTCGAACGAGCCGACGGCGCTGTTGTAGTTGCCGACGGCCGCGTCGAGCGACTTGCCGACGCTCGCGAAGTGGCCGGCGAAGACGCGAAGACGGTCGTAGAGCTCGCGGCCGAGCTGGTTCACCTCGCGGGCGCTCTCGGCCACCGTCTCCTGCTGCCAGCCGTAGGCGACCGTTCGCAGCAACGCGATCAGCGTGGTGGGCGAGGCGGGGATGACGTCGGCGCTCGCGCCGGCCTCGAGCAGCGACGGGTCGGGTCGAGTGCCGCGCGCCAGAAGGCCTCGTCGGCGATGAACATGACGACGAACTCCGGCGCGGGCGTGAAGTGCTTCCAGTACTGCTTCTGCCCGAGCTTCACGATGTGCTCGCGCACGAGTCGGGCGTGCCGGGCGAGATGCTCGGCCTGGAGGGCGGGATCGTCGGTTGCGATCGCGTCGAGGTAGGCGTCGAGGGGTGTCTTCGCGTCGACGACGACGTTCTTCCCGCCGGCGAGGCGGACGACGAGGTCGGGCCGTAGGAGGTTGCCGTCTGCGGTCCGCACGGACGGCTGAGTCGTCGAAATCGCAATGCTCGAGCATCCCGGCGAGCTCGACCACGCGCTTCAGCTGCATCTCGCCCCAGCGGCCGCGGATGTCCGGGGCGCGCAGGGCGGTCACGAGGTTACCGGTCTCCTTCCGGAGCGCCTCCTGCGCCTCGTTGGCCGAGCGAAGGAGGGCCGGGATCGCCGACACCTCGGCGAGCCGCTTCGCCTCGAGGCTCCGTGCCTGCTCTTCGAACCGGTCGAGGGTCTCCTTCACCGGCAGTAGCCTGGCCTCGGCGAGCTCGAGCAGCGAGCTCGTGCTCTCGCGAAGCGCGCTGCCGGTGAGCGCCTGGAGATGCTCCTCCCACTGGGCTTCGCTGCGTGCGAGCAGCTCGAGGCGATCGTCCCGGCGCCCGATCTCGCCGCGCGCCCAGACCCAGAGGCAGGCCCCGCCGGCCACGGTTCCGAAGACGAATGCGAGCAGCTCGAACATCGGGCAAAGAACGCTAAGGGCGCCTCGGACGGAGCCGGCCTCGCCGGAGGCGCGCCACGCCGCGGTCCGAGGCCCGCCGGATGAAAAACCGCCCCGACGAGTCCAGGCCCGAGGACAAAAAACCAGCCCCGACAAGTCCGAGGACCCGCCGGGGCTGAGTGCCGGATCCAGCTAGTCCGAAGACCTACCGGATCCGACGGGCAGGAAGGTAGCGACTCCGTCACCCTCCGGTCAATCCCTGTCGAGCACAAAAATCCGCTCCGAGCGGTTTTTTCTCGCTGTGGGCGTGCGAGGGGGCATGGGAACAGCCGTTCGCATGCGTAGGCTGTCGTCCCGTGCACGAGGCGTTCGCCCCGGGCGGCGCCCTCGCCGCCACCCTTCCCGGCTTCGAGCCGCGCGCCGAGCAGGCCGCGCTCGCTGCGGCGGTCGAGCTCGCCCTCGCGCGGGCGAGCATCTCGTCGCCGAGGCGGGGACGGGAACGGGGAAGAGCCTTGCCTACCTCCTGCCGGCGCTCGAGTCGGGACGGCGCGTCGTCGTCGCGACCGCGACGAAGGCGCTGCAGGAGCAGCTGCTCGCGAAGGATGTGCCTGCCGCGGCGCGTGCGCTCGGCCGTGACGTTCACGTCGCGGTGCTGAAGGGGCGCCAGAACTACCTCTGCCGGCGGCAGCTGCAGGGCTTCGGGCCGATGCTCCTTCGCGTCGCCTCGCGACGAGGAGGCCTGGGAGGCCCTGCAGCCGTGGCTCGCCGACACGGAGACCGGCGACCGGGCCGAGCTCCCGTTCGAGCCGTCCGAGTCGCTCTGGGCCGAGCTCGCGGTCGGCGCCGACCGCTGCGCGGGCCGGCGCTGCCCGCTGCTCTCCGACGTGCTTCGCCGAGGCCGCCCGCGACCGGGCGGGCGAGGCCGAGCTCGTGATCGCGAACCACGCGCTCTACTTCGCCGACCTGTCGGCGGGCGGCGGGGTGCTGCCCGAGCACGACGCGGTCGTCTTCGACGAGGCCCACCGGCTCGAGGAGACAGCGGCGACCTGGCTCGGCGGCCGGGTCTCGCGCGTCGGCCTGCGACGCCTCGCGACCGATGTCGAGCGGGCCTGCCGCGAGGCCTCGGAGCCGGTCCCGGGCCGTGCATCTCGACCGCGTCGAGCTTGCCGGCGACCGGCTGCTTGCGGCCGTCGCGCCGCCGGCGGGCCGCCGCCGTCTGCGTGAGATCCCCGTCGAGACGGCGCTTGTGCTCGTCGATGCGCTGGCGGCGCTGGCGGGTGCCGTCGACGGCCGTGCAGAGGGTCTCGACCAGCTCTCCCGCCGGGCGCTTGCCGATCGCGGCGCAGGTCGAGGCGTGCCTGGAGCCTGGTGGCCTCGAGCGGGTGGTCTGGGCCGAGCCGGACGCGATCGCGTGGGCGCCGGTCGACGTGGCGCAGGAGCTGCGGGACCGGCTGTGGGACGAAGGCCCGACCGCGATCCTCGTCTCGGCGACGCTCACGAACGGCGAGGACGCGGCGTTCGTCCGCCGGCGGCTCGGGCTCGACCATGCCCGCGAGCTGATCGTCGGCTCGCCGTTCGACTTCCGCGAGCAGGCGCTCCTCTACGTCCCGCGGACGATGCCCGACCCGCGCAGCGGATGGCTACGCCGAGCGGGCGGCCGAGGAGGTTGTCGCGCTTCTCTCGCTCTCGCGCGGGCGCGCGCTCGTCCTCACCTCGAGCTACCGCGCGCTCGAGGTCCTCCGCTCGCGGATCGTCGGCCGCGTGCCGTACGAGGTGCTCGTCCAGGGAGACGCGCCCCGGGAGCGGCTGCTCGAGCGCTTCCGCACCGAGGTCGACTCGGTGCTGCTCGCGACCTCGACGTTCTGGCAGGGAGTCGACATCCCGGGCGAGTCGCTCTCGCTGCTCGTGATCGACAAGCTCCCGTTCTCGGCGCCCGGCGACCCGCTGCACGAGGCGCGCTGCGAGGCGGTCGAGGCGGCGCGGCGGCGACTGGTTCCGCGACTTCGCGCTGCCCACCGCGATGCTCCAGCTCCGGCAGGGGTTCGGCCGGCTGATCCGCAGCCACGAGGACTGCGGCGTGGTCGCGATCCTCGACCCGCGGCTGCGCACGCGCCGCTACGGGCGGGCGTTCCTGCAGCGCCCTGCCCCACTGCCCGCTCGTCGAGGACCGGGCCGCGGTCGCCGCGTTCTTCGGCGACGCCGCAGCTGCAGTCCGCCTAGTCGCCGGCAGGGCGCCTGTACTAGCCTGAGCCGTCCCCTGCCGGGGTGGCGGAACTGGTAGACGCGCTCGGCTTAAAACCGAGTGCCCGACGCGGGCGTGGGGGTTCGAGACCCTCCCCCGGCACAACATCCGCTCCGGACGAGTCGTCCGGCTCTGAAGAGGGTTCGGGAGTACAGTCCTGCACGTGGTCGAGGTCGCGCACGTCGCTACCGCGCTCGAGTGGGACACGCCGCTCTACGCGCAGGCGCGGGCCCAGCTCGAGCAGGCGCTGCCGCACGCCGGCATCTCCGGCGCACGTCGCCGAGCGGCTGCGCTATCCCGAGCGGGCGGTCATCCTGACGCTGCCGGTGCGGCTGGACGACGGGAACGTCCGCTCGTTTCCGGCCTACCGCGTGCAGCACTCCTCGGTGCTCGGACCGACGAAGGGCGGCGTCCGCTACGACGAGGGCGTCAACCTGGGCGAGTGCGCCGCGCTCGCGATGTGGATGACGTGGAAGTGCGCGCTCCTGCGGCTGCCCTACGGCGGCGCCAAGGGAGGCGTGCGCTGCAACCCGCGCGCGCTCTCGCAGGCGGAGCTCTCGCGGCTCACGCGGCGCTTCACCTCCGATCTCGCGCCGTTCATCGGCCCGGAGATCGACATCCCGGCGCCCGACATCGCCACGAACGAGCAGACGATGGCCTGGATGATGGACACCTACTCGTCGCAGAAGGGCTATGCGGTGCCGGGGATCGTGACCGGCAAGCCGATCTCGATCGGGGGCTCGGTGTTTCGCAGCGAGGCGACGGGCGCCGGGCGTCGTGATGGTGATCGAGCGCGCCTGCGAGCGGCTCGGCTGGTAGCTCGCCGACCTGCGGTTCGTCGTCCAGGGCTTCGGCAACGTCGGCGGCGTCGCGGCGACCGAGCTGCACGAGAGGGGCGCGGCGGTCGTCGGGCATCGGCGACATCTCGGGCGGCGTCTTCGACCCTGACGGCCTCGACGTGCCGACGCTGCACGAGTACGCGCGCGAGCACGGATCGCTCGAGGGCTTCGCGGCCACGCGGCTCTCCCACGAGGAGCTGCTCGAGGTCGACTGCGACGTGCTCGTGCTCGCCGCGCGCGAGGACCAGGTGACCGAGGCGAACGCCGGGGCGCTCCGCTGCCGGCTCGTCGCCGAAGGGGCAAACGGGCCGACGTCGGTCGCCGGCCGACGCGATCCTCGCCGCGCGCGGGATCCCGGTGCTCCCGGACGTCCTGACGAACGCCGGAGGCGTCACCGTCTCGTACTTCGAATGGGTACAGGATCTGAGCCGGCTCTTCTGGGACCGCGACGAGATCCGCAGCCGCCTGGCCGAGAAGCTCGCCGACGCCTTCGACCGGGTCTGGGACGTCTCCGAGCGCGACGGCATCTCGCTGCGGAGCGCCGCGCTCGATCGCGGGGATCCGCGACGTCGCGGCCGCGCTCGAGGCGCGCGGGATGTACCCGTGAGCGACGATCCGTCCCAGCAGAAGGTCCGCGACGCGATGGTCTCCGACCCGATCGCGCTCGAGGCGGATGCGAGCGCGCAGGAGGCCGGCGCGGCGCTGATGCGGCCGGCGGTTCGCTCGGTGCTCGTCGTGCTCGGGCGGTGCGCTCGTCGGCGTGATCACGCGCAAGACGCTCGTGCGCGAGGTGGTTGCCCGCGGGCTCGACCCGCGCACGACGGCCCTGCGCGAGATCGCCGAGCCGCCGAACGCGACGATCGACTCCGAGACGCCGCTCGCCGAGGCGTTTCGCTTCCTCGAGGAGCACGACTACGAGCGCGTCCCGGTCGTCGACCGAGGCAAGCTCGTCGGCGTGCTCTCTCGCTCGGCGGTGCAGCGGCGGCTCGCCGAGGACGAGCCGCCCGCCGAGCTGCCCGACGACGCCTAGCGACTCTAGGCGGCCGTCGACGAGCTTGCGCTCCGGCTCGGAGCTCTGCGGCGAGTGCCGCGAGCGCCTCTGCGAGCCTGGGCGCGGACGCTCGTCGTCGAGCAGCCGGCCCGTCGGCGTCGAGCTTCTCGGCCGCCTGGCCGACCGCGAGCTCGACGTCGACGACGCGGGCGCCCATCGCGGCGAGCACCTTGCGGAGCTCGGCCTGCGCCCAGACGGCTCCGAACATCCCTGCGCTCGAGCCGATCACCGCGACGGGCTTGTTGCGGAAGACGTTCGTTGCGAGCGGGCGCGAGGCCCAGTCGAGCGCGTTCTTGAACGCGCCGGGCATCGAGGGTTGTACTCGGGCGTCGCGATCAGGACGGCGTCGGCGGCGGCCACCGCGGCGCGGAGGGACGCGACGGCCGCGCGGCGCCGGCTCGACGTCGTCATCCTCGTCGTACGGCGGCACCTCGCGCAGCCCGTGCCAGAGCTCGACGCGTGACGCCCGGCTCGAGCGAGCTCGGCCGCGGCTCGCAGCAACGCGGTGTTGTGCGAGTCGCGGCGGAGGCTGCCGGAGATGGCGAGGATGTTCATCGTTTACGCGGCCTTCACCAGCGAGAGGTCGGCCTTGAGCGTGACCTCGTCGGCGAGGGCCTTCGTGCCGTTCGGGCATGTCGTTGTTCCAGGTGATGCCGAACGCGGTGCGGTCGATCGCCGTCTCGAGCTTCAGGCCGTAGCGCTCGTTGCCGTAGGGATCGGTGACCGGGCCGGCGAGCGTGCCCGCTGAGCGTCGCCGGGACGCGTGATCGCCCTTGATCGTGAGCTCGCCCTCGAAGCTGACCGTGTCGCCCTCGAGCGAGGACTGGTCGGTCGAGAACGAGACGACTCGGGATGGCGCTCGGCGTCGAAGAAGTCCGGCGCCATCAGGTGCGCGTGGAGGTTCTCGTCCTTCGTCTCGAGGCTCTCGATCCGCGCCGAGCCGGAGAGCCGGCCGTCGGCGAGCGAGGCGTCGAAGTCGGTGACGGTGCCGCTGAAGGCGCCGATGCCCATGTAGCCGACCTCGAAGGCGACCGACGAGTGGACGCGGTCGGCGCCGAAGGTGCCGGTCGGGATGTGCGTGTCCTGCTGTTCCGTGATGCTCATGTCTGGTAGCCTCCAAGATAGTTGATTACTCAAGCAAGCACCAGTTCAAACGGTTGCGATCGCAACTTTATTCCGGACGCCCGCCTTCGCCTGCCGGGAGCGCATGGCCGCGACCGGCGCCCTCAGGACGGAAGCCGTGCGGCTTCGAGCGCCACGCCGTCGAGCAGGTCGCGCTCGCTCCAGGCCGAGCCCGGAGAGGCCGTAGCGGCGAAGCATCTCGCGGACGATCATCGCTCCGCCGACGATCACCGGCGCTCGGGCGGGATCCATCCGCGGCACGGCGGCACGCTCGGCCACCGTCATCGCGGCGAGCCGGTCGAGCTCGTCGTCGACGACGCTCGGCGCGTAAGCTCGCCGGCGAGCTCGCGGAGCTGGGTCACGGTCCCTGCAACGCCGATCGCCGCCGTCCACCTCGAGCTCGGGCAGGAGCTCGCGCACGTAGGCCGCCGCCTCGTCGAGCTCCGCCGGGGTGGGGCGGGTCGGCGTGCAGGAAGCGCTCCGTCAGGCGGACGGAGCCGACGTCGATGCTCGTCTGCGCAGCCGGGCAGGATCAGCTCGGTCGAGCCGCCGCCGATGTCGACGCACGAGCGTCCGCGGGTCGACGGCGCCGACGCCGCGCCGGGTCAGCGCGGCCTCCTCGTCGCCGCTCAGGACGCGGGTCACGAAGCCGAAGCTCTGAGCGATCTCGCCGAGGAAGGCTCGCGCCGTTCGCCGCGTCGCGCACGGCGCTCGTGCCGACGGCCAGCGACCGTTCGGCGCCGAGGCGCGTCGAGCTCCCGCCGGTATTCGGCGAGCACGCTCCGCGTGCGCGCGATCGGCTCGGGCTGGAGGCGCCTGCGCCGCGTCGACGCCCTGCGCCGAGGCGGGTGACGGTCGAGCGGCGAACGACGTCTCGTCGAGCCGCTCGCCGTCGACGTCGGCGACGAGCAGCCGGGTCGAGTTCGTGCCGATGTCGATCGCGGCGACGCGCGTCATCTCGAGCCCCGCGGCTCCGGTGCGCTCACCGGGCTAGAGGCTCTTGCGCGGAACGACGCCCCGGATGCGGCCGGCGAGGCCCAAGGCCTCGCTTGCGGCTCCCGCCAGGACGGCAGCGGTCGAGAGCGACTGCTGCAGCCGCATCCGGGCCTCGTCCAGCCGCCCGGCGGTCTCGGCCGCCCGGGCCGAGCGCCGCTCGAGCCGGTGCAGCTCCGTCGTCAGCTCCGCTGAGCCTCCGAGTCGACCGTTCGCCGGGAGCTGCGGAAGGCACGCCAGAGCTTCAGCCCCTGCACGACGACCGCCGCGAGCCCACCGACGACCGCGACCACGAAGACGATCAGCGAGATCAGGACGAGGTGGTGCACAACCGAGATCCGTAGCCCCGGCCCCCGAGCCTCACCGCGGCGCCTTCCCTCTAGACTCGGCCCGTGGGTCGTGCGAGAACGGCTCTCCCGCGCCACGACGGCCTGGCGCAGGTCGCCGTCGTCCTCGCGGCGGTCGGCGCCTACGAGGCGATGCGGCTCGCGATCCGTCCCGACTGGCCGGTCGCCGCTCGCCCACGCGCGCGAGATCGCCGGCTGGGAGCGGGTCGCCGGTCTCGCCTGGGAGGCGCCGCTCCAGCGCGCTCGTGCTCGCAGGCCCCGCCTGTCGTTCAGGCGCTGAACGTCTTCTACCTCTCCGCGCACTTCGTGGTCACCGGCCTCTTCTTCCTCTGGCTCTACCGGCGCTCGCGACCGGCGTTCCGGCTCTTCCGGAACGCGCTTCCTGATCGCGACCGCGTCTTGCGCTCGTCGTCGCCTGGCGGTTCCCGACGGCGCCGCCGCGGGACGCCGGCCTCGGCCTCGTCGACACCCTCCGCCGCTTCTCCGGCATCGACATCGGCTCTCCCGGCTCCGGCGGGCTCTCGGACCCGGTCGCCGCCGTGCCGTCGCTCCATGCCGGCTGGGCCTTCGGCGTCGCCGCCGGCGTCGCCCTCTACGCCCGGTCCGCGCGCGGCCCGGTTGCGCTGCGCTGCTCTACGCGGCGCTGGTCGTCCTGACGATCCTCGCGACCGGCAACCACTTCGTCCTCGACGTCGCTCGCCGGCGGCGCTCGTGATGGCCGCTCGGCTTCGCCCTTGCGTGCTGCCTGCCGGAAAGTGTCAGGGTGGTATCCTCGACGCTTGCGACGCGGGGTGGAGCAGCCAGGTAGCTCGCCGGGCTCATAACCCGGAGGTCGCAGGTTCAAATCCTGCCCCCGCTACCTCATTCTCAATGAAACCCCTGCTCACGTGGGTTTTGGTGCGCGGACACGGGTTTAGCCGTTCTCCACGGCGAAGCCGGCCGCAACCCCTTACGAACGCGACCTTTCCGAGCTGATCGGGGAGCTCTCGACCCAGAGCGAGGATTTTCGCGTCCGCTGGGTCAAGCACAACGTTCGGTACCACGACACCGGGCGCAAGCGCTTCCACCATCCCGTCGTCGGTGAGCTCGAAGTCGGCTACGAGGTGATGACGATCGTCGCCGACGAAGAGCTGACCATGTTCGTCTATACGGCCGAGCCCGGCTCGAAGTCACAGCAGAGCCTGAGCCTCCTCGCGAGCTGGGCGGCCACGCTCGACGAGGAGCGTGTGGCCGCCGTGCCCCGGCCCACCGGGTAGGAGCTCCTCGGGATCCGCCCCGACGCCGGCCCGAGTCGATTCAGGAGATGCCGGTCCGCACCGCTTGAACGGCGGCTTGGATGCGATTTTCGAGGTGGAGCTTCGTGAGGATGCTCGCGATGTGATTCGCGATCGTGTTCGGGCTCAGTAGTAGTTCCTTCGCGATTTGCTGGTTGCTCCGGCCGCTTGCGAGCTGCGTGAAGATCTCGAGCTCGCGCTCGGTGAGGACTGCGCGAATCGCACCCGCGGCGGTCGCGGCCGTCGTGGAGACCGGAAGGTCGAGCTCGCGAATGCGGTGGAGCAGCTTCCCGGCTATCTCGGAGGAGAGGACGGATTCTCCGGCGGCAGTTGCGCGGAGCGCGCTCATGATCGCCTCGGGTGGGGCGTTCTTGAGGATGTAGCCGCAGGCACCGGCGACGATCGCTTCGACGACACGGTTCTGTTCGCCCCGCGTGAGTACGAGGATGCGCGAGGCGGGAGCGAGCAAGGAAAGCTGCGAGATCAAATCGACCCCTGAAACATCCGGCAGCCGAAGATCCATCAGCACCACGTCCGGGCGGACGCCGACGACCAGCTCGACCGCTTCGGCCCCGTTGGCGGCCTCGCCGACAAGCTCCAGCCCGTGCTTCGTAAGCTCCTGGGCGAGTGCGGCGCGAATCAGCCGTTCGTCGTCCACCAGCGCGACCGTGATGGGCCGTTGGCGCTCCGCGCCGGGTTCGTGCTTGGTCGCGTCTCGGTCGATCCGCTTCCCGCTCCTTGACGCCAATTTACCGCCTCGGGGCGGGGCCGGGAACGCGCGAGCGGTGTTCGCCGTGGTTCGGTTGGGCTAGCCCGTGCCTCCGATCGGGCCTCTCACGCAGGTTCGTGCGTACCCCACGAGAAAGCCCGTTCGGGCCCTTTGCCTTGCAGCGGTGCGGCCGTATCTTCGGTACCCTCAAACGGCCGTAGCGATCGGGGAAACGCTTGCAAGGTCTCGCACGTTGGTGCATGGCTCACCGCCGCCGCGTGGTGGTGGCTTGGATCGCGGTCGCGGTCGTCGTGACCGTGGCGGCTCGTGCGGTCGGGCCGAACTACGTCAGCGTCTTCAGCCTTCCGGGCACGCAGTCCCAGCAGGCCCTTGATCTCCTCGCACAGCGAGTTCAAGACCCAGAGCGGCGACGCCGACGTCGATCGTCTTCCATGTCTCGCAGGGGACGGTCGACTCGCCGGCGGTGCGTGCAGCGATCGCGCCGCTGCTCGCGCGTGTCGCCGGGCTTCCGCATGTGGCCGGGGTCGTCAGCCCGTACAGCACTCGCAGGGGCCGTCAGATTTCGCACGAACCGGGCTGACGGCGTTCGCGACGGTCAACTACGACAAGCCCGCGAACGTGCTGCCGAACAGCGACCGGCAAGCCGCTGCTCGCGCTGTCGAAGGCGGTGCACGTGCCCGGCCTGCAGGTCGCGGCGGGCGGTCAGGTCGTCGAGAATGCCGAGGGCTTCAGCATCGGCCCGGCCACCGAGGTCGGGGTCGTCGCGGCGCTGCTGATCCTGCTGGTGACGTTCGGGTCGCTGGCCGCGGCGGGGATGCCGCTGATCACGGCCGGGCTCGGGCCTGATCACCGGCGTGGCGCTGATCGGGCTGGCGACGCACGTCACGAACATGTCGAACGTCTCCCCCGAGCTGGCGCTGATGATCGGCCTGGGCGTGGGGATCGACTACGCGCTGTTCATCGTCACCCGCTTCCGGGAGAACTACCTCGAGTTCGGCGACGTCGAGCGGTCGGTGGTCGAGGCGATGGACACCTCCGGCCGGGCGATCCTGCTGGCCGGCGCGACGGTGGTGATCGCGCTGCTCGGGCATGTTCGCCACCGGGGTCGCGTTCATGTACGGGCTCGCGATCGCCGCGGTGATCGCCGTGCTGCTCACGCTCGCCGCGTCGCTGACGCTGCTGCCGGCGCTGCTGTCGCGCTTCGGCGCCCGGCTCGTGCGCCCGCGCGGCGCCCGCACGCGCCGGCTCGGCCGCCGCGCGGCCGTAGCGACGCACCGGCGCGCGGCAGGATGCCGTGCCCGGTCGCCGGCCAGCACTCGGCGTGGCGGCGATGGAGCGAGATCGGTGCAGGCGCGGCCGTGGCCGCTGGCGATCGTGCTCGCTCGCGGTGATGGTCGCGCTGCTGGTCCCGGTGTTCGCGATGCGGCTGGACAGCAAGCGACGCCGGAAACGACCCGGCCAGCACGCAGCTCGCGCCACGCCTTCGATCTGCTCGCGCAGGGCTTCGGCGCCGGGTTCAACGGTCCGCTGCTGCTCGTCGCCGAGCTGCCCAGCGCGCGATCAGGCGACGGCGCTCGCGACGCTGCGGGCGCGCGGTCAGCGCCGACCCCGGACGTCGTCGCCGTCACCCAGCCGCGGATCGCGCCGTCGGGCAGCGTCGCCGTATCGAGGCCTACCCCGACTCCGCGCCGCAGGCGCTCGCCACGACCGAACCTGGTCAACCACCTCCGCGACGACGTGCTGCCGGCGTTCGAGCGCCAGACCGGCGTGACGGTCCTCGTCGGCGGGTTCACCGCCGCGTCGATCGACTTCTCCCACGTGCTCGCGAGCAAGCTGCCGCTGTTCTTCGGGCTCGTGATCCTGCTCTCGGCGCTGCTGCTGCTTCGTCATCTTCCGCTCGCTCGTGATCCCGCTCCAGGCCGCGATCATGAACCTGCTGACGATCGGGGCCGCGCTCGGCGTGACCGTCGCTGGTCTTCCAGGACGGCTGGCTCGCGAGCGTGCTCGGGGTGCAGAAGGGCCCGATCGAGGCGTGGGTGCCGGTGATCATGTTCGCCGTCGTGTTCGGGCTCTCGATGGACTACGAGGTGTTCCTCGTCTCCCGCGTCCGCGAGCAGTGGCTGCGCACGCGGCGACGCGTCCGCCGCGGTCGCCGACGGGATCGCGCTCACCGGCCGGGTGATCACCGCCGCCGCCGCGATCATGGTCTGCGTCTTCCTCTCGTTCACCCTCGGCGACGAGCGCACGCTCAAGGAGTTCGGCTTCGGGCTCGCGGTCGCCGTCTTCCTCGACGCGCTCGTCGTGCGCTGCGTGCTGCTGCCCGCCGTGCTCGAGCTGCTCGGGCCCAGCGACCTGGCGCCTGCCGCGCTGGCTCGACGCCCGGCTGCCCCACATCAACATCGAGGGCTCGCCGTACTCGCCGCCGGAGCTCGACGGGATCGCCCTCGAAACCCCGAGCGGCTGAGCGCGGCCGGTGGCCGGTGCGTACCGAGGCGAGGCTGAGTGGCTTGTGGGAAACCCGCAGCCTTGTGCGTAGAACCCTGATGTTCGGCCGAGCGCAACGGCTCACCGTACGCGTCATGTTTCTGCCGCAGATCGTTGCCGCAGTCTTCAACCTCAACGGCCGCCCGCACTACCTCCACGCGGGCTGGTTCCTGATCTCGGTCGCGAACCTGATCGTGATCGTCGCTGATGATCGCCGTGTTCGCGCTCGCGCTCGTCGCTGCCCGTTCCCGCGCGGCCGCGACGAGGAGACGTGAGCGCGGCCGACGAGCACGCCCGACCTGGACCGGCCGCGTCGCGAGAGCCCGCGGTCGAGGCGCTTCCGCCGGACCGCCTGCTGCCCGACACCCAGCCCGTCTACGTCGCTTCCTGGATCTACGTCTTCGGCGTCCTCACCCTCGCGGCATTCGCCGTCGTCCTCGCCTCGGGCGCGGTGATCGCGCTCGCCGGGCCCGCCTGGTGGCACACCTCGTCGCTCGGCCACTTCGTCAACAGCGTCCATCTCTGGAGCACCGAGCTCTTCTTCTTCTTCATGGTCGTCCATCTCTGGGGCAAGTTCTTCATGGCCGCCTGGCGCGGCCGGCGCGCGCTCACCTGGATCACCGGCGCGGTCGTCGTTCCTGGTCTCGATCGCGACCGCGTTCACCGGCTACCTGAGCCAGCAGAACTTCGACTCGCAATGGATCGGCGGGCAGGCGAAGGACGGCCTCAACGCCTCCGGCGCCGGCTCGTTCTTCAACGTCCTCAACTTCGGGCAGATGCTGCTCTGGCACGTCCTGCTGCTGCCGCTCGTCGTCGCGCTCCTGATCGGCGCGCACGTCCTGCTCGTGCGCAGGCGTGGGGTCGTGCCCGCCGCTGCCGGCGCCGCGAGGCGAAGAGGCAGTGACCGTCCGGGCTACCCGCTGGCACCCGATCCCGCCGTAGAGTGGACGGGCGCAAAGCGCCGCTACGACCTCGTCAAGGAGGCCGTGATCGCCGCTCGTCGCGTCGCAGCGCTCGACCGTCGTGCTTGCCGTCGCTGTTCTCCTCGCCGGACGACAAGCCGGTCACGCTCGCCCAGTGGGCGGCGGCCGCTCCCAAGGACTTCCTCACCACCGCGCTGTCCGAGCTCGACGGGACGAGCGGGGTCGCGACCTACGGCCCGCCGTACACCCACGTGGCCGGGCGCCGGCCAGAACATCATCGGCGCACTTCTCGATCGAGCGCGCTGCTCGGCGTGCAGATCCCGATCGACCCGGCCGAGGCCTTCGTGCTCGGGCCGCTGACGATCCCGGCCGCAGACCGAGCCGCCGCTCGCGGCGGCGCTGCGCCGCTACGAGCATGCCCCGCAGCGCCGCGCAAGCAGGCCTGGGCGCACGCGTTCGGCGAAGGCGCTCGCGCCACGGCGACTCGCCGCGCGCGTCCCGGCTCGCGCCCGCGAGCTACGGCCCGGTCCCGGCCCTGATGGCGAACCTGCTTGCGATGGCCCGCAGCGGCGGCGCTCGACGGCGCGCTCGCTCTCGACCGACCGCTTCTACCAGACGAACTACACGAAGGCCGCTGCTCTTCCTCTCGGACGGCAGCTACCTCGAGGACCTCGCCGCGAAGCAGCACCTGCTCGGCAGCCAGTGGGGAATGATGAACGAGACGGGGAACTACCCCGGCCAGGCGTGGCTCTGGCTCTACACCTTCTGGTACCAGGTGCCGCCGTTCTCGACCTCCGACGAACGCGGACGCCCAGATCTGGGCGATCATGGCGCTGCTCTCGCTCGGCCTCGTCCGCGTCCCGTTCATCCCCGGCGTGCGCTCGATCCCCCGTGTCATCCCCGTCTACCGCCTGATCTGGCGCGACTACTACCGTGCCGCGCGCAGCGACCCGGATGGCCCGGTCTAGAAGCTCTAACAAAATGACCTCGCGCTGACTGGGCGTGATGGGTGCGTGCACTGCTAGGACGCAGGGAGCCCCAATATCCTTGCGATATTGGGGCGACTGAGGACAACGCCTGGACGCGCTGGACACGCACTCTGGGTCGTCCTCGCTCCCTGCGCCCTATCGGCGCGCGCACACAGCTCGCCCCGGCGACGAGTGGCATGGAGTTGGAGCTTCTACGAATCGGGGAGGGCAGTTCCGGCTCATGCTGGTCTCATGCCCTGTTCACAGGCCTCTCATCGCTGAGTGGGATTCTGGGTGCAACGGCGACTCTCGTCGCCTCCCTCACACCACAAAGGCGGATATCGATCATGAGAAGGCTCCTCGCACTACCGGTCCTGGCAGCGGCGCTCGTCGGCCCGGCCACCTTTGCCGCAACCGCGTCGGCGGGCTCACCGGGAACGACGAACGTTGTCAACCTCTCCGTGGCGGCGGGCTCTCTTCACTACCAGCAAAAGACCCTCACGGCGCACGCGGGGTTCGTGCGGATCAACTTCACGAACAACTCGACTGCAGCACACAACGTGAGCCTCGAACACAACGGCGAGTTCGAGTACGGCTCGACGCTGACGATCAAGAAGGGCGCAACGACATCATTCCTGACGCTCGCGAAGGGCACCTATCACGTGTACTCCTCTGTCGGCAACGACGAGGACAAGGGGATGTCGGCGACTCTCATCGTCAAGTAGAGGCCCTCTGGACGACGAGGGCGGGGTCGTGTCTTGCCTGTTGCATCCACGCCGAGGAATGCAACCATGGGGGACGCGGCCCCGAGGCCGGCAAGGGACTTGCCGGCCTCGACCCCGGCCCGTTGTGTCGGCCCAACGCAAATCGAGACTCAGGAGCTCACGATGGAGATCACGAGAAACAGCCTCGAAACGGGCCGCGGCCCCGGTGACTGGTTCACCGGCGAGGTCTACATCGACACGATCACCGGGCCGGCCGGCGATTGGCGCATCGGCGCGGCCAGCGTGCACTTCGCGCCCGGCGCCCGGACTGCGTGGCACACCCACCCGCACGGACAGACGATCTGGGTCAGCGAGGGCGTCGGCCTCTGCCAGCGTGAGGGCGGGCCGATCGAGGTGATCCGTCCAGGTGATCGCGTGTTCTTCGCGCCCGGGGAGAACCACTGGCACGGCGCCGCCGCGACGCGATTCATGATCCATATCGCGATGCAGCAGGCGGACGAGCAGGGCAGCGTCGTCAGCTGGGGCAGGCACGTGAGCGAAGAGGAGTACACGAAGGCCCCGCCGCTCGGAGGCTGATCGCCGAAGGGCTCTCCGGCTCGCTTACGGGCCATCGGGGGCGAGCGATCGGAGGCGAGTGCTCTCGCCGGCTCGGTCGACGGCATTTCCCCGGTTTGAGGCTCAAATCGCGAGGTGGCATCGGTGGCGTGCAGTCGGAGTACCTTTTCGCCAGATGGATCGCTCGAGGTTCGTCGCAGTCTCCGGTCTCCTGGCGCTCGCTCTCCTGATCGCCGTCTACGTCGTGCCACTCGGCCCGTTTCCTGGCAGCTCGTTGGCGGCGCATGCACGCAGTGCGACGCAGACGCTCTTCGTGAACCCGGCGACCTCGAAGCAAACGGCGCACGTCAAGAGCTGTGGCCAGATCGGGGCGAACTTCGAGGCACGCATCTACATCTGCAACGTCGTCACGACGAGCTGCGCACGCTTCTTCCAGGTCGCGGTCTACCGCAACTCGGTCTACGGAGCCTCGCCGCTCTTCGCCCCGAACTACGCGCTCCTGCATCCCTGCACGCCGATCCACACCTGACGGGCGCGGCCGGCCACCCCCTCCTGATCGCAGACGCCGGGCTCAGGTGTGCGTCGTCGGTACGACGGGCGGCAGAGCGCCAAGCCGGGCCTGCAGGGCTTTGCCGGCAGCCAAGAGGTGCCAATCCGAGCCCGGCGGCCCGATCAGCGACACGCTCGTCGGGAGCCTGCTCCGCCGTCCGAGCCCGGACGGAAAGGCTACGACCGGGAAGCCCGTCCAGTTCCAGTAGTGCGTGAGCGAGATCTCCGCGAGATCGGTGAAGGCCTCGTCGTAGCCGTGGCCGCGAGGATGGGCAACGATGGGGAGCGTCGGCTCGATCAGCGCGTCGACCCGCTGCTCGGAGAACCAGTCGAGCCAGCGGGCGGTCAGCTCCTGGCGACCGAGCTGGACGGCCGCGTACTCCTCGGCGGTCATGGCGCGGGCCTCTGCGTGCTCGAGGAAGCCGCGGATCGACGGCCGGTACAGCCGGCGGCGATCGTCGAACTGCCGGTGGAAGGCGAGCATGCCGGCGCAGCAGATGTCGATGAACGCCGTCCCGAGCTCGAGCGAGACCTCGGGCGGCGGCACCTCGATCAGCGGGACGAGGTCGAGCGCACGCTCGAGGTTCTCGGCCACGTCTGCGTCGAGCTCGCCGATCCGTGGCGACAGGGCGACGCGTCGTACCGGTCGAGGCTCGGCCGGTGCGGGCCTGCCCGCGAGCGCCTCGAACAGAAGCTCGCAGTCGGCGAGGTCGCGGGCCATCGGTCCTGCATGGTCGAGGGTGGGGCCGAGCGGCACGATCCCCCTGATCGGCACCAGGCCGGTCGTCGGCTTCAGGGTCGAGGTCCCGCACATCGCCGAGGGGATACGAAGCGATCCGGCGGTGTCGGTTCCGGTCGCGGCCGGAACCATGCCCGCCGCGAGCGCCGCGGCTGACCCGCCGCTCGAACCGCCGGGAGAGCAATCGAGCGCCCGTGGATTTCCGACCTGGTCGGTTGTCCCACCGGCGGCGAACTCGTGGGTGTGGAGGTGGCCGATCAGCACCATCCCCGCTGCCTCGAGCCGCTCCCACGCCGTGCAGCTTCGCGCGGGCACCTCGTCGAGCACACGGCTCGACGCGGTGAGCGGCTTGCCGGCAACGGCATAGAGGTCTTTGAGCCCGATCGGGAGGCCGGCGAGCGGGCCCCGTTCGCCGCGGGCATCCGCCCGGTCGGCGGCGGCGAGCGCGTCGTCTTCGTACACCCGCACCCACGCGTTGACCGAGCCGGTGTCGCCCTCGAACGAATGTGTCCCGTCGCGCTCGGCGATCCGCGCCAGGCAGGCCTCGACGAGCTCGCGCGAGGATGCCTCCCGCCGGGCGAGCAGCCCTGAAGCCTCAACGGCTCCGGCGTCTCCGAGCTCGCTCACGCCAACTGCAAGAGCGCCGCTACGCCGGTGGGCGAACCGGAGTGATCGGCCCGTTGCCTGCCAGCACGGAGACGGCGTTCTGGGCCGCGAGCACCGCCATCGCCGTGCGCGTCTCGACCGTCGCCGAGCCGAGATGGGGGAGCAGCACGACGTTCTCGAGCTCGAGCAGGCCCGGGTGCACCTCGGGCTCGTGCTCGTAGACGTCGAGCCCTGCGCCGGCGATCGTTCCCGCCTCGCAACGCCTCGGCCAGCGCCGCCTCGTCGACGACAGGGCCCCGGGTCGTGTTGACGAGGAACGCGGTCGGCTTCATCGCGTCCGAGCTCGCTCGGCGCCGATCAGCCCGCGGGTCTCGTCGTTGAGCGGGCAGTGCAGCGAGACGACGTCGGCGGTTGCGAGCAGCTCCTCGAGCGTCAGGTAGCGCGCGTCGAGCTCCGCCTCGAGCTCGGGCTCGCGCGCGGCGGCGGCCCGCGTAGGCGATCTGCATCCCGAACGCCCGCCCGCGCCGGGCGACCGCAGTCCCGATCTGGCCGAGCCCGACGATCCCGAGCGTCTTTCCCTGGATGCCGGTGCCGAGCATGAACGAGAGGCTCCAGGTCCACGGCGTCTGCGACACGGATCGAGGCGCTCGCCCTCGCCCAGGCGCCGGGTGGCGATCAGGATCAGCGAGAAGGCGAGGTCGGCGGTCGCATCCGTTAGCACTCCCGGCGTGTTCGTGACGATCACCCCACGCGCCGCGCACGCCGGCACGTCGATGTTGTCGTAGCCGACCGCGACGTTCGAGACGACGCGCAGCCCCGGGCCGGCCGCGTCGAGGAAGGCGTCGTCGACGCGATCGTGCAGGAGCGTGACGACGCCGTCGGCGCCGGCGATCGCGGCGTGGAGCTCCTCGGCCGGGAGCGGCCGGTCGAGCGGGGAGACCCAGAGCTCGCCGGCCTCGGCGAGCAGCGTCGAGCGCGGCGGCGGGGATCGGCTGGGAGACGACGATCCGCGGCCGGCCGCTCAAGCGCGGCTCGCTCGACGAGCAGGCCGCCGAACGCGTCGAGCGCCTCGAGCAGGTTCTCGAGCGAGTTCGCGTACGACAGGCGCAGGTAGCCCTCGCCGTACTCGCCGAACGCGGTGCCGGCGAGCGCGGCGACTCCGGCCTCGGAGAGCAGCCGGTCGGCGAGCTCCTTCGAGCCGAGCCCGTGCCGGTGATGTTCGGGAACGCGTAGAAGGCGCCCTTCGGCATCGCGCAGGTGACGCCGGGCAGCTCGTTCAGCCCGGCCACGACGGCCTCGCGGCGGCGGGCGAACTCGGCGAGCATCGCGTTCACCTCGTCACGCGGCCCTGTGAGCGCGGCGACGCCGGCGAGCTGCGTCGCGGGCGCGGTGCACGAGACCGAGTTGATCAGCAGCCGCGCGATCGGCTCGACGAGCGGCTCCGGCACCGCGGCGTAGCCGAGGCGCCAGCCGGTCATCGCGAAGGTCTTCGAGAAGCCGTCGAGGAGGATCGTTCGCTCGAGCAGCCCCTCGTGCGAGGCGATCGTGTCGTGCTCGGCGCCGTAGAGCATCTCGGAGTAGACCTCGTCCGAGAGGATCCAGCAGTGGTGGTCGGCGAGCAGCCCGGCGATCTCGACGTTCAGGCTCCGCTCGACGATGCCGCCGGTCGGGTTGGCCGGCGAGTTGAGGATCACCATCTTCGTGCGGGGCGTGAGCCGGTCGGCGAGGTCCTGGGCCGAGAACGCGAACCCGCGCTCCTCGACGAGCGGCAGCGGCACCGGCGTCGCGCCCGCGAACCTGATCACCGACTCGTAGATCGGGAAGCCGGGGTTCGGGTAGATCACCTCGTCGCCCGGGTCGCACGTCGCGAGCACGCCGAAGAACAGGAACGGCTTGGCGCCGGGCGTGACGACGATGCTCGAGGGAGCGATCGGGAGGTCCGCGGTGCCGCGAGAGGTGCTCGGCGCAGGCCTCGCGAAGCGCGGGGATCCCCGGAGCGGGGCAGTAGTGGGTCTCGCCGTCGCGGAGCGCCTTCGCGGCCGCCTCGATGATGTGGCCGGGCGTCGTGAAGTCGGGCTCGCCGATCTCGAGGTGGATGATGCGGCGCCCCTCCGCCTCGAGCGCCTTCGCTCGCGCGAGCACCTCGAACGCGGTCTCGGTCCCGAGCCGGCCGAGGCTGGTCGAGAGCTCGTTCGTCGATCTGTCCACGGACTTGGCCATCGCATCCTTCCCTTTGCCGCCGGCGTCGGCGGCGAGCCGACCATATCGCGCCGGGCTTCGCCGTGCAGTCTCGGCAGACCCGCAAGGGTGGGCGGTAATCTCCCGCGTGATCCCGGCCTCGAATCTGCTCGAGTTCGTGGGCGCGGCGCTCGTCCTGATCGCGATCCCGGGCCCGAGCGTGCTCTTCGTGATCAGCCGCGGCGTCGTCCTCGGCCGGCGGGCCGCGCTCGCGACGGTGGTCGGGAACTGCGCCGGCGTCTACGTGCAGGTGATCGCGGTCGCCCTCGGGGTGGGGGTGATCGTCGAGCGCTCGGCCGCCGTCTTCACGACGATCAAGCTCGTCGGCGCCGCCTACCTCGTCGTGCTCGGGCGTCGCGCACGTTCCGGAAGCGCCGCGCGCTCGTCGCGGCCCTCGGCGCTCCCGGTCGCCGCCGAAGAGCGGACGCCGGATCCTCCGGGACGGCTTCGTCGTCGGGCTCACGAACCCGAAGGCGGCGGTCTTCTTCGCCGCGATCCTGCCGCAGTTCGCCGACTCCGCGCGCGGGCCACGTGCCGCTGCAGATGCTCGTGCTCGGGCCTCGTCTTCGTCGCGATCGCGATGGTGATCGACGGGACGTGGGGCCTCGCTCGCCGGGACGGCCCGCGAGCGGCTTCGCGGCCTCGCCGCGCCGGCTCGAGGCGATCGGCGGCGCAGGCGGGGTGCGTGATGGTCGGGCTCGGGCTCGGGCCTCGCGGTCGGCGAGGCGCGCGGTGACGCCTAGCCGTCGAGACGCTCTAGGCGCGCCCGAGCAGGACGCAGCCGTTGTGGCCGCCGAGGCCCATCGCGTTCGAGAGCGCGACGTCGACCTGCACCTGGCGCGCCTCGTTCGGCACGTAGTCGAGGTCGCACTCGGGGTCGGGCGTCGCGTAGTTGATCGTCGGCGGCAGCACGCCGTCGCGCAGCGCGAGGATGCACATGATCGCCTCGATCGCGCCCGCGGCGCCGAAGGTGTGGCCCATCATCGACTTGGTCGAGGAGACCGCGAGCTTGTAGGCGTGAGTCGCCGAAGACGCTCTTGATCGCCTTCGTCTCGGCGAGGTCCCCGAGCGGGGTCGAGGTGCCGTGCGCGTTCAGGTAGCCGACCCGCTCGGGGGCGACCCCGGCGCGCTCGAGCGCGATCCGCATCATCGCCGCGACGCCCTCGGCCTCCGGCTCGGGCTGGGCGAGGTGATGCGCGTCGTTCGAGGCGCCGTAGCCGAGCACCTCGGCGTAGATGTCCGCGCCGCGCGGCGACCGCCCGGTCCCAGTCCTCGACGACGACCGCGCCGGCGCCCTCGGCCATCACGAAGCCGGCCCGGGTCGCGTCGAACGGGCCGCGAGGCGCGCGGCGGGTGCTCGTCCTCGGCGGCGAGGCCCGCGCATGGCGGTGAAGCCCGCCAGGATCAGCGGGTCGACGCAGGCCTCGGTGCCGCCGGCGATCACCGCGTCGGCGTCGCCGCGCTTGATCAGCTCGGCGGCCTCGCCGATCGCGTGCGAGCCGGTCGCGCAGGCCGAGACGATCGCGTAGTTGAAGCCCTTGATCCCGAGCGAGATCGCGAGCTGCCCCGAGGCGGTGTCGACGAGGACGTTCGGCAGGAAGCTCGGGCGAGACGCGGTCGGGGCCGCGCGTCGAGCAGGATCTCGGCCTGCTCGAAGATGCCGGTGATGCCGCCGATCGCCGAGCCGAACAGGATCCCGACCCGGGTCGGGTCGAACTCGCCGAGCTCGGCGTCGGCGAGCGCCTCCCGGGCCGCCGAGAGCGCGAAGAGGACGTTGCGCTCGAGCTTGCGCGCGTCCTTCGCCGAGGCGACCGCTGATCGGGTCGAAGCCCTTCACCTCGCCGGCGATCCGCACCGGCAGCCCCTCGGTGTCGAACGAGCGCGATCCAGTCGATCGCCGCTCCGCCCCGCGAGCGCCGCCTCCCAGGTCGACGGCCGCGTCGAGCCCGAGCGGCGAGACGACCCCGATTCCGGTGACGGCGACGCGTGTCATTCGCGGCGGCAGCTTAACCGTAGGCTTCGGGCATGCCGCCGACGGAGCTGCCGTTCCCGCCGATGGAGGCGGAGCTCGTCCGCGAGCTGCCCGAGGGCGACGGGTGGTCGTACGAGCCGAAATGGGACGGCTTCCGTGGGGTGCTCGAGAACCTCGACGGCGAGCTCGCGCTCTGGTCGCGCAACGGCCGGCCGCTCCTGCGGTACTTCCCCGAGCTGCGCCCGCTCGGCGAGCTCCTGCCGCCGCGCTCGGCGCTCGACGGCGAGGTCGTGATCGTCCGCGAGGGCGCGCTCGACTTCGACGCGATGCAGATGCGCCTCCATCCGGCCGAGTCGCGGATCAGGCGGCTCTCGGCCGAGATCCCGGCCGAGTACGTCGTCTTCGACCTGCTCGTCTGGGAGGGCGAGCCGGTGTGGCAGCGGCCGCTCGAGGAGCGGCGCGCCGAGCTCGAGCGCCGCGCGCGCGGGCTTCCGGCTCTCGCCCTGCACGCGCGAGCTCGGCGAGGCGCGCGGCTGGCTCGACCGCTTCGAGTCGCTCGGGCTCGACGGCGTGATCGCCAAGCGGCTCGGCGCTCGCCTACCTCCCGGGATCGCGCGAGGCGGTCGTGAAGGTGAAGGAGCACAAGACGGCCGACTGCGTCGTGCTCGGCGTGCGCTGGAAGGGCTCCCGCGAGGCGCTCGCGACGCTGCTGCTCGGCCTCTACCGCGAGGACGGCGGGCTCGACTACGTCGGCTCCTGCGCGGTGGCCGCGAAGTCGCGGGCCGAGGTCGCCGCGAAGGTCCTGCCGCTCCTCGAGGAGGATGCCGGCTGGCACGTCTCCGAGCCGAACCGCTGGGGCACGCGGCGAGCTCGAGGAGTCGCGCGTGCGGCCCGAGCTCGTGGTCGAGGTGCGCTACGACAAGGTGCAGGGCAACCGCTTCCGGCACGGCACCAAGCTGATCCGCTGGCGTGACGACAAGGACCCGCGCGACTGCACCTGGCGCGAGCTTCGGCCGCCCGCAGCCGCCGCCTCGGCCGGCGTCGAGAGCGCTCTTCGCCTAGCGCTCTCTGCCGCCCATGTGGGGCGCTGAGTCTCAGGTGGCCGCAGGCTGCGAGCCCGAGCTGCCGAAACCGCGGCCCAAGCGAGACCGCCCGCCGCCACATCCCGCGCGTCGGGTCGCCGACCGCCGCGATCCGGGCGCGCATCGTCTCGACGCGTGAACGCGGCCGGATCGACGTCGGCGACCTCGTCCCAGCGCGAGCGGCGCCGACACGCGGGCGTCTGGCACGGGCCTGACCGAGTAGGCGCAGGCGATCGTCCGGTCGCGGGCGTTCTGGCCGAAGTCGACGAAGACGCCGATCCGGTCGGCGACCCGCCACGTCGTCGTCGCGACCGCTGGTCGCCGATCCGCCGCTCGACCTCCTCGGCGAGCGCCTTTGCGAACCGGCGCACCTCCGGAAACCGCAGCTCGGGCCTGATCGGCGCGAGGATGTGCAGCCCGGTCGCGCCGGAGGTCTTCGGGAACGAGGGAAGCCCGAGCTCGTCCATCACCTCCCGCACGACGAGCGCGATCTCCCGCACGAACGGCCACTGGCCCTCGGCGCTCGGGTCGAGGTCGATCAGCAGGTAGTCGGGCCGCTCGATCTCGGGCACGCGCGAATGCCACGTGTGCAGCTCGATGCAGCCGAGGTTCGCGACCCAGGCGAGCGCGGCGGCGTTGTCGACGATCGCGAATACCGTCGAGTGGCCGCTCGGGAACGACACCGGCACCTCGTCGACGAACGCCGGATGCTTTGCCGGGAACGCGCTTCTGGTGGAAGAACTCGCCCTCGACCCCGTTCGGGAACCGCTTCATGTGAAACGGCCGCCGCCGCAGATGCGGGAGCGCGCACCCGGCGACGTCGAGGTAGTAGCGCGACGACATCGCCCTTCGTGAGCCCCGAGGCCGGGAAGAAGACCTTGTCGGTGTTCGAGATCGGGACCTCGTGACCGTCCACCAGCACGGTGACATCTTGTCGGCTCTGGCGCGGTGTGCGCCACCGGATTGTCGGGTGTGCATCGCTTGGGTAGGCTCGTTCCGTGCGCAAGCTCCTCGTTCCCGCGATCGTCGTTCTGGCCGCGCTCTCGGCGGCGTCGGCGCTCGCCTCCCCGTCCGGCTCGGCGACGGCTTCGAATGCCGCCGGCAGGACGGCCTCGTGCGCAAAGTCGAGCCTCCAGCTCGTCGACTCCGGGACGCTGACCGTCGGCACCGACAATCCCGCCTACCCGCCGTGGTATGCGGGCGGGTCGCCGAAGGGGTCGTCCTGGAAGATCAACGATCCCGACAACGGGAAGGGCTTCGAGCCGGCCGTCGCCTACGCGGTCGCCGCGAAGCTCGGCTTCTCGAGGAGTGAGGTCAAGTGGGCCTACGTGCCGTTCGACAAGTCGTTCGCGCCCGGCCCGAAGAAGTTCGACTTCGACATCAACCAGATCTCGTACACGCCGGCGCGGGCGAAGGTCGTCACCTTCAGCTCGTCGTACTACGACGTCAACCAGGCGCTCGTCGTGCTCGCGGGCACGAAGATCGCGAACGTCCACACGATCGCCGGGCTGAAGCCGTTCAAGCTCGGCGCGCAGCTCGGGACGACGAGCTACGCCTACATCACGAGCACGATCAAGCCGTCGCAGCAGGCCGTCGGTCTTCCCGCAGAACGCAGCCGCGATCCAGGCGCTGAAGAACAAGCAGATCGACGGGCTCGTCGTCGACCTCCCGACCGCGTTCTACGTCACCGCCGTCCAGGTTCCGCACTCGAAGATCCTCGGCCAGTTCCCGACCGCAGACGGCGGGCGAGCACTTCGGCATGGTCTTCTCGAAGGGGAACCCGCTCGCCGGCTGCGTCGACCAGGCGCTCGCGTCGCTGAAGGCGAGCGGCGCGCTCCAGAAGATCCAGCAGACAGTGGCTAGCGAAGGCGACCGGCGCGCCGGTCCTGAAGTAGCGGCCCGCAGCTCGAAGCTTCTCGGCGGGTGGAGCGCCGGCGACGGGCGTCGCGGCGTCGCGATCGCGCTCGCGAGCACGGTCGTCTTCTTCGCCGTCGCTCGTCGTCGTGGTCACGCACGCGCCCGGCTGGCCGGAGGTGCACCGGACGTTCTTCGACTGGGGCCAGTTCCGCGGCTCGTTCCCGGAGATCTCGCGCGCGTTCCTGCTGAACGTGAAGATCTTCTGCATCTCCGAGGCGCTGATCCTCGTCTTCGCGCTGCTGCTGGCCGTGTCCGCAGCCTGCCGGGGCCCGGTGTTCTTCCCGCTGCGCGCGCTCGCGATCGCCTACACCGACTTCTTCCGCGGCGTGCCGACGATCCTCGTGATCGCGCTGCTCGGGCTCGGGGCGCCCGCGCTCGGGCTCTCGTGGGTGCCGACCTCGGTGACCTTCTGGGGCATCGTCGCGCTGACGCTCGTCTACACCGCCTACGTCTCGGAGGTCTACCGCGCCGGGATCGAGTCGGTGCATCCGTCGCAGGAGGTGGCCGCGCGCTCGCTCGGGCTGACCCGCGACGCAGGCGCTGCGCCACGTGATCCTCCCGCAGGCGGTTCGGCGCGTGATCCCGCCGCTGCTGAACGACTTCATCGGGCTGCAGAAGGACACGGCGCTCGTCTCGATCGCTCGGGCGCGATCGAGGCCTTCAACCAGTCGCAGATCGACGCCGACGCGACCTTCAACTTCACGCCGTACCTGGCCGCGGCGGCCCTGTTCGTCGCGATCACGATCCCGCTCGCCCGCTTCACCGACTGGCTCGCCGCCCGCGACCGGCGCGCGCGGCAGCTGCAGGGAGTGCGATGAGCGAGACAGCTCGTCGCTCGAGGGCGTCCGGAAGTCGTTCGGAGCGGTTCGGGTGCTCGCCGGGATCGACCTCGCCGTGCAGGAGCACGAGGTCGTCTGCCTGATCGGCGCCTCGGGCTCGGGCAAGTCGACGCTGCTTGCGCTGCGTCAACCTGATCGAGCCGATCGACGCCGGGCGGATCGTCCTCGGCGGCATCGAGATCACCGGGCGCGGGGTCGACCGCAACGACGTCCGGCGGCGGATCGGGATCGTCTTCCAGGCCTTCAACCTCTTCCCGCACATGTCGGTGCTCCGGAACGTGACGCTCGCGCAGCGCACGGTGCTCGGGCGCTCGCGCGCCGAGGCCGAGGCGCGGGCGCTCGAGCTGCTCGAGCGTTTCGGGCTGGCGGACAAGCGCGACGAGTACCCGGACCGGCTCTCGGGCGGCCAGCAGCAGCGGGTCGCGATCGTCCGGGCGCTCGCGATGGATCCCGAGCTGATGCTGCTCGACGAGGTGACGAGCGCGCTCGACCCGGAGCTCGTCGGCGAGGTGCTCGAGGTGATCCGCGAGCTCGCGGCCGGCGGGATGACGATGGTGATCGCCACCCACGAGATGGCCTTCGCGCGCGAGATCGCGAGCCGCGTCTGCTTCCTCGAGGAGGGCGTCATCCTCGAGCAGGGCCCGCCCGGGCAGATCTTCACCGCGCCCCGCGAGCCGCGCACGCAGCAGTTCCTGCAGCGCATCGTCGCCGCCGGCCGCCTCTGACCGTTCCGCAGGACGGGATCGATGTGCCCCCGCGGGCCACGTCCCGGATTGGCCAAAAGGGACGCGTTAAACCGCTCGCCGGCCATGTCTCTGCGAGCCGGGCAGCCGTGTCCTTCCAAGAGAGAACGGCGCCTGACCCGGACGCGCCCCGTAAAGCGAACGGCGGGGACAGTCCCCAGAACCACCTCGGAGGGCCATGCCGATTGGGACGTGGCTGGACGCGACGGCCGGTTGGGGCTCGCGCTGGCTCGGCGCGGTACCCTTTGGGCATGCTCGATCCCGTCTCCCGCCTCGACGTCACGATCGAGCCGCTCGACGACTACCTCGTGATCCAGCCGCTCGACGAGTCCGAGACCGCCTCGGGCCTGATCGTGCCGATCAACGAGGCCGCGCACTGCTCGACGGGCATCGTCGCGGCCGTCGGCCCCGACGTCGAAGCGCTCGAGCCCGGCGACAAGGTGCTGTATCCGCGCGACGCCGGCTACGAGGTGCGGCTCGTCCGCTCGAGCCACCGCGTGCGGGTCCTCAAGCGCGAAGAGCTGATCGCGCGCATCCACGACTAACCGTCCTCCTCGCGGCAAACGGCTACCCTTGGCCGCCCGGAGAGGTGTCCGAGTGGTCTAAGGAGCGCGACTGGAAATCGCGTACGTGCTGAAAGGTGCGTCGAGGGTTCAAATCCCTCTCTCTCCGCTCAAAAACAGCGCGAACGACGGCACTCGGAAGGAGGTCACGGGGGAAGGCGGCGCGGGAACGAGCCCGCCGTTTCCCCCGCCAGACCGCTTCCGGCTGACCCTGGTTTCGAAACGCTCCGGTTCCCGGGCGAGCGCTGAGAGCGGCCCCGCCGCCCAGTCGTCGCTCTCGTCGCGCGCCTCGCAGGCCGGGTGCTGCCGACAGCTGGTGAGCCACGCGACGCTCTCTGCCGCTCCGGCAGCTCTGCGCCGCTATGGTGGATAGATATGTATCATAGGTAATATGCAGGACGAAGAGGTCTCCGAGTTCCGGGCGCAGATGAAGCAGCTCCAGCGCCGGCTCCGCAGTGAGTTTCCGCCGGGGAAGGGGCTCTCGAGGACGCTGATGCAGGTCCTCGCCACGATCGGTCGGCTGGAGCAGGGCACGCCCTCGCAGGTGGCCGAGGCCCTCCAGATGACGAGCTCGAACGTGGCCGCGTCGCTCCGGGAGCTCGAGGCGGTCGGCCTCATCGCGCGGCACAGGGACGAGGCTGACGCGCGCCGGGTGCTGCTCGAGCTGACCGAGCGCGGGTCGGCCGTCGTCGAGAGCTCCCGGGCCGAGCGAGATACCTGGCTCGGACAGGCTGTCGAGGCAGTGCTCACGGCCGACGAGCAGCAGGCCCTGGTCGCTGCCGGCCGTCTCCTGCAACGTCTCGCCGAGTACGAGCAACCAGCTTCGATCGGCCGTCCATCGTCGGCCGAGAGTGAGGGCGGGTCGTGACGGGTCGCTTGGGGGACGCCGTCTCCTCGCTCGGCGTTCGCAACTACCGCCTGTACTTCTGGGGCCAGTCGATCTCGGTCGCCGGCACGTGGATGCAGACGCTCGCCCTGTCGTTCCTGGTGCTGCACCTGACCGGCAGCGGCACCGATCTGGGCCTGACGACGGCGGTGCGTTTTCTCCCGTTCGTCGTGCTCGGCCCGATGGGAGGAGTCATCGCCGACCGCTATGACAAGCGGCGTCTCCTCTACCTGACCCAGTCGGCCTCGGCGGCGGTCGCGGTGATCTTCGCCGTGCTCACGGCGCTCGATGCGATCTCGCTGGCGACGGTTCTGGTCCTGTCGCTCGTGCTGGGCTCGCTGACCGTGTTCGACAACCCGGCCCGGCAGAGCCTCATCGCGGAGCTGGTCCCGCGCGCCCAGCTTCCGAATGCCGTCACGCTGAGCTCAGTCTCGATCAACCTGGCCCGCGTCCTCGGTGCAGCCGCCGGGGGAGCGCTCGTGGCCGTCGTCGGCCTGGCGTCCTGCTTCGCCCTCAACGCCGTCTCGTTTCTCGCCGTATTGATCAGCCTTGCGCTGATGCGGGCGCCGGAGATGTTCCCCGCTCGCCGTGTCGCACGGGCGAAGGGCCAGGTTCGCGACGGCCTCCGCTATGCAAGGCGGACGCCCGAGCTTCTGGTGCCACTCGTGATGCTGACGATCACGGGCACCCTGGCCTGGGAGTTCCCGATCACGCTGCCCCTGGTCGCCCGCGGGGCGTTTCACGGCGGCGCCGGAACCTACGGCGCGATGGCCGCGGTGATGGCCGTGGGCGCAGTCGTCGGCGGTCTCGTCGCCGCCTCGCGAAATGCGAGCGCTCGGCGCGCCAGGACTCTGGGGATCGCCGCGATCGGCTGGGGGGCCGCCATCATCGCCGCCGCCCTGGCGCCGGACCTGCCGCTGGAACTCGCGGCGCTCGTGTTCGTGGGCTACGGCAGCGTCACGTTCAACTCCTACTCGAAGACCGCCCTGCAGCTGGCCGCGGCGCCGTCGATGCGCGGCAGGGTGATGGCGCTGTGGGCGCTCGCGTGGGGTGGGACGACCGTGATCGGCGGCCCCCTGGTCGGGTGGATCGCGGAGGAGGCAGGGAGCCGGTGGTCTCTGGTGGTCGGCGGCGTGCCGACGCTCCTGCTCGGCCTGCTGATGCTGCCCGCCTTGCGCCGGATCGACCGCACCGCGGCCTTCAACGCCGCATCGCCGGGCCGGCCCGACGCCGAGCCGCCCACCGGCCGGGGAGCGGAGCTGCCGGCCGCGGCGATGACCGGGCTGCCCGCACCGGCAAGGGAGGCGGCGTTGGCCGGTACGGCCAGGCCACCGCACCCGGTGCGATTCGCCGAAGTTCCTCTTGCGCCATGAGAGCCCGCGGTGGACGATCACTCGATCGAGGCCGGCGGATACCCCATTAGGGGCTGGCACCGCCTCAGGCCCGGCCCGATAACTCGACAGGCAACACGCCATCTGTCAACAGGGGGAATCGTGGGCCTGACGCCTGGTAACGCAAGACACCAAATGACGACGAAGCGCCTGTCGCGTCCGATTCAGCTCGAGTGCCTCGCTTGTGGCTCCCTGCGTGTTGCCTACGGCTACAGCACCGAGGAAACCGGTCACTGCCCGCAGTGCTCCTACGTCGGCTGGACGTACGCCGAAGAGCTCGACGGCTGGACGACCCGGCAGATCATGAGCGGGAACCCGGCCGGCCCGGCCGGTGCTACGAGCGCGACGCGTCCGACGCGCCTCGTCGCTCAAAGCCGCTGAGCGAGCCCAAAAGTGCCTTCTCACCCGAAATGGTGAGGGCCGCTAGGCGGGCCGGATCGACTGGCGGAAGCGGAAGAGGCCGTCGGGTCGACAGCCTTCTTGACTGCCTGCAAACGGGGGTAATTCGCTCCGTAGTAGGCGTGAGCCCAGGTGGCGAGGTCTGGATCGATGTAGTTCTGGTAGGCGAACCCCGAGACGTGTGGGCGCATCGCGCGCGTAGAACCCGCGGAGCCACGAGAGCGCGCGCCTGCTCGCCGCCCGAGCCCCAGTAGACGAGGTACTGCGCCGAGCCGATCGCATCGCGGTGCACGAACGCCGTGGCGTCGGGAGCGGGCCGGTTGAGCGCGCCGCCGTAGGAGTCGAGAAGGAGCGATGCGGCCGTGGGGCCGTGTGCGGCTGCCTGCTCGATCCAGCGGACGATCGTGGCCCGCCCCGCCGCCGAGAGGGGCCGCGCGAGGTAGTCGGACTTGCCGGCGAACTCGGCGCGGGTCAAGCGTCCCGCCCGGTGTCTCGCCGGCCAGGTGGCACTGTGCCGGGGTCTTGCCGAGGCACCCGGCCCACCGGAGCTGCGCGTCGAGATAGCTCGAGCTTCCCGTCGTCAGGCGCAGGCCCGGCACCGCCCGAAGCGGCGAGAGCGCGCCCTGCAGCGCCTCCTCGGAGCCGAGGTACTGCCCGAAGACCTGCACCGAGGGGCTGGCGCCTCCAGCCGAGAGCGAGCAGATCGAGAAGAGCCGATCGGGGGCGTGGGGCATGAACGACTGCCAGAGCTCGATCACGTCCGCCGCCGCCGCCCAGCTCCAGTCGGCGAAGAAGTAGGCGACGCTCGAGACGGGATGCGTTCGCAGCGTGAAGTGGGTAACGACGCCGAAGTTGCCGCCACCGCCACCGCGGCAGGCCCAGAAGAGATCCTCGTTCGACCCTTGCTCGCAGATCCGGTAGCGGCCGTCGGCCGTGACGATCCCGAGCGAGACGACGTTGTCGCTGGTCGTCCCGAACGCACGCGATGCGAGCCCGACACCGCCGCCCTGCGCGAGGCCGCCGATGCCGACCGTGGCGCACGAGCCGGCGGGGATCGCCCGGCCGTGCTGGGCCAGCGCCGACCTCGATGTCGATGAGCCGCGCGCCGGCGCCGACGGTACGCAAGGCCTGTCGCGCCGGTCGAACGCGATCCCGTCGAGGGGCCGCAGGTCGACGACGAGACCCGACCCGGTCGAGTAGCCCGCGTAGCTGTGGCCTCCCGAGCGCACGATCGGCCGGACTCCATCGCGTGTGCGACCAGCGCACGAGCTTCTGCACGTCGGCGACGGACACGGGGCGCGCGATCGCGAGGGGATGCGCAGCGTCGTAGCGCTCGTTGTAGGCGACCCTCGCCGAGTCGTATCGCCGGGCCGCCGGGCGTGATCAGCGGTCCCTGGAGCATCGCCGCGAGCGCGCGCAGCCGCGGATCGGCCGCGCGTACCGCCCGTGCTCGCCCGCCGGCGAGCGAGAACGCAGCCGAGCCGGCCGCGGCGAGGAAGGCCCTGCGGTCGATCCCGGCCACGCGGATCAGGCTAGTTCAGATCCGCGAGCCCCCCGCGTCCGCCTGAAGGCACCCGCCGTCAGGCTGGAGGGGCACCCGCCGTCAGGCTGGAGGGGCAACGGTGACGAGCGTCCCGACGTTCACGTACGGGAAGATCTGGCCCGCGGTGGTGATCGGCGCCTCGACGCAGCCGAGGCTCTGCGGGTAGCCGTAGCCCGGCCGGACGAAGCCGTGCACCGCGTCGCCGCCGTGGAAGTAGTTCACCCACGGCACGCCGGGGTCGTTGTAGTGGGTGCCGTCGGGGTTCGTCCCCTGCATCGTCGTCTCGGTGAGATGCAGGTAGACGGGGAACGTGCCGAGCGCGGTCGGCCGCGACGAGATCCCGGTGTTCACGGGCGACTTGAGGATCACATGCCCGTTGTGCCACAGCGTCAGCGTCTCGGGGATCGACTCGGTGACGAAGACGTAGCTGTAGCCGGACGTCGCCTTCCGGCCGGCGACCTCGTCGCGGAGGAGCGCGCGCCAGAGGGCCCGCGTGGCGTAGGGGTAGAGGGGCATGCCGTGGCGTCGACTCGAAGGCCATGATCGCGCCCTGGACCAGCACCGGCCGCTCGCTCGGCGAGTTCCAGAGCGCGATCAAGCGCCGACGGGTGTCTTCGGGTACCGCCACGTGAGCGTTCCCTCGGGCGGATCGACCGCCGCGCGGGCCTGCGCTCCGAGCGTCAAGCGGACGTTCGCCGCCCGTGGGGGTGTAGGTGAACGGCAGATAGCCGAGGTCCGCGAGCAGCTCCTTCAGCCGGGTCGTCGAGCCGCCGGGAACGCTCCAGCTGAGCGTCCGCAAGCGCCGACGGGTCGGACCCGACGACGACCTCGATCGCCGCGGGGCAGGACGACGTGGACCGGCTTTGCCGAGCGGGTAGCCGAGCCCGGAGGGATCGAAGACGAGCGTGTGGTCGTTCGGCTCGCGCCAGGTTCCGGGCGTCCTTCGGCCTCACGACGGGCCGCTCGTCGCCGAGGACGGCCGCGACCGGCCGCGAGAAGGTGAGCACGATCGGGCCGGAGGGGACGATCTGCGATGCTTGGGCGCCGGCCGGACGAGCACCTGCGGGTCGGGCCCCGCCGGGAACCAGCTGATGCGCTGCGGCTGGGGCAGCTGCTCCCACCCGCGCGCGGTGGCCGCGACGAGCGCCGTTCCGGCGGAGGTCGCGCCCGAGGCGACGACGCCGATCGAGACGACCCGGCGCGGCCGCTGCGAGCGTCAGCCTGCGTGTGCCGGCCGTCGGGATGCGTCACCGAGAGCACGCGCACGGGAGCGCTGAAACGGACCTGCACGGGCCTTCCCGCCAGCGGATAGACGAGCCGGCTCGTGAGGCTCGTCGCCGGCGCCTGCGTCGACCAGCCGTACCTGCTTCGTGTCGCCGACGAGCCAGCCGAGCCACTTCGACCGGTGGACGGTTGCCGTGACGACGAGTCGCGTCCCGGTCGCCACCTTGCCGGTCGGCTCGATCGTGCCCGCCCGCATCGTCGCGCGGACCCTGTGCCCGGACGAGTCGACGACCCGCGCTCCGCGCAGACGCTCTCGCCGAAGCGGCGCAACCTCACGCGGGCGAGCGCGCTCGGCGCCGACCTCGATCCGCGCCTGCGGCCACAGCTCGCGGATCGCGAGCAGGGCACCGCCGGAGAGGCAGAGCGAGGGCGCCGGCGGCGATCAGCGCCAGCGCGGCCTCGACGCCGCCAGCGACTCCGGGCGGCGAGGGTCTCCGGATCCGGGAACAGGGGCACGAGTTTCATGCGCTCAAAGTACGGAACGTGCCCGGTCGTGTCAAGGCCGAGGGAAGCATTGTTCGCGAAGTTCGGTCGGAGCGTCAGGTGATCAGTGCGGTCAGGTGATGCGTCGTGCGCCCGAGTAGTGCGAGACGGCCCAGCCGTCGCTCAGGCTGTCGACACGGACGACCGCGCCCGTATACGGCGCGTCGACGTATTCCCCTCCTCCGATGTACAGGCCCGACGTGGCCGAGCCCGTCGAAGAACACGAGGTCGCCCGGCTGGAGCTCGTCGTAGGGGACGGGCACGCCGTAGTTCCACTGGGCGTAGGAGGAGTGGGGAAGCGAGATGCCGAGCTGCGCGAACGAGTACATGACGAGGCCCGAGCAGTCGAACCCGCCGGGCGCCGCGCCGCCCCAGACGTACGGCGTCCCGAGGTACGACATCGCGATCGAGACGACCTGGCTGCCGTAGGGAGACGACGGGGCACGACGGTCGTGCCCGTCCGGCGGTGTCGGCGCTCGCGCCGACGACGGTCTCCTGCGCGGCCTGCTGCTGGGCCGCCTGCGCCGCGGCCACCTGCGCCTGCGCCTCGCTTGCGCCGCCTGCGAGCTGGCGGGCCTGCTCCTGCGCCTCGAGCTGGGCGATCTGGCCCTGGATCGAGCTGAGGAGGCTCATGGCGCTGCGAGAGCTGGCTCGGCAACGGACGCGCCGCTCGGCCTGGCGCTCGGCGACGAGTTGGGCGACGGAGGCGCGCTCGTGCACGAGCGCGTGGCCGTGCGCGATCACCGCCGACCTGAAGCGTCTTCACCTGGCCGATCACCTGCGAGTCGATCGAGGAGAGGCGGTCCGCATCGTCGATCCGGGTGAGCAGGTCGGTGACGCTCGTCGCGCCGAGGATCATGTCGAGCGTCGTCGGGGTCGAGGTCGTGTAGAGCGAGAGCAGCCGTTCCACGACCAGATGCTGGCTGCGGGCGAGGTTCGCCTTCGCGACGACGAGCTCGCGGCGGTTCACCTTCTGCTCGTACTCGACCTGGGACAGCTTGAGGTTCGCGAGGTTGATGCGCTCGTCGGCCGCGCCGAGGCTCTGGTCGAGCTGGAGGATCTGGTCGTAGACCTGCTGCGCCTCGGCCTTCTTCGCGTCGATCGGCGAGGAGCCGAAGGCCGTGGCGGCACGCAGCGCCAGCCCCACGGCGAGCGCGGCGAAAAGAGGCAGCAACATCAGGCGCCACCCCCGCTGAACGACGGACCCCGTTATGGAACGAGACCGGCGCGCTTGCGAGCTCCGGCACGGCACGAGCAGCGCACCGTAGCATCCGGGCCGGAACGACACAACCTGCAAGGGTGGAAATCTCCCTGCAAAAGCCCCGAATGACCTTTGCCTGGTACGGTCGCGCTCACATGAGAGGGGCGCGTGGACGCTGGTACCGGCCTGCCGTAACGGTCGTGCTGGGAGCCGCCACAGCGGCCTTCGCGGGGCTTTCGCCTGCGGGGGCGGCGGCGCGGGCGGCAGGCCCCGCGGCGGCGTCCTTCACGCTTGTCGCCGGCGGTGACGTCGCCCTCGTCGGCGAGGGCGCGACCGGCGCGACCTTCGCAGGGATCGAGCGGTTCCTTCACGGGGATCTCGTCTTCGCGAACCAGGAGGGGACACTTGCGACCACCGGGTCGCCGAAGTGCTCGCCCTACGGCGCCGACGGCTGCTTCACCTTCCGCGCCGAGCCGTCGTCGGCGTTCGCCCTCCGGCGCGCCGGCTTCACGATGATGAACCTCGCGAACAACCACGCGCTCGACTACGGGCCCGACGCCGCAGCGGCAGACGATCGCGGCGCTCGAGGCTGCGCACATCGCCTACGACGGCCTTCCGGGCCAGATCTCGGTGGTGCAGGCGGGAGCAGTGAGGGTGGCGGTCATCGGCTGTGCTCCGTACCCCTGGGCGCAGAGCCTGCTCGACATTCCTGCTGCGGCGGCCCTCGTCAGGAAGGCCACGAAGCGCGCGGATGTCGTTCTCGTCTACATGCACGCCGGCGCCGAGGGCGCGGACGCAGACCACGTTCCCTACGGGCCCGAGACGTTCCTCGGCGAGCAGCGGGGAGACCCGCGCGCCTTCGCGCACGCGATGATCGATGCCGGCGCGAGCCTCGTCTTCGCCTCGGGCCCGCACACGCTGCGCGGGATGGAGTGGTACCACGGCCACCTGATCGCCTACAGCCTCGGCAACCTCGCCGCGACGGCACCCTTGCCACCTCGGGGACGCTCTCCCTGAGCGCGCTCCTCTCGCTGAGGCTGAGCGCGACCGGCGAGTTCCTCGCCGGCCGGGTGATCCCGCTGCGCCTCGAAGGCGAGGGGACGCCCGAGTACGACTCGTCTGACGCAGCCGGTCTCGTTCATCCGAACGCTCTCGGACGAGGACTTTCAGGGTCCCAAGCTCGTCTTCGGCGACGACGGCACGATCACCCCTCCGATCCCGAAACGACGCAAGCGACCGCCCAAGCCGGCGAAGTTCGTGCCCTCCCTGCCTGCTCTGATCAACCCGTAGCCGCGTAGCCCCGGGCCCAGTACTAGGGCAGATCGGGCAGAAGGCCCTCGCCGTGCATGATCTGAGCGGCCTCCTCGAGGCTCAGGTCGACCGGCGGCACGACCAGGTCGGAGGCCTTCGAGGTTGGCTGTCGTCGAGCCGCTCGCCACCGTTCGCGGACCGCAGCTGCAAGGGCGCCGAGCGCGGCGTGAAGGGCGTCTGCGTCGCCCGCTGCGACTGCCGCCTCGGTCGCCGTGTCGAGCTCGTGGAGGCGCGCGCCGAGCGAGTCGTCGACCCGCCACTGGCCCTCGCCCATCAGCCGGACGATCACTGCCCTGCCCCGATCGCCGGCGGCTGCCGCCCGACGCATCGCCGGCCTGGCCGCCGTCGCCTGGCCCGAGCTCGGCCTTCATCTTCGCGAGCTCGTCGTCGACCTGGCTTCCCTGCGAGATCTGCGAGAGCTGCCGGTCGAGGTCGTCGCCCTGCGAGGTGAAGTCCTCGAGCGCACCCGAGGTGGTCAGCTCGTCGACCGCGGCGGCGCGTGCCTGCATCTGCTGGGTCTTGTCCTGGGCCCGCTGGATCGCGAGCCCGACGTCGGCCATGTGCTCGCCGATGCCCGGTCGCGGCCTCGCCGATCTTCACCTGCGCCTCGGCGGCCGAGTACTGCGCCTTGATCACCTCTTTCTGCGACCGGAACGCCTCGATCTTCGTCTGGAGCGCCTGCTCGCCCGCGATCAGCTTCTGCTGCTGGTCGGCGAGCTGCTGCTCCTGCTGCTTGAGCGAGTCGATCTGCGCCTGCAGCGCGGCCTTCCGGGTCAGCGCCTCCCGCGCAAGATCCTCGCGGCTTGCGGCGAGCGCCTGCCGCGCCTGGTCGTCGAGCTTCGCGAGCTGCTGCTGGTCGGAGGAGTCCTCCATCTCGAGCCGCTTCTTCGCGGTCGTGACGTCGGCGATGCCGCGCTTGACGTTCTGAAGCTGCTGAAGCTGCTGCTCGTAGGAGTAGTCGAGCGTCTCGCCGGGATCCTCGGCCCGGTCGAGGAGCTTCGAGAACTTCGCCTGAGCGATCGCCGAGGTGCGACTCATGAGACCGGCCATCTGTACCTCCTGGAGCTCGACACGCCTTCCGTGGCCAAGCGTATCGCCCGGAGGCTTCCGCGCGAAGCCCGACCTCACTCGAATGGGGCCGGCGGCTTTGCGTCCGTTTTACGTTCGCGAGACGGTCGCCTGACGGGCCTCGCCGATCCTCAGGGCAGACGTTCCTGTTCCACGAGACCACGGAGGATTCTCATGCGCAGACTGGCACTTGTCATTTGCTTCGCCGCAGGGCTCGCAATCTCCGTGCTCGGCTTGCCGGCCTTCGCAGACTCGGGTCCGGCGAGCACGAGCACGACTACCTCGACCACTGCCTCGACCTCGACCGTCACCACCACGACGGCGACCTCGACGGTCACGGTGACGGCGCCGGCACCGGTGCCGGCGGCGGCGACACCGCAGGACCGCCCGCCCGTTCACTGGTTCGCCGGCTCGGTCGGCTGCAGTCGGTGACGGCTCGCTGACGGTCGGCGTGCTCTGGACCGGCCCGAACGACGGCTCGCTCAACGGCCAGACCGTCACCGTGGCCGTCTCCGATCACGCCCGGATCGAAGGGCCGCGTCACCGGCCGATCGCACTCGCCTCGATCCAGCCCGGCCAGCTCGTCGGCGTGCGCGCAGCCGGGAACGGACATGTCGAGCCTGACTGCCGTCGCGATCCGGGTCTGGTGCAACTGCCACTGGGTCGGCGGCACGATCAGCAGCGTCGGGTCGAGCAGCCTCGGCGTCGCCGTGACGAGAACGGGACCCTACGACACCGTTCTCGACAACCAGACGGTCACCCTGCAGGCCAACGAGTACACGGTGTACCTACGCGGTCGCCGTCGGTTCCGGCTCGGCTTCTCCGACCTCAAGGTCGGCGAGGGAGTCGGCGTGGTCTTCGCGGCTGACGGCTTCTTCAAGGCTCCCGGCTTCAACCCGGCGACGGCGACCTTCACCGCCAAGCGGGTGCACGTGTGGGGCCTGCGGCAGGTGCCGCCGCCCTCGAGCGACGCAGGCTCGACCGCCCAGGTCGCAGCGAGCTAGCCGGTCTGCTTCGACGCCCGCCCGTACGAAGCAAAGGGGCGCCCTCGGGCGCCTTTGCGTTTGGGGGCGCGGGTGACCGGAGGAACGGCCGCTTGCGCGACGAAGAATCCCATCCGCATGAGCTCCGATCCTCTCCATGCGAGCACCGCCAGCCTCGAGCGCCGGGTCTGGTCGAGGCTGAGCGCACGTGACAGCCTGGTCCTGGAGCACATCTCGCGGGGCCTCACCGACGAGCGGATCGCCGAGAAGCTCGAGCTCCCACCCGAATCTGTGAAGACCGTCGTTCGCCGGATCGTCGAGGCGATCGGCGCGAGGAACCGCACCCACGCGGTCGCTCTGGCGCTCCGCGCCGGCCGCATCTCCTAGCTGCAGCGACCAGGATTGCGCGAGTAGGGCCGCCAAAGGAAGGCCGGCGTCGTCCCTCAAGGACGGGCAAGCAGCTCGGCTGCGGCTTCGCTGACGCAGCCCGCGGGATCGGCCCAGGCGCGCTCGCGGCCGAACCGCTCAACCAGGGCGAGGGTGCCTTGCGGCCGGCCCTGCGGCAGATCGATCTCGCCGGCGACGACGAGCGCGCGCAGCGACCGCTCGGCGCAGAGCTGAAGCAGCGAGCCGACGACCTTGCCGTTGAACGACGTCGAATCGAAGCGGCCCTCTCCGGTCAGGACGGCGTCGGCCTCCCCGAGCCTGCGGTCGAGCCCCACCCGCTCGGCAACCAGGTCGAAGCCGGGGACGAGCTTCGCGCCGAGCGCCGCCAGGCCGCCCGCGAGGCCGCCGGCCGCGCCCGCGCCGGCCACGGCCGTCACGTCGACCCCGAGCTCGGCGTCGTAGCGACGTGCGAGCTCGATGAGCCGTTGCGAGAGCACGTCGACAACCTCGGGCGTGGCGCCTTTCTGCGGGGCGAACACACGGGCGGCGTCGAGGAACGGAGTCTGCACGTCGCAAGCCACGAGCACCTCCGCCGCGAGGGGGCCGTGCCCGCGCAGGGCTTCAACGGCTCCCAGGCCGCCATCGGTCGTCGCCGAGCCGCCCACGCCGACGATCACCGTCGAGGCGCCCGCCTCGATCGCCGCTGCGATCAGCTCGCCGGTGCCGCGGGTCGAGGCCGCCACAGGATCGTTCGCCTCGGGCCCGCCGAGGAGCGCCAGGCCCGACGCGCGCGCCATCTCGACCACCGCCAGCCTGCCGTCCAGCCGCCACTCCGCCTCGACCGGATCACCGAGCGGCCCCGGCACCCGTGAGGAACGGTTGGCGCCCCCGAGCGCAGCCAGCGTTCCCTCGCCCCCGTCTGCGAGCGGAAGCTCGATGCAGTCCCAACCCGCCCTGCGGGCGCCGTCTGCAAGCGCCGCCGCGACCGCGGCGGCGTCGAGCGAGCCGCGGAACTTGTCAGGCGCTGCGAGTGCAAGCATGGCCCCATTCTCCCCGGTATCCGGGCTTCCCGGCGGGCAACGGGGCGGTTGCGTGTAGGTGACAAACCGGAAAACCCCTGCAGGAGGGCTGGTCGGCGGGTCACACTGTGAGAGAGATGGCAACCAAGCTCCCGCCGCTGCTCTGCGAGTTCCACGCGCATTCGACCTGGAGTGACGGCTCCTTGACCGTCCGCGAGCTCTGCGACCTCTACGGTCGCGCCGGTTTCGACGTGCTCGCCGTGACCGACCACACCGAGCCGGGCGCGCACGTGCAGGAGGCCGATTTCGACGAATATCTCGCCGAGATCGGCGCCGAGGGTGAGCGGGCCAGGAAGCTCTACGACCTGCTCGTCATTCCCGGGCTCGAGCTGACCGCGGAGAACGCCGAGATCACCGAGGCGGGCCACGCGGTCGCGGTTGGCCTCCGCTCCTTCGTCGGGGTCGAGGACGGCCTCGAGAGCGCTTTGCGCGCCGCGCGCGCGCAAGGGGCGGCGCTCGTCGCCGCCCACCCGTATCTGCAGGCCGACGCGGAGCGCTCCCTCCGCAGGACGGCCGCCTTCTCGAGCGACCCCCGCCGGTGGCAGCCGCTCGTCGACCGCTTCGAGCTCTTCAACCGGGACACGCTCTTCCAGTGGGTCGCCGAGGCAGGGCTACCGGTCGTCGCCTGCGGCGACTTCCACCGTCCCGAGCATCTCGCGACCTGGAAGACGATGCTTCCCTGCGCGAAGGACGAACGGGCCGTGGTCGACTACCTCCGCTCGTCCCGGCCCGCGTTCCTCGTGTGCCTCGATGCGCAGGAGACGCTCACGAAAGCGGCCTGATCTGTCGATGAGCCCTCTATGCGAGAGCGCATGACCTCCTCCGGCGACGGCCAGCGCCAGAACGGCACGCCGCTGCACGGGCTGCCCCACGGTTGGGCCGAGTGGTACCGGTTCGCCGACGAAGAGCTCGGCTACGAGCACGACGAGCGGGTCGAGTACGCGAACCTGCGCTACGTCGAAGAGCAGAACCGCAACACCCTCCGCCGGGCCGCGTCGGGTCTTTAGCAACCTCCGGCGTGCACTAGGGTGACCGGCCGTGAGCCCGGTTCGTGCGATCACCTTCGACTTCAACGGGACGCTCTCGAACGACGAGCCGATCCTCTGCGGGATCTTCCGCCAGCTCTTCGGGGAACGCGGGCGGGCGCTCTCGGAGCAGGAGTACTACGACGAGCTTGCAGGCCTCTCCGACGAGGCGATCGTCACCACGTGGCTCGGTGACGACTATCCCGACGTCGCCGGCGCGGTTGCCGAGCGGGTTGCGCGCTACCGGGCGCTCGTCTCCGACGGCTCGTCCATCGAAGGGCCGACACGCGAGGCGGTCCGGTACGCGGCGGCGCACGTGCCGATCGCGATCGTGTCGGGCGCCGCGCAGCCGGAGATCGAGCCGGTTATCGAGGCGGCGGGGCTCGCGCCGCTCTTCCGCACGATCGTCTCGTCGGACTCGGTCGTGAACGGCAAGCCGAGCCCGGAGAGCTACGAGCTCGTCCTCTCGCAGCTCGGAGTCGAGCCCCCCGACGCGGTCGCCTTCGAAGACACCGAGTCGGGCGTCGCCTCGGCCGTCGGGGCAGGGATGCGCTGCATCGCCGTTCGCGGCACGTTGCGGGCCGAGCGGCTCGCGCGCGCCGAAGCGCTCGTCGACGGGCTCGACGTGAGCCTGATCCGGCGCCTCCTCGAGGAGCAGTGACCCGGCCGCCGCTCGTCATCGCTCACCGCGGGGCCTCGTCGGAGCTACCCGAGAACACGCTTCCCGCGTTCGAGCGTGCGATCGAGGTGGGTGCCGACTTCGTGGAGCTCGACGTCCATCCGCTTCCCGGCGGGAAGCTCGTCGTCACCCACGACCGGCCCGAGCCCGGCGGTTCCTACCCCCGGCTCGAGGAGGTCCTCGAGCTCTGCCGGGGGCGCATCGGGGCGATGATCGAGCTGAAGAGCCCGTACCGCTACCGGCGCGAACGCGTCGTCGAGCGGACGCTCGGCCTTGTCGACGACGACGCCGTGATCGTCTGCTTCGAACCTGGTGCGATCGCCGCCGTTCGGCTGGCGCGGCCGGCGCTTCGCACGATCCAGCACGTCTCGAGCGTTCCGATCGCCCGTGCTGCGGCCGAAGGCTGCTGGGCGGTCGGCTTCGCCGACGCGCATGCGACCGGGCGCGCGCTCGAGACGGCGCAGCGCGCGGGACTCGCGACGACGGTCTATACGGTCAACGAGGAACGCAGAATGCTGGAGCTCGCCGCGCTCGGGGTCACGGGGGTCTTCACGGACCTTCCTCGGCAAGCTCGTACGTGGCTGGAGCATCCGGCGGAAGCGTGAGCAGCCGGACCCCCTCGTCGGGGATCTGAGCGACGACGCGGCTCCCGACGGGCAGCGCCTCGGCTCGGGCGGCCGGCATGTCGGCGATCAGGTCGCCCTTCGGCCCGATCACCTTCACGCGGGTGACGGGACCGAGGAACGTGTGGCTGAGCACGTCTCCGGAAACGCCGTTCGCCTGCGTCGCGGCGCCGTTCGACGATGCGGTCAGCGTGAGCGATTCGGGCCTGATCAGAACGAGCACGCGTTCGCCGTTCGCCCGGCCGCGCGCCTCTTCGACTCTGAGCCGAACGCCGCCGTGATCGATCTGCCCGTCGGAGCTCTCGACGATCGTCGCCTCGAGCCGGTTCATCGTGCCGATGAACTCCGCGACGAAGGGGGTGGCCGGGGCCGTGTACATCTCGGTCGGCGTTCCGACCTGTTCGATCCGGCCCCCGTAGAGGACGGCGACGCGGTCGGAGATGGCCAGCGCCTCCTCCTGGTCGTGGGTGACGTAGAGGGTCGTGATCCCGAGCTCGAGCTGGATCCGCCGGATCTCCTCGCGCAGCTGAACGCGCACCTTCGCGTCAAGGGCCGAGAGCGGCTCGTCGAGCAGCAGCATTCGCGGCTTGATCGCGAGGGCGCGCGCGAGCGCGACGCGCTGCTGCATCCCGCCCGAGAGCTGGTGCGGATAGCGCGTGGCGGCATGCCCCAGCCCGACGAGCTCCAGGAGCTCCCCGACGCGGTCGCCGCGGTCCCCCTTGCTCTGCCGCCGGACGCGGAGCCCGAACTCCACGTTCTGCCGTGCGGTCATGTTCGGGAACAGGCTGTAGGCCTGGAACACCATCCCCATGTCGCGGCGGTTCGGCGGCGTCCCCGTCATGTCGGTGCCGTCCACGAGGATCGAGCCCGTCGTCGGCTGGTCGAAGCCGGCGACGAGCCGGAGCGCGGTGGTCTTGCCGCAGCCCGACGGCCCGAGCATGGAGACGAACTCGCCCTGCTCGAGGTGCAGGTCGATGCCGTCGAGCGCGACGAACGAGCCGAACACCCGGCGGAGGTTGTTGAGCTCGAGGTAGGCCATCAGCGGGCTCCTAGAAGAGGGTTTCGGCCAGGCCGGCCGCGTCCGACCAGGAGCAGCGACAGCATCGCTGCCCAGGTGAGGACGAAGCTGAGGAACGACACGGCGGCTGCACCATACGCCTGCGTCTCCTGCACCGCCTGGATATAGGTCGGAAACGTGGGGAAGCTCGCGAGGCTCGCGATCGTGAACTCACCCATCACGATCGCCAGCGCGAGGAAGGAGCCGCTGAGCGCGGCCACCCGGATATTCGGGAGGATCACCGTTCCGAGTGTCCTCACCCACCCGGCTCCGAGGCTATGCGAGGCCTCCGTGAGCGTGTGGACATCGATCGCGCGGAAGCCCGCGTCCAGCGAGAAGAACATGTACGGGAAGGCGAGGATCACGTAGGCGCCGACGAGGAAGCCGTACGGCGTGTCGTAGAACCAGCCGGGGGAGCCCCGGAAGATGTTGAGCAGGCCGACCACGAGCACGATCGGCGGCACCACGAACGGGACGAGCGCCAGGGTCGCCATCACCGGTCGGAGCTTCGGAAGCTTCAGATGGACCCAGTAGACCGTCGGAACGAAGAGGGCGAGGCTGATTGCGATGGTCTCGACCGACAGGATGAGCGACGTCTTGAGCGACCGCCAGAACTCGCCGTCGTGGAAGACGAAGCTCCAGGCGGCGACGCTGCAGCAGTTCCCCGTCTGGTTCGAGTTCAGGCTGAAGAGCAGCGTTCCGGCCAGGGGGATCAGGAAGTAGGCCGCCGCGAGGACGAGCACGATCAGCGCGAACGGCGAGATACCAAGCCGGCGCTTCACTTCATCCACCGCGCCGACCGGCGCTGCAGCGGGATGTAGATCAACATCATGACCCCCAGGACGACGAACATCCCGAACGCGAGGGCCTGGGCGAGATGCGGGTTCGAGAGGACGTTGCCCGTGTAGTAGGCGCCGATCACGATCGGCACGAGCGGCGTCGAGCCCGAGGTGAGCGCGTAGGCGGTCGCATACGCCGCGAATGCGTTCCCGAAGAGCAGGATGATCGCACCGAGCAGGGACGGGGTGAGGATCGGGAGCCCGACGTAGCGCCAGAACTGGACCTTGCTCGCGCCGAGGTTCGATGCCGCCTCGCGCCACTCGCGTCTCAGCCCGTCGATGGCGGGCGCGATCACGAGGATCATCAGCGGGATCTGGAAATAGAGGTAGACGATCTCGATCCCGGTCGTCGAGAAGAGGCTGAAGCCCTGGCGGTAGATGTTCCAGTGCAGGTCGTCGCGCAGGAAGTTGGTGACGATGCCGAGGGTGCCGATCGTCGAGATGAACGCGAAGGCGAGCGGGATGCCGCCGAAGTTCGCCGCTACGCCCGAGAACGTCGAGAACGTGGAACGCACCCAGCGGGGCGTCCCCTCGATGCTTGCTGCATAGGCGATCATCAGGCCGAGCGCTCCGCCGAGGAGCGACGTGATCAAGCTGACCTTGATGCTCGTCCAGTAGTAGGTGATGTAGGGCTGGTGGAAGAGATCGCTGACGTTCGAGATCGTCCAGCCTCCGTGCGAGCCCTCGAACGCCCCGCGCATGACGCTGCCGGCAGGGACGAGCAGGAACGCGAGGGTGTAGGCGAAGAACGGCAGCGTTCCGAGCCACGCGAGAGGCAGGCGCCTCCGGCCGGATTTCGAATCCGGCCGGAGGCTCTCCGATACTGCGGTTGCGGCCAGAGGGCTCTAGGAGCCGATCTTGGTCGGCCATTCCTTGGCGATCAGGTTCTTCGCCGTCGTCTGCTGCGCGTCGGTCGAGAACTTCACCTTGGCGTAGAGGCTCGCCGGCGGCAGCGCGCTCAGGAGCGATGCCGGGATCACCTTGCGCTTGGCGAGGTCCTGGAACCGGATCGGGTGCGAATACCCCTTCAGCCAGAGCAGCTGGCCCTGATCCGAGTAGAGGAACTCCTCCCAGAGGCGCGACATCCACGGATGCGGTGCGGTCGCGCTGATTGCCTGGCAGTAGTACGAGCCGTAGACCCCGTCCTTCGGGATCACGACCTTCCAGTCGGCCGCCGGGAACTCCTTGACGTACCCGAGGTTCAGGTAGTCCCAGTCGATCGAGATCGGCGTCTGTCCCGACGCGACGGTCTGCGGGGTCGACTGAACCGTGATGAAGTTGCCCGAGCTCTTCAGGTTGGCGAAGTAGTCGATGCCGGGGCCGACATTGGTGAGCGAGCCACCGTTGGCGAGGGCCGCAGCGAACACGCCTGCAACGGCCGAGCCCGAGGTGAGCGGGCTGCCGTTCAAGGCCACCTGGCCCTTGTAGGCCGAGTTCATCAGGTCCTTGAAGGACGTGGGCGCGGGGTTGACGAGCTTCGAGTTGTAGCCGATCGAGATCGCACCCCAGTAGTCGCCCGCCCAGAGCCCCTTCGGGTCACGCTGGGAAGCGGGAATGGACGCCCACGTCGAGACCTTGTACGGGGTGAAGAGCCCCTGCTGCGGCGCCCTGGATCGCGAAGGCCGGGCCGTCGTCGACCACGTCGGGTGCACGGCTCGTTCCCTTGAGCGAGACGAGCGCCTGGTTCTCCTGAGCGGAGCTGTCCCCCTGCGCCGCGGTGGGATTGCTCACCTTGACGCCGTACTTCTTCTCGAAGGTCGGGATGATCTCGCCGTAGTTCGCCCAGTCGAGCGGCAGCGCGATCGCGTTCAGCGTCCCTTCCTTCTTGGCCTCGCTGACGAGTTCGCTCATCGACAGGCCGACGCCGGTCGCCGGCAGGCCCGACGCTCCGGCTTTCGCGCGGGCCGCGAACGCCGTTGCCGGTGCCGCGAAGACGGTCAGCCCGGCAGCAGCCGCAGCACTGCGGCGGAGCATCTGCGTTCGGCTGATCCGCTCCTCGAAGATCTTCGCCCAGAACTCAACTTCCTGGGCCTCGAAATCCTCCATGTAATCCTCCTCCTCGACGGGACAGGCTGTGGCCGAGACTAGGCTCGATTTCCACGAACCGCAATGGATCATGACGGAATCCGGGCAGCGTGTCACCACTTCGAAGCAAATTGTTCACATGTCGGTTTCGAGGTCGCAGGGGTAGGCTCGCCCGGTGACCGATCGCCCGCTCACCGATGGCTCACGCACCGATGTTGCGGTGGCCGAGCTACGGGATCCGTTCGCTGCCGGCGGCAGCTGGCTTCGGTGCGGCCTGCACGCGCACAGCACGAACTCCGACGGCGAGCTTCCGCCCGAGATGCTCGCCCGTCACTACGAGTGGGCGGGGTACGACGTGCTCGCGATCACCGATCACTGGGTGCGGACCGACGAGCCGTCCACCGAGCGGCTGCTCGTGATCCCGAGCGCGGAGCTGAACGCCCAGGCCGGAAGCGCCGCCGAGGACGTCCACGTCCTCGCGCTCGGGATCACGAGCGATCCGGTCATTCCCGATGCCGAGTTCGCCTCGCTCGAGGAGACCGTCGAGTGGATCCTCGCGGCCGACGGCGTCCCCTACATCGCCCACACCTACTGGAGCGGGGTTCGCAGCGTCCAGTTCGAGGCCTGCCCGGGCCTCGTCGGCATGGAGGTGTGGAATGCGGGCTGCGAGCTCGAGCTCGGCCGCGGCGACTCGACGCTCCACTGGGACGAGGCGCTCGAGCGGGGTCACCTCCTCTATGGAATCGCCGCCGACGACTCCCACCATCCGGGGTTCGACAGCGCCTTCTCCTGGACGTGGGTGAACGCGCCCGAGCGCACGCGGGAGGCCGTCCTCGACGCCCTGCGGACCGGGTCGTTCTACAGCTCGACGGGGCCCGAGATCGAGTCGGTCGAGGTCGAGGCGCGCACGGTGACGGTGCGCTGCTCCCCGGCGGCGAGCATCACGCTCTTTGCCGGGCGGCGCCGAGGGGCGCGCGTGAACGCCGGCCGGCTCGGATACCCCAACAACGGCCGGGTGCTCGAGCGGGCGGCTGACGGGGCGATCACGGCGGTCGAGCTCCGCAAGCCCCGCGGCTCCTCGCCCTACGGCCGGGTCGAGGTCGCCGATGACGCCGGCCGGCGGGCGTGGACGAATCCGCTGTGGCTTCTCTGACCACCGACCGGCGGGCGGATGCCCTCGCGAGCCTCGGCGAGCGGCGCTTCGACGTGCTCGTCGTGGGCGGCGGGATCGTCGGCTCCGGGATCGCGGCGGCAGCCGCGCAGCACGGCCTCTCGGTGGCGCTCGTCGACCGCGGTGACTTCGCCGGCGCGACCTCCAGCTCGTCGTCGAAGCTGATCCACGGCGGCCTGCGCTACCTGCGGCTCGGAGATGTCCGCCTGGTGCGCGAGGCCCACGACGAGCGCCGGCACCTGATGCGCGTCGTCGCGCCGCACCTCGTCCATCAGATCCCGTTTCTGATGCCGCTCTACGAGCAGGGCCCCTACCGGCCGTGGGTCGTCCAGACGGGGATCGCCGTCTACTCGACGCTCGCACGGGCGCGGTTGAACGGTCTTGTCGATCCGGCCCGGGCGGCGCGGATGGTGCCCGAGCTCCGCCTCGACGGGCTGCGCAAATGCGGGCTCTACGTCGACTGCTGGACGAACGACAGCCGGCTCACGCTCGCAAACGTCCGGGCCGCTGCCGACCGGGGCGGGATCGTGGTCAACTACGCCGAGGTCGTGGGGTTGCGCCACGAGCGAGGACGCATCGCGGGGGCAACGGTTGTTGCAGGCGGAAGGACGATCGAGGTCGAGGCGCGGACCGTCGTCAACGCCTCCGGCCCCTGGCTCGATTCGATCAGGCGCCTCGAGGATCCGGCGGCGCACGCTTCGATCCGGCTCAGCAAGGGCATCCATGCGCTCCTCGAGCCGGGACTGGGCTGGTCGGCGGCGTTGACGATCCCGCACGACAAGGTCCGGGTCAGCTTTGCCGTTCCCTGGCAGGGAATGCTGCTCGTGGGAACGACGGACTCGCTCTACGAAGGCGACCCGGGTGGGCTCATCGTCGAGGAGGCCGACATCGCCCAGGTGCTCGGCGAGGCGGCGGCGGCCCTCGACCCGGCGCTTGTCGCCAGGGACAGGGTGCGTGCGGTCTACGCCGGGGTGCGCGTCCTTCCCGGTGGGAGCGGCGGCACGACGAGCGCGCGGCGGGAGACGGTGTACACGCGCGGGAAGGGCGGGATGCTGAGTGTTGCCGGCGGCAAGCTCACGACCTACCGCCGGATCGCGCTCGACGCGCTCTCCGAGCTTCGCTCCGACCTCGGGCTCCACCGGCTCGACCGGCGGCCCTGGCCGCTGCCGGGCGCCGAGGGGCTCGACCGCATGACCCTGCCCGTTGAGGTGGCACCCGCGCTGAGGGTGCACCTTCGTGGGCTCTACGGCTCGCTCGCAGCAGAGGTGCTCGCGCCTGCGGTCGAGGACGAGACCCTGCTCGAGCCGCTCACGCCGGGCTCGCCCGACATCGGCGCAGAGGTCGTCTACGCGGGGCGCTCGGAATGGGCGACGAGCGCCGACGACGTGCTGCGCCGCCGAACGGCGCTGGCGCTCAGGGGCGCAACCGACGAGCCGCTCCGGCGCAAGATCGAGGAGCTGCTGGTCGCAACCTCCGCTGTGCGGCGCCCCTCCGGGAGCGCCGCACAGCGAGGCTGAGAAGATCGGTGGAGCTGGGAGTTCGGTCGAGCTGAGAGCTCGATTCAGAGCTCGGTGGCGAGTGCCCGGATCACGTTCCCGGGGCTGGGGCCTGAACCTTCGTGTTCGGGCCGGAGAGCCACGACTTGACGAGCGACTGATGCGAGCTCACGAACGCGGCGGCCGCCTGCTCGTTGCTCATCTTCTTCACCGCCAGGTCGTAGGAGACCTCGTTCTGGTCGTCCGAGGTCCAGTTGAACCGCTTGATGAACGCGGCGACGTCGGGGGCCGACTTCGCGAGCTGCGCCCCCATCACCTTGTAGAGCGGGTAGGGCGGGTAGGAGCAGTTGATGTCGGCCGGCGCCAGCTTCGCGCAGGCCTGGGTGAACGGCGGCAGCGCGACCTGCGAGAACTTGTAGATCGCGTTCTGGTACTGCGGCGTGTACCAGTAGAAGAGCACGGGCTTCTTGGCCTTGTAGTCCGACTCGATCTCGGTCAGCTGCGAGGCCTCGGTGCCGGCGAAGACGACCTTCAGGTTCATGTTCAGCGTCTTCACGAGCGCCTGGTCGTTCGTGACGTAGCTCGGCGAGCCGTCGAGGAACTGGCCCTGCGGCGAGGACTGTGGCGTGACGAAGAGCTTCCAGTCCTTCTGGACGCCCTTCCACGTCTTGAGCTCCGGATGCTGCTGCATCAGGTAGGTCGGCACGTACCAGCCGATGTTGCCGCTCGGCCCCTCGAGGCCCGGCATTCACGACCTGGTGGCTGCCTGCGACGTACTTCGCGTAGAGCGGCGAGTGGCCCCAGACCTCGAGAACGGCCGAGATCTTTCCCTGCACCATCGCCGGCCAGGCCGGGATCTCGTCGATCGTGACGAGGTCGACCGAGTAGCCGAGGTCCTTCTGGATCACGTACTGGGCGACGACGTTGTTGGCCGTCGAGCCCTCCCACGAGTTGTCGGCGAGATAGATCGTCGGCTTGCTTGCCTTGGCCGGCCCCGAACGCACTCACGGCCGTGATCGCAACGGCGAGTCGCCACGAGCCCTACGGCGGTGACGATGATCGCGAGTCGTGCGGGCCGGCGCGGCAACCTCCGGCGTTGCATCGTGCTTGCGCATTGCTCCTCCTCTGGTGACTACTCCACCTGTTGTACGGGCACCTTGCGTATTTTCACACTCGAGCCGAGATTCGGTTCTCCAGTCGATCAGTGACCGCCGGCGCGTGCGCGTTCGGGATTGGATTCGCTGAGCCGGTCGAGCACGATCCCCATCAGGACCATCGAGAGCCCCGCGGCGGCGCCGAGCCCCACCTCGGAGCGGGAGAATCCGGTGACGACGTCGAGCCCGAGCCCTCCGGCTCCGACGAGGCCGGCCACGACGACCTCGGCCATCACGAGCATGATCGTCTGGTTCACGGCGAGGACCAGATAGGGCCGCGCGATCGGCAGCTCGACCTTCGTCAGCACCTGCCACCTGCTCGAGCCGAACGCCTCGGCCGCCTCGATCACGTCGCCTCTGCACGGCGCGGAGGCCCGAGCGTCGTCGCGCGGATCGTCGCCGGAAGCGCGTAGATGAAGGACGCGCTCACCCCGGCGAGGTTGCCGACGCGAGAACAGCGTCACGACCGGGATCAGGTAGACGAACGCCGGCAGCGTCTGCAGGAAGTCGAGGATCGGCCGCAGCACCTGGTCGGCAGCCCGCCAGCGGTAGGCGGCGATCCCGAGCGGGATCCCGATGAGCAGGTCGAGTAGCGAGCGCGACGACGACGAGGCTCAGGGTCTCCATCGCATCGCTCCAGGCCGAGAAGTCGTACGAGACGATCCCCTGGAACGTGTAGCCGACCGGGCGCCTGCATCAGCCCGAGGAGGACGACGCAGCCGACGAGGAGCACGCAGCGCCGCGGGCCGCCCTTTTGCCACGCGACTGCGCCGCACGACGGCAGCGACGAGCCACCACGGGCAGGTCGCTCAGATAGCGCTGCAGCGGGTTCAGGACGTTGAGCGTGAGGAAGCTCGAGAGGGACTCGCTCACGCCCGGTGAGCTGGCCCGTGATCCAGTTGAGCGTGTTGGTCGCCGGCGTCTCGATCGAGAAGCCCCAGCCCGAGGGCCAGTCGCCGAGCCCGCCCGCGTAGTTCGCGACGAGGATCACGGCAAGCACGCCGGCGGCGACGGCGAGCAGCTGGTTTCGCGTCAGGCTCCTTGCGCCTGTCGCGGCGCGGCGCCGCCGCTGGCCGAGGGCCGCCGAGGTGCGGTCGAGCCACATCGCCATGAAGACGATCAGCACGCCTGCGATGAACCCCTCGCCGATGTGCTCGTTCTGGAGCGCGTCGAGCACCGGATCGCCGAGGCCGCCGGCCCCGATCAGCGAGGCGATCACGACGATCGAGAGCGCCATCATGATCACCTGGTTCAGGCCGAGCATGATCGCCTGCCCCGCCAGGGGCAGCTGCACGTCGCGGAGGACCTGCCGCCGGGTCGCGCCGAACGACTCGGCCGCCTCGATCACGTCGCGTGCGCACCGACCTGATCCCCACCTCGGTGAAGCGCACGAGCGGCGGGACCGCATAGATGAACGTCGCGACGATCCCCGCCGGGTTCCCGATCGAGAAGAGGACGACGATCGGGACGAGGTAGGCGAACGCCGGCATGATCTGCATCAGGTCGAGAACCGGCCGCAGGATCTTCCCGACGAGCGGCCAGACCGCCGAGGCGATCCCGAGCGGCACCCCGACGAGCACCGAGAGGATGATCGACACGGTCATCAAGGAGAGCGTCGTCATCGCGCTCGGCCACATCTCGGAGGTGCCGTTGGGGCCGCCGTTCGGGATCTGCAGAACGCCGAACGAGCGCCACCATCACCGCCGAGAAGAGGGCGGTGCGCCAGTTGCCGACGATCCAGGCGACGAGCGTGGCGGCGAGCAGGACGCCGACCCACGTCATCCAGTGCAGGAGGTTGTCGACGTCGTTGGTCGTGCTGTTCAGGAAGTCGGCGAGGCCGCCGATCGACGTGGTGCAGGAAGAAGTTCGACTGCTGGTGATCGGTGACCCAGTTGTCGAGACGGTCGAACCATTCGGGCACGCCGAGCACCCACCTCCGCGGGAAAGCCGCTGTGGAACCCGCTCGCGATCGCGCCCCCGACACAGAGCGCGAGGCCCACCGCGAGCGGCTGCACGAACCGGAGCCCGGACAGCCGTCGCAGGGACGGCGCGGCCGACGACAGCGACGAGGCCGACACGTCTCTCGAGCCGTCGTCCGAGGCCGGGCCCGAGCCTGGCTCCTCGGGGGCGGGCACGCCCTCGCGGCCGGCGAGGACGTGGATCACCATGCGCCGGTCGAGGATGCCGACGAGCTCGCCCTGGCGCGTCGACGACGCCGATCGGCCCCCGGGCTCCGAAGACGACGGGCAGGAGCTCGCCGAGCGTCTCGTCGTGGCGAACCGTCCCTGCCGGCGGCCGCTCGCTGTCGGGCGATCCGGCTGTGAGCGGCCGCGTGGCGAATGCGGCCGTGAGGACCTTCCCGCGCGGGAACGTCGCGCACGAACTCGCGGACGTAGTCGTCGGCGGGGGCGCCGACGATCTCGGCCGGCGTCCCGACCTGCACGAACCGGCCGTCCTTCATGATCGCGATGCGGTCGCCGAGCTTCAGCGCCTCGTCCAGGTCGTGGGTGACGAAGAGCACCGTCTTCTGCAGCCGCGCCTGGAGGCGGAGCACCTCGTCCTGCATCTCGCGCCGGATCAGCGGGTCGAGCGCAGAGAACGCCTCGTCGAAGACGAGCACCTCGGGATCGACGGCGAGGGCTCTCGCCAGGCCGACGCGTTGCTGCATGCCCCCGCTCAGCTGGTCGGGGTACGAGGACTCGACGTGCGAGAGGCCCACGATCGAGAGCACCTCGCGCGCCCGCTCGTAGCGCTTCGCCTTGTCGATCCCCTGCACCTCGAGCCCGTAGGCGACGTTGTCGAGCGCAGTGCGGTGAGGGAAGAGCCCGAAGTGCTGGAAGACCATCGCGATCTTCTCCCGGCGCAGTGACCGAAGTGCCTTCGCGTCGGCCCCGACGACATCCTGTCCGCAGATCGTGATCGACCCCGCCGTCGGCTCGACGAGCCGCGTCGCGCAGCGTACGAGGGTCGACTTGCCGCTCCCCGACAGCCCCATGATCACGAACACCTCGCCTCGTGCAACCTCGAAGGAGATGTCGTGGGCGGCCATCGGTGCAGCCGGTCTTCGCCATCAGCTCCGCCCGCGGAGAGCTCGATGTCGGGGCTTCCCATCACCCGCTCCGGGTGCGGCCCGAACACCTTCCAGACGTTGCGGCACGACAGCTGCACTTCCCCGGTGGGAGCGGTCAGGCCCCCTGCGCTTACGCGTGCCACGACTGATCGGTGCGAAGGATATGAATAAATCGGCGGCGCCGATAGCCGCCCGGCCCTCAGCCTGCCGGGGAGCCGGCTCGGTGGCCGGAGACGGGGCGAGTAGGCTTGGCCGGTGGAGACGATGGCCGCCGACGAAGTGACGCGTGGGATCCTCGCGCGTTACGAGGCAGGCGAGGTGATCGTCGCCTGCGGCTGGTGTCGGAGGGTCGACTTCGACGGCGACTGGCAGCTCGCCCCGCGAACGGCGATGGCGGCAGTCGACCAGTTCACCTTCTCGCACGGGATCTGCCCGCCCTGTTACGCACGGAACTTCTCGCCGCCCGCCGTCTGAGCTTCGAGAGGGCCGTCCTCGGGACGGGCTACAGGTCGATTGCCGGCAGCGGTTCCGGGGCGCCGGACCGGCCCGAGTCTCCGGACCCCGTGGCGTCGATGATCGCCTGGGCGGCCTCGACGAGCGTGACCTCGTCGATCAGGGCGCGGTCGCGCACCCTTCTGCAGCGCCTCGAACTCGCTGATCGAATGTCGCTCGATCAGGATGCCTTTCGCCCGCTCGAGGATCGCGCGGTTTGCGAAGGCGCTCTCGAGCTCGTGGAGCTGCGCAAAGCGCCGCAGGGCGATCTCGATTGCAGCCTGCCATTCCTCGGCCGGCTCATCGTCGGTCGCGTACGCGAACACTCCCCTGCGCGCGGCCTCCGTCGATGAAGTCCGGATCCGGGTCGTGCAGGAGCACCACCACCGGGCAAACCGCCTCGTAGACGATCCGCTCGATGAGGGCAAGCGCGTGATCGGTCGACTCGCCCAGCCCGACAAGCGCGACATCGGGCCGCTCGACGCGGGTGAACTCGCCGACGTCCTCGACCTCGATCTGGGGCGTGATCACTTCGTGCCCCAGCGTCTCGACGATTCGCTTGACGTTCACCAGCCGGTCCTGACGCTCGTTCGCGATCAACACCCGTAAGGGCTTGAGCTCGAGAAAACCGTCAGTCGAAGGCATGGGACTCCACTCGAAGGCAAGCGGACGCGACCGAGTCACCGTACACACGTGGAGAGACCCTGCGCGTTTTTCCGGCCTGCCCGTGGGGCCGGGGGCACACCCGGGTTCTCGGGCAGCGCGTATGCATAAAGTACGGCCGTGGCTAGCGCGGGATCTCGAGGCCGTCCGGTCGTGCGCGCGCGCCGGTATTCGCGAGCCCTGCCGGCCCGCCGGTGAGCGCACAGCTTCCGGGCTCGGCCCGGGCGGTCGTGATCGGCGCCGGCATCGTCGGCAACAGCCTCGCCTTCCACCTCACCGAGCTCGGCTGGGACGGCGTGCTCCTGCTCGACAAGGGGCCGCTCCCGAACCCGGGCGGCTCGACCGGTCATGCCTCGAACTTCATCTTTCCGGTCGACCACTCCCGCGAGATGACCCAGCTCACGCTTGACAGCGTCCGCCAGTACCGGGAGCTCGGCGTCTTCACCGAGAGCGGCGGTATCGAGGTCGCGCGCACGGAAGAGCGGATGGAAGAGCTGCGCCGGCGGATGGTCTCGGCGGTCGCCTGGGGAGTCGAGCCGGTCTCGCTGATCGGCCCGGCCGAGGTGAAGGCGCTCGTGCCGTTCCTCGACGAGACGGTGATCCTGGGCGGCTTCTACACCCCGTCGGTCGGTGTCGTCGACTCGTTGCGTGCGGGAACGATCATGCGGGAGCGGGCCGTCGAGAAGGGCGCACTCACCGTGTTCGCCAACACCGAGATCCTCGGGATCGACGTCGAGCATGGGCGCGTTCGCGGCGTGCGAACGACCCGGGGCGACGTCGAAACGGAGACGGTCGTCATCGCCTGCGGCGTCTGGAGCCCGCGCCTCGCACGGATGGCGGGCGCGTCGATCCCGCTCACCCCGGCCGTGCACCAGATGATCGACGTCGGGCCGGTGCCGCGTTTCGCGGGAACGACGAAGAGCATCGAGTATCCGATCGTCCGAGACATGGACACGAACATGTACGAGCGCCAGGATGGGACGGGGCTCGAGGTGGGCTCGTACGCGCATCGCCCGATCCTCCACGACCCCGACGAGATCCCCTCGATCGAGGAGGCGGCTCTCTCGCCCACCGAGCTGCCCTTCACCCAGGAGGATTTCGAGCTCCAGCTCGAGCATGCGCTGCAGCTCGTCCCCGAGGTGCTCGGCGACGAGTCGGTCGGGATCAAGTACGCGATCAACGGGCTCCTCTCGCTGACGCCGGACGGGCTGCCGATCCTCGGCGAGACGCCCGAGGTTAGAGGGCTCTGGTCGGCCGCCGCCGTCTGGGTGAAGGAGGGCCCCGGTGTCGGCAGGGCGCTCGCCGAGGTGATGGTCGACGGCGAATCGGAGATCGACCTCCAGTCCTCGGACATCGCCCGCTTCTACGAGCACCAGAAGACACGCGCGCATGTGAGGGCCCGGTCGGCCGAGGGCTTCAACAAGACCTACGGCATCGTCCATCCCTCGGAGCAGTGGGAGTCGAACCGCAACATCCGGCTGTCGCCGTTCTGGGCGCGGGAGCGCGAGCTCGGCGCCGTCTTCTACGAGACGGCCGGGTGGGAGCGCCCCCACTGGTACGAGTCGAACGCGACGCTGCTCGACGAGTTCGGCGACCGGATCACGAGGCGCGAGGCCGAGTGGGAGTCTCGCTGGTGGTCGCCGATCATCAATGCCGAGCACCTCGCGATGCGCGAGCGCGCCGCAATGTTCGACCTGACGGCGTTCTGCGTCTTCGACGTGATCGGGCCGGGTGCGCTCGAGTCGGTGCAGAAGGTGGCGATGAGGCAGATGGACGTCGCGATCGGCAGGGTCGTCTACACGCCGGTGCTCACCCCGAGCGGCGGGTTCCGCTCCGACCTGACGATCATGCGGCTCGGTGAGGAGCAGTTCCGCGTCGTCACCGGCGGGCTGCACGGCATGGCCGACCTCAAGTGGTTCGCCGACAACCTCGCAGCCGACGGCACGGCGCAGATCGTCGATCTCACCTCATCCTGGTGCACGCTCGGGCTCTGGGGCCCGAGGGCGCGCGACATTCTCGCGTCGACGACACGCGACGATGTCTCGCACGAGACGTTCGCGTTCGGCACCTGCCGGACGATCGAGGCCGGGCCGCTGCAGGTCCTCGCCTCGCGGATCTCGTACGTCGGCGACCTCGGCTGGGAGCTCTACGTGCCGATCGAGCAGGGCGCCCGCCTCTGGGATCTGCTCTGGGAAGCCGGTGAGCCGCACGGGGTCGTGCCCGCCGGGATCGGCGTCTACGGGACCACCGGCCGTCTCGAGAAGTGCTACCGCGCCTTCGGCTTCGAGCTCGACGGCGAGTACGACGTCGTCGAGGCCGGAATGGCGTGGGGGAGCGTGAAGGAGCAGGACTTCGTGGGCAAGGCCGCGCACGTCGCCCAGCGGGAGGCAGACCCGGCGGCCGTGCTGTGCACGCTGACGGTCGACGACCACACCTCCTCGAGCGGGGTCAAGCGCTACATGCTCGGGCGCGAGCCGATCGTGACCCGCCGCGGCAAGCCGCTCGTCGACGCCGAAGGGCGGCGCTCCTGGGTCACGAGCGCCGGGGCCGGCCCGTCGATCGGCAGGCACATCCTCATGGCGTACCTGCCACCCGAGCAGGCGGTTGTGGGCACGCAGCTCGCGGTCGAGTACATGAACGAGCGGTTCCCCGTGACGGTCGACGTGGCCGGCTCGGCGCCGATCTTCGACCCTGAAAACAGCCGCATCCGTTCGTGAAGGCGCGCATCCGCTCGTGAAGATCTTGGTTTGCGTCAAGCGGGTGCCGATGACGGGTGGGCGCATCGTCTTGACGGCCGACGAGCAGGCGATCGAGACGCGCCACCTGGGCTTCACGATCAGCCCGCACGAGGAATGCGGCGTCGAGGAGGCGGTGAGGATCGTCGAGCGGGAGGGCGGCGAGGTGGTCGTGTTGACGCTTGGCCCGCCCGAGGCCGAGGAGCAGCTGCGCGACGCGATGGCGACCGGGGCCGACCGGGCGATCCTGCTCGAGACCGACGCCGGGCGGCTGGGATGCAGGTGCGACGGCCGCCGCGATCCTCGAGGCGATCGCCGCCGACGGAGACGGCTTCGACCTGATCGTCTTCGGCAACGAGTCGGCCGACGCCGGCAACTATCAGGTCGGGATCCGAGTCGCCTACGCACTCGGGCGGCCGGTCGCGACGGGCCTGAAAGGGCTCGCGGTGGCCGACGGGCGGATTCGCTGCGAGCAGGACACGGGGACGGGCCGCGACGTCTTCGAGCTGCCGCTGCCGGCGGTCGTGACCGTGAAGGAAGGCCTCAACCTGCCGCGGTATCCATCGGTGCCCGGCCGGTTGCGAGCGAAGTCGAAGCCGCTCGTGCGGAGCGTTCCCGTGCGGCGCGACACTCGGCTCGAACAGGTACGGCTCGTCCTGCCGCCGGGACAGGGCAAGCAGGCCGAGGTGATCGGGCACGGGGCCGAGGCGGCTGCGGCCGTCGTCGAGGTGCTCGCCGGCCTGGGCGTCGCATGAGGAGCCTCGTGCTCGTCGAGCATGCGGGCGGAGAGCCGGACGAGCTCTCGCTCCAGGCGCTCGCGCTGGCGCGGTCACTCGGCGGCGAGGTGGATGCCGTTCTCGTCGGGGGCGCCGAGGCGGCCGCGCGGGTTCCCGTGTCGAGCGCGCAGGTGGCGGAGATTCCCGGCTCGTTCGCGCCTGCCGCCTGGGCGGCAGCGGTCGCCGATGCGGCGGCGCGGGTAGGTGCCGGGGCGGTCGTCGCCGCGGGCAGCGACCGGGGCAACGAGATCATCGGGCACCTTGCGGCGAGGCTCGACCTGCCTTTCGCCGCGAACTGCATCTCTGCGATGCCGGGCGACCCGGTCTCGGTCGTGCGGCAGCGCTGGGGTGGAAGCCTGCTCGAGGAGGCCCGCGTCCACGGCACGCCCGCACTGCTCAGTGTCGCCCCGCACATCGTCGCGGCGGAGCCACTTGGGCAAGCGGGGGCCGTCGAGACGTTCGTGCCCGACCTGACCGGGGACGAGCTGGCCGTTCGCGTGCTCGAGTCGACCGTGCCCTCGGGCGGCGGCGTGTCGCTTTCCGAGGCGAAGGTCGTCGTCAGCGGCGGGCGCGGCGTCGGCTCGGCGGAGGGCTTCGCGGTCATCGAGGAGCTCGCGCAGCTGCTCGGCGGCGCGGTCGGCTGCTCGCGCGTCGTCACGAGCGCCGGCTGGCGGCCGCACACAGACCAGGTCGGTCAGACCGGCACGAAGGTCTCGCCCGACCTTTACATCGCCGTGCGGCATCAGCGGCGCCACGCAGCACATCGCCGGCTGCAAGGGTGCGAAGACGATCCTCGCGATCAACGACGACCCCGAGGCGCCGATCTTCGCGAGCGCCGACTACGCCGTGATCGGGAACCTGCACGAGATCGTCCCGGCGATCAGCGCCGAGCTGAGAAGGAAGCGGGGGACATAGCCGTCGCCGCGGGCGCGCTCGGGCTGGCCGCGCTGCTCGCTCGTCGGCGGCGGCCTCGTTCGGCCGTCGCGCGCTCTTCCTCGTCCGGCTCGTGCGCGCCGGCAAGCCCGGTCGACCGGTCGGGCGACCTGCCGGCCCGCGCCCGTAACGAGGCCGTGCTCGTCCTGGGGCAGCGCAAGCTCCTGCAGCGGCTCGTCCCGGGCCTGATGCACGCGTTCATCTTCTGGGGCTTCCTCGTCCTCTTCCCGACGATCGTGATCGCTGCGATCGGCGGCGGTCGATCGCCGCTCGACTCTGCCGTGGCTCGGGCACCAGGGCTGGTTCGCGTTCCTCGCCGACCTCTTCGCCGTGCTCGTGCTCGTCGGCGTCGTGGCAGCGTTCACGATCAGGAAGATCGTCCGTCCGGCGCGCTTCGAGGGCAGCCACCTCGGCGAGGCCGACCTGATCCTCGGGCTGATCGCCGGGGTCGTGACCACGCTGCTGCTCTGGCATGCCGCCCGGATCGCGGCGGGGCTGAACGAATGGCCGGCGGGGTGGTCGCCGGTCTCGAACGGGCTCTCCGGCCTCTTCGGGCACGGCGAGGCGGCGCGGGTCAGCGAGCGGGTGTTCGTGTGGGCCCACCTCGTGATCGTCGTCTCGTTTCTCGCGTACCTGCCTCGCTCCAAGCACCTCCATATCGCGACGGCGGCGGTCAACGTCTTCTTCGGGCGGACGGAGCGGCCGGGACGGCTCGAGCCGCTGCGGTTCGACCTGCCGGACGACGAGCTCCGGTTCGGTGCCGGTACCGTCGCGGACCTGACCTGGAAGGAGGTGCTCGACGTGGTCTCGTGCACCGAGTGCGGGCGCTGCCAGGACGCGTGCCCGGCGTACGCGACGGGGAAGGCGCTCTCGCCGAAGCTGCTGATCATGGGGCTTCGCGACCAGGTGTTCGCCGACGGCGCAGCCTCGCTCGCGGGCGGGGAGCTCGCGCCGCTCGTCCCGGGGGCCGTCACCGACGAGGTCGTCTGGGACTGCGTCACCTGCGGCGCCTGCGTCGAGGCGTGCCCGGTCTCGATCGAGCACATCGATCACATCGTCGATCTTCGCCGCCACCTCGTCATGGTCGACTCGCGGTTCCCGGTGGAGGCAGAGCCGATGCTCCGCGACATCGAGCGCGCCTCGAATCCCGTGGGGGAAGCCGCAAACGGAGCGCGCCGCCTGGGCCGAGGCGCTCGGCGTGCGGGTGCTCGAGCCGGGCGACCCGGCCCCGGAGTGGCTCTACTGGGTGGGGTGCGCGGGCTCGTTCGACGAGCGCGCGAAGAAGGCGGCGGAGTCGACGGCGAGGCTCCTGCAGTCGGCCGGGGTGGAGTTCGCGATCCTCGGGCCGCGTGAGGCGTGCACCGGCGATCCCGCGCGGCGGATGGGTAACGAGTACGTGTTCCAGGCCTTCGCCGAGCAGAACGTGGCGACGCTGAACGAGGCCGGCGTGACGAAGGTGATCGCGAGCTGCCCGCACTGCTTCAACACGCTCGCAAACGAGTACGGCGACTTCGGGGGCGACTACGAGGTGGTGCACCACAGCGAGCTGCTCGCCCGGCTCGTGCGCGAGGGACGGATCAAGACGCACGGCGACGAGCGGGCGATCACCTACCACGACTCGTGTTATCTCGCCCGCCATAACGACGTGCGCGAGGCGCCGCGAGAGCTCGTGGCGGCGGTCGGCCGGCCGGTCGAGATGCAGCGGACCGGCAAGAAGACGTTCTGCTGCGGTGCCGGTGGCGCGCACATGTGGATGGAGGAGCGCGGCCGCGCGATCAACGACGACCGGGTGCGCGAGGCCGCCGCGACCGGCGCCGAGACGCTCGCGGTCGCGTGCCCGTTCTGCACGATCATGCTCGACGACGGCGTGCGAGCCGCCGGCACGGGCATGCGGGTGGCGGACGTCGCGACGCTGCTCGTCGAGTCTCTCGACGAGGGCTGACGGCGCCGCTCGGCGACCCGATCGCTGCGTCCACGGCGGGCGGCGGTTCGTTGCGATTCGCCGTCCGGCCGGCGCTCGCGCGGTGGCCGTTCCGGGCGTGTCTGCCGCCCCGTACGCAGGGCTGACCCCTCGCGTGAGGGCCCCTTCGAGCAGCGCGACTTCACGTCGATGTCCCCGCGGCGACCATGCGCGAGCCGTACCGGCCCAGCGCTTGCGACGATCGAGGCAGCCCGCTGAGCCTAGTTCGAACACCCCGCGCCCGAGCGCCCAAACGCCGCAAAAGGCCTCAGCTGGCACGGAGTTGGCACACGTTTAGACCGGTGTCTGACCCCGGTCTCGACGACGCGAGGCTCGTCGCATCGGGGTTGCCTATCGGCCCCGCGGTGTCCCCGGATGAGACACAATGAGCCCGTGAAGCTCGAGCGGGCGCTGGCAATCGTTCACGACGTCTTGGCGGCGGCGACCGGGCCCGTCTCGGTCTTCGTGGCCGATTCGCACGGCGAGATCGTTGCCGCGGCGACGATGGACGGCGCACCCGCCGACACGCGGCTGAACGCGCAGCGGAAGGCGTACACGGCTGCCCGCTCGGACGCGCGGTCGACGCGCGAGCTCGCCGACAAGGTGCAGGACGATGCAGTCGAGCGGGCAAGCTTCGACCCGTTCTTCACGTTCTTCCTGGGCGGCGTCGGGGTCTACGAGGACGGCGTCAAGGTGGGCGCCGTCGGCGTCAGCGGGCTTCCCGGCGAGGTCGACGAACGACTCGTCCTCCAGGCGATCGAACGCACCGCCTGAGTGCGCCGCACCTGCCGCGAGGCTCGCGTTGCGGTCGTTGTGCGCGCCGACGCTGGTTTGCAGGGGTTTTCGCGAGCAGCAAGGCGGGAGGAGAAGTTGCCCTTGCGCTCATGGAACGCAGGTTCCACAATATGGATATGGCTGCGACAGAAGCGCAGACGCTCGGTGATCGGCTGCCCGGAGCGGTGTCTGGAACCCAGGCGATCGACCGCGCCGCATCGCTCCTCGTTCGCGTCGTCGAGAGCGGCCGCCCGCTCGGCGTCGGTGAGCTAGCGAGCGACTCCGGCCTGCCGAAGAGCACCACCTCACGGCTCCTCGCCGCCCTCGAGCGTCAGGGGCTCGTTCAACGGACGAGCGACCGTGGCGCCCTGCGCCCGGGGCCCGTCCTCCTTCGGTTCGCGCAGCGCGACGGCGTCGCCGACATCGTCGAGCTGGCCGGCCCCTCGCTCGAGTCGCTTGCCCACGAGACCGGAGAGACGATCAACCTTGCGATCCCCGGGCCGTCGGGTGCCGAGCACCTCGCCCAGCGCGACAGCGCGCACTTCGTCGCGACGACGAACTGGGTCGGCCGCCGGGTTCCGCACCACGTCGCCGCCAACGGAAAGGCTTTCGTGGCCTTCGGCGCCGCACAGCTGCCGGAGGCGCTCGACCGGTTCACGCCGGCCACGATCACCGACCGCGCCGAGCTCGAACGGCAGCTCGAAGTCGTGCGCCGCCGGGGCTACGCCACCGCAGTCGACGAGCTCGAGCTCGGGCTGGCGGCGATCGCCGCGCCGATCCGGGGAGCAGGCGGGAGCGTCGTCGCCGCACTCTCGATCTCGGGCCCGACGACCCGGCTGACCGGCGAACGCATCGAGCGGCTGGCGCCGCTTCTGATCGAGCAAGCTCGCCGCACCGGCTTGCTGCTCGGAAACACGAGTGAGCTCTCGGGAAGGACGGCTGAGCGCTCCGGAAACACCGCTGAGCTACGTGCACACGACGACCAGGAACGAGGTGCCGCATGACCCACGAAGACATCCTCCGAGGGCTGTACGACAACACCCTTGTCGGCAACGCGCCCGAGGTGCGCGAGCTGGTCGAGCAAGGGCTCGAGGATGAGATGACGCCGGAGTCGATGCTGTACGACGCGCTCATCCCCTCACTCGAAGAGGTGGGCGCGCGCTTCGAGCGGGGTGACTTCTTCGTCCCGGAGATGCTGATCGCGGCGCGCGCGATGCAGGGCGCGCTCGACATCCTCCGCCCTCTCCTCGCCGAGACCGGAGCCAAGCCGATCGGCACCTACGTCATGGGCACCGTCAAGGGGGACGTGCATGACATCGGCAAGAACCTCGTCAACATCATGCTCGAGGGCGCCGGGTTCACCGTCTACGACCTCGGCGTCAACGTGGCGCCCGAGACGTTCGTCGCGAAGATCGTTGAGCACCAGCCCGATGTCGTCGGCTTCTCGGCGTTCCTCACCACCACGATGCCGATGTTCAAGGCGAACATCAACGCGCTCGAGAAGGCCGGCATCCGCGACGAGGTGATCGTGATGGTGGGCGGCGCGCCGGTGACGCAGCAGTACGCCGACATCGTCGGCGCCGATGGGTACGCCTCCGATGCCTCGACGGCGGTGCGGCTCGCCAAGGAGCTGATCGCGCGGAAGCGCGCGGCGGTACCGGCGTAGCGCGTGGAGACCATCGTCACCTCACCGTCGAGGACGGTCAGGATCGGGCCGCAGCACCCGTTCTGCGTCATCGGCGAGCGGATCAACCCCACCGGCCGCAAGGCATTCCAGGCCCAGCTCCAGGACGGCGACCTGTCGCAGCTCGAGGTCGATGTCGCCGAGCAGGTCGCGGGCGGCGCCGACATGCTCGACGTGAATGTCGGCGACCCGCTTGCCGACGAGGTCGGCCTGATGGCGAAGGCCGTCCCGCTCGTCCAGGGCCTCACCGAGCTGCCGCTCTGCATCGACTCCTCGATCATCGAGGCGCTCGAGTCGGGCCTCGCCGCCTACGACGGCAAGGCGCTCGTCAACTCGGTCACGGGCGAGGACAGCCGCCTCGAGGCGATCCTGCCGATCGTGGCGCGGCACGGAGCAGCCGTGATCGGCCTGGCGAACGACGACGAGATCCCGATGGAGCCGAGGCGCCGGCTCGAGGTGGCGAAGAAGATCGTCTCCGCCGCAGGCGACCACGGCATCCCACCGGAAGACGTGATCATCGACCCGCTCGCGATGCCGGTCGGCGCCGAGCCGCGCGCGGTCACGCTCTTTCTCGAGACGTTGCACCTGCTGGCCGACGAGCTCGGCGTGAACACGACCTGCGGCGCCTCGAACACCTCGTTCGGGCTGCCGGGCAGGCACACGCTCGGCGCCGCGTTCCTGGCTGTCGCGCAGAGCCACGGCTTGACGAGCGCGATCATGGACGCGCGCCGCGACGAGACGGTGGAGGCGGTGCGCGCGGCCGACTTCCTGCTCGGCCGCGACGAGTGGGGCTCGACCTGGATCGCCCGCTACCGCGCCAAGCAGGCCGCCGCCGCGACGTGACGAGCCTCGAGGCGATCACGGAGCCGGCCGAGCAGCATCCGGACCGCGTGCGACTCACCTTCGAGCAGGCCGACGGAGCCACGAAGGAGGCGCGCGTCCCGGCCGGGACGACGCTCTTCGACGCCGCCAGCTGGAATGGGATCGCGATCGACTCGACCTGCGGCGGGCACGGCACCTGCAAGAAGTGCAAGGTGCGGGTCGTCGCCGGGGCCGTTCCGCTCTCGCCGGTCGATCCGCGCGCGTTCGAGCCCGACGAGCTGCGCGCGGGCTGGCGCCTTGCCTGCCGGGCCCAGGCCCGCGGCGATGTTCGGGTGGAGGTGCCGCCGCTCGAGACCCGGCCGAAGGCCGCCCTCGTCGGCGTGGGCCGCCATGTGATCCTTCGCCCCGCCGTTCAGAAGCGCTACCTCGAGCTGGCCGAGCCGACGCTCGAAGATCAAGCCTCCGACCTCGAGCGCCTGCTCGCCGCGATGGATGACGTGGAGCTCACGGTGCCCCTCGATCTCCTCCGCGAGCTCGGCGGGACGCTGCGTGCGAACGACTGGAAGGTCACCGCGGTGATCTGCGACGACAGGCTGATCGCAGTCGAGCCCGGTGACACCTCGGGACGCCGCTTCGCGCTCGCCTTCGACCTCGGCACGACGACCGTCGTCGCCAACCTTCTCGATCTCGAGACGGGGTCGCCCGCCGCGGTCAGGTCGATGCTGAACAAGCAGCAGCCGTTCGGGGCCGATGTGATCACCCGGATCTCGGCTGTGATGATGGACCCGGGCGCGCTCGAGGTCGAGCGCCGCCTGGCGCACGAGACGCTCGCGGAGCTGACCGCCGAGGTCTGCGAAGAGGCAGGCGTCGACCCGGCCGAGGTCTACGAGATCGTCGTGACCGGAAACGTGACGATGCTCCAGCTGGCGCTCGGGATCGATCCGGAGCCGCTCTCGATGGCGCCGTTCACGATCTCTGCGCGGACGCTTCCGCCGGCGCAGGCCACGGATTTCGGTGTCCACGTGCACCCGCGCGCTCCCGCCGAGACGTTTCCCGCGCTCGGCGCCTACGTCGGGCCCGACATCGTCGCCGGCATCCTCGCGACCGGCCTCACGCTCGACCGGCGGGTCCGCCTGTTCATCGACGTCGGTACGAACTCCGAGATCGTCCTCGGCTCATCGGCCGAGACGCTCGCAACCGCCGCCCCCGCGGGCCCGGCCTTCGAGGCGGCCCAGATTCGCTGCGGGATGCGTGCCGCGGAGGGCGCGATCGAGGGCGTCAAGATCGCCGACGGCGAGGTCTCGCTGACCGTGATCGGCGATGTCGAGCCGGTGGGCCTCTGCGGCTCGGGGCTCGTCGACGCCGTAGCCGAGCTCGTCGGGGCGGGCATGCTCGACCATTCCGGCCGCTTCGTCGAGGGCTCCTCGACCCACCTCGGCAAGATCGGTGAGGAGAAGATCTTCCGCCTCTCGGAGAAGGTCTATCTCTCGCAGCGCGACGTGCGCGAGCTGCAGTTCGCGAAGGCATCGATCGCGACCGGCTGGATGATCCTCTGCCGCGACCTCGGGATCGAGCCCGAGGACATCTCGCAAGTGCTGCTTGCGGGCTCGTTCGGCACGTACCTCTCTCCGGCGAGCGCGATGAAGATCGGCCTGGTGCCGAACCTGCCGCTCGTGCGCATCGTGTCGGCCGGGAACGTGGCCGGCGAGGGCGCGAAGATCGCCGCGCTCTCGATCACCGAGCGCGCAGCGGCCCGCGCCGTCCTCGAAGAGGTGCGCTATGTCGAGCTCTCGGGTCGCACCGACTTCAACGACCTCTTCATCGACCAGCTCTCGTTCCCGGCATGAGAAAGGCCGTCGGATGACACGGGTCGTCGTCTCCTGCGGTGCGCTCGCTCTTCACGTCAAGTCGATCGCCGACCGCCGCGGCTGGGACCTCGAGGTGAGGCCGGTACCGCCCGAGCTCCACAACCGCCCCGAGCGAATTCGCGCCGCGGTCGACGCGGCTGCTGCGGGCGACGAGGTCGTCGTTGCCTACGGCGACTGCGGCACCCGTGGGGCGCTCGAGGGGCTGGCCTCGATTCCGACCGCCCACTGCTTCGAGCTCTTCGCCGGCTCGCTCGAGGGTGACGATCCGGGCACGTACTACCTCACCGACTTCCTCGTCCGCAGCTTCGACCGCGTCGTGCTGCGGGGTCTCGGTCTCGACCGCCACCCCGAGCTGCGGGACGACTACTTCGGTCACTACACGCGGGTCGTCTGGCTCGCGCAGAATCCGACCAGTGCGCTCCGCGTGAGGGCCGAGCGGGCAGCCGGGCTGCTTGGCTTGCCGCTCGAGGTGCGCGAGACGGGAGAGGCAGGGCTCGAGGCCGCGCTCGAGCGCCTGCTCGACGAGCAAAAGGAAGGAAGGGAGATGGCCAGGTGCTGATCAACCGGATGCCGAGGTACGAGATCCTGTCCGAGGAGGCGATGGCGACGCTCGACGGGGGCTGGCGGCGCATCGTCTCGGAGCTCGGCGTCGAGTTCCTGAGCGACGAGGCGCTCGACCTCTTCCGGGCCGAGGGCCAGGAGGTCACGGACCAGAACGTGAAGCTCGACCCGGACTTCCTGCTCGAGCAGGTCGCGAAGGCGCCGCGCGAGTTCGACCTCCAGGCGCGCAACCCGGACCGGAGCGTGCACATCGGGGGCGACCACATGGTCTTCTCGCCGGTCTACGGCTGCCCGTTCATCCGCGACGGCCTCGAACGGCGCGACGCGACGCTCGCCGACTTCCAGAACCTCGCGCGGCTGGCGCAGGCGTTCCCGCAGCTCGACTCGGTCGGCGGCACGATCTGCGAGCCGAACGACGTGCCGCTCGACTCGCGCCACCTGGACATGGTCTTCAACCTGCTGTCGCTCTCGGACAAGCCGTTCATGGGCTCGGTCACCTCCGGGCCGAACGCGCTCGACACGATCGCGATGGCCGAGATGGTGTTCGGCCGGGACTCGATCGAGCAGACGCCCTGCATGATCTCGCTGATCAACGTCAACTCGCCGCTTCGCTACGACGATCGGATGCTCGCGGCGCTCTTCGAGTACTGCCGGGCGAACCAGCCCGTGATCGTGACGCCGTTCCTGCTGATGGGTGCCATGTCGCCCGTGTCGATCCCCGCCACGCTCGCCCAGCAGATGGGTGAGGCGCTCGCCGGGATCGCGCTCACCCAGCTCGTCCGGCCGGGCTGCCCGGTCGTCTTCGGCTCGTTCCTCTCGAACACCGACATGCAGTCGGGCTCGCCGAGCTTCGGCACGCCCGAGTCGGCGATCGGCCTGCTGTGCACCGGCCAGATCGCGCGGCGGTTCGGCCTGCCGTGGCGCTCGGGCGGCGGTCTCACCTCGAGCCAGACGGTCGATGCCCAGGCCGCCTACGAGGCGATGATGACGATGCTGCCGACGATGCTCGCCGGGCGCGAACTACGTGATGCATGCGGCGGGCTGGCTCGAGTCCGGGCTCGTCTCGTGCTTCGAGAAGTTCGTCGTCGACGTCGAGATCCTCCGGATGCTCGAGGTCGAGTTCACGCCGCTCGAGATCAGCGAGGAGACACTCGCCTTCGGTGCCCACGAAGAGGTCGGGGCCGGCGGGCATTTCCTCGGCGCCGCGCATACGCTCGAGCGCTTCCGCGAGTGCTTCTACCGGCCGTTGCTCACCTCGACCTCGAACTACGAGCGCTGGGTGCGCGACGGCGGCAAGGACGCCGCCGCGCGGGCAACAGACATCTACAAGCGGACGCTCGAGGAGTACGAGGAGCCCGCTCTCGACCCCGATCTGCGTGCGGAGCTGAAGGCGTACGTCGACCGGCGGCGCACGGAGCTGGGCGACTAGCCCGGTGGCCGCTTGAACGAGGGTTGGGCGACTGAAGGTTGGGCCACTGAAGGTTGGGCCACAGAGGTGGGCCCGGTCAGGTTGGGCGAGTGAGCACGGCGCACCGGATGCGGATGCTCGTCGACGGCGCCTGGGTCGACGCGGCCTCGGGCGAGACCGCAACGGCGATCTCTCCCGCGACGGGGGAGGCGATCGGCGAGGTGCCTCAGGGCGGCCGCGTCGATGCCGGCCGGGCGATCGACGCCGCCGGGCGCGCCGCCGAGGCGTGGGCGGCCGAGACCCCCTTCGCGCGTGCGGCGTCGCTCCACCGGGTCGCCGACGCGGTCGAGCGTCGCCGGGACGGCCTCGCGAGGACCTTGACGCTCGACCAGGGCAAGCCGCTCCACGCCGAGGCCTACGACGAGGTCGACGAGTTGGCCCTCTACTGGCGCAACGCCGCCGAGGACGGAAAGCGCCTCGAAGGCCGGCTGCCAAGCTCCGTCTCGCCCGGCAAGCGCGTGCTCCTCGATCCGGCGGCCACGGGGAGTCGTCGGCGTGATCACGCCGTGGAACTGGCCTTACACGATGCCCGCCGAGCTGATCGCGCCCGCGCTTGCCTGCGGGAACACGGTCGTCTGGACGCCCGCTCCCACCACCTCGGTGGCGGCGGTCGCCCTGGCCGAGTGCATTTCCGAGGCCGATCTGCCGCCGGGCGTCGTCAACCTCGTCACCGGGCCGGGCCCGGAGGTTGGCGACGAGATCGCCCGCAGCCCCGGCACCCAGGCGGTCGGCTTCATCGGCTCGACCGCGACCGGGCGCGCTCGTTGCGCAGGCTGCCGCCGGCAAGGCGTGCGTGCTCGAGTTGGGCGGGAACGGACCGATCGTCGTCCTCGACGACGCCGACCTCGAGCGGGCCGCCGAGGCCGCGGTCACGGCGTGCTTCCTCTGCGCCGGCCAGAGCTGTACGGCCGGCGAGCGGCTGCTGGTGCACCGCGCGGTGCGGGAGGAGTTCGTCGACCGGCTCTCGCGGCTCGTCGGCCGAGCGCAGCCGGCTCGGTGACCCGTTTGCGGAGGGAACGACGCTCGGGCCGCTCAACAACGCGCCGGTTGCCGCGAAGATGGATGCGCACGTCGCCGACGCGGTCGAGCGCGGCGCGCGTGTGGTTGCCGGCGGCGCGCGTGCCGGTGGTTACCCGACCGACCTCTACTGGCCGGCGACCATCCTCGACGGGGTGCCCCCGGACTCGCTCGTCGCGCGTGAGGAGACCTTCGGCCCTGTGGCCCCGATCGTCGAGATCGGGTCGCTCGAGCAGGCGATCGAGCTGACGAACGCCTCACCGTACGGCCTGCTGGCGGCGGTCTTCACACGTGATCTGGCGCGGGGGCTCCGGTTCGCCGACTCGGTGCGGACGGGGTGGGTGAACGTGAACGAATCCTCCAACTACTGGGAGAGCCACCTGCCGTTCGGCGGCCGGGCGGGAACCGCGAGCGGCCTCGGCCGCGTCGGCGGGCCTGCACCGATGGAGACCTTCACCGAGCTCCAGACGGTCGTCCTCTCGTGAGCTCCGGGCAGGTCTCGGCGCGGTTCGCCCAGGGGGGTTGGAGAACGTGTCCTGCGCACTCTAGACGGTGTCTGACACCGCCGTTAGCGATCGCGAGAGGCAGTGGCTTGCGGGGCCGTGGCTTGAGCTACGACTACGTGATCGTCGGCGGCGGGTCGGCAGGGTGCGTGCTCGCCAACCGGCTGAGCGCGGACCCCTCGACGCGGGTGCTCGTCCTCGAGGCGGGGCGGCCCGATCGCTTCTGGGATCTGCTACATCCAGATGCCGGCCGCGCTCGCCTTCCCGATCGGGAACAGCCTCTACGACTGGAAGTACGAGTCCGAGCCCGAGCCGCACATGAACGGGCGGCGGATCTACCACGCTCGCGGGAAGCTGCTCGGAGGCTCCAGCAGCATCAACGGGATGATCTTCCAGCGCGGCAACCCGCTCGACTACGAGCGCTGGGCGACCGTGCCCGGGCTCGAGCGCTGGGACTACGCCCACTGCCTCCCCTACTTCAAGCGGCTCGAGACCTGCCTGGCGGGCGCCGACGCCTACCGCGGCGGTGAGGGCCCGATCACGCTCGAGCGGGGCGGGGCCGATGGGCCCCTCGAGCGGGCGTTCTTCGCGGCGGTGCAGCAGGCGGGCTACGAGCTGACCGACGACGTCAACGGCTACCGGCAGGAAGGCTTCGCCCGCTTCGACCGCACGATCTCGCGCGGCCGGCGCGTGAACGCGAGCCGCGCCTACCTGAAGCCGGTCCGCGGCCGGCCGAACCTGGAGGTCCGCTGCCGCAGCCTGGTCCACCGCATCGTCTTCGACGGGACGCGGGCCGTCGGCGTCGAGGTCACCCAGCGCGGAAGAACCGAGACGATCGCCGCCGGCAGGGTGATCCTGTGCGGCGGCGCGTTCAACTCGCCCCAGGTGCTTCAGCTCTCCGGCGTCGGCAATGCGCGCGAGCTCGAGGCGATCGGCGTCACGCCCGTGCACGATCTGCCGGGCGTGGGGGAGAACCTCCAGGACCATCTCGAGGTCTACGTGCAGCACCGGGCATCGCAGCCCGTCTCGATGCAGCCGGCGCTGAAGAAGTGGAAGCGGCCGCTGATCGGCGCCGAGTGGCTGCTGCTGCGCTCCGGCCCCGGTGCGACGAACCACTTCGAGGCCGGCGGCTTCGTTCGCTCCAACGACGAGGCCGCCTACCCCAACCTGATGTTCCATTTCCTGCCGCTCGCGATCCGCTACGACGGCTCTGCGCCGGTCGGCGGACACGGCTACCAGGTACACGTCGGCCCGATGACCTCAGACGCCATCGGGTCGGTCAAGCTCGTCTCCGCCGATCCGCGCGCCCACCCGGCACTTCGGTTCAACTACCTTTCCACCGAGCAGGACCGCCGGGAATGGGTCGAGGCGATTCGCTGCGCTCGGGCGATCCTCGGGGAGGCGGCGTTCGCGCCCTATGACGCCGGAGAGACCTCACCGGGCCGGCAGGTCGAGACCGACGAGGAGATCCTCGACTGGGTGGCGCGTGACGCCGAGACGGCGCTCCACCCTTCGTGCACCTGCCGGATGGGCACGGACGCGGGGTCCGTCGTCGACCCGGCAACGATGGAGGTGCACGGGCTCGACGGCCTCAGCGTCGTCGACGCGTCGGTCTTCCCCTACGTGACGAACGGCAACATCTACGCCCCGGTGATCATGGTCGCCGAGAAGGCCGCAGACCTCATCGCGGGGTCGGCTCCGCTCGAGCCGGCGAGCGTCGAGTTCTTCCGCCGCTAGAGATCCTTCTCAGCGAGCCATTCGAGGACCGAGTCGGCGACCTCGCGCCAACCCGAGTCGATCGTCAGCGAGTGGCCGCGATCGGGAAACTCGCGCAGCTCGGTCACGCTCGAAGACGAGTGGTAGAGCTTCGCCGTCTGCTTGCTGATGGTCGCCGGGACCGTATGGTCGTGCCCTCCTGCTGTGATCAGCAGTGGGCCTCTCGCCGCCCCGGTGTCGACCTTCGCCGGCGAGCCGGGAAGCAGGTTCGCGAGCGCCGCCTCGAAGAGCGGCTTTCCGGGCGAGGGGATCGACCAGCGCTCGTGAAGGGCGGCCGACTCCGAAATCGAGAGTGCGTTTCCGAACCCGTAGCGGAACTGAGTCGGGGTGAGCGACACCGCGCGCCGGGAGTTGGCCGGGTTCCGCAAGGCGATCGAGGCCACGCGCAGCGCGGAGGGGGGCAGGAGCAGCACTCCTTTGATCGGCGCGGGATCGATCGCAACTGCGCCCTTCGCGACGCCTGCCGCAAGGAGCCGTTGCGCGATCAGGCCGCCGAAGGAGTGCCCGATCACGATCGGCAGCGAGTCGAGCTCGCCGATCGCGCTCGTGTAGTGCGCCACGACGTCGTTGATGCCGTGTCCCGCGACCCGGCCGGCGTTGGCCCTCGTCTCCTCGACCGTGGCACCATCGCCGGGCCAGCCGGGGCTCGTCGGGGTGTAGCCCTGCTCGCGGAAGAGGTCGGCCCACGCGCCCCACGAGTCGGCGTGGAGCCAGAGACCGTGGACGAAGACGACGGGTGTGCCTGCCTGGGGCATGATCGACCTCCGGTCGGGACGAGGCGAATTTGCCGGGGAGTGTTGCACGCCGTGTCTGCCGCCGCCCGATGCCGTATCGTCGCAGGATGCCGTCCGTCGCGATCCGCGGGCCTCGGCCCGAGAAGCTCTAGCACCATGCCACCTCACCACCATGCGACCTCGGGCTCACGGTGTTGGGGCTTCCACGCACGACGGCTAATCCAGGCAGGCACCCTGAAAGAGAAGGAGCGGACATGACCAACGCCTCCCGAGTCGCCTATCGCTTCTGGGCGGCGGTCGTCTTCCTCGCGGTGATCGTCCAGGTTGGCGCCGCGGGTTACGGGGCCTTCTACGCCTACAAGCAACTCCGACAAGGCAAAGACGCTGACCCACAAGCAGTTCGATCACGGCTTCAACCTCCACATCGCGCTCGGCTACCTCATCTTCCTCGGCAGCCTGCTTCCTGTTTCTGTTCGCCCTGGCCGGGCGGCTCGGCCGTCGGCTCGTGATGCAGGCGCTCGGCCTTGCCGATCCTCGTTCTCGTCGCGATCGTGCTCGCCGTTCGCCGGCGAAAGCGTGCCTGCGATCGGGGTCCTCCATCCGATCGATGCCCTGCTCGTCGTCGGGCTCAGCGGCTCGCTCGCGTTCCAGGCCTGGCGCGGCCACGCAAGCCGCGACGTGACGTCGCCGCGGATCGGACGCGCTAGCTCCGGGCTGTTGACCTCGACCGGCACGCTGGAGGCCTTCGCCGGGTGTCTCCTCCGCGATGTAGCGCCCGCCGCGCTGCCAGGACACCACGGCTGCGACGAGGCAGGCTGTGATCGCGAAGGCGAACGCCTCGTGCAGGCCCGAGCGAAACGGCTCGGTGATCAGGTGCGGGAAGAACCCGCGCCCCTCGAGAGCGACGACGCTCGAGTGCGGCAGCTGGTGGAGGACGTGGGCCGGTAGCAGCCGCTGAACCGGGTTGTAGCCGAGGAACGCGGCGAAGAGCACCGAGACGGGGGGCAGATGAGCGACGCTCGTTGCCGTCGAGGCAGGCACGCCGTGGGCCTCGAGACCGGTGGCGAGCGAGTGGGGAAGCGTGCCCGAGAGCCCGACGATCATGAGCGTGAAGAAGATCCCGATCGAGAGCACCTGCGCAGAGTTCTGGAAGGTCTGGTTCATGCCGGCGCCGGCGCCGCGATCGCGGGCCGGGAGGCTGTTCATCACACCCGCGCGGTTGGGTGAGGCGAAGGCGCCCATCGACATCCCGAGCAGGAAGAGGATCGCGGCGAACGGCAGGTAGGAGAAGTCGACCGGGAGCAGCTCGAGCAGTCCGAAGCCGACGGCCGAGCCGACCATCCCCCCGGTCGTGAAGAGGCGCGACCCGTGGCGGTCGGAGAGGAACCCGGAGAGCGGCCCCGCGATCAGGATCCCGAAGGTGAGCGGGAGCATGTGGATCCCGGCCCAGAGCGGCGTCGAGGCGAAGCTGTAGCCGTGCGAGGGCAGCCAGATCCCCTGGAGCCAGATGATCAGCATGAACATCAGGCCGCCGCGGGCGATCGCCGACAGGAAGCTCGAGAAGACCCCGAAGGTGAAGGCCCGGATCCGGAAGAGCGGCAGCCGGAACATCGGGTGCGCGATCTGGTGCTCGATGATCGAGGAACGCGACGAGGAGCGCGGCGCCGCTGCCGCCGTCGAGAGCACGAGCGGGGAGCGCCAGCCCATCGTGCTCGTGCCGTAGGGCTGGATGCCGTAGGTGATCCCGATCATCACGAGGATCAGCCCGCTCGCGAAGGTGGCGTTGCCGAGCCAGTCGATCGGCTCGCGGGTACGGATCCCGATCTCCCGCAGCTTGAGGTACGACCAGACGGTGCCGAAGAGGCCGAAGGGCACCGAGATGAGGAAGATGAGCCGCCAGTCGATCGGGGCCAGGATGCCGCCGAGGACGAGCCCGATGAACTGGCCGCTGATCCCGACGACGTTGTTGATCCCGAGCGCGAGGCCCGCGCTGGTTCGAGGGGAACGCGTCGGTGAGGATCGCTGCCGAGTTCCCGATCAGGAAGGCGGCGCCGAGCCCCTGGACGAGCCGGAAGCCGATCAGCCAGTCGGCTCCTGCGCGCCCGTCCATCCAGTCGATCGTGAGCAGGAGCGACGCGAAGCGTGTAGATGATGAAGCCGGTGTTGTACATCCGCACGCGCCCGAAGAGGTCGCCGAGCCGGCCGAGGCTGACGACGAGCACGCTCGAGACGATCAGGAAGCCCAGGATCATCCACAGCAGGTAGAAGCTGTTGCCAGGCTGCAGCGGGTCGAGGTGGATGCCGCGGAAGACGTCCGGCATCGCGATCAGCATGATCGACGAGTCGATCGTGGCGAGCAGGACGCCGAGGGTCGTGTTCGAGAGCGCGACCCACTTGTAGTTCTCGCCGGGCGCGGCGTGGTGCTCGGCGCGACCCCGAGCGGAGCGAGCCGCTGATAGGGAAGGACAGTAATACTGCACAGTCTACCTGTTTATATTTATTCAGTCTACCTGTAGACTTTCTCGCGATGGCGAGAACGCGCACCGCTTCGGTCCGCCCAGCCCGAGCGGCCCGACGTGACGAGCGCGGCGAACGAGCTCCGGATCGTGCTCGGCCAGCTCGTCCGCCGGCTCAGGGCCGAGAACACCGCGCCCATCTCGCAGGTCATGGTTCTCGCCCGGCTCGAGCGTGAGGGGCCGATGACGACGAGCGCGCTGGCCGCGGCCGAGCGGGTGCGGCCGCAGTCGATGGCGCACACGCTGTCGGAGCTCCAGGCAGCCGGATGCGTCGCGCGCCGGCCCGACCCTCTCGACCGGCGTCAGGTGCTGATCGAGCTGACCGATGCCGGGCGGGACATGCTCGACTCCGACCGCCAGCGGCGCGAAGGCTGGCTGGCGCAGGCGATCGAGAGCTGAGCTCACGCTCGAGGAGCAGGAGGCGCTGCTCGGCGCCGTGCCGCTGCTTCGCCGTCTCGCCCAGGGCTGAGCTGCCCAGGGCTGAGCTGCCCAGGGCTGAGCTGCTGGCTGCCAGGGCTGACGAAGCTCACAACCTCCCCCGGCTAATGCCCGCGCCGGCCGCGTCCGGGCGGGCATGTCCCACCCCTGTCCCGGAGGGAGGGCAAAAACAGGCCGCGAGCCAGGTCTCGGGCAGCCAGGCAGCCGTGTCCTCGGCGGAGGGAACGGCGCCCATTCCTGACGCGTCCCGCAGAGCCAATGCTGGGGACTGTCCCCGGGAGGTGGCCACCGCGGCGCCGGCTGGTTCAGGCAGGGCAGGCCCGCGATGGGCCTACGACTCGGGCGATTCCGGGCCGGGGTAGGGCTCGCCGGGATCGGGAACAGGGTAGGGCTCGCCGGGGTCGGGAACCGGGTAGGGCTCGCCGGGGTCGGGAACGGGGTACGGCTCGCCGGGGTCGGGCACGGGGTACGGCTCGCCGGGGTCGGGAACCGGATACGGCTCGCCGGGATCGGGACTCGACGAAAGCGGGACCGACGCGTCGAGCGTGGCCGCGGAACGGATCGAGGCCGGAGACGAGGCGTGGGTGCTCACGACAGGTGGCATTCCCTGGACCCGAGCTCCACAAACGCCGCGCGCAAGCGTCGAGGTTAGCGAAGCCGTTCGCCGGGAACTCTGTCTCGGGTCGGCGCGCGAGGCGTCGGTCCCGCAGCAGGCATCGAGGCGATGATCGAGACAGACGGCCCAGCGGCCACAGATGGAGTCGTGTCGCACGTCCCGCCGGACTGGGATTCCCGTCCGGTTGCCCGGCGTGCGTTCATCACGACGCTCGTTGCGGTCGGGACGATCGTCCTCGCACTCGCGCTGTGGAAGCTGCGGATCGTCGTCGCGCTGCTGCTTTCGGCGATCACGATCTCTGCGGCCATGCGGCCGGGCGTCGAGTGGCTCGCTCGGCGCCGGGTTCCGCGCGTCGTCGGCATCCTCGCGCACTACGTTGCCTTCCTGGGGCTCGTGGCGCTGTTTCTCTCGTTCGTCGTCCCGCGGCTGACCACCGAGGTGCAGGCGGCGCTCGCACGCGAAGCCCCAAAGCGCACGCCGGGGGCGGGATCAAAGCCAAGATCCTGAACGAGGTCGAGCAGCGGCTGCATCACCTTCCGCGGCGCGGGCTCGCTCGTCCATCCCGGCCCTCTCGATCGGCGAGGAGGCGCTCAAGGTCCTGGTCGCGATCCTGTTCACGCTCGCGGCCGCGGCCTACTGGATCTTCGAGCGCGACGACGCCGTCAACCTGGTCGCGAGCCTCATCGCCCGCCCGAAGCGGAAGAAGCTCCGCGACACCTGGGAGCTGATCGAGGCCAAGCTCGGTGCCTTCATCCGCGGGCCAGCTGATCATGATCGCCTTCGTCTGCACGGTCGCCTCCGCGCTCTTCCTGATCGTCGGCGAGCCCTACTGGCTGCTGATCGGGATCAGCACCGGCATCCTCGAGGTCGTCCCGGTGGTCGGGCCCGCGGTCGCGATCGCGCTCGCCGCCGGCGTGGGCCTGACCGTCGTCCTGGCACGTCGCCGCCGCGGCCGGCGGAGGCCTGCTCGTGATCCGCATGCTCCAGGACTACCTGGTCTCGCCGCGTGTCCTCGGCGGCGCCGTCGGGCTGCCGCCGCTCGTGGTGCTCGTCTCCGTCACCTGCGTGACGATCCTCTTCGGGAGCTTCTACGTGCTGCTCTCGGTCCCGATCGCCTCGCTCGTCGTCACGATCGTGGACGTGGTCGTCAGAGGGGTCGATCCGGCGGAGACGCCGGTGCCGGCGGTGCTGTTCTCGTCGAAGGATGCGGAGGTCTGAGGCGGGGGCAAGACGCAGAGCCTCGCGTTCAGCTGATCGGGAAACGAGCCGTCGCCGACCGGCCCGTGGGGCGGTCGAGCGCGAGCCGAGCTCAGGTGCCGACTAGCGCGAGCCTAGCTCGCGGAGCGCCGCCTCGATCCCCTCGGCCGTGCCCTCGTCGTCGTGGCGGCCGATCACGCACCACACGCCGCGGGCCGGCTCGTCGCCGACGTTGCGCAGCACATGCGGGACGGTCGAGTCGAAGCAGATCGAGTCGCCCGGGCCGAGCACGAACGTATCGAACCCGACGGTGACCTCGAGCGTGCCGCTGAGCACGATCCCGTACTCGCGGCCGGAATGGCGGATGAAAAGCCCGCCCTGCGAGGACGACCCGCCGACGTCGTAGACGACATGGAGAAAGTCGACGTCATGATCCGGCTGAGCCGTCAGCCGCTCCCAGCGCACTCCCGACTCGAGGTCGATCGACGACCCGCGACCCGGCCCGCTGCACGCGGCTCTGCCCGTCCGACAGCGAAACCGTGCCGCTCCGTGCGCGCCGGCGGCTCTCGCGCCGGGCCGCAGCCTGCGGAACCTCGCGGCCCGACGAGTTGAAGAGCTCGTCGAGCGACATCCCGAGCTCGGTGATGATCGCGTAGAGCGTGCTGACCGAGGGGCGCGCCTTACCGGTCTCGATCTGTGAGACCGCGCTCGGCGAGATCCCGAGCCGGCGGGCGAACTCGCGCAGGCTGATGCCCGATCCCTCCCGATGGAGCTCGGATCTCGCCGTCCCAGATCGTCGCGGATCTCGAGCGCCCGGTTTCGGGCTGCGCTCGTCCGCGCCGGCTGCGTTTGCCCCTGGTGCCCTTGTCCTGTAGGCACCGGCGTCACCGGATCCCTTGCCGTTTCCGGCGGGAGCCTCACCCTCGCGCTGCTTCCGGCTGATCGGGGCGGCTTGCCAAGCTGCAGAGATTAGGCGCTCGGCGCGCCCGGTCCGAGCGTTGCCGGCGTGAAGCTTGGCGGTGTGAAGTTTTCGCCTGCACATCAGCGTTATCTTCGCACCGCCGGCGCCGTTCCGCTGCCACGTGCTTTGACCGGGCCGCACCGCAGCCTCTATCGTGGGCGCGCGTGGGTGCCGGCCTGGTGATGATCGTCGGCGGGACCTCCGGCATCGGCCTTCGGCTCGCCGAGTCCTACGTCTCGCAGGGCCGCGACGTGGTGATCGCGGGCCGCGACGCGGAGCGCGCCGCCGGCGTTGCCGCCGCGATCGCCGGTGCCGGCGACCGCCGACCGCGTGCGCCGTCGACCTTGCCCTGCCCGGCACGATCGCCGGCTCGCTCGCGGAGATCGGCCCGGTCGACCGGCTCGTGATCGCGGCGATCGAGCGGGACGAGAACTCGATCAAGGACTACGACCTCGCCCGGGCGACGAGACTCGTAACGATCAAGCTCCTCGGCTACACCGAGGTCGTCCATACGCTCGCTGCCGCGCCTCACCCGGAACGCCTCGGTGCTGCTCTTCGGCGGGCTCGCGCTGCGGCGTCCCTATCCGGCTTCGACCACGGTGAGCACCGTGAACGGCGCCGTCGTCGGGCCTCGTCCACACCCTGGCTGTCGAGCTCGCCCCGGTTCGCGTCAACGGAATCCACCCCGGCATCATCGGCGACAGCCCCTACTGGGCCGGCAAGGCCGAGGCGCTCGAGCGAATCCGCGCGCGAACTCCCCTCGGCACGGCTCGTCACGATGGACGAGATCGTGGACGCCTCCGTGTTCCTGCTCGAGAACGGCGGCGTCAACGGCGTCAACCTCGAGGTCGACGGCGGGTGGCTGCTGTGCTAGACGGTGGCCACTGATGCATCTCCTCGTCCGCAAGCAGGAGCTCGAGTTCGTCCCGGGCCCGCCCGGCCACAGCGGCGGCCTGTCGAGGGCCGTTGTCGTCGGCGCCCACACGGGCTCGACGCACACGGGGCTCATGTTCGTCGAGCTCGCCGACGGCTACGTCGACACGCACGTCCACTCGTTCGAGTCGAGCTTCTACGTCCTCGAGGGCGAGCCGGTCGTGTACCTCGGCGAGCAGGCGGTGCGGCTCGAGCCGGGCGCCTGCGGAGCGATCCCGGTTGGCCTCGAGCACGCCTGGCGCGCCGAGGGCGCCGCGCGCTGGATCGAGATGCTCTCGCCCCGCGCCCCGGCCGCCCGGCGAGTCGCCCGACACGTTCTTCCTCGGGCCCCCGCCCGAGACCGAGCCGGTCGGGCTCGACGTCCGCGACCCGAGGAACCGCAACCTGTTCCTGCTCCGGCGCGGCGACATGGACCTCGACCGGCTCAAGCAGGGCGCGGCCGTATCGCGATCCGACCGTGTCGGCGAGCATGGCGACGGCGGCGCTTGCCTACAGCGGCATCACCGTGAAGATGCTCGTCGACAAGCGACTCGACGCACAGCTCCACACGATGTTCATGGTCGCCTATGAGCCCGGTGCGGTCGCCCATCCTCACGACCATCCGTTCGAGGAGTCATACGTCATGCTCGAAGGGGAGGTCGACGTCGTCGCCGACGGGACGACCTACACGCTGTATCCGGGCGACGTGTTCTGGACGGGCGTCGGCTGCGTCCACGCCTTCTACGAGCGCGCGGGATCGAACGTACTGTGGCTCGAGACCTCGGCGCCCGGGCCGCCGGACCGGCACTCGTATCGGTTCGAGCGCGACTGGGACTATTTGCGGGATCGCGTCGCCCACCGCGAGTAGGCTGCGCGATCGATGAGCGGCAGGATCGTTCGCGACGCGTTCTTCGACCTGCTCCGCGAGCGGGGCCTCACCACCATGTTCTCCAACCCGGGCTCGACGGAGATCCCGCTCGTCACCGACCTTCCGCCCGACCTGCGCTTCGTCCTCGCCGTCCACGAGGCCTCGGTCGTCGGCATGGCGACCGGTTACGCGATCGCCCGCGACAAGCCGGCGCTCGTCCTTCTGCACACGACCGCAGGCCTCGGGAACGCCGTCGCCGCACTCGCGACGGCGCGCGTCAACCGCGCGCCACTCGTCGTCCTCGTCGGCCAGCAGGATCGCCGGCACATCGCATCGGAGCCGTTTCTCAGCGGGCAGCTCGAGGGGCTCGCCGGCGACTACCCGGTCTCCGTCGAGCAGCCCGCGTGCGCCCAGGACCTGCCCGCGGCGATCCTGCGCGCCGAGCACGAGGCTGTCGCCGGGCCCGGCCCGGCGATCGTGATCGTGCCCATGGACGACTGGCTCGCCCCGGCCGAGGAGGAGCGCGAGCCTGCCGCCGCCGAGCGGGTGATCCACGCCGGGGCGGCCGACCCGCGCGCCGTCGCCGAGCTCGAGGCGCTGCTCGGAGCCTCGAAGCGGCCGGCGCTCGTCGTGGGCGCCCTTGCCGACGATGCCCCCACCTGGGCTGCGCTCGTGCGGCTTGCGGAGCGGCTCGCGGCACCGGTATGGCAGGAGGCATTCGGAGCCCGGGCGGGCTTCCCGCAGGACCACCCGCTCTTTGCCGGTCACCTGCCTCACGACCGGACCGGGCTGCGGGCCGTGCTCGACCCGCACGACGCCGTTCTCTGCGTCGGAGCCTCCGCGTTCAAGCAGTACACGTTCGACGACGGACGCTTCACCCGGCCCGGCGTTCGCGTGGCAGTGGTGACGCCGGACGCCGGCGCTGCGTATCGCAGCGCGGCCGAGCTCTCGATCGTCGCGCCGGCCGCTCCGGTCTGCAACGAGCTCGCAGACCGCCTCGTGCAGCGGGCCGCCGCTCCTCCGCCGCGGTGGCGGCCCGAGCCGCTTGCGCCTGAGGCGCAGCTTCGGGCAGGGCACGTCTTCGACGCCCTCGCCTCGCGGCTGCCGCACAACGCCGTGCTGATCGAGGAGACGCCGTCGAGCCGGCCCGAGCTCGGCCAGCGCTACGCGGCCCTCGAGCCGCTCGGCTACCTGAGCGCGGCGATGGGCGGGCTCGGCTTCGCGATCCCGGCGGCCGCAGGCTTCAGGCTGGCTCGAACCGATCGTCCCGTCGTCGCAGTCGTCGGCGACGGCTCCGCCCTGTACGCGATCCAGGGGCTCTGGGGCGCGGTCGAGTACGGCGCCGGCGCGCTCTTCATCGTGATGTCGAACGGCGGCTACGCCGTCATGGACATGCTCGCCCGTCTGCAGGGCGGCACCGGCCCGTGGCCCGGCATCGGGCATCTCGATTTCCAGGCGCTGGCCGCCGGCTTCGGCTGCGAGTCGCGGCTGGTGTCCGACCAGGCCTCGCTCGAGGCCGTGCTCGACGAGGTCGTCCCGACTCTCGTCGACCGGAAGACGCCGCTCCTCGTCGAGGCGGTGGTCGCGCCCTGATCGACGTCGACGCGCTGGCTGCGATCGACGTCCACGTCCATACCGAGCGATCGCGGGCGGGTCACGACCCGATGCCCCCCGAGCTCCGGGCGGCCGCCGCGCGCTACTTCGGCAGCGATCAGCCGCTGCCGACGGTCGATGATGTCGCCGCTTACTACCGCGAGCGGAACATGGTCGCCGTGCTCTTCACGGTCGACTGGGAATCGCGGAGCGGGCGTGCTCCGATCCCGAACGAGGAGATCGCCGAGGCCGCACGGGCGAATCCCGACGCCGTGATCCCGTTTGCGAGCGTCGATCCAGCCCGGCCCGACGCGGTCGAGCGGGCGAGGCGGCTGATCGAGGACCACGAGGTCAAGGGCTTCAAGTTCCACCCGAACCTGCAGGGGTTCTTCCCCAACGACCGCAGTGCCTACGGCCTCTACGAGGTGATCGCCGAGGCCGGGCTGCCGGCGCTCTTCCACAGCGGGCACAGCGGCATCGGCACGGGGGTTCCCGGCGGCGGCGGGCTACGGCTCAAGTACTCGAACCCGATCTACCTGGACGACGTGGCGGCCGACTTCCCGGAGCTCAGGATCGTGCTCGCCCACCCGTCGTTCCCCTGGCAGGACGAGGCGATCTCGGTGTGCCTGCACAAGGAGAACGTCTGGATCGACCTCTCCGGCTGGTCGCCGAAGTACTTCGACCCCAAGCTCGTGCAGTACGCGAACACCCAGCTTCGGGACCGGGTGCTCTTCGGGTCCGACTTCCCCTTGATCACACCCGACCGGTGGCTCGCCGACTTCGCCGAGGCGCCCTTTCGGGACGAGGTGAGGCCGCTGATCCTGAAGGAGAACGCTGCCCGGCTGCTCGGGCTCCGCTCCGGCCGAGCGGCCGCTTGAACGGTCGCGTTCCACTCCTTAGAACGCGTCCTTGACAGCCGGAACGCCGATCCCCTAAGGTCGGCCGACGCGAAGAGTCGCGGCTCAGGGAGGAGCGTCAGCATCGGTTCGATCCGACGTACAGGCGTTCGAGAAGCAATGGCCGCCGCCCGCCGGCGTGCCAGGGAAGGCCCGTAGATCACGACCCAGAGTGTCTGACTTCGCCGAGTCACCCCTTGCAAGGACTGCCGGGACGGGATGCCGACGTCCACGCCGACGCGGGTGCCTCACCTGGAGCCATGACCCGAGGCCGCCCGTTCGGGGGCCCCAAATCGGGATCCCGCGGCGGAGCGTCCAAGTCGTCTCCACATCCGAGAATGAACGACGTGAGCAGTGAAAGGAGGGAAGGTTTGATGAAGAGCAGGGACGCACTGCCGCAGGGGAACATGGGGGTGAGGTCTCGCAGATTCCTCGGGATCCTCACCGTGTTCGCCCTCGTGATGGTGGCGAGCGTAAGCACGAGCTCGGGTGCCGGGACTGCCGGTGGCGTCGGCTCCGGGACGGCTTCGGCGACCAAGAGTGTCTGCGGTCTCGGAACCGGCCAGAAGGCGACCGGGGCCCCGATCAAGATCGACGGAATCGACATGCTGATCCCCGGCGTCGACTTCACCACCGTCGGCAAGGTCGCCGCCGCCTATTTCGACTGCGTCAACGACAACGGCGGCATCAACGGCCGTCCGGTCAAGTACACGCTGTACGACGAGGCCCTCGACCCGAACCAGGAGAAGGCGCTCGCGAAAAAGGCCATCCACAGCGACAAGGCCGTGGGGATGGTCGGCAACACGAGCTTCGCCGAGTGCGGAACGAACGCGGCCTTCTATCAGAGCAAGGGCTACGTCGTGATCGGCGCGGGCGTGCAGGCCGAGTGCTACTCGACCCCGGCGTTCGCCGAGACGAACATCGGCCCGCGCTACAGCAACGTCGGTGCGGCGCAGGCGCTCATCAACGCCGGCGTCAAGAAGATCGCGATCGCCTCACCGAACACCATCTCGGCCTACGCCGACGGTGGTTGCCCAGCTCGGCAAGGAAAAGGGCGTCCAGGTCAAGATCTTCCCGACCCAGCTGCCCGTCACGGATGCAACCTCGCAGCTGCTTCAGATGTACCAGTTCGCCGGGAACGGCGGTGGGATCATCCTCGACTTCACGCCCGACACGGCGCCTGCGTTCCTGAAGGCCGGGATCCAGCAGAACCTCGTGGACAAGCTGATGTGGGGCTCGTCGACGCCGATCGCCAACACCTTGATGGCGAGCCAGTTCCCCCAGTACGACGGACACCTCTGGATCAACAGCGAGTTCTCGCTGGTCTCGCCGTCGGTCGGCCCTGACAGCGCGCTCATGTTCCAGGTGCTGAAGAAGTACGCACCGACGATCGCGCCCCAGTCGTTCGCCCAGATGGGCTACATGGACGCGAAGTTCTCCACGCAGGCCCTGCTCAGCATCACCGGGCCGATCACGGCGAAGTCGTACAACGACGCCGTCCGCGCGCTGAAGGACAAGAAGACCGACATGCTCTGCACGCCGTGCTACGTGGGCAACCTCGCCTACCACATCCCGAACAACACGGACATCATCGTCGACTACAAGGGCAGCGACGTCGTCGTCCGGACGGGGTGCACGGCGATTGCCCCCGTGGACAAGGCGATCACGCAGACCCGGGCCTGGGAGAAGCAGTACGGCCTGAACGAGCCCGGACAGACCGCAGACGCAAGGCAGACGCAAGGAGTACTGACAACGACATGACGATCAGGGCGCCCGAGGAGCTTCGATGACCGGACTGCTCGGGTTGAGCATCTTCGGGGTCAACTGGGAGTTCCTCAAGCCGTTCATCGTGATCGGCCTGGCGTTCGGGGGCGTGTACGCGCTCTCGGGCGTCGGGCTGGTCGTGCTGTATCGGGCAACCGGTGTGCTGAACCTGGCGTTCGGCGCGATCGGAGCCGCGGGCGCCCTGATCGCCTACTACCTCCTGAACCACACGAGCTGCCCTGAATGGCTTGCGTTCACCGTTTGCGTCCTGTTCGGGGGGGTCTTGAACCTCGCCTACGGGGTGACGTTCGGGCGGGCGTTCGCACGCCGCGACCCGCTCGTGAAGATGATGGGCACGCTCGCCCTCGCCCTGATCCTGCTCGGGATCATGTCCTGGCGCGCGCCGATCGGCGGGGCCTTTGCGCGCGTTCCTGCCCTTGCCGAGCTCGACCCATGACTACTCGATCTCGGGCACGAACGTGAACCTGACGCAGATCATCTCGATCGCGGTCGCGATCGTGATGACAGCCGCCGTGACGATCTTCCTGCGCGTGACGAAGCTCGGCACGGCGATGCGGGCGCTCGCGAACGACCGCGAGGTCACGGCCACCCTCGGGGTGCCGGTTCGCCGCGTCGAGGCGGCCGCCTGGTTCGGGTCCGGCCTGACCTGCGGTGCCGCCGGGCTGATCCTCCCCGACCTCTTGACCTCGCTCGATTACTCGGCACTGACGTTTCTCGTCATCTCATCGCTCGCCGCGGCTCTGATCGGCCGCCTGCGGTCGCTGTGGGTGACGATGCTCGGGGGCATCCTCGTGGGCCTCGGCCAGTCGGTCGCGAGCCCGTATGCGAGCATCTCCGCCTACCGCTCGGCGGCGCCGTTCGTGCTGGCGATCGCAGCCCTGCTCGTGATCTCGCGCCGCCGCGTCGTCTCGATCTCGCGCACGGCGGGCTGAGCTCATGAGCGCAGCACAGGCCTCGAGCGAGTCGACCGCGCGCGCGCGTCGATCCCTCAGCTTCGAGCGCGGAACCGTCATCCGCGCGGTGGTCATCCTCGTGCTTTTCGTGTTCGTCATCGCGGCGCTCCCCAAGCTTGTCGGATCGGACTGGCTGACGACCTTCGCGAGCGCCTCGATCTACTCGATCGTCGCGCTCTCGTTCGGCATCCTCTACGGGCGGGTCGGGATGATCTCGCTGGGACAGGTGGCCCTGCTCTCGCTCGGCTGCTGGATCGGGGCGCGGCTTGCCTACGGGACATCGATCCCGTTCCCGCTGCTCCTCGTGGTCGACGGCCTGATCACGTGCGCGATCGGCGTGCTCGTCGGCCTGCCGTCGCTGCGTCTCTCCGGCCTCTACCTGGCGTTGATCACGCTGATGTTCGCGGGCGCGACGACGATCGTGCTCTCGGTAATCGGATTTCCCGAACGGCGGCGGCGGCTTCACGGGCGTCTCCGCCACCGGGGCCCTGACGACGAGCACCCCGCCCGTTCGCCGGCCGTCGATGGCGGTGAGCGACACCGCCTTCTACCGCTACATCATCGTCGTCACCGCGCTCATGTTCCTGCTCGCGCTGGTCCACGTCGCAGGCAAGCCCGGGCGCGCGTGGGCCTCGATCCGGGAGAGCGAGCCCGCTGCCCTTGCCGCGGGGGTCAACATCACCCTCTACAAGATGTGGGCCTTCGCGCTCGCGTCGTTCATGGCGGGCGTCGCGGGCTGCCTGCTCGCCGCCCAGGTAGGAGTGCCGCGGGCGATCACCTTCCAGACGCAGGACTCGCTCGACGCTCGCGGCGACCGCGCTGATCGGCGGCATCTTCAGCATCTGGGGCGCCGTCGTCGCAGGCGCCTTCAACCAGATCCTGCCCTTTCTCTTCCAGGCGCAATGGGGCGTCAACTCCGAACTTCCTCCTGATCATCTTCGGGGTGGGGCTGCTCCAGGTGCTTCTCACCGCTCCGGGCGGCCTCGCCGAGCAGTTCCCGAAGGACATGGCGAACCTCGTCCGGCTCGCCTACCGCACCGTGCGCAGGCTGGCCGGAGGCGGCTCGATCGTGATCGAGGTGAAGCGGCCTCACCGTTCGCTTCGCCGGGGTAACCCCGATCGACGACATGAGCGTCGTCTTCGAGGCCGGCACCTGCGGGCTGATCGGCCCGAACGGCGCGGGAAAGACGACGTTCTTCAACGTGATGAGCGGGTTCGTGAAGCCGGCCGCTGGGTCGATCGCCGCCTTCGGCGAGAACCTGCTGAAGATGCCCGACTTCCGCCGTGCCCGCTGGGGCCTTCGCCGGACCTTCCAGACCGAGATGGCGATCGAGAAGCTCTCTGTCTACGAGAACGTCGCGATGATCCACGAGCACTCGAAGGCGAAGCGCAGCACGCGGCGGGGAGACGTGCTCGCGGCGATCGACTTCGTGGGGCTGACGGCTTCGCCGAAGGCGAAGGTCGGCGTCCTCGGCGCCCGGGACCGCCGTCTGGTCGAGGTAGCCCGCGCCGTCGTCGGGCAGCCGCGGCTCGTGCTCCTCGACGAGCCCGCCGCCGGGCTTCCGGCGGAGGAGACCGACCACCTCTCGCGGGTGATCCAGAAGATCCCGAGTGAGATCGGCGCGCTCGTCGTCCTTGTCGACCACGACATGAGCCTCGTCTCCGCCTGCTGCCAGACGACCGCCGTCGTGGACTTCGGGAAGCTGATCGCCTCCGGGCCGACAGCAGAGATCCTGCGCGACGAGCACGTGATGCGCGCCTACCTGGGGACGGAGACAACACTGTGAGCGCCGAGGCCGAAAGCAGCCGGCACGAGGGTGGTGGGTCGGAGAGCGGCGGAGCCGAGAGCGCAGGCACCGGAGCCGCGAGCACAGGCGCCATGAGCGCGGAGGCCTCGAAGCTCGTGATCGAGGGGCTCTGCGTGTCCCGCGGCGGCCACCCGGTCCTGCACGACATCTCGCTCGAGATTCCCGCCGGCTCCGTGACGACGCTGCTCGGGCCGAACGGAGCCGGCAAGTCGACCCTCGTCCTGACCGTCGGCGGGGTGCTGCGTTCGACCTCCGGGACGGTCAAGATCGACGGACGCGAGTTGACTCGGCTGCGGCCCGAGCAGATCCGCAGGGCGGGGGTCGCGATCGTGCCGGAGGGTCGTCGGCTCCTGCCGGAGCTGACCGTCGAGGACAACATGCGGGTCGCCACCTATTCGCTTTCACGCGCCGATGCCCGCGAGGGGATCAAGCACACGCTCGAGCTCTTTCCGCAACTCGAGAAACGATGGAGCGCGACGGCCCGGACGCTGAGCGGCGGCGAGCAGCAGATGGTCGTGCTCGCGCAGGCAATCGTCTCGCGACCCAAGTTCGTCCTGGTCGACGAGCTCTCGTTGGGGCTCGCGCCGGTCGTCGTCCAGCGTCTCATCCCGGCGCTCGAGCTGGCCGCGTCCGAGGGTGTCGGAGTCCTGCTGATCGAGCAGTTCGTGCACGTCGCCCTCGGCCTCGCCGAGTCCGCCTACGTGATCGAAGGCGGGCGGATCGTCCACCAGGGAACGGCTGCCGAGCTGAGGGAGCATCCCGAGCGCCTGCACTCCGCCTACCTGCTTCGCGAGCACGCCAAGACCGTGCGGACGGTCACGGGCGGAGAATGAGCGGCTTCCAGGTACTCGACGCACAGGGTGGTGCGGCCGTCGAGGCTCTCTGCGAGCTGATCGTCCCCGGCTCGAGTCGTGTCGGGTCGGTCGTCTACGTCGATGCCCTTCTCGCGGGGATGCCGCCGGGCGCCCGCGGGCACGCGCTCGAGGCAATCGACGAGCTGGCACAGGCCGTACCCGGAGGCGCCGGCGCGCTGGCCGAGCTCGAGCACACACCGGCCTTCGCGCTCGTTCGCGCTCTCGCGATCGAGGCGTACTACAGCGACTTCGTCGCTCCCGGCCGCGAAGGCCCTGGGGCCTGGGCCGAGATCGACTTCAACTCGCCCCTTGCACGGCGCCTCGCCAAGGACTGGTCCTACCTGGGGATCGCATGAGAGAGAGCTACGACATCGTGGTCGTCGGCTCCGGCGGCGGCGGCGGCGTCGTCGCGGGAGAGCTCGCCCGGCGCGGCCGCGACGTCCTGCTGCTCGAGGCCGGCCCGCATCTGACCGCAAACGACTTCACACGCTGGGAGGCGAAGGCGACCCACGACCTCTTCTGGCCGCTACGGCTGGCATTCCCGCCGAACGCGCCGCCGGTGGCGTTTCTCGCCGGGCGCTGCGTCGGCGGGACGACGACCATCAACACCAAGGTGGCGCTGCGTGCCCACGAGCGCGACGTCGCGAAGTGGCATGCCGCGACCGGGTTGACGAACGCCGACGGGCGCCCGTTTGCGGCTGCAGACCTCGACCCGTACTACGACCGGGTCGAGAGCGTGCTCGGCGTGCGCGAGCGGCGCGACTGGTGCAAGAGCGTCTACACGGTCGAGCCGGGCTTCCGTGCGCTCGGGGCCGAGCTCGAGCCGGTTCACTCGTATACGGACGCGAACTGTACGCGCTGCGGCTCCTGCCTCCAGGGCTGCCCTACGAACGCCGGCAAGTCGACCCTCAACACCTACATCCACGACACCTGGGCGCGGGGACTGCTCGAGCTGCGGGCGAACGCACCGGTCGACCGCGTGCGCGTCGAAGATTTCGCCGGCGGGCCGACGGCGACCGGTGTCGAGTACGTCGACGAGGCCGGCGAGCGCCGACTCGTGCGCGCGAAGGTCGTCGTGGCTGCGGGCGGGGCCCTCAACACGCCGCAGCTCCTTCGCCGCTCGGGCCTTCAGGGTGACGCGATCGGGCGCTACCTGGGCCTGCACCCGGTTCGCCTCGTCTACGGCCTCTTCGACGAGCCGCAGGACGCTCACCTGGTCTACCCGATCTCCGCCCACTGCATGAAGCACCAGCACGACGAGGACGGCGGCTTCGTGATCGAGGCCACGACGATTCAGGACCCGATCTCGTTCGCGACGACGCTCACCGACGAGCGCGGCCCGCTCTGGGGCCCGCGCCTCGTCGAGGCGGCGCGGGGCTTTCGGCGCTGGGTGGGCCTGCTCGCGATGGCGAACGACGAGAACACGAGCGCCGTCGTCACGGGCGACGACGGCAGCGAGCGCTTCGACGTCGACTTCAACCCGGGCGAGCAGGCGCGGATCGACGCGGGCCTGCAGTTCAGCCGCCGCGTGCTCGAGGCGGCGGGCGCGAAGCAGATCTGCTGGACCGGCCTCGCCTCCACCCACGTGCAGGGGAGCTGTCGGATGGGGGACGATCCCGAGCGGTCGGTCGTCGACCGCGACTGTGAGAGCCACGAGGTGAAGCGGCTCTTCGTCGGCGACGGCTCGCTCGTTCCGCGGACGCTGTCGGTGAATCCATCGCTGACGATCATGGCGCTCGCGACGAGGCTCGCCGACCATCTCGACGCCGACCCCCACGGCTACCTGGCAGCCTCATGAAGAGCTGCGCTGTCATGAAGACTGCGCCCTCATGAAGACTGCGCGGTCGTGAAAGCGGCACGGTCGTGAGAGCGGCACTGCTCAGCTCGTACCACAGCCCTCTCGAGCTGGTCGAGCTGCCCGAGCCCGAACCGGTTGCGGCCCGAGACGTCGTCGTCCGGATCGCCGGAGCGGGCGTCTGCGCGACCGACCTTCATGCAATCGAAGGGTTGATGGACGCCGTAGGAGTGACGCTGCCCCTCGTGCTGGGGCACGAGAACGCCGGGTTCGTCCATGCCGTCGGCGGGGATGTCACCGCTGCGGCGGTCGGCGACGCAGTGCTCGTGTACCCGCCTTACAGCTGCGGCCTCTGCGTGTCGTGCCGGCGCGGGCTCGACATGCACTGCGACCGCCATCAGTTCACCGGCCTCACCAGGGACGGTGGGTTCGCAGAGTTCGTCCTGGTCGACGAACGATCGTTGCTCCTGCTGCCCGAGGGGGTCGATCCGGCCGCGGTGGCGCCTCACGCAGATGCGGGAATCACGGCCTACCACGCGGTCAAGAAGCTCTTGCCGCGCCTCGGGCCGGGCAGCACCGCTGCGCTGATCGGGGTCGGCGGTGTCGGGCACATCGCGCTCCAGCTCGTCAAGCTCCTCGGGGGTGCGAGGGTGATCGCAGTGGAGACGGACGAGCGCCGGCAGCGGCTTGCGCAGGAGCTCGGCGCGGACGAGGTGATCGGCCGGGAGGCGGACGTGGTCGACGCGGTCCGCCAGGCGACAGACGGGAAGGGCACCGACGTCGTCTTCGACTTCGTCGGGAGCGACGCCACGCATGCGGCATCGCTCGAGCTGCTCGCCCGGCGAGGTGTCTACTCGGTCGTCGGTTACGGGGGCACGATCGGCGTGCCCTCGGTGGGGCTGATCGCCCAGGAGACGACGATCGCCGGGAACCTGGTCGGAAGCTGGATCGATCTCTGGGAGCTCGTGCAGCTCCAGGCAAGCGGCCGCCTGACGCTGAAGACCGAGCTGCACCGCCTCGACGAGGTCAACGATGTGCTCGCCGCCCTCCGGGACGGCGAGGTCACCGGCCGCGCCGTCCTCGTCCCGTGATCGCATGACGGTGACGCAGGGCCAGATCCTCTGGGAGCCGAACGCCGATGCGCGCGAGCGCTCGCAGCTCGCCCGCTACCTGGAGTGGCTCCGACGGGAGCGCGGCATCGATCACGCCGACTACGAGTCGTTGTGGAGTTGGTCGGTCGGGGACCTCGACGGGTTCTGGGCCTCGCTCTGGGATTTCTTCGGCGTGCGGGCCCACGAGCCGTACGAGCGCGTGCTGGGATCACGGTCGATGCCGGGGGCGGAGTGGTTCCCCGGGGCCCGGCTGAACTACGCCGAGCACGCGCTCGGCAACGAGGAGGATCTCGGCTCGGTCGCCGTGATCGCCGTCTCCCAGACACGCGAGCGCTTCGAGCTGACCTTCGGCGACCTCCGCGATCAGGTTGCGCGGGCGCGCGCCGGCCTCCAGCGCCTCGGCGTCCAGCCCGGCGACCGCGTGGTCGCGAACCTACCGAACATCCCCGAGACGCTCGTCGCCTTCCTTGCCACGGCGAGCCTCGGTGCGGTGTGGGCGGCGTGCCCGCCGGAGTTCGGGGTGCGCAGTGTCGTCGATCGCCTCGGTCAGTTGAGGCCCACGATCCTGCTGGCGATCGCCGGGTACCGCTTCGGCGACAAGGTGATCGACCGCCGCGAGCAGGTGGCCGGGATCCGCTCGCAGCTGCCGACGCTGCGGGCCGTCGTGCACGTGCCCTACCGGGGCGGTGAGGATGACACCCTCCCCGGCACGGTCTCCTGGGACGAGCTCCTGGCCGAGCCGGCCCCGCTCGAGTTCGCGCCGGTGCCGTTCTCGCATCCGCTGTACGTCCTTTTCTCGTCTGGTACGACCGGCCTCCCGAAGGCGATCATCCACTGCCACGGCGGGATCCTGGTCGAGCACTTCAAGAACGAGGGGCTGTCGTGGGACCTGCGCCCGGGGGACCGGCTCCAGTGGTTCACGACCACGGCGTGGATGATGTGGAACGCGCTCGTCTCGACACTGCTCCTGCGCGCCTCGATCGTGATGATCGACGGCAACCCCGGCTTCCCCGACCTCTCGTTCCAGTGGCAGCTGATCGAGGAGACGCGTCCCACCTTGCTCGGGCTGGGGCCCGCATTCGTCCTCGCCTGCCGGAAACAGGGGATCGAGCCGGGGCGGCGATTCGATCTCTCCTCGTTACGCTCGATCGCCCTCGCCGGCTCGCCGCTGCCTCCCGACGGCTTCGAATGGCTCTACGGCAACGTCGACCCGTCGGTCTTCCTCAACTTCGGCAGTGGTGGCACCGATCTCTGCTCCGGGATCGTTCAGGGCTACCCGCTCCTGCCTGTGTACGCCGGTGAGATGTCGGCCCGCTGTCTCGGGGTCGACGCGGCGGCGTTCGACTTCGACGGGAACGAGGTCGTCGGCGAGCTCGGCGAGCTCGTGATTCGCGCGCCGATGCCGTCGATGACGACCGGCTTCTGGGACGACCCGGGCGGCACGCGCTACCACTCGACGTACTTCGACAGGTATCCGGGTGTCTGGCGCTTCGGCGACTGGATCATCTTCACGGAGCGCGGCACCTCGGTCGTCACCGGTCGCTCCGACGCCACGCTCAACCGCGGCGGAGTCCGGCTCGGCACGGGCGAGTTCTACGACGTGCTCGAGGACCTCGCTGAGGTTCACGACAGTCTTGTCGTTCATCTCGAAGCCGACGACGAGCTCGTCCTCTTCGTCCAGCTCGCCCCAGGCCTGGAACTCGACGACCTGCTGCGGGGCAGGATCTCGGCCGCCCTGCGCACCGCCCTCTCGCCGCGCCATGCCCCGGACACGATCGTGTCGGTGCCAACGATCCCGCGCACGCTCACCGGCAAGAAGCTCGAGCTGCCGGTCAAGCGCATCCTCACCGGAGTTCCCGTCAGCGAGGTCGTGAGGCCGGACGCCCTGGTCGATCCCACCTCGATCGAGCCGGTGATCGCCTACGCGCGGACGCGTCCCGGGCCCGCGAGCGGATGATGGTGCTGAGACGGCTCGACCACCTGCTCGTCCTCACCGACGACCTCGAGCAGACGCGGCGCTTCTACTGCGACGTGCTCGGGTTCGAGGACGGTGAGCGGCCCCCGTTCCCCTTCCTCGGGCTCTGGCTCTACCTCGGCGGCGTCCCGTGCGTGCACGTCGCAGAGCGCGCGAGCTACGAGGCGAACGCCGCGCGCATGGGCTTGCAGGTCGACGCCGCCCCGACCGAGCACGTGGCGTTTGCCGCCGAGGGTTACGAGGCGCTGGTGGCACGGCTCGCCGCGGCCGGCGTCGAGGCGACCGCGAACGTCGTCCCCGGCGCCGGCCTGCGGCAGCTCTTCGTCACCGATCCGAACGGGCTGCGCATCGAGCTCAACGTGCCCGAGTAGCACCCGTCTCTAGAAGGGGTAGGGCGTGGCCTTGTCCTGGCTCGTCTGCCACTGCCATTCCGTCCACAGCTCGAGCTGGGTGACCCCGCCGAAGTGGCCGCCGTTGCTCGAGACGCCAAAGCCGCCGAAGGGCGCCGGGGGCTCCTCGTTGACGGTCTGGCCGTTGATGTGGACCATCCCGGCCTGGAGCTGCTCGGCGATCGCCGCCCCGCGCTGCTGCGATCCGGACTGCACCGCAGCGGCCAGGCCGTACTCGGTCCCGTTCGCAAGCGCGACGGCCTCCGCGTCGTCGCGAAACGAGATCACCGGCGCGACCGGACCGAAGATCTCGTCGGTGTAGGCCGGCATCGAGGTAGAGACGTCGCCGAGGACCGTGGCCGTGAAGAACGGGCCGTCGTTGGTGCCGCCGGTGACGAGCCTTGCTCCCTGGGCCACGCTGTCGTCGATGATCCGGCGGACGCGGCCGGCCTGCCGCTCGTTGATGATCGGACCCAGCGCGACGTCGTCGGTGGCCGGATTCCCTACCGGGAGCCGTGCGGCGCGCTCGGCGAGCGCAGCCGTGTACTCCTCGACGATGCTCTCATGGACGAGGTGCCTGCTCACCGCGATGCAGATCTGGCCCTGATGCAGGAACGAGCCCCACGCACCGGCCGAGGAGGCCGCCTCGATGTCGGCGTCGTCGAGGACGACGAGCGGGCAGTTGCCCCCGAGCTCCAACACGGTTCGTTTCAGGGCGCGTCCGGCGGTCTCGCCGACGAGCCGGCCGGCAGCGGTCGAGCCGGTGAACGAGATCATGCGAACGTTCGGGTCGGCGGCGAGCGCCTGCCCGACGTCAGGCCCGCCCGGCAGGACGTGAAGGAGCCCCTCAGGCAGGCCGGCGTCCTCGAAGACCCGCGCGATCACGACCCCGCCGGTCACCGGCGTGTTCGGGTCCGGCTTCAGGACGACGGCATTCCCGAGCGTCAGCGCAGGCCCGATCGACCGCATCGCGAGCACGTACGGGAAGTTCCAGGGCGTGATCACGCCCACCACCCCGACCGGAACCCGGCGGGCGGTGCTCGACCGTCCCGGAGTCAGCGACGGCAGCAGCACGCCCAGAGGATGCGAGATGAGGGAGGCGGCCATGTCGAGTTGCCCGATCGAGGCGCTGATCTCGGCCGCCGCCTTACCCGTGATCGCTCCCGACTCTCGGACGAGCCAGCGGGTCAGCTCGTCCCGGTGGCGCTCCATGATCTCGCCCGCGCGGCGCACGATCGCGGCGCGCTCGGTGATCGGCGTCGCCGCCCAGTCCCGCTGGGCGACCGCAGCCGAGCTCGCCGCCCGTGCGATCGAGGCTGGATTGCCGCCTCCCGCCGTGCCGAGGATCTCCCCTGTGGCAGGCTCGAGCGTCTCGATCTGCTCCGGCGCGTCCACCCAGCCGTCGCTGTAGATCCTCCCGGTCCAGCTTTGCTCGTCGAGCAGCGTGCCTGCTCTCTCGTCGACCTCGGGTGCTGTCGTGGCGCTCATGACGCTCCTTTCAGGCTCGTGCCTCGGTGGCTGCGGCTGCGGGTGCCGCCGGGCCGGAGCGGATCAGGTCCGCTGCCTTCTCGGCGATCATGATTGTCGGCGCATGGGTGTTCGCACGCGTGATCGTCGGCATCACCGACGCGTCGACGACGCGAAGACCCTCGGTCCCGTAGACGCGCAGGTCGGCGTCGACGACGGCTCCGATCGCGCAGGTGGAGGTGGGGTGATAGACGCTCTGCCCGCAGCGCTCGAGCCACGCGAGAATATCGGCCTCCGAATCCGAATCGGGGACGCTGACGGCGCCCCGGTCGACTGCCTTCAGCGCCGGTTGCGACGCGATCTCGAGCGCGATCCGGACGCCTTCGACCATGCTCCGCCGGTCCTCGTCGTTCGTGAGGAAGTTCATCAGGACGAGCGGCTTCGACTCGGCCATCGGCGTGCGCAGCTTCACGTAGCCACGGGCCGCCGGCTTGATCAGTACGGGCCCGAACGCATAGCCGTGATCGTGCGGGGCCGTCAGCCCTTCGTCGTAGAAGAGCGACGGCGAGAAATGGAACTCGATGTCCGGCGCAGGCAGGTCGGGCCTCGTACGGAAGAAGCCGCCCGCCTCGGGGTAGTTCGAGGTCAGCGGGCCGCGGCCCTCCCGTTCGAGCAGCTCGAAGTTCTCCGGGGTGAACACGCCGAAAAGAGCCGGCATCGAGCTGAGGTAGTTCAGGTTCGCCATGCAGTGGTCCTGGAGGTTTCGGCCCACCGGCAGGCTCTCTCGCACCGGGATCCCGAACGGTTCCAGATCCTCGGCCGGCCCGATCCCGGAGAGCATCAGCAGCACCGGCGATTGGTACGCGCCGGCAGAGAGGATCACCTCGCGCTCGGCTCGCACGGTCTCGACCTTCCCATCCTGGACGACCTGGACGCCCACGGCCCGGTCGGCCTCGAACACGATGCGCTGCACGAAGACGCCCGTGCGCACCTCGAGGTTCGGCCGGCCCGTCGCGGGATGCAGGAACGCGTCGGCCGGGCTGCAGCGCAGGCCGTTGCGCTGATTGAGCTGGAAGCGGCCGACGCCCTCGGGGCGGTCGACGTTCAGGTCGGGAATCAAGCGGTAGCCGGCCTGTACCGCCGCCTCGAGCATCGTGTCGACGAGCGGTGCCATCGAGCGGCTGTCCGAGATCGTGAACGGCCCGTCCGCGCCGTGGAAATCGTCCGCTCCACGCTCGTTACCCTCCGAACGTGTGAAGTAGGGGAGGACATCGTCGTACCCCCAGCCGGCGGCGCCGCTTGCAGCCCAGTCGTCGTAGTCGAGCCGGTTCCCGCGGAGGTAGATCATCGCGTTGATCGAGCCGCTCCCGCCCAGCATGCGTCCGCGCGGCAGGTACAACCGCCGGCCGCCGAGGCCCGGCTCCCGCTCTCCGAGCAGGTCCCAGTCGAGGCTCGACTTGAGCATGATCGGCCACACACCTGGGATATGAACCTCGGGAGCCGTATCGGGCGGGCCCGCCTCCAGGAGCAGAACGCTTGCATCCGAGGACTCGCTCAGGCGCGCCGCGAGCACGCAGCCGGCGGATCCCGCTCCGACGATCACATAGTCAGCCGCCATCGATCTCTCCCTGGAGTGGTTGGAGCGCAGCCTAAACCCCGGGACGCCTTCACGCCAGCGCCGGGCAGGCCTTGGCGCCCGCCGCCGCCAACCGTTAAGTTAGAACGAACGATGGCCGCCAACGCCGACGTGCTCGGGCTCTACTGGACTGTCTCGGGGCCCGTCGAGGTGCACGTGGGGCGCGAATGGAGCCTCTTCGACGTGAGCGAGCGTGCGGCCCAGGCCGCCCGGGTCGGCTTCAGCGGGATCGGGATCTGGCACGCCGACCTCGAGCACATCCTCGAGACGAGGACGCTGGCCGAGGTGAAGCGGGTCCTCGACGACAACGGGCTCCGGCACCTCGAGCTCGAGTTCCTCTGGAACTGGTTCCTGCCGGAGTCGGACGAGCGCCGCCGTGACTCCGACCGGACACGCGCGCTCCTCTGGGAGGCGGCGGACGTGCTCGAGGCTCACCACGTCAAGGTCGGGAACATCCCGGGTGTCGAGTGCGAGCTCTCCGAGCTGACCGAGCGCTATGCCGAGCTCTGCGCCGACGCGGCCGAGCACCATGCGGCGAAGGTCGTCTACGAGTTCATGCCGTTCGACGTGAACGTGCGCACCCTGGAGGCCGCACTCACGCTCGCCGAGGGCGCGGGGGCGCCGAACGGAGGGCTTGCAATCGATACCTGGCACATGTCGAAGCTCGGGATCGGCCCGGAGGACCTCCGGCGGATTCCGCCGGAGCAGCTCGCCTGGATCGAGCTCTCGGACGGGCGCTATGAGGACATGCCGGATCTGATCGACGAGACGGTGAACTACCGGCGTCTTCCCGGCCAGGGCGAGTTCCCGATCCGCCGCTACGTCGAAGCCGCCCGGGCGCACGGCTACGACGGCCCCTGGGGCATCGAGGTCCTCTCCGAGGAGCTGCGTAACCTCCCGATCGACCAGATCTTCGATCGCGCCTACGCGACGAGCGCCGCTCAGCTCGTCCCATGAGACTGGCACACACACCGACTGCCGCAAAGGATGATCAGGGCCGAAGAAAGGAGCTTGGATGCCCGTGCAGGCGCTCGACACTGAACGGCTGACCTGGGTCTACACCCAGATGCTGCGGATCCGCGAGTTCGAGGAGCGCGTGAAGCGGACCTTCGAGGAGCACGTGGGCGTCATCCGCGGGCACACCCATCTCGCCGACGGGGCCGAGGCCTCGATCGTCGGCTCGCTCGCGACGCTCGGCCCCGACGACCAGCTCCTTGCGACCTACCGCTGCCACGGCTACCCGCTCGTGCTCGGGACCGACGCGAAGGCGATGATGGCCGAGATCTACGGCCGCTCGACGGGCCTCTGCAAGGGCTATGGCGGGTCGATGCACCTGACCGACGTCTCCCGCGGGTTCCTCGGCACGTCGGGCATCGTCGCCCAGGGCATCCCGCATGCGACCGGCGCGGCCTATGCGGCCCAAATTCGCGGGCAGGGCCAGGTTGTTCTCTGCTTCTTCGGCGACGGCGCCTCGAAGCAGGGTGCCTTCCACGAGTCGCTCAACATTGCGTCCCTCTGGAGGCTGCCGATCGTCTACGTGATGGAGAACAACAACTACAACGTCGTCACGCGCGTCGAGCAGGAAGATGCGAATGCGGCGGCGGGGGAGCCGCTGGCGGTGAAGGCCACCGCCTACAGCATGCGGGGCGTCTCCGTCGACGGTGGCGACCCGGTCGCGGTGTACGAGACGGTGGGGGAGGCCGTCGACCGCGCCCGCTCCGGTGCGGGCCCGACGCTCGTCGAGTCGCTCGTCTACCGCCTCTCCGCCCACGGCAACCTGATCGCGCCGCCCGGCGTCCCGCTGCACTACCCGGAGCACGAGGCGATCACCGTCTTCGGCAACACCGAGGAGTACGAGGCCGCCAAGCGCGGCGACCCGGTCCCACGCTTCCGGGCCCGCCTCGTGAGCGACGGGACGCTGAGCGCCGACGAGGCCGATGCGATCGCGGCGCGTGTGCGCGACGAGATGCAGGAGGCCGTCACCTTCGGCCTCGAGAGCCCATTCCCGGCCCCGGAAGAGGCCACCAAGTTCGTCTACGCCTGAGGCGGAGGAGGACACATGGCACACGAGCTTCCCTACATAGCCGCCATCTCCGAGGCGATCAGCGAGGAGATGGCCCGCGACGAGACGGTGCTCTACTTCGGCCAGAACATCGCCACCTCCGAGGGCGATCCGTTCCTGCAGGCGTTCGGCAGCGACCGGGTGCGCGTGACGCCGATCTCGGAGACGGCCGAGATCGGCATGGCCATCGGCGCGGCCTTCGCCGGCTACAGGCCCGTCGTCGAGCTGTACATGGCCGAGTTCATGCTGGTCGCGATGGACCAGGTCGTCAACGAGGCGCCGCGCTTCCACTACATGTCGGGCGGACAGGTGAAAGTCCCGGTCGTCCTCAAGGCGGGCTACGGCTTCACGGCCGGGTGGGCGGGCCAGCACACCGGTTCGATCTACGGGATGTTCATGGGCGTGCCGGGCCTCAAGGTCGCGGTTCCCTCGACCCCGGCCGATGCCAAGGGCCTGATGACGGCTGCGATTCGCGACGACAACCCGGTCGTCTACTTCCACCACTACCTGCAGACCCTCGAGCACGGCGAGGTTCCCGACGGCGAGTACGTCGTCCCGCTCGGTGAGGCGGCGGTGCGCCGCGAGGGGACCGACGTGACGATCGTCGCAATCGGCTGGCTCGTCAACAAGGCGCTGGCGGCCGCCGAGGAGCTCGCCGGGCGCGGGATCTCGGCCGAGGTGATCGACCCCCGGACGCTGGCCCCGCTCGACACGGACACGATCTTCGCCTCCGTCGCAAAGACGGGCCGGCTCGTGGTCGCCGACCAGTCGACACGTCACGGGTCGGCGGCGGCCGTGATCGCCGCAGAGGTCGCGGCAGAGGCCTTCGACGCCCTGAAGGCGCCCGTCCAGCTTGTCACCGCGCTCGATGCGACGATCCCCTACAGTCAGCCGATGGAGGAGTATCTGCTCCCGGACGAGGCGAAGATCGCGGCCGCAGTCGAGCGAGCGGTTGGGGCCGCTCCCGCGCACTAGCGAGTGGCCGGCAACGAGGGCACGCTCGAGGACGGCGGCGGCCTCGAGCTTCTGCGCCTCATGTGGCTGATCCGCGTATTCGAGGAGCGGGTTGGTGAGTTGACACGCGCGGACGAGGTGCACGGGCTCGTCCACCTGAGCATCGGGCAGGAGGGAGTCGCCGCCGGCGTGTGCAGCCGGCTGCGTCCGGACGACGTGGTCTACAGCAACCATCGCGCCCACGGGCATGCACTCGCGAAGGGCGCCCCGCCCGAGCGTGTTCTCGCCGAGCTGATGGGGCGGGTGGACGGGCTCTGCTGCGGGCTCGGCGGCTCGATGCACCTCGTCGATGTCGAGCACGGGTTCCTGGGCGCGACCGGAGTCGTCGGCGGGAACGTTCCGCTCGCACTCGGGAGCGCGCTCGCGGTACGGCTGCTCGGCGGCGATCAGGTAACCGTCGTCTTCTTCGGTGACGGGGCGGCGCAGGGCGGGATCTTCGCCGAGTCCGTCAACCTGGCCGCCCTCTGGTCGCTGCCGGTGATCCTCGTGTGCGAGAACAACGGCTTCGCGGAGTTCACGCCGCGCTCGGCCCATACGAGGATCGAGCGTGTAAGCGATGCCGTCGCTCCGTACGGCTTTGCCCGGGAGACCGTCGACGGGAACGACGCCGTGGCGGTTCACGAAGCGTTCGGCAGGTTCCTGGCCGAGGCCAGGACGGGCGCAGGTCCGTTCCTGCTCGAGTGTCTGACCCAACGGCTGCGCGGCCACTACGAGGGCGATCCGCAGCGCTACCGCCTGGCGCTCGCCCGGGAGGAGTGGCAGCGGCTCGACCCGATCCTGAGGCTCCAGCGCCGCGGCACCGACGAGGGCTGGCTCGGCAAGAGGGCTTCCGTCAAGCTCGAGCGCGAGGCCCGCGCGATCGTCGACGAGGCCGAGCATGTCGCTCGGTCGAGCCCGTTCCCGTCGCCGCGGCTCCCGGCGGAGTTCGTCTACGCGCCTTCCTGATGGCCGAAACGACCTATCTGCGGGCGATCACAGCGGCGCTTGCCGAGGCGATGCGTGCCGACCCGCGCGTCTTCGTGATCGGGGAAGACGTGGCGGAGGGCGGCCCGTGGGGCGCGACCGCCGGGCTCGCCGAGGAGTTCGGTGCCGAGCGGGTTCGCGACACGCCGATCAGCGAGGCGGCGATCTGCGGGATCGCGATCGGGGCGGCACAGTCGGGGCTGCGGCCGGTGGTCGAGATCATGTTCATCGACTTCGTCACGCTTGCCCTCGATCAGCTCGTGAACCAGGCCGCGAAAGCACACTTCATGTCGGGCGGCCAGCTGCAAGTGCCCCTCGTCCTGAGGACGCAGGGCGGGGCCGGCCAGCGAGGGGGCGCGCAGCACTCGCAGAGCCTCGAGGCCTGGCTGACCCATGTCCCCGGGCTGAAGGTGGCCATGCCAAGCACCGCCGCCGATGCCGCCGGGCTTCTCACCGCCGCGCTTGCCGATCCAAATCCGGTCGTGCTCATCGAGAACAAGACGCTCTACTTCCGCAGCGAAGAGCTCGAGGCGGATCCCGAGCCGGTTGCGCTCGGCAGCGCGCGCGTCGTGAGGCCCGGGCGCGACGTCACCGTCGTCGCGCTCTCGCGGCTCGTGCACGACGCGCTCGAGGTCGCCGATGACCTTGCCGGCGACGGGATCGACGTGGAGGTGATCGATCCGCGCACGCTCGTGCCGCTCGACCTGGAGACGATCGTCGAGTCGGTCAAGAAGACGCACCGGCTGGTGGTCGCACACGAGGCTGTCGTCCACGGCGGCTTCGGCGCGGAGCTCACGGCGCAGGTGCAGGCGGCGGCCTTCGACCATCTCGACGCCCCGATCGGCCGTGTCGGGGCGCCGTTCGAGCCGATTCCCTTCAGCCCGCCGCTCGAGGACTCCTACCTGCCGGGGGTCAACGAGATCGCGGCGGCCGTCCGGGCGACTCTCGGGCGCACGCTTCGCTAGGGCCGCCTGATGAGCAGGCCCACCACGATTGCGGTTCTCGGCCTCGGCGAGGCCGGCTCACGGCTGGCCGGCGACCTCGTGCTTGCCGGCGCCGATGTGCGCGCCTACGACCCCGTTGCAGCCGCCGCTCCGGGCGGCGTCAAGCGGATGGACGAACCGTCGGCCGCGGTTGCCGGGGCCGCCGTGGTGCTGGCGCTCACCACGGCGGCGACCGCACACGCGGCCGCAAAGGCGGTATTGCCCGGGCTCGTCGCCGGGGCCGTCTATGCCGACCTCAACACCGGTTCGCCGGCTCTCAAGTGCAGCCTGGCCGAGCTCGTCGAAGGCGCCGGCGCGCGCTTCGCCGATGTCGCCCTGCTCGGGCCCGTCCCGGCGCGGGGACTTGCAACCCCCGTCCTCGCCTCCGGCGGCGGGGCCGCGGCTTTCGCCGAGGCGCTTGCGCCGCTCGGGATGCCCGTCGAGGTCGTTTCGACGGCGCCGGGCGAGGCAGCGGCGATGAAGCTCCTCCGCTCGGTGTTCATGAAGGGCCTTGCGGCAGCCGCGCTCGAGAGCCTCGCAGCAGCCGAGGCGATCGATCGGCGGGACTGGCTCGAGGGCCAGCTCGGCGCCGCGATCGGGCCCGTCTTGCTGGAGCGGTTCGTGGAGGGGAGCCGCCTGCACGCGGCCCGCCGCGTGGAGGAGATGGATGCGGCCTGCGAGCTGCTCCTGTCGCTAGGCGTGGAGCCGCACATCGCGCGCGCCAGCCGGGCGGTCCTGGCCGCCCTCGACCGAACCGTCATAGAGTAGGGGCCGATGGAGACCGTCATCCCAAGCGAGCGGGCTCAGGCGCTCGTGACCGGAGGCTACGACCTCCACACCCACATCGGCCCCGACGTGATGAAGCGGCGCATCGAAGACGTCGAGCTTGCACACCGGTTCGCCGAGGCCGGCCTCGCCGGCTTCGCGCTCAAGTCGCACTACACCTCGACCGCCGAGCGGGCCACCGTCGTCGGCCGGGTCGTCCCCGGCGTCCGCGTCATCGGGACGCTCACGCTGAACGCTGCCGTGGGCGGCATGAACGCACTCGCGGTCGAGATCGCGGCGCGCGAGGGAGCGCGGATCGTGTGGATGCCCACCGTAGACTCTCCGGCTGAGACCGCCGGGCGCGCGGAGCCCGCGCCGGGGCAGCACGTGCCCCTGTGGGCGCGGATCCAGCACGAGCTCCGCGATGCCGGGCTCGCGATCGAGCCGGTACGGGTCGCCGATGCGGGCCGGGTGCTGCCGCAGACACGAGCGGTGCTGCAGACGATTGCCCGTCACGGGCTCGTGCTCGCGACTGCGCATCTCGGCAGGGACGACACGTTCGCCGTCGTCGAGGCGGCGTTCGAGGAGGGGGTCGAGCTTGTCGTCGTCACGCACCCCGAGTTCACGTGCCAGGACTTCTCGATCGAGGATCAGGTGGCGCTCGTCGAACGCGGCTGCCTGATCGAGCGCTGCCTCAGCACGCCGCTCACGGGCAAGACGACGTTCGAGCATGTCTTCGACGGCGTTCGCGCGGTCGGCCTCGAGCGCAACTTCTTCTCCAGCGACTTCGGCAACCCCGACTACCCGCCGGTCGAACATGGACTCGCGATCTGGGCCGACAAGCTCCTCGAGGCCGGGTTCGACGACGGCGAGATCCGCGAGATGATCGTCGAGGGATCGAAGCGGGTGGCCGGGTGAGCAGGCGGATGCTCGTCGTGGGCGCTCACTCGGCGGACTTCGTCTGGCGTGCCGGCGGCGCGATTGCCGTCACGACCCGGGCCGGCGGCATCGCCAGGGTCGTGGCGCTCTCCTACGGGGAGCGGGGCGAGTCGGGCGAGCTCTGGAAGGAGCCCGGCCAGACCGAGGGGCGCGTGAAGGAGATCCGTCACGGCGAGGCGGAGCGAGCGGCGGCCGCTCTGGGTGCCGACTTCCTCGCCCTCGACCTCGGCGACTACCCGCTCGACATCGACCGGCTGGCGCTGATGCGGATCGCCGACGTCATCCGCGAGTTCAAGCCCGACGTCCTGCTGACCCACACCGACAAGGATCCGTTCAACCCCGATCACGCCGAGGCGTTCTTCGCCGTCGAGCGGGCACGTGCGCTTGCCGCGGGCGCCGGCGTCGCCAGTGCGTTCGAGATCGTGGAGCCTCCCGCGTTGCTCCTGTTCGAGCCGCACCAGCCCGAGCTCTGCAACTTCACGCCCACGACGTTCGTCGACATCACCCCGGTGATCGAGCAGAAGCGAGCGGCGATGGAGGAGATGAAGGCGCAGGCGTACCTCCGCACCTACTACGACCAGCGCGCCGAGCAGCGCGGCAACCACGCCCGCCGCTCGTCCGGGAATGATGGGATCCGGTTTGCCGAGGCGTTCCAGCGGGTGACGCCACAGGTGGTGGAGGCACTGTGAGCGAGCTCGACGATCCGGCACGGCTGCACGAGCTGGCGCAGCTGGGAAGCGCCACCGTTCACGAGGCGGCGGGCCGCTCCCAGGTCGTGGACCTCGATCTCGTGCAGGTCATCCCTGGCTCGCGGGCGGCGGGGCCGGCCAGGACCGTCCGCTGCGGGCAGGCCGACAACCTGATGGTGCACGCCGCGATCGCCGAGGCACAGCCGGGCGAGGTCCTCGTCCTGACGATGCCGGAGCCGGCGCCCTTCGCTCTCCTCGGTGAGCTGCTCGCAACCCAGGCAAAAGGACGCGGCGTGGCGGCGCTGCTCGTCGACGCCGCCGTCCGTGACGTGGCCGAGTTGCGTGAGCTCGGCCTGCCGGTCTGGACCCGCTACGTGCGGGTACGGGGCTCCGACAAGGTGGTCGTGGGCTCGATCGGCGACCCGGTCGTAGTCGGAGGGGCGACGATCCGGCAGGGCGACCTGGTCGTGCTCGACGACGACGGCGCGGTGGTCGTCGAACGCGAACGGCTCGACGAGGTGCTCGCCGCCGGCAGGGAGCGGCTCGAGAAGGAGCGCATCAAGCGTGCACGGCTTCAGGCAGGCGAGCTCTCCTACGACCTCGACGGCCTGCGGAAGCTCGTCGAGCAGTGAGCGGGGAGTCAGAGGGGGCCGCCGGCGACCGGCCACTCGCTGGGGCGGGCGAGCAGCTGCATGACGTCGCCCGGATCGGCCACGTCGAGCTCCTGACCCCGAAGCCCGCCGAGAGCCTGCGCTTCTTCGTCGACGTGCTCGGGATGGAAGAGGAGGCGCGCGAAGGCCAGTCGGTCTATCTGCGCGGCTTCGGCGACTACCTCCGCTACAGCCTCAAGCTCACCGAGTCGCCCGCCGCAGGGCTCGGGCATCTGGCGCTCCGGGCCTGGAGCCCGGCCGCGCTCGCGCGGAGGGTCGCCGCGATCGAGGCGACCGGCCTCGGCTCGGGCTGGATCGACGGCGATCTCGGCCACGGTCCCGCCTACCGGTTCACCGATCCTGACGGGCACAGCTTCGAGCTCTACTACGACGCCGAGCGGTACACCCCGCCCGACCACCTCCGCCCGTCGTGGCGCAACCAGCCCCAGCGCTACGTCGGCCGAGGTGCCTCCGTAAAGCGGCTCGACCACGTGAACGTGCTGGCGGCGGACGTCCGCGCGAGCCGTGAGTTCATGCAGGAGCACATCGGCTATCGCCTCTACGAGCGGATCGAGCTCGAGGACGGCACCGAGGCGGGTGCGTGGCTGAGCCTCTCCATCGCCGCCCACGAGCTGATCTACGTCGCCGATCACTACGGTGCGCGAGGGCGACTCCATCACGTGGCGTTCTGGGTCGACACGCGGGAGGAGTGCCTTCGGGCCGCCGATCTCTTCGTCGACAACGGGGTGCCGATCGAGGCGGCCCCTTCGAAGCACGGCATCGCCCAGGGCTTCTTCCTGTACGGATTCGAGCCGGGCGGGAACCGGGTCGAGGTCACGACGGGCGGCTACTTCGTCTACGACCCCGACTTCGAGCCGATCGTCTGGAGCGGCGAGGAGCGGGCCCGCGGCCAGTTCTGGGGCGTCCAGACGATCGAGAGCTTTCACACCTACGGCACGCCCGACGTCGCCGGCGCCGGCGCGTGAGGCCTCCTGCATGCCGTGTGCATGCACGAGGCGGGGATTTTGGCACGGTAAAGCCGATGCACCCTGAAATTGCATGCAGTGAGTCGATCGTTGTATGCTCGGCGCGATGGGCAACGACGCCCCGCCGAGCGCGTTCGAGTCGGGCAGCGCCCAGTCCCGGAGCTCCCAGACGGCGAAAGCCACCCTCGGTGTCCGGGAGCTCGTCCTCGACGGCCAGCTGGCTCCCGGAGAACGCGTCCCGGAGGTCGCCCTCGCGGTGCGCCTCGGCGTCTCCCGGACCCCGCTGCGGATCGCGCTCGGGACGCTCGCTCACGAGGGGCTCCTCGAGCAGCTCGGAAGCGGAGGCTTCGTCGTTCGCGCGTTCACGCGGGCCGACATCGCCGATGCGATCGAGCTGCGCGCGGTGCTCGAGGGCACCGCTGCGCGCTTCGCGGCCGAGCGCCTTCGGTCCCCCGACGAGCTCGGCCGCCTGAGGGATGCGGTCGCGGCTCTCGACCGCGTCGTCGACGACCTGTCGCCGGAGTCGCTCCTCCGCTACGTCGAGCTGAACGACGGCTACCACGCCTCGCTCGTCGAGCTTGCGAAGAGCGAGACGCTTGCCCGGGCGGTCGCCCAGGCATCCGCGTTGCCGTTTGCGGCGCCGGGAGCGTTCGTCTCGAGCCAGGCGTTCCTGCCTCGATCGCGAGAGATCCTGATCGTCGCCCAGCATCAGCACCGGGTCCTGATCGACGTGATCCGGGTGGGGGACGGTGCGCGGGCCGAGGAGGTCGCCCGCGAGCACGCCCGCCTGGCCAAGCTCAACCTCGACCTCGTGCTCGAGGATCACGCCGCCCTGGAGCGCCTCGAGGGCGCGCCCCTCTTGCGAAGCATCGTTTGAGAGCTCATTCCCGCCGCCCGAAGGAGGAGAGTCGCCCATGAGTCAGCGAAGCCTTGAGGATGCGATCGCGCAGGCCGGAAGCCCGGTCGAGCTGGCGCGGAACTCGCAGATCGGCCCGTACGTGTACCCGGCCGTGGCCGCAGAGTTCTCGAACTGGCGGGATGAGCAGGTCTCGTGGCGCGAGACGAGCGCGCTCTTCGACCAGTCCCACCACATGACCGACCTGTACGTCGAGGGCCCCGACGCGATCCGGCTGCTGTCGGATCTGGGCGTGAATACGTTCGCCAATGCCGCCGTCGACAAGGCCAAGCAGTTCGTCGCCTGCAACTACGACGGATACGTGATCGGCGATGCGATCCTCTTCTTCCTCGACGAGAACAAGGTCTCGCTTGTCGGGCGCCCCTCGGCTCACAACTGGGTCGCCTTCCACGCCGAGACGGGGGGCTACGACGTCACTCTCGAGCGCGACGAGCGGACGGCGGTCAACCCGACCGGCGGTCGCAAGCTCTATCGCTTCCAGGTGCAGGGCCCGACGGCGCTCGCTGTGCTCGAGAAGGCCAACGGCGGGCGGCTGCCCGAGATCAAGTTCTTCAATATGGGCTGGCTCACGATCGGCGGCCATCCCGTGCGTGCGCTTCACCACGGGATGTCGGGCGCGCCCGGCATGGAGCTCTTCGGGCCGTGGGAGCAGCGCGACGAGGTGAGGGCGGCGCTCGTCGAGGCCGGCGCCGACTACGGGCTGCGCCAGGTCGGCTCGCGTGTCTATGCGACAAACACGCTCGAGTCGGGCTGGATCCCGTGCCCGCTGCCGGCTGTCTTCAGCGGCGAGAAGATGCGCTCCTACCGCGAGTGGCTGCCCGGAAACGGCTACGAGGCGACGGGCTCCCTCGGCGGGAGCTTCTACTCCGACGAGATCGAGGACTACTACCTGACGCCGTTCGACCTCGGTTACGGGTCGTTCATCAAGCCGGACCACGACTTCATCGGCCGGGAGGCGCTCGAGCGGATGACCGGGGAGCCGCCGCGGCGGAAGGTGACGCTGGCCTGGAACGGCGAGGACGTGGCCGGCACGATCGGCACCCTGTTCGAGAAGGGCGACCATGCGAAGTACATCGACTTCCCGCTCTCGAACTACTCGACCTGGCCCAACGACCGCGTCATGCACGGCGACCGCATGGTCGGCGTCTCGACCTTCTCTGGCTACAGCTACAACGAGCGGTCGTTCCTGTCACTCGCGATCGTCGACGCCGACATCGAAGTCGGCGCCGAGCTCGTGCTCGTCTGGGGCGAGGAGGACGGCGGCTCGTCGAAGCCGGTGGTCGAGCGCCACGTCCAGGCTGAGATCCGCGTGGTCGTGAGCCCCTGCCCGTACTCGGAGGTGGCCCGCACGACCTACGCCGAGGGCTGGCGCACGACTGCCGGAGTCTGAGCATCGTCACGCTTCGAGACGGGCTCCGCCCTTCGCGGGCCGGCGCCGCTTCGTCCAGCAGGGCCCTGAGCTGGATGTGCGGCCTCGAGGTGCGGCGGACCCAGCTTCGGGCCGCGCGGGTGACCACGGGCCCGCCCCCACCGGAGGTAGCCGGTGTCTCAGGCTTACGAGCGGCTGAAAGCGTATGGTGAGCAACCCTCGATGCTCGAGGGCTCTGTCATGGTGAAGGAGAACGCACTCACACGGGCGAGCGCACGGGCGAGCGCCTGCCTCGGTTGCACCTATACGGGCTGGGAGCGAGGCTCGTGAGGGACTCGGAGGTGGGCTGTCTGATCGTCTCCTGCCCCGACCGGCTCGGGATCGTCGCAGCCCTGTCGGCGACGCTCGCCGAGCTTGGCGCGAACATCATCAACTCGGACCAGCACTCCACCGATCCGGAAGGCGGCAGCTTCTTCCTGCGGGTCGAGTTCCATCTCGCCGACCTGGTGGCACGGCGCGACGAGGTCGAGGTTCGCATCGCCGCGATCGCGGCGGAGTTCGGCATGGACTGGCGGCTCCGGGTCGGGCAGACGCCCCAGCGCGTCGCGCTCTTCGCCTCGCGGTACGACCACTGCCTCCTCGACCTGCTCTGGCGCTGGCGGCGCGGCGAGCTTCCGATGGAGGTGGTGTGCGTGATCTCGAACCACCCCGACCTCGGGCCGGACGTCGCGCCCTTCGGCGTCGAGTACCACCACGTCCCGGTCACGCCGGAGACGAAGGCGGATGCGGAGGCGCGGGAGCTCGAGCTGCTCGACGGGAAGATCGATCTGGTGGTGCTCGCCCGGTACATGCAGGTCCTCTCGGCGGACTTCCTGAGCCGGGTTGGGGCACCGGTGATCAATATCCACCACTCGTTCCTGCCTGCGTTCGCCGGGCCGAACCCGTACGCCCGTGCGCACGAGCGAGGCGTCAAGCTGATCGGGGCAACGGCGCACTACGCGACGGAGGATCTCGACGAGGGCCCGATCATCGAGCAGGACGTGGCGCGCGTGACGCACCGGAACTCGGCGGATGAGCTGGCGCTGATCGGTCGGGACATCGAGCGGGTGGTGCTCGCCCGCGCGGTCAGCTGGCACCTCGACGACCGGGTGCTCGTTCACGGCAATCGCACGATCGTGTTCTAGTCAGAGGGGAGCGAGCGAATGAACGTCGGATCCTGGGAAGCGGTGCGCGTCGATCTCGACGAGGGGATCGCGTGGGTCGAGCTGAACCGGCCGGAGAAGCGAAACGCGATGAATCCCCGTCTGAACGCGGAGATGGTGGAGGTGCTGCTCGCCCTCGATGAGGACGATCGCTGCGGTGTGCTCGTCCTCACGGGCGCGGGCGATTCGTTTTCCGCCGGCATGGATCTGAAGGAGTACTTCCGGGAGGTCGACAAGCAGGGTGAGGGCGTGCAGCGCCGGGTGCGGCGCGACTCGAACTACTGGCAGTGGCGGCTCCTTCGCACCTACGCGAAGCCGACGATCGCGATGGTGAACGGCTGGTGCTTCGGCGGCGCGTTCACTCCGCTCTGTGCTTGCGATCTTGCGGTTGCCGCCGACGAGGCGACCTTTGGTCTCTCGGAGGTGAACTGGGGGATCCCGCCGGGGAGCCTCGTCAGCCGCGGGCTGGCGGAGACGGTCGGTGTTCGGGACGCTCTGCTCTACATCATGACCGGGCGGACGTTCGACGGCCGCAAGGCCGCCCAGATGGGCCTCGTGAACTGGAGCGTTCCGCGCGAGCAGCTCCGTGCGGACGTCGAGACGCTCGCCCGCGAGCTCCTGGACAAGAATCCCGTGGTGCTGCGGGCGGCGAAGCTCGGCTTCAAGCACGCCCAGAGCATGAGCTGGGAGATCGCCGAGGACTACCTGTACGCGAAGCTGGAGCAGTCGCAGTTCCTCGACACGGAGCGCGGCCGCGAGCAGGGGCTGGCGCAGTTCCTCGACGAGAAGTCGATCCGCCCCGGTCTCGAGACCTACCGTCGCGACGCCTGACGCCGACCCAGCGCCCTAACCCTGGTGTCAGGTCTTGCAATCACACATCGGTGTCGGATTCCGGCCTCGGCGCCCGACCCCAACCCTGGTGTCAGGTCTTGCAATCACACATGAGCGTCGGGATCCAAACCCGGGAACGGCCTGGGCCGCCCGGCCCAGTTCTGGTGTCAGGTCTTGCAATCACGCATCGGCGTCGTATGCAAGACCTGACACCAGGTCTAGGACTGTCGGAATGCAAGACCTGGCACCGGCTTCGCAGGTCCTGTATTCGCCGCGTCGTGTCGTATTGCAAGACCTGACACCGGCCTCCACAGACTTGGGAACGGCCTCGGATCACGCTTCGGTGTCGGAATGCAAGACCTGACACCGGTTTTGGTTCGCTAGAGCGCGCCCCAGACTTCTTCTGCAGTTCTGGTGTCAGGTCTTGCAATCACGCATCGGCGTCGTATGCAAGACCTGACACCAGGTCTAGGACTGTCGGAATGCAAGACCTGGCACCGGCTTCGCAGGTCCTGGTTTCGCCGCGTCGTGTCGTATTGCAAGACCTGACACCGACCTCCACTCTGAACAGATGCAGCCTATGAGTTTACCACCAATAACAAAGAACGTATTGCTCTTCAGGATACGCTTTCTAAAGCTTTGAAATAGCTGGGAAGGCCTCTACATGAGGATAATATTGCAGAGCATATGCACTTAAATCTTCCCTAGTTAATTCACCATTGCTCCACGCTTGATAATAAGGGTGTTTGAGCAAGTCTGCACCTGCTATTGTTTTTTCTACTTCTACTAAAAGAATTTTTTATCCATGACGATTATTCCCACAAAAACCTAAGTAAATATTTGAGCAATCATAACATCTTTGCTTTTGCTATCTCCATTTGATGTCACGGTTAGATTCTTTCGTGATGACTACTGGCAATGACCAATGTTGAAGTTGAGACAATACCAGAAAAAATTAGTGCATGATTTCCCAAACATTTGGATAATATTTAAAAGTGAACAACAGTTGATGTCACGGTAACATTCTTTCGTAGCAATACTAAAATTAACGAAGCAATAACAATTGCTACGTATTGCTTCTG
>CAWEVP010000010.1:0-96812 GCA_963812555.1 uncultured Actinomycetota bacterium | reverse complement strand
GCGGCGCCGCGCTCGCGGGTCCGGTCGCGCCAGTGCGCGTAGACCTCGTCGGGGACGAGGAACTTCGCCTCGGGATCCCAGCCGAGCGCCTCTTTCGTCGCGACGACCTGCTCCTCGGGGAACGGGTCGCTGTGCGCGCTCCTCGTGCCGGCGCGCGGCGAGCCGAAGCCGATCACGGTGCGAAGGTTGATCAGAGTCGGGCGCTCCTCCTCGGCCATCCCGGCGCGGATCGCGGCCTCGATCGCCTCGATGTCGTTCCCGTCCTCGACCGTGAGTACGTGCCAGCCGTAGGCGCGGAAGCGCTCCTCCACGTTCTCGGTCGAGAACGCGAGCTCGGTGGGGCCGTCGATCGTGATCTTGTTGTCGTCGTAGAGGTAGACGATCTTCCCGAGCCTCAGGTGCCCGGCAAGCGACGCCGCCTCCGAGGCGACGCCCTCCATCAGGTCGCCGTCGGAGCAGATCCCGAAGGTGTAGTGGTCACAGACCTCGGCACCGAACTTCTCACGCAGGAACTTCTCGGCCATCGCCATCCCGACGCCGTTGCCGAAGCCCTGGCCGAGCGGGCCGGTCGTCGTCTCGACGCCCGCCGTCTCGAAGCTCTCGGGATGCCCCGGCGTACGCGAGCCGAGCTGGCGGAACTGCTTGATGTCGTCGAGGCTCAGGTCGTAGCCCGACAGATGCAGGCTCGCGTACAGAAGCATCGAGGCATGACCGGCGGAGAGGACGAAGCGGTCACGGTCGACCCAGGTCGGATCGCCGGGGTTGTGGCGCATGATCCGCGTGTAGAGGACGTACGCAGCCGGCGCGAGGGCGAGCGGTGCGCCCGGATGGCCCGACATGGCGGCCTGGACGGCGTCGACCGTCAGCGTCCTGACGGTGTTGATGCTCAGCTCGTCGATCGTCTGCTGCTCGGAATCAGCCACCGTTACTCCCCGCGTAGCGTTTTGCCATCTCCTCGAGCGAGGCCACCTCGTAATCGCCGGCATGCCCCGCGGCCCCGAACTGGGTCAGCCGCTGCGCGACCACGTCCTTCATCGCGGCCCGCGCCGGCTTGAAGAACGCGCGCGGGTCGAACTCGGCCGGATTCGCGTTCAGCGACTCCCGCAGAGCCGCAGTGATCGCCAGACGGCCGTCAGTGTCAACGTTCACCTTGCGAACTCCGTGGCGAATCCCCTGCTGGATCTCCTCCACCGGCACGCCGAACGTCGACTCGAGCTTGCCACCGGCCGCGTTGATCCGATCGACCAGCTCGGGCGGAACACTCGAAGAACCGTGCATCACCATATGCGTTTCGGGCAATTTCGCATGGATCTCCTCGATCAGGTGCATCGCGAGCACCTCGCCGTCGGGCTTCTTCGCGAACTTGTAGGCGCCGTGGCTCGTGCCGATCGCGACGGCCAGCGCATCGACACCGGTCTGCTCGACGAAGTCGCCGGCCTGGTCGGGATCGGTGAGATGAACCTCGCCCGAGCCGTGGCCGTCCTCGATGCCGCCGAGCGTTCCGAGCTCGCCCTCGACGCTGACTCCCTTCGCGTGGGCCGCCTCGACCACCTCCCGGGTGACGCGAACGTTGTACTCGTAGTCGGAAGGGGTCTTGCCGTCGGCGAGGAGCGAGCCGTCCATCATCACGCTCGTGAAACCGAGGCCGATCGCCATGAAGCACGTCTCGGGCTTGTCGCCATGATCCAGGTGCAGCACGATCGGGATCCCGGGCGCACTCTCCGACGCGGCCATGATCAGGTGGCGCAGGTAGTTGGGGCCCGCGTAGGCGATCGCGCCACGCGAGGCCTGCACGATCACGGGCGAGTTCGTCTCGACCGCCGCATCGACGATCCCCTGGAGCTGCTCCATGTTGTTGACGTTGAAGGCTCCGACGCCGTAGCCGCCTTTTGCAGCCTCGTCGAGCACCTGTCGCAATGTCGCAAGTGGCACGGCCTCTCCTCCACATTTCGTCGAAGGTCTACCCGCATTACCCGCCGGGACCTGCATTCTCACGCAGACGGCGTGGCTCGCGCTCGGCGAGCTGCTGGGTGCGCAGGCTAGCGAGTTTCCGTATCGCTGCCAATCGAAAAGTCCCGGCTGTCCTATAGTCTGACCGTTATGGCCGTGACGCTGAACCAGCTCTCCAGCTTTCTCGCCGTCGCCCGCGAGGGATCGGTCTCGGCCGCCGCCGACAAGCTCTTCGTCACACAGCCCTCGATTTCGGCAGCCGTCTCGGCCTTGTCGCGCGAGCTCGGTGTCGATCTAACCGAACGGGTTGGGCGCGGGGTCGGGTTGACCGCCGCCGGCGACGCCTTCCGGCCATATGCAGCCGACGTTCTGGGGCTGATCGACCAGGGCAAGAAAGCCGCCCGCGAGGCCGCCGACGTCTCGATGCGAAGCCTCCGGATTGTCGCGGTGGCGACCGCGGCCGAGTTCGTCGTGCCATCGCTACTGCGCGCGTTCACGAAACTTCACCCGGAGATCAACCTGACGCTCGAGGTCGCGAACCGAGCCTCGCTCTTCGACCGAGTCCTCGAGCACGAGGTCGACGTCGCAATCGCAGGCCGTCCTCCTGAGGACGAGCGGATCGCAGGCCATGCCTTCCTCGAGAACACGATCGCCCTGATCGGCGCTCCCGCCGACCCGCTCTCGAGCGACAAGCCTGTCCGGCCCGAAGAGCTCGCGAAGCGCGTCTGGCTGATGCGCGAGCCCGGGTCGGGTACGCGGCAGCTCGTGACCGAGTACCTGGCCGACCACGACCTGCGGCCGCAGACGCTCACGCTGGGCTCGAACGGCGCGATCAAGGAAGCTGTCCGGCTGGGGCTTGGCGTGTCGCTGCAGTCGCGCGTCGCCGTCGAGCATGAGCTCCGTGACGGGACGCTCTCGGAAATCCTCGTGCGCGGCGGGCTGCCCCGACGGGAGTGGTACGCCCTCCACTCGGCCACGGTTCCGCCTCGTCCGGCCGTCGAGCAGTTCCTTGCCTTTGCCAACGGGCCTGAGAGCCGCGAGGCCTTCGCGGGGCGCGAATGAGCGGCCGCATCCCTCGCGGCCAGATCGCGCCCTCGATCCTCGCCTCCGACTTCTCGCGTCTCGGCGAGCAGGTGACGACGGTGCTCGACGCCGGCGCGCAGGTGATCCACGTCGATGTGATGGATGGGCACTTCGTCCCTCCGATCACGATCGGGCCGCTGATCGTCGAGGCGCTCCGCGACCTCGTCCACGACCGCGGGGCGATCATCGACTGCCACCTGATGATCGAGCGGCCCGAGCGCCAGGTCGAGGCCTTCGCGAAGGCGGGAGCGGACAACATCACCATTCATCCCGAGGCGACGCCGAACATTCACTACGCGCTCAAGTCGATCCGCGAACATGGCTGCACTGCCGGCGTTGTGATCAATCCGGGTACTCAGGTCGAGGTCGTCGAGCCCGTCGCGGAGATTGTTGACCTTTGCCTGCTGATGAGCGTCAACCCCGGTTGGGGCGGCCAGTCGTACATTCCGCAGTCGACCGAGCGTCTGAGACGGCTCCGCGGCCTGTTGCCGGCCGAGGTCGTTCTGGAGGTCGACGGCGGCGTCTCACTCGAGACGATCGACGAGATCCGGGAGGCTGGGACCGACCTCTTTGTCGCCGGGTCAAGCGTTTTTGGCGCGGTGGATCCTGGCGCGGCATTTCGAGGCCTCACATCCCGGCTCTAAACCAGCCTGCAGTAGCCGAAGAACAGCTCTAGGCATGTGGCAAGGGTTCGCGTGCAACCGTCGACTTCGACCATGTGGCGCCAATGGGAGCATCTCACTGAGATACAGGTGCCGCAGGAATGGCGGTTCTAATGCTCTCGTTCGACAGCACTAAAGACAGCGAGCTACTCCGCGGCCAGTGACCTCGTTCTGGTTGACACAACCTCCGGGCCAGTCACACGATCAGCTCGCCACACAGCCCCGGCGCGCAAGACGGAAAACACCGTCGCGATCGCGAGTACGTCGTCGCGGATGACCAGTTACTCGCACAGTTGAATCTTCGCTACGCGAACGCGAAGGCCCGTGACGATCTTCAGGTTTACAACTTCAATGGCTCATCGCTGCCACAACCGTCGTTTAGCGGCGAAGCCGATCTTTCACACCTGACGACACTCGGTGCAGCCTGCTGCGCCCAGGGTTCCGTTCGAGACGCCTGACCTCGGCGACCAGTCGATCCTCAGTCAGAGCCGCGACGGGAAGGCATTCAACCGTTTCTAGCCGGCAGAAGTGATCCGCGTCGGGAATGAGCACCTCGAGGCGACGCCGCGCCTCTTGCGCGTCGTCGCAGCGCTGCCCAGCGACGAAACCGAGATTGATCACCGGTTCTTCGCCCGGGTAGGCGTACCGAATGAGTGTCGCCGAGACGAGCTCGGCCGCGTGGAGCAGGTTCGACAGGTGCTCCACGTCGAAGAGACCTTTGTGGAGCTGCGGCAGATAGCCAGCCGGCGCCCGGTTCGTGTTGCGGCCCGGATCCCAGTCGCTCCAGTGACACGCTGAGGCGTGCTCGGGATGCCCGTGCGTGTATCGGTAAGCCTCCATCAGGTCGAAGACAGGGCCTGTGGTTCCCGGTTTCGACCGGGCCAGGTACGCAGTCGCGACTGCACGGAAGTCAGGCAGGCCCAAGCACACGATCGTGCCGTCCGCTCGTAGCGCTCGACGCCACTCTTTGAGCACCACCAAGCGCTGCCCGACGTACACGTGCTCGAACACGGCATGGCTGAAAATCACCTCCGCCGAGCCGTCCTCCACGAACCCCAGGTCGCCAGCGTGGCCGCGTTTGTTTCCCGGCTGCCTGCGAACGTCCACGTTGGTGAATCCCGGGAGGCTCGTCGCGCCCGCACCAACGTTCAGCTTCATCGGCCCGGAGACTACCCCGGCCTGACGGGATCAGAATCGCGCTCCTCAGCAACGGGGTCTTCGGCACCACAACGATGCAGGTCGTCGCGATGACAGCGGCGTCGCAGAACGCCGCGATCTACACGGCGCTCAGCGGCAGCGCGAAACGCTACGTCGAGCAGACAGGCCAGTCGACGCCGGGCGTGCCAACGTCGTTTGCGCTCGTCAACTCGAAGGTGTGGTTCGAATGGAGCTAGGGCTTCTTCACGAGGTACGTGGTTCCGTGGTCGGCGTGCAACGGGTAATGGATCCCGCGTGAGCCCAGGAACTCATGCACGGCGAGCGAGCAACCGTCGAAGTTGTAGTAGTCGTCGATGAGCACCAGGCCGCCAGGCGTGACACGGTCGAAGATCTCCTCGAGACACGTCGTGACGCTGCTGTGCCAGTCGGCGTCGATGCGGAGCAGCGAGATCTGCTCCGGCGCGGCCTGCAGCGTGTCCTCGAACCATCCCTTCACGAACCGGATCCGCGCGGTCAGGCCGAGTTTCATCGCCGACCGCTCCACCTCTTCGAGGCTTGCCGTGGCTTTGTTCGTCCACGGGTCAGGCTCGGCTTCCCAGCGTTGCGCCAACTGGACCGTCAACAGGCTCAACGGGCGGCATTCCCTCGTACGAGTCGAACATCCACACGGTGCGCTCGTCGCCGAGGCGACGCAGGACGTCGGCCATCAGGAACGATGCGCCTCCGCGCCACACACCGCACTCCACGACGTCGCCCGGTGTTCGCTCGCGCACGACGCGCACGACAAAGCCAGCGAGCGAGTAGAGGCTCTTCGGGCGAAGCATGGTGTACGGCAGGGCTTGAGCGACCGATGGGCTCTCCCATGCCGTGGCGCCGATACGGCGCGGCGCCGTCGTGATCTGGTGACGCAAGCCGCCGGCCACGATCCTCGCTTTCCAGCCCAAGACCGCGCGGTTCCTGCCGTCCACGGACCGGAGTCTGCCTGATGCTCGCCCAGCCGAACAAGGCAATCACTCTCGTCGCGAACCTCGGCGTCGGCAAGACCGGCCTCAACACGATCGGCTACACGCTCTACAACTGCGACGGCACAACCTTCCAATCGCGTCGCACAACCGGCGTTGCCGAGCTCCCATCGGGCAGCGGCAGCTACTACGTGACGCTCGCCAACACCGTCTTCACGACCGACTTCCACGGCCAGATCGCCTGGGACGAAGCCATTGTGCCGCTCGTGAACGAGGACATCACAATCGAAGCGATCAGGGGCAGCAGCGGTGATCCGCTCCCCAGCGCTGTACCAGGGGGCTACGGGCCCGGCACCGCCGGTGCCGCGCTCGGGCTCATCACCGCGAGTACGAAGATCACCGTCGTTTCGCCCGTGAACACCGTCACGAAGCATTTCGCGCTGATCCAAGACGTCGACTACCTCGCCGCGGACGGCAACGCGATCGCGATCACCTTCCCGTGGACGCTCCAGAAGCCCGTCAACGGCGGCATGAGCGTGAGCGCACACCCGTGAGCGGGATCAGAATCGAGATTCCCTACACTCGCCGATGGTGCTCCACGGGTCAACACGGAAACCAACGATTTATCCATCGTTATAGATCTATAGAACATGGATGAAGAAGTGCTTGATCTCTACACCAAAAAACCTCTAAGGTTCCCGCATGGCAGGTGACGCCTAATGCCCCGCCCCGTGATGCTCGGCATCGTCGGTGACTCCGGTCCGGGAAGACGACGATCACCCGGGGTCTCGTTCGCGTCCTCGGCGAGGATCAGGTCACGCACTTCTGCACCGACGACTACCACAGCTACGACAGACGTCAGCGCGCCGAGCGCAACATCACGCCGCTCGACCCCGAGTGCAACCACCTCGACATCCTCGCCCAGCATCTGCAGCACCTGCGGCTAACGAGCCGATCATGAAGCCCGTCTACCAGCACAACGACGGCACCTTCGGCCCGCCCGACTACTTCGTGCCCGGCCGGTTCGTCGTCACCGAAGGTCTGCTCGGCTTTTACAACGACGAGCTCGCCGACAGCTTCGACGTTCGCGTCTACCTGGCACCGCCCGAGGAGCTCCGCCGCGCCTGGAAGGTGCAGCGCGACTGCTCGAGGCGCGGGTACACGACCGACCAGGTCCTCTCGAGCTCGACCGGCGCGAGCCCGACTCGGAGCGCTACATCCGGCCGCAACGGCATCGCGCCGACATCGTCGTCGCCTTCCAGCCGGGGCTCGACGAAGATCAGGAACACCTCGATTGCAGGCTCACGCTGTGCGACTCGCTTGACCACCCTGACCTAACGGGAGTAGTCAACGGCGACGAAGACGGGATCACGCTCACCGAGGTGGCCGGCGCGCAGGAGCTTTACGTTCCCGGCCGGATCCCTCACGAGCGCGCCGCCGCAATCGAAGAGGTGATCTGGGAGAAGATGCACTTCGCCCGCCACCTACGCTCCGAACGGCTCGGGGAGTTCACGATCGGCACCGACCTGCACCGTTCCGACTCGCTTGGCGTCGTTCAGCTGCTCGTGCTCTACCACCTCGTTACGGCTCGCGCTGTCGTCTCGATGGGCGGCGGCTCGGCCCGCGACTTCGACCTCAGCACCCTCGACGATCTCATCGCCGAGGGTAAGTCGCCCTTCTAGTCGCTCGATCTTTCTGAACCGGGCGCTCTAGGCCAGAGCCGTCGACCGCGCCGCCAACTCGCGATCACGGTCGGTGATCCCACCAACGCTATGGGTGCTCCAGCGCAGCGTGACTGTCTTATAGGAGACCGCGATGTCCGGGTGGTGATCCTCGGCCTCGGCCAGCGCAGCGACGCGGTTCACGTACTCGACCGCAGACAGGAACGTCTCGAAGGTGAACTGCCGCTCGAGCGCCCCGTCGACCACGGCCCAGCCCTCAGGAACAGACATACATCGAGTATGCCCGTCTACCGTAACTTCATGCTTTCCGACAGAACGAGGCCTGCCGGTGGTGAGGGAGCACGCCCAACGCTCGCCGCGACGCGGAAGGAACGGCCCTCGTTCGAGCTGCTGTGCGAGCTCATCTTCCGGCCCGCGGCGCACCTGATCGTGGCGCTGCTGCTGCCGCTGCGGGTGGCGCCGCCCGCCGTGGTCGCGGCGGCGACGGCGGCCGGGCTCGGCGCCGCCGTCGAGCTCGCGCGCGGTCACCTCGTGGTCGCAGCGGTGCTCCTGCAGGTGAAGACGGTGCTCGACAACGCCGACGGGCAGCTCGCACGCGCTTCGGGGCGGGTGTCGGTCTTCGGCCGCTACCTCGACTCCGAGTCCGACCTGCTCGTCGACGCCGCCCTCTTCTCGGCCATCGGGTACCTCACCCACCAGCCGGTGCTGGCGGGGATCGCGTTCTTCGTGCTGGCGCTCGTCCTGAGCTCCGACTTCGACCTGGAGCTGCTTTACCGGCGCGAGCGCGGCGAGGCCCGCGAGGCACGCCCCGAAGCGACCGGTGCGGCGCGGGTGCTCGCGCGCATCTACGACGTCGTCTACGCACCCCAGGACCGGCTGATCGCGTGGTTCGTCGAGCGGCGACTGCGCGGCCGTACCGCCGAGGAGCGCCTCGGCTACCACGACCGCGGCACGCTCATGGTGCTCGCCAACTTCGGCCTCTCCACGCAGCTCGCCGTACTCGGCGTGTGCCTTCTGCTCGGCCACCCCACCGCCTACCTGTGGATCGTCATCGCCTGCGGCGCCTCGCTCGTCCCGCTCGAACTGAGGCGCGAGCGCCGGGCGAAGCGGCGCGCGTACCATCCTGTGAACGGGAAGTAACGGGGCCGCTACCGACCCGAAGGGACGCGTATGGAAAACCCAGCGAGAAGAGACGAAGTCGACAACGTGATCGAGCTCGGCTCGGCCGTCGGCCACGCGACCCCGGACACTCGGACGGGCTGGTTCGACCTGCCGCAACGGACGATCGCGCCCGAGGACTGGGCGCGCTACCGCGAATCGATCGCCGAGATCTTCGAAGCGTTCGGCATGGATCTCGAGACGCCCGGCACCCGCGAGACACCCGACCGCTTCCTGCGCGCGCTCTTCCAGGCAACCGCCGGCTACGACGGCGAGCCGAAGCTCCAGACGACCTTCCCGGCCGAGAGCAGCACCAACAGCACGGCGCGCCTGGCCCAGGTGATCGAGGGGCCGATCGAGTTCCACTGCCTGTGCGAGCACCACGCGCTGCCGTTCTTCGGCGTCGCGCACATCGGCTACATCGCCGACGAGCGCATCATCGGCATCTCCAAGCTCACCCGGCTCGTGCGGCTCTTCGCGCGCCGCTTCACCGTGCAGGAGCGCCTCGGCGAGCAGATCGCCGACGGGCTCGTGTCGCTGATCGCGCCGCGCGGCGTGGCGATCCACCTCGAGGCATCGCACCTCTGCACGCAGATGCGCGGAGTCGAGGAGCAGTCGCGCACCGTCACCACGTTCTGGCGGGGCGACTACGACGACCCCGAGCTGCGCCGCGAGTTCCTGCACGAAGTTCGAGCGCACGCCGCCCGCTAGATGACCGACGTCGCCCTCGTCTGCGGCGGCAACGGTGCGCTGGGAACGGCGATCGTGCAGGCCCTGCTCGCGCGCGGCGACCAGGTGGTCTCGGCCGACCTCCACCAGCACGACGGCACCACGCCCGGCCTGCGCCAGGAGGCGCTCGACCTGACCGCGCCCGACCAGGTAGCGGCGCTCTGGGACCGGCTCGACGCCGCGGGAGCGAAGCCGCGGTGGGTCGTGAACGCAACCGGCGGGTTCCGCAGCGGGACGATCGCCGACTCCGAGCCCGACACGGTTCGATTCGTGGACGACCTGAACCTGGGCACCGCGTGGTGGTCGTGCCACGAGGCAGCGCGGCGGCTGCCCGAAGGTGGTGCAATCGTGAACGTCTCCTCGCGCGCTGCCGTTGCCGGCGGCGCGGGTGCGGCGGCCTACGCGGTGTCGAAGGCGGCCGTGGTGCGGATGACCGAGGTGCTGGCCGCCGAGCTCGCCGAGAAGCGGGTGCGCGTGAACGCAATCCTCCCGTCGGTGATCGACACGCCCGCCAACCGCGAGTCGATGCGGCCCGAGCAGCTCCGAAACGCCGTTGCCCCCGCCGACCTCGCCTCCGTCGTCGCCTTCCTGCTGAGCGACGGCTGCGGCCGCGGTGACCGGGGCGATCGTCCCGGTCTACGGCTACGCGTGAGCCTCGAGGGCCTTCCCGCACTCGAGCTCCTGTACGAGCCCGCCGGCCTGCCGGCCTTCGAGCTGCCCGACGAGCTCGCTGCGCTCTACGGAGGGACACTCGGATTCGAGGAGCCGCAGCTGATCGCGAACTTCGTTGCCAGCATCGACGGCGTGGTTGCGGTGCCGTCGGTGAAGGGCTCGAACAAGCTGATCTCCGGCGACAGCCCCTCCGACCGGTTCTTGATGGGGCTCCTGCGGGCGAGCGCCGACTCGATCCTGATCGGCTCCGGAACGCTTTCCGCCTCGCCGGCATCGGTGTGGACGCCCGAGCAGGTGTGCCCCGCGGCGGCTGGCCAGTTCGCGGAGCTGCGTACGCGGCTCGGGCGGCCTGCTCGGCTCGAGGTGGTGGTGCTGTCGGCAAGCGGGCTCATCGACCCGGCGCATCCGTCGTTCGAGGCCGGCGCCGTGGTGCTCACGACCGACGACGGCGCCGCAACGCTGGCCGGGCGCCTGCCGGCGGCGGCCACGGTCGTCTCGCTGGGCCCCGGCCGCGAGCTCGACCCGCACGCGATCGTCTCGGCGCTCCACGAGCGCGGGCACCAGCTGATCCTCTCCGAGGGCGGCCCGCACGCGCTCGGCCCGCTGCTTGCCGCCGGCGTCGTCGACGAGCTCTTCCTCACCGTCTCGCCGCTCCTCGTCGGGCGCATCTCGGGCGACCCGCGCCTGGGCCTCGTCGAGGGTGCCGACCTCCTGGCCGCGGGCCCCGTCGACGCTCGCGTCCTCGGAGTCCGCCGCGAGGGCGAGCACCTGTTTCTCCGCTACGCCCTCGACCGCCCGTAACGGGCCCGTCCGGCCCGGCCTGGGCCAAAACCGGGAGAGCCGGGGACTGTCCCCACGCCCGCCGTTTTCGCCGCCGTGGGGACAGACCCCAAAGAACCCTCGCGCCGGAAGCTGGGGCCTGTCCCCACGCCCGCCGTTTTCCGATCCATGGGGACAGACCCCAACGGCGCCGGCCAAACCGCGTTGGGGACTGTCCCCACGGCGGCCTGCGCGCGCTCGCTGGGGACTGTCCCCGGTTTTGGACCGAGCGGGCCCGGCGAGAACCCACTTGTCACCTGCGGGCGCGGGCATAGGATGGAGGGGCGCGCGCTCGAGGGCAGTTCCACGGAGAACGGATGCCGCTGACCTGGTTCAGACCCAGTCCGACACTGACTAATACGGCCCTGGCCGCAGCGCTCGCCGCGATCGTCGTCTGGGTGGGCCCACCCGGAACCGACTTCGCCGCGCACGTCTTCCAGCTCAACGTCTACCTCCACCACGGCTTCGAGCTCTGGACGAACTACTGGTACGCCGGCCGCTACACCTTCGTCGGCTACAGCCTCATCTACTACCCGCTCGCCGCGCTGCTCGGGATCCGCCTCCTGGCCGTGATCAGCGTCGCCGCCGCCGCGGGCGCGTTCACCCTGATCGTCCGCCAGACCTGGGGCGATGAGACCGTGTGGGCCTCCCGGTTCTTCGCCGTCGTCGCCGCCGCCTCCGTCGTCTCGGCCGCCTTCCCCTACGGGCTCGGCCTCGCCTTCGCGCTCGGCGCGCTCGTCGCCGTTGCCCGGCGCCACCTCGTCGCGTTCTCCCTCCTCGCCGCGCTCACGATCGCGGCAAGCCCGCTCGCCTTCCTGTTCCTGCTCGTCGTGCTCGGCGCCATCGGCGTCTCGCGAACGCGTAGCGAGATCCTGAAGCCCGCCGCGATCGCCGGATCGATCGGCTTCGTCGGACTGATCGTGTGGCGGCTCTTCCCCGACCCCGGCACCTACCCGTTCGCGATCGGGGAGCTCCTCGCCGCCCTCGTCTTCTGCGGTCTCGGAGCCGCGCTCACCTGGCGCGTCGAGCGGGCGCGGATCCTCAAGGTTCTCTTCGTCGTCTACGCCGCCGTCTGCGTGCTCGCCTACATCATCCCGTCCTCGCTCGGCGAAAACGTCGTCCGCCTCCGCTACGCCGCCGTGCCGCTCGCAGTGCTCACCCTGTCGCTCAGGCGCTGGCGCCCGATCCCCGTCGCCGTGATCGCCCTCATCCTCGCCTGCGCCTGGAACATCTCGCCGCTCGCCTACAGCTTCTCGCGCAGCACCAACGACCCATCCTCCTCGGCCGTCTACTGGACGCCGGTCGTGCGCTTCCTGCACCACTCGCTCAGCCCGAGCTTCCGCGTCGAGGCAGTCGGCACCGCCAACCACTGGGAGGCCGTGTACCTGCCCCAAGCAGGGATCCCGATCGTCCGCGGCTGGTTCCGGCAGGACGACTTCCCCCAGAACGAAGTGCTGTACGACAACCTGACCCGCGCCTCCTACCTGACCTGGCTGCGTCAGCTGAGCGTCCGCTACGTCGTCCTCACCGATGCGACGCCCGACTACAGCGCAAAGAACGAAGCCGCCCTGCTCCAGAGCGGCCGCTCGGGCCTGCGGATCGTGTTCCGCTCCGCCCACGCGACGATCTACCAGGTGCCCTCGCCCTACCCCATCGTCACGGGCCCGGGACACCCGCGCGTCGATGCCCTCACCGGGAGCACGATCAAGCTCACCCTGCCGACCGCCGGCAGCTACTCGCTCGGCATCCGCTACTCGCCCTACATGCTCGCGCCGGGGGCCTGCGTGACCGAGTCGACCGACGGCATGACCGTGCTCACCTCCGACCGTCCCGGCACGGTCGACATGCGCTTCACCGTCTCCACCTCCGGCGCGTTCGACGCCCTCACGGGCAAGCGCACGACCTGCCCGGCGGCAAGCACCGGCAGAGACCACTGACCGGTTCGACGTGGCGCTTCCGGTGAGCGACTACGACCGGAACTCATGGGAGGAGCGCTGGTCGAAGACCCTGCGGGAGCACGGCGACCGGATCGCGTACCGGCCTCCGAACGCACAGCTGACCGCCGAGACCGGCGGCCTGCGCCCCGGCCGGGCTCTCGACGCGGGCTGCGGCCACGGGACCGACACGCTCTGGCTCGCGGGGCGCGGCTGGCAGGTCACCGCGGTCGACTTCGCCCTCCCGGCCCTGCGTTTTGCCCGGCGGACGGCCGAGGAGATGGGGCCGGACCTCGCCAAGCGCATCGAGTGGATCGAAGCCGACCTGGCCACCTGGACGCCCGAGCCAAACGCCTACAACCTCGTCGTCAGCCTGTACGTCCACGTGGACGGGGCGGTCGAGGAGATGGCGCAACGGCTCGCATCGGGGGTCGCTCCGGGCGGGACCCTGTTGCTCGTCGGCCATCGGCCGATCGACCCGGCAACCGGGGCGGCCACGGCCGCAGCCGGGCAGACACAGGTCTCGATCGAGGCCGCGCTCGCCGCCCTCCCACCGGATCGCTGGGAGCTGATCGTCGCCGAAGACCGCCCGCGGCCGCTGGTGGGCACCGGCGTCGACGCCGTGATCCGGGCGCGCCGGCTCCGCTCCTAGACGGGCTCCGACAGCGCCACGAGCCGCGTGCCCGTTGCCTTGAAGGAGGCCGTCGCCCGCATCCCCACCCCGAGCCCGAGCCGTTCGGCCGACGCCGCGGTCACCTCCGCGGTGAGCGGGCCGATCGAGATCCGCACGCGGTTGGAGAGATGCACGATCGAGCGGATCTCGCCCGAGATCGAGTTCTGGGCCGAATCGTCCTGGCGGGCATGCGCCACCGCGACCTCCCACGGATAGACGACGACGGCGACCCGCCCGTTGCCCGGGTCGGTCGAGAAAACAACCTCGCCGCCTTCGAGCGTCACCTCGGTCAGGTCGTCCCGGCCGGGCCTGGCGATGCCGTTCAGCAGGTTCGCGCCCGTAAACGAGGCCACGAACGCATCGGCCGGCCGGGCCACCAGCTCCTCGGGCGTGGCTAGCTGACGTAGCCGGCCCTCCACGACAACACCGACCAGGTCGGCAAGCGCCGCCGCATCCTCGTAGTCGTGGGTCACGAGGAGGGTCGGCAGCTCGAGCTCGTGCAGCAGCTCGTGGAGCTCGCCGCGCACCGTCGTCTTCGTGTGAGCGTCGAGCGCCGAGAGCGGCTCGTCGAGCAACAGCACGCCGGGGTCGCGCGCGAGCGCACGCGCGAGCGCGACCCGCTGGCGCTCGCCGCCCGACAGCCCGGCCGGGTGCGCGCCCGCGAGGTGGCTGATGCGGAAGCGCTCGAGGAACTCGTCGACGCGGAGCCGCCCCGCGTAGGCGACGTTCTGGCGCACCGTCATGTGCGGGAAGAGCGCGTACTCCTGGAACACGAGCCCGACCCGGCGCTCCTCTGGCGGCCGAAAGAGACCCGCGGCCGAGTCGAACCAGACGTCGTCTCCCAGCGCGATCCGCCCCGACGCCGGCCGCACGAGCCCGGCGATCGCGCGCAGGATCGACGTCTTGCCCGCCCCGGACGGGCCGACGAGCGCGACCGTCCTATCGACCTCGAGCGCTAGCTCGAGGCGAAACGACCGGAGAGGAACGGCGAAGTCTGCCGCGAGGGTTGCCAACCGAACCCGAGCTTGAGTGAGAGGAGGATGGTGAGGCTGAGGATCACGAGGAGGGCACTGATCGCGAGCGAGACGTCGAGCCCATTCTGCGCCTCGAACGACTGGTAGATCGCCAGCGGCAGGGTCTGCGTGCGGCCCTGCAGGCTCCCGGCGAACATGATCGTGGCGCCGAACTCGCCCAGCGCACGCGCCAGGCAGATCGCCTCGCCGGCCGCGAGACCCGGCCGGGCCAGCGGGACCGTGACCCGGAAGAACGTGCGCAGCGGGCTTGCCCCGAGCGTCCTCGAGGCCGCGACGAGGTTGCCGTCGACCGACTCGAACGCGGCGATCGCCTGCCGCACGTAGAACGGCCCCGAGACGAGGGTGATCGCCATCACGACCGCCGCCTGGTTGAAGGCCACGTTGATGCCGAGCCATTGAAACGTCGAGCCGAGCAGGCCCAGCTGGCCGAACGCGACCAGGAGCCCGAGCCCCGCCACGGTGGGCGGCAGCACGATCGGCAGCTCCACGAGCGTGACCGCAAGCGACCGCCCGAAGAACCGGCGGGTCGCGAGGAAATACGCCGTCGGCGTCCCGAGGGCGAGGATCACGACCTGCGACACGGCCACCGTCTTCAGGCTCACGACGAGCGCGTCGGTGACGATCGGGTTCGTGAACTCGTGCAGCAGCCGACCGATCGGCACGCGAAAGAAGATGGAGACGACCGGCAGCAGCAGGAAGCCGAAGGTGACGGCGATCGACAGGAAGAAGAGCGCCGAAAGCAGCCAGCGAACGGCAACGCGCCGTGCCCTGCCGGCAGCGAGCGGCGCCGGCTGCCCCAGAACGGCGCTCAGCGCTGAACCATCACCGACGTGGACTTCACGATCGCCGTTGCCGACATGCCCTTGCGCAGCTCGAGCTCCTCGACCGCATCGCGCGTCACGAGCGCGACCAGCCGCACGGGGTCGCTGACGACCATCTCGACCTGGGCGACGAGGCCCTCCACCTTGACGTCGGTGATCACGGCGTTGAAACGGTTGCGGGCGCTCAGCTTGGCCGAGCCAGGCTCGCCGCGAAGGCGGTCGATCTCGCTCGCCGGGATCACGCGCCTGTTGCTCGCATCCCGCTCGGCGGTGATCCGCCCCTGCCGGTCCCACCGGCGGAGCGTGTCGACGCTGATCCCGAGCGTCTTTGCGGCCTCGCTGACGCTGTAGTACTCACGTGGCATGTGGCTCCTCCGATCGCGGGCCGGGAAACACGTGCACGACCGCGGCTTTCGCTGCGCCGTGCAGATCCTGTGCCTATGCAGATCCTAGCCCGCGCCGCCAAACGCGTGGTCGGGCGATCCGGCCGGTCAGGTGACCGTGTAGCTCTTCCAGGTGGCGTTGCCCGCGGGGCTCGTCACGGTCAACGGGCCGGTTTTGGCCTTCACCGGCACGGTCAAGGTCAGCTTGGTGGAGGAGACGATCTTGAACTTGGCCGGCACGCCCTGGAAGGTCACCGAGGTGGCCGCACCCAGGTTCGCTCCCGTGATCGTCACCGTCGCGCCCGGGGCAGCCTTCAGCGGCGCGAGCCTGGAGATCGCCGGCACCGGCGCCGACAGCGGCAGGAACCCGTCGCTGACGAACACCGCCTGGCCGGCCGGGCTCAGCACCTTGTCGATCCACGCCTGCGCCGCGGCCTGGTTGGGGCTCCTGGTCACGATCGCCATGGCGTAGGTGATCTTCGGCTGCGCCCAGGCGGGGACCTTGATCAGCGTCAGCTCGCTCGGGTCGATCACGTAGTCGGAGAGGTACACGAAGCCGGCGTCGACCTGGCCGAGGGCGACCTTCGCAACGACGTTGGCGTCGGAGGTCTCCTGGCTCACCACGTTCGCCTGCACCGCCGCATTCAGACCCATCTGGTTCAGCACCTGCACCGTGTAGCTCCCGACCGGCACCGAGGAGGCCGCCTCGTCGACCGTCACACCCGGCTTCGTGAGGTCGTAGATCGAATGGATCCCGGCGGGATTCGACTTGGGCACGACCACCTCGAGCGTGTTGCGCGTGAAGTTGACGGGCTTCTCGACGATCCCCTGCGCGTAGAGCGCAGCGGTGGCCGTCGTGTTGGCGCCCATCAGCACGTCGGCCGGGGCACCGTTCGTGATCTGCGTCGCAAGCGCAGTGTGCTGCCGAACGAGTAGGTGTTCGTCGGGTCGATCTGCGGCAGCACCGTCGTCATCGACGAGCCGGCGAAGATCGTGAGCCCGGAGGCCGACCGGTTTTGCTTGGCGGAGGCACCCGCGGCGCCGAGGCACGCGCAGAGCGCGACGGTGAGAATCGCGATCGCCCGACCGCGGATCGGAGTGAGCTTCATGGGAGCCTCTTTCGTCGTGGCCGGTGAGGTCGGAGCGCGCATGTACCGCTTACGAGATGTACGAATCGAAGGCATCAGAGGCATCCTCGATCGTGAGCGGAGGCGGGAACGACAGGTTGAACGCCTTGCCGCCCGTGAGGGTCGACAGAAACGAGCCGTGCTGGGCCTCGCAGGCGGCGATCGACGCGAGCCCACCCTTGAACGAGTCGGTCTGGAGGCCGGCGATCGCTCCCAGGTAGGCGCCCAGAACGGTGGCCTCGAGCTGCGCGCCGAAGGTGGCGATCGAGGCCTCGCTCTGAAACGTCCCCGCCGGGTAGCTGAAGTCGAAGTCGCCGGCCTGCGCCGGCGTCGTGCCCGCGCCGTGAGGATCCCGGCCACCGACGCGTAGTGCTCCTGCTCGTTCAGCAAGGCGCGCTTGAAGTACTTGGTGACCGTGCCGGTCGAGGTGGCGGCGCTGATCGCCTGCGAGTAGAAGTCGGCCGCGAGCAGCTCGGCGCCGACCAGCAGCCGGGCGTAGGCGAGGTCCTGGGTCGGAAGCGCAGCGGCACTTGTCGCGGCGGCATCGGCGGCCCCGGCCACGCTGCCCCCGACGAGGAGCGCCGCGCTTCCAAGCGCACCCCGGCCGAGCAGTGCACCTCTCGTCATCGTCATCTCCGAACGGCTCCTGTCCTCGACGTCGCGGACAAGCTACCACGGTAACTCCTATGCACCATGCAGAAGGTAAACGCGTGCAAAGGCGTTCAATCGGGCCGGTGCGGCCGGGGCCGGCTAGGCGTTTTCGCGGCAGCTAGACGCGACGCGCAACGTGGGCGCGGGTGACGTCTGCCGGCGTGCGGCAGCCGCACAGCTGCAGTGCGAGTTGGATCTCCTGCTGGAGGAGCTCGAACACATGGGCCGCGCCCTGCTCGCCGCCGACGGCGAGGCCCCAGATCGCCGCGCGCCCGGCCAGCACCGCGCGGGCGCCGAGCGCGAGCGCCTTCACCACGTCCGTTCCGCGCCGGATCCCGCCGTCGAGCAGGACCTCGATCCGGCCGTCCACGGCTTCGACGACCTCGGGCAGGATGTCGATCGTTGCGGCGACACCGTCGAGCTGGCGGCCGCCGTGGTTCGAGACGACGACCGCGGCGGCGCCCGACTCGCAGGCGAGCCGGCCGTCCTCGGCGGTCTGGATTCCCTTGACCACGATCGGCAGCCCCGAGACCCCCGCGAAGCGCTCGATGTCGGCCCACGTGACCGAGGGCGACATCGACTCGAACGCGGTGACGGGCGTGAGCCCCTTCAGGCTGAGCGCCCGGATCCCCAGCTCGAACGGCACCACGAGCTGGTTGCGAAGGCTCTGCTCGCGACGCCCCAGAACCGGCACGTCGACGGTGAGCACGACCGCCTCGAACCCGGCGGCCTTCACGCCCGAGAGGATCTCGTCGGCGAGCGCGCGATCGCTCGGGACGTAGAACTGGAACCAGCGCCTCGCGCCCGTTTCCGCGAGCTCGTCCCAGCCGGTCGTCGCGAGGCTCGAGAGGCAGTAGACGATCCCGGCCGCGGCGGCCGCGCGGGCCATGCCCGTCTCGCCGTCGGCGTGCACGACCCGCTGGTAGGCGACGGGCGCGACGAGAAGCGGCATTGCGAGCTCCTTGCCGAGGACGGTCGTGGCGGTCGAGGGATTGTCGACATCGACGAGGACCCGGGGCCGGAGGAGCCAGCGCTGGTAGGCGGCGCGGTTGTCGGCGAGCGTGAGCTCGTCGTTGGCGCCGCCCGCGTAATAGGTCAGCGCCGCCGGGTCGAGCGCTTCGGCCGCGAGGCGCTCGTAGTCGAACAGGTTGATCGGATTCACGGTTCGAGGATACGCGGCCCTGCCGGCCCGGCTGTCAGCCAGAAGGGTTGTCGGCCACAGGTCGAAAGCCCGGGTTGCCGGCACGACGAGGTTCCGAGAGCTCGGAGTTGACACCTCAGAGCAGCGAGCGCAGAGCGGCACGCAGGCTCGCGTCGGTGGGGCGGCCGTCGGCGTCGAGCTCGATCCCGGCGAGTGGGCGGTCGGGTGCGCGTCCCGTGGCGAGCTTCGCGAGATCGAAGGTGCGCCGGGTCGAGTCGGCGAGCCTGACCCCCACCCGCACGCTGTCGAAGATGATGCCGGCGAAGTCGGCGATCAGCTCGAAGGCGCCCGCGTCGCCGTCGAGGTGGCGCACGAGCAGGTCGCTGCGTACGCGGGCGCCCGGTGCGGCGCCCGCGATCTCGAGGCGGATCCGCCCGGCGGTACCCGCGGCGAGCCACTTGGTCTCGTCGGGGATCGTTCGGGTGCCTGGCGGCTCGGTGCGGGTGAGCTCGATCCTGTCGACCTGGCCCGCCTTGACCGCGGCGCGAAGCTCGTCGGGGTCGGAGGCCGGCTCGATCACGAGGACGAGCCCCGCGAAGCGCGAGCGGAAGGCCTTGACGAGCGCCTGCTCGACGAGGCCCTTGACGCCGCGGCCGTCGTCGAGCTCGACCGCGAGGCTGCCGGCGGTCGCCTCCGCCGGCAGGTTGAAAAGGCAGCCGACCTGCACGAGCTCCTCGTCGTCGGGGCTTTGGCGCAGGCGAACCTCGCCTCCGGGCGAGACGATGTCGGCGGCGATGCCCTTCTGGCCGTACTGGACGACGGCAAAGAGCTCGTCGCCGTCGGCCTGGGCCTGAAGCGACTGGACGAGCCGCCGGCCGTCCTTGCTTGCCTCCGAGAAGGCGCCGAGGATCTGGGCCAGCGAGGCAACGGCGCTCGTTCCGCTGCCGTCGATGTCGCCGAGCGGCCGCGGCTCGTCGCTCTTGCCCTTCGGGTGGATCGAGACGCCGTAGAGCGCAGCGCGGCGGCTCATGACGGTTGTCCCGTCACGAGCGCGAGGTCTATCTGGAGGCGCTCTCGAGGCCGGCGGGCGTGACGCCATTCGACAGGAAGTCGGCGCTGATGATGCAGTAGGCCTCGTCGCAGTAGTGATCCCAGAAGGACCAGGTGAGCTCCTGCAGCATCCCCCACGTCACGGCCGTGAGGCCGGACTCGTCGTAGCGGACGATGTCGACGGCGTGCCCGCCCCAGGAGCCAGGGGCATCGCGGCCCTCGTCGCCCCCGGCCCAGTCCCAGATCCGCTGGGTCTGCGCTCGCAGCGGCAGCTCGATGCCGATGTACACCCCGCCGAAGAGGTACGCGGCGGCCCTGACGAGGTCGTGATCGGACGGCTCGAGGGCCGCAAAGGCTCCGATCGCATGCCCGCCGATCCCCGTGTCGCGCCAGAGCTTGAGGACGTCGAGCTCGACCGCCCCCTCCTCGCCCGTGTCCGGATCGACGACCTTGACCGCGTCGAAGGCCTTCAGCACCGCCTGCTCGGTCACCTCGACGGCCCGGCCGGTGGCGGCGGCGCTCCACGCCTCGATCATGTGACCGGCGGCAGCCGTGGTGCAGTCGCCGATCCGGTCGTTGCCGTACATCGGCCAGTCCGGAACCGCACCCGCCAGGTCGAGGCGGGCCGGCGGTGTGGGCAGCGCGCCCCGGTCGACATACCGGGCCAGAGCGAGCGTTCGCCTGTCGACCCGTACGGCGAGCTTCCCGAGCTTTACCGTTCGGAGCCCAACCCGGTGCTGTCGTGAACGGCGGTGCTGCCAGGAAAGACGCTCCTGGGACGGTGCGCCGTCCGCTGTTGGTGCGCCACCCTGTCTTGGTGCGCCGCCCTGTCTTGGTGCGCCACCCTGTGTTGCTGCGCCGCCCTGTGTTGCTGCGCCGCCCCCTGTTGCTGCGCTGCCCTGCGTTCGTGCGCCGAGCTCCGATGCTGCGCCGTGCTCCGATGCTGCGCCGTGCTCCGATGCTGCGCTGCGCTGTGATGTTGCGCCGTGGTCAGGTGATGCGCCGTGCTCTGGTGTTGCGCTCGTCATCTTGCGCCTCCTTTTCGTTGGCGCCGCAGTGACGGGCGAGAGCCTAGCTGTCTTTGTTGTCTTTCGTCAACAGTTCTGGGAGACGAGGCAGCAGCGGCAGGAGGGCCGACGGCCGGAACCTCTCCCGTGGAAGCTCAGGAGAGGTCGATGACGATCTTCGCGCTCGGGCTGCCGGAGGCCTGGCGCTCCCAGGCCTCGGCGATCGCCTCGAGTGGGTAGCTCTCGAGCTCGTGAACGATCCGCCCGTCACGGACGTGCTCGCAGAGGACGCGGTAGGCGTCGCTCGCGACGTCCTCGGCCGTGGAGAAGAGGCCGAGGCCGAGGATGTTCGCGTCCTTGCCTCGAATCCAGTCGGAGCGAAGCGTGGCAGTCTGCCCGGCCGACTGCCCGAGTTGGACGACTCGAACGCCGGGCTTGGCCGCCGCGAGCGCGTGTTCGAACGGCTCGCCGAAGAGCCCGTCGATGATCACGGTCGCCGCCGGCAGCGGGGCGTCGCCGCCGAGCGCAACGACCTCATCGGCGGCGGCGGGGATGTTCTCGGTGCGGCGGGCTGCGCCGATCACGGTCGCGCCGAGCAGCTTCGCGGCCTGGACCGCCGTCCCGCCGAGCGTGCCGCTGGCACCGAGGACGAGCACGACGTCGCCCGGCTCGACGCGCGCGCGCCAGGCGACGGCGAGCCAGCCGGTCAGCCCGGCCGTGCCGCACGCCACGGCCTGGGCGTCGGTGATGCCCTCGGGAACAGGAAACTTCCACCCGGTGCCGGGCACGATCGTCTCGGCCATCGTCGCGCGCTCGCGCACCCAGAGGCGCCGGCCATCGTGGGTCACGCCCACCGCCTCGGAGCCGATCACATAGGGCAGGTCGGGCGTGCCGCCGTAGAAGCGGCCGTTTGCGATCGAGATGTCCACCGGGTTCAACGCCGCCGCCGTGACCCGAACGAGCCCCTCGGTGGCCTCGGGCGGGTCGATCGCGTCGACACGCGGGATGCCGCCGAGCTCATGGAGCCGTGCCGCGCGCATGGGCGTCAGCCCGCGTTCTCGTCGAGGAGGGCCTGAAGGTCGAACGGGCCGGTGGACATCGCAACGCCCCCGCCGCCGGGGTGACGCGGCCACTCTTCGACCGGGCGGTCGCGGTAGAGCTCGACGCCGTTTCCGTCCGAGTCGCGCAGGTAGATCGCCTCGCTGACGCCGTGGTCGGAGGCTCCCTCGAGCGGGATCCCGGCGCCGAGCACGCGCTGAGCGCGTCGGCGAGCGTTGCGCCGGTCGGGGTAGCGGATCGCGACGTGGTAGAGGCCCGTCGTGCCCGGCGGCGGCGGGCTGCCGCCCTGCGACTCCCAGGTGTTCAGCCCGATGTGATGGTGGTAACCGCCCGCCGAGACGAACGCGGCCTGGTCGCCGTAGCGGGCCTGCTCCTCCATCCCGAGCACGCCCACGTAGAACCCGAGAGCCCGCTCGAGGTCGGCCACCTTCAGGTGGACATGCCCAATGTCGACGCGCGGGTCGATTGCCACGGCCCCAAGAGTGCCAGACCCGCCCCGGCTGACGGCTGTCCTAACCATGGGCGTGTTTGAGCGCCGACTCGTCGTGCTGGGCCTGGGCCAGCGAGAGCCGGCCCGAGCAGACCTCGGCGTTGAGCGCGTTCTCGATCTTGTCGACGTTGGCGGCACGCGGGTAGGGCTCCGGCCAGAGGTTGCCGGGGTCGGTGGGATTGCCGCCGAGCTCCAGGCTGATCAGGTGGTCTTCCTGGTAGCCCGAGCTGGGTCCCGACTCGCCGTACTTGGGCATCTGCTCGGACTTCAGCGCGGAGGTGTAGCTCGAGGCCGGCCGCACCGTGGCGGTCCAGCCGCGGACGCAGATCGTTGAGTGGATCGTGGCCTGGGTGACGTCGGGGTTGAGGGAGCCGGGGGTCAGCCTCGGATTGGCGAGCACCACACCCTCCGGGGAGCCGCCCCCACCGATATGCAGCACGGCAACGGCGATCAGCCCGAGGACGACCAGGCCGACGAGAAGATCGGGAAGGCGAATACGCCGCATCCCTCCAACGGTAGGGCCGCCGGCTCAGCCTGCAAGTGGCCGTTTCGGCCCAAACGGGAGTTGGCACAGAGTTGGCACAGATACGTCGAGGGAGGCGCCGTAGTCTCACCCTGCGGCCGATCGCGTTTTTGTCGACAACCGCTCGCGGACTTGAAAGGATCACGCTCGGCGCAGGCAGGCCCAACCGGAGGTTGTCCATGAAGCGCAACACGTTTGTCGCCGCTCTGACGGCTGCGATTGTCAGCGCCGTGTTCTCCGTCTCGATCAGTCACGCTCTCACCCCCGCCGTGACGACGGCGAACAACACGAGCACGATCACGCCGGCGTCGCTGACTCAGCTCCAAAGTGCGCTGATGCAGGAGCAGCAGGCAACCGCAACGGCGACCGCAGGCCAGTTGACCGCGCTTACGACGCTCGTCAAACGGGATCGGAACACAGGTGAAAAGCATCAACAGCACGCTCACCAGCCTTGCTCCGGTGATCCACAGCATCGCGGAACGCGAGTATGCGATGTGCTGGATGCTCTCAGGGATAGGCGATGTAACGCCGCAGACCGTCGGCGAGAAAGGCGTGAACCAAGAACGAATCGACGAGTGCTATCAGGGCTTCTACAAACTCCTCCCACTTTCCCTGACTGATGCCCTCTACACCGGCAAGCCGCCGGTCCTACCGGACCCGTGATGAAGCGACGGCGCTCTGGACCAGGAGGTCGACAAACCGCGGGTAAACGACGCGGCGGCGAACAATCGAGACTTGGGACGACTCGTGGCCGGTTCTCGAACCGGCCACGAGTCACGTCTCCGGGTGCGAGACCCGCCAGCCCGCGAGCGGCCAGAGCAGGCAGACGACCCAGGGCACGCCGATGATGTCGGTCTGAAGGCCCAGGCGCAGCATCGCCGCGATCGCGGCACCGAGCCAGGCGCGTGCAGCGCATCGATCGCCAGAGCAGCGCCAGGCACCAGGCGACGAAGACAGCCGGCCCGGCGAGCCCGGTGTCGACGCCGAGCTGCGTGTAGCTCGACTCACCCGCCTCGACCTGCACGTCCGTGCGCGAGGCGGTCGAGCCGGCGTTGCCCGGGCCGAAGCCCTGGGGATGGTCGAACGACGCTCTAGATCCCGTCCCGCAGGCTCCGTATGTGGCTCGAGGTGCTCGCGTCCTCGAAGCCGCTCGCGACCGCCGGGCCCGCGCCCGGCGTGTGGGCGGTTCTGGCGCTGCACCTTCAGCTCACTCGCCGTGTAACGTCGTCGAGGCGCGATGTGCGGGTAGGCCTTCACGAACACGAGGCCGAGGCCACCGACAGACCGCGGCGGCGACGAGCCCGAGTCGCCACTGCGGCCGGACGGCGGCGAAGACGAGCAGGCCGAGCGCGAGTGCGATGTACGGACGAGCGCGAGTGCGTCCAGAGCAGGCCCGCGTAGAGAAGCGCCGTGATCGGCAGCCAGGCGAGGAGCGGCGCCGGAGCCGCAGCCGCCAGGTGGTGGCGAGGAGCAGCGCGCGACGAGCATGTAGGAGGTCGCGAGCGGCGAGAGGAACACCGACACGAGCCGCCGCAGCGGATGCTCGTTCCCGGTGTTGTAGACGAAGTTCTCGGGCAGGTTCGAGAGCCCGGGTAGTCGAAGCCGAGCTGGTGGGGGAACCAGTCGGGCACGCCTGAGCTGCGCCACCACGAGAGCGGAATCGCGTAGATGTCGATGAGCCCGAACGCGGCGACGCGGCGGCGGTCGCAGAGCACGGTCACCCCGAGCCAGCGGGCGTCGCGCACGGTCAGGTCGAGGCCGCGGCCGAAGAAGTAGGCGGCCACCGGGAGCAGGTCGTGGCGCACGCCGAGCAGGACGCCGCGGTGGGTGGCGAGGCCGCCGAGCCAGTGCTGGGGCACAGGCCGTAGACGACGACGAAGGCTCCGTAGACGACCGCGAGCAAGTCGACCGGCCGCGGGTCGAAAGCGAAGCGAGCCGTGTCGCGCAGGACGAGCAGGAGCCCGAGCGACGAGCAGCGCCTCCTTCCAGGCCGACACGACATCGAGCGCGGTTCCCGCGCACACCGGCCGCGTACAGCTCGGCCATCACGAAGTTGTGGAGCGCCAGGCCAACGACGAAGACGTGGAGGATCCACACCGGCCGGCGCACCAGGGCGGAGCTCACAGCGGTCCCGCCGCGACGAGGGTCATCCCCGTCGAAGACCTCACCGGGTAGGGAAAGAGCGCCGACAGCTCGGCCGGGCCCGAGCGGGTCGAGCACGTCGTCGAAGCCGCGCGCGCGGAAGAGGCGCCGGCGCGGCGCCCTCGGGCAGCCAGTGGGCGAACGGGACAGCGTGTGCGGGTCGACCGGGAACCAGCGGTTCGGGGTGGTGACGAAGACGCGCCCGGCGACCCGGCAGAGCTCCGTGACGAAGCGCCTCTGCCCCTCGCGACCGCCCGCGACGTGCTCGATGACGGCATTCGAGAAGCCGAGCTCGAACGCACCGTCGGCGAAGGGAAGCTCGCGCCCGTCGGCCTGCACGACGCTTCGACGCCGCGGGAAGGCGGCGGCGAAACGGTCGAGCCCCGTGTGGCCGACCGCGGTGATCGCGCTCGGGCCAGGGGTAGCGCGCCTCGAAGAAGTTGTCGCTCGAGCCCGCCGCCCGGGCAGCCCCGAAGGGCGCGTCGGTGACGCCGACGTCGACGACAGTCGTCTCGGGGCCGGGCCGGAAGAGCTCGAGGAACAGGCGCAGTTTCCGCTCCCGGCTGCGCAGCGAGATGCGGGCCGCGGCGCTGATGCAGCATCGCCGGAGACTAACCGGCGCGGGCCGCGCCCCCGCGCGCCGATTGCCTCACCGGCCCGCGCCGGTTCGGCTTCGCCGTTACGGGCCCCAGGGGCAGCCGCCGAGCCAGGCCGCAGCGAAGATGGACGCAACCGCCACCAGCACGAGCCGGAAGCCGCGGGGAGACGATCGACATCGAAGACACCTCCTTCTGATTGCGACGTCCCGACATGCGATCGCCATCAAGAAGAGCGCACTATTCTTTTGTTGTCAATCCTGTCATCTTCTGTCATGCCGCGATTGACGCTGTCCCGCGGGCAGGCATCATCTGCGGCCGTGTGCGCGGAGGCGCAGACGCGAGCGCGAGACGGTCGGGTCGCGCCTGCGGCGCCTCAGGCTCGAGCAGGGCTTCTCGCAGCGCGACCTCTCGTCGCCGGGCGTCACCTACGCCTACATTTCGCGGATCGAGGCGGGCGCGCGGACGCCGTCGGTGAAGGCGCTGCGCATGCTCGCGCGCAAGCTCGGCGTCACGCCCGAATACCTCGAGACCGGGTCGGAGCTCGACGCCGCCGACATGCGCGAGCTGCGGCTCGCCGAGCAGGAGCTACGGCTTCGGCTCGACCGCGACGGCGACATCACCTCGTTCGCGACCTGCTCGAGGACGCCGAGACGAATGCCGACATGGCCGCGGCCGACACGCGCGCGCGCATCGTGCTCGGCCTCGAGGCCTCGTCGCGCGGCGACCACGCCGAGACGATGGGCAGCTCACGCGGATGATCGGCTCCGAGCTCGTCACCCCCGCGGCGCCGCCCCGACGTGTACTCGACGCTCGGCCGGGCCTACGCGGCGTGCGGCTCACCACGCGAGGCGGTCTCGCTCTTCGAGCGCGCGCTCGAGCAGCTCGCCGGCGTCGACGCCGAGAACCTCCCGGCCCGGATCCGGTACAGCACCTATCTCAGCTACGCGCTCACCGACCTCGGCGAGCTGCAGCGGGCGAAGGCCGTCGTGGCCTCGGTGTTCGCCAACTCGGGCGACGTCGGCCGACCGGTACACGCGGGTGCGGCTCTACTGGTCGCTCGGGCGCATCTCGCTCGAGCAGGCTAAGCCGCTTGCCGCCCTCGACAACTTCCGCCGCGCCGTGTCGCTCCTCGAGGCGACCGAGGACACCGTTCATCTCGCCGGGCGCATATCGCGTGCGCCGAGGCCACGCTCAGCGCCGGCGACGATCTCGGCGGAGCGCTCCACCACCTCGACCAGGCCGAGCGCCTGCTCGGCCTTCGTCCCGACACCGACGACCTGGCGGTGATCCGGCGCATGCAGGCTATGTGCGCAACGGCCGCGGGCGACCTGGCCGGCGCCGAGCATCTGGGGCAGCAGGCGCTCGTCCTCAGCGTCGACCTGCCGAACGAGCGCGGCAACGCGTGGTGGGCGATCGCCGAGGCCCGGGCCGCGGGCGACGGAGTGGGCGCCGACGACGCCTACAAGGAGGCGATCGCCCTCCTCGGCGAGCACGGCACCGTGCGCCAACACGCCGCCGTTCTGCGCTCCTATGGGCGGTACCTGCGCACGATCTCGCGCGAGCTCGAGGCGCTCGACGTGTTCGAGCGGGCGGCGGACGTGGCCTCGAACCTGCAGGGCGAGCCGCTCGCCGCCGATCGCTGAGGGCCCCACTCTCGGCACACGCACGACGTGCATGAATGCAAGACCTGACACCCCGTGCAACAACTGGTGTCAGGTCTTGCATTCCGACACAACCTGCGCGATCCAGGGCCCGAACGGCTGGTGTCAGGTCTTGCATTCCGACACGAGGTGTGTGAATGCAAGACCTGACACCGCTTGGGATTTGCGGGCTGAGCCGGCGGGCTGGTTCGGGTAGGCGCCCTGCCCCTAGACGTTAGGCGTGGGTGAGGGGCCCCCAGCCGAAGATCTTGCCGCTGCTCGGCTTCTCGCAAAAGCCTTCGTGAGCCACCACGAGTTGCGCGGCGCAGGCCCAGCCGGTTGGGCCGGTCAGAAGAGCGTGCGAGCCGTGCGGCTTCTGGTGATCGAGCCGCGGAGCCCAGCTGAGGGCGAGCGCGCACGGTGCGCCCTTGACCGCGTAGACCGAGTACCGGGTGCCGCTGCCGCCGCTCGCCGTCCAGCGCGGCCCGGTGTAGCGGCCGCACGTCTTGATCGGGAGCTTGGTGCCGGCCCCCGCGAGGGGGGCGACGGCGAGCGCACCGAGAACGGGCGCGCAGCCGAGAGCGACGAGAACACGCACCCCGCTCGTGCGGCGCGCGCTCGGCCGCCCCGCACCGGCAGCAGCTTGCGACGGGAACACGCGGTGCCTGAACTGCATGAGACCTCTCTTCCTCGGAGGGCGAACCGCCTTGCACCGGGGAAGAAGCCAGCAGCGCTCTGTGCGCCTTTCGGCTCGCTCGGGTCTTGTCGCCCGGGCACCGCTTTGCACCAACAGAGTTCGGGAGGGCACTGAAAGTGACCGCCTCGGCCCTCCTGACCGTACACGACACGCCCGCGCTGACCGGCGGGCGCGTCCACCGGCACCGCAACTAGAGTCGCCGGGTGATCGCCGCCGAGCTCCGGCCCCGCGGGCCCTACTCGCTTCGCCTCTCGGCACGCCACGGGAGCGATGCGACCCGCACCTTCCGCGACGGCGTCCTCACCGCCATCGTCCCCGGCGCCGAGGCATCGAGCCGGCACGCGCCTGGCAGCGCCCCGACGGGATGATCCGCATCGAGGCGAGGAGCGAGGCCGGGCTCGAGCGAACGCGCTTCGTGCTCGGGCTCGACGACGACCACTCCGACTTCCTGCGGCTCTTCGCCGCCGACCCCCTCCTTGCGCGGCCGATCCGCCACTTGCGCGGCCTCCGGCCCCTGCGAACGGCAACCGTCGCCCACGCCCTCCTACGGGCCGTCGCCGGCCAGCTGATCACCGCCAGCCGGGCGCGCCAGATCGAGCGAGCCGTCATCCGCGCGTCCACCGAGCAGCTGGCCGGGCTCCACGCCCCTCCCACCTCGGCCGAGCTCGCCCGCTGCTCGACCGCAGAGCTGCGCCGCCTCGGGCTCGGCACCCGTCGCGGCGCCACCCTCGTTCGCCTCTGCCGCTCCGTCGAGCTCGAGACGCTGAAGACGCATCCGACCGGCGTCGTCGCAGCGAGGCTCGAGCGCGAACGGGGGCTCGGGCCGTGGTCGGCCGGAGTGATCTGCCTGGAAGGGCTCGGCCGCTTCGAACGGGGCCTGGCGCGCGATCTGGGGCTCGTGAAGCTCGCCGCAGAGCTGTGGGGACGGTACGTCGAGGCCGAGGAAACCGACCTCCTCCTCGAGCCCTACGGCGAGTGGGCGGGCATCGCCAGCGTGTACCTGCTGGCGGGATACCACGCCGGGCTCGTAGGCTTGCGGAATGCGGATCGCAATTCTCGGTACCGGCAAGATCGGCGAGTCGCTCCTCGCCGGGCTGCGTAGCTCCGACTGGGCCGACATCATCGCGACCTCGCGCCGCGAGGAACGCACCGCGGAGCTGCACGAACGCCACGGCGTCGAGACCACCACCTCGAACCCGGACGCGGTCAAGGGAGCCGACGTGGTCGTGCTCGCCGTGAAACCACAGGACATCGAGGCGCTCCTCGGCGAGATCGGCCCGCTGCTCACCCCCGACCCAGACCGTCCTCTCCGTGGCCGCCGCGATCACGACCTCGCGCCTCGAGCGGCTCTCGGCAGCGACATCCCCGTCGTCCGCGCGATGCCGAACGCCCCGGCGACCGTCCACGAAGGCATCGCCGGGATGTGCGCCGGTAAGCACGCGGCGCCCGAGCACCTCGACCGCGCGGGCACCGTCCTGCGGGCGGTCGGCGACGTCGTCGAGGTGCCCGAGGAGCAGATGGATGCGATCACCGCGCTCTCGGGCTCCGGGCCGGCCTACTACGCCCTGCTCGCCGAGGCGATGATCGAGGCCGGGCCTGCTGCTCGGCCTCTCCCGTGAGATCTCGACCGAGCTCGTCGTGCAGACGATGCTCGGCACCGCCAAGCTCCTCCGCGACGAGCACATCCATCCTGTCGAGCTGCGCGAGAAGCGTCACCTCCCCGGGCGGCACGACGACCCGCGCGATCCGCGAGCTCGAGCAGGCCGGGGTCCGCGCCGCGTTCCTGAACGCGATCAACGCCGCGAATGGAGCGGAGCAAGGAGCTCGCCCGCGGCGATGACTGACGCCGAGCTTCGAGTCCTCGACGATCCCGCGGCCGCGCTCGGCCGGCTCTTGCCGCGCGGCGCCGCCGGCGAGACGATCGTCCTCACCGGAGGATCGTCGGTCGGCCGTGCCTACGAGCCCGCGGCGAGTCGACCGACTGGAGCGCCTCGCGTCTGGTGGGGCGACGAGCGCTGCGTCCCCCCCGACGACGAGCGGTCGAACTACGCGCTCGCCAAACGGACGCTGCTCGACCGGCTCGACCGGCCCAGCCTGCCGTGCACCGGATTCGCGGCGAGCTCGCGCCGGCCGAGGCGGCCGCCGAATACGAACGCGAGCTCGAAGGGGTCGAGCTCGACCTGCTGCTGCTCGGGCTCGGCCCCGACGGCCACATCGCCTCGCTCTTCCCCGGCTCCCCCCAGCTCGCCGAGCGCTCGCGCCTGGTCACGAGCGGCCCCGCGGGCCTCGAGCCCTGGGTCGATCGTGTCACGCTGACCCTGCCCGCGCTGCTCGCCGCCGGCGAGATCTGGCTGCTCGTCACGGCGCGCAGAAGGCCGACGCGGTGGCGCGCGCCTTCCGCGGCCCGATCACCGACGAGGTGCCCGGCGAGCCTGCTGCGCCGCGGCGGCGGGCCGAGTCGTCGCCTGCCTCGACCCGCCCGCGGCCAGCCGGCTCTAGCCCGGGAGAAGCGGCCGGAGCCGGGCAGCTCGGCGACGAGGCCGCGCCGGCCGCGAGCGCCAGAGCGATCACCGTGTCGGCGACCGGCACGTCCTCGAGGTACCCCTCCCGGGTCTCGAACGACGCCAGCACCGACCTCGACCGCCTCGCCGTAGCCTGCGGCGTCGCCGGCGCGATCCCCGCGAGCGCACGGCGACGGGCGCGGGGAAGTCGTCGGGCCCTGCAGCGTCGAGGCGATCGTGCCGGCGTCGAGATCGCGGCCGAGGGCGAGCAGGGCGAGCGCCGCCGCGTAGCGCCCGATCGGCGATTCGGCCTGGATCGTGCCGAGCCCGATCGCCCACTCGGCGGGCCGCCGCATCCGCGTCACGCCCGGCGATCAGCGCCGCCTTGATCGAGCCGATCGGACGGCCCCAGGAAGTCGGGGTGCCTGCTCCAGCTCTCGCGCCAGCGGAGGCAGCCCGCACGAGCCACGCCTCGGCCTCCTCGCCCCGGCCGAGCATGAGCGAGGCAAGCCCCGCCCCGTAGGCCGCATTCCCCACGCGCACCGCGTGCTCCGGGCCGCCCCGTGCCATCCCGTCCTCGTACCGGGAGCGCTCGCGCGCGACCACCGCTTCCCAGCTTTCGCGTGAGTCCATCGGCCGTCATCCTGCCCGCGACGCCCGCACGCCGCGACGTATCGTGAAGCTGATGGTGAAGCGCCGCGCGATCTGGATCGTCCTGATCGCGACCGCCGCGCTTGCCGGCTGCGGCGGGCACGCGACGCCGGCTACGACGGGCACCACCGCATCGGCCGGCACGGCCGCTGCCAACGCTGCAACGGCGAAGCCCGCTGCCCAGCACACAGTCTGGCTCTGCTTCCCCGGCAAGCCCAGCGATCCGTGCTCCGGCAGCCTGGCCACAACAGCCATCAGCGCCAACGGATCGACGAGCGTCGTCCACTCGAAGGTGGCCGCCCACCCGGCAATCGACTGCTTCTACGTCTATCCCACGGTCAGCGACGAGGACCGCGGCAACGCCGACCTCAGCATCCAGCTTCCCGAGATCTTCGCCGCCGAGGCCCAGGCCGAGCAGTTCTCGCAGGTGTGCCGCGTCTACGCGCCGATGTACCGGCAGATCACGAACCGCGGCCTGACGACGCCGTCCCTGCACGCGAGCGCCATCGAGGCGTACACGAGCCTCCTCGACGCCTGGCACGACTACCTCGCCCACGACAACCACGGCCGCGGCGTCGTGCTGATCGGCCATTCGCAGGGCGCTTACATCCTCAAGCAGCTCGTGAAGACGGAGATCGACCCCAACCCGAAGGCGCGTCGGCTGCTCGTCTCGGCGATCCTCCTCGGCGGCCAGGTCCTGCAAGGCAACACGACCGCCTCTGCCGGCACCTTCACCCATGTCCCTCCGTGCGACTCGACGGCTGCGACCAGCTGCGTGATCGCGTACTCGAGCTTCGGGACCACACCGCCGGCGCATGCGCGCTTCGGGCGCGACCCCAGCCCCGCCTCGCACGTCCTGTGCGTCAACCCGGCCGCCCCGGGCACGACGGCCACGACTCCGGTCGACCCGCTCTTCCCAACGCTGCTCCTGAGCTTCCTCGGGAGCGGAGCCGCGAGCGCCTCGACCCCGTGGGTGTCCTTTCCCGGCCTCTACACCGCAGCGTGCAAGCGATCGGGAACCGCGAGCTGGCTCCAGATCACCCGCATCGACACCCCGGGAGACACGCGCCCGGCCGTCCACCCCCTGTTCGGCGCCGGCTGGGGGCTGCACGCAACCGATGTGAACATCGCCCTCGCGAACCTGGTGCAGGTAGTGGGCGCCGAGGCGCGCGCGTACGCCAAGCGGCAATAGGAAGCTCGAACGAGACGCCACTCGTCGCCCGCGAAGCTGGATGCCTGCGCTGTCGAGCTGGGTGCGGGCGCTGGTAGGACGCAGAAACCCCGATAGCGGCGCTACCCGGGCGACCGAGGACAACGCAGAGTGCGTGCCCAGCTCGCCCCGGCGACCTCGTGCTCAGCTTGTTAGGGCTTCTAGGGCTCTGCCCGCCGATTCATCGGCTATTGTGTGAATCGCGGCTTGCAGGGGGTACCTGCGAGCGTTCTGTAGAGGCGGCACGAACTTCGTGTCGCAGCCATGCACGAGACGCTGACGCAATCTTTGGATGTCGAGGAGACGTCCGACGGCTTTCAAGCCGCGGCACTCCGAGCCGAAGCCTGGGCAGGGGAGCCCTTTCTGCGCCCCGATGACGACCCGGCCGCTTCGGTGCGCTCCGGAACGGCAATTCGGCGGGCCCTCGAGAGCGCGCTCGCGGAGATCGAACAGGGGCTGACCGAGCCCTCGTCCGAGTGGAAGGTGCGTTTCGCGCTCATGCTCGGGCTGGAGCGCGTGCTCTCCGAGAAACCGCCCCATCTGGCGTCCGGGACGGAGCTGCGCCGCCACCAGGTCGACGCGCTCGCCGGGATGCTCACCGAGCTCATCGCCGCCGTCGAGAAGGACGACCGAAACGGCAACGGCAACGGCGCCGACGAGGCGATCGAGGAGGACGACGAGGACGACGACCTCCCGCCCGGGCTCGAGGAGGAGAGCGAGGAGGACGCCCGCCCCGCCACAGACGACGACGAGGAGGGCGACGACGAGGTCGGATCGACGCTCGCTGAGGATCCCGGCGCCGCCCGCCGCTATCGCTTCCGCCATCCGACCGCATCGGGCAAGACGATTGCCGCCGCGGGTTTCGTCGAAGCGGCCAGGACCGAGGGCGTGCTGATCCTCACCCACCGCCGGCTGCTCGTCGACCAGTTCCGCCGCGAGCTCACCGAGCACGGCTACGGCGACCGCTTCACCGACACGATCCTCACGGGGAACGCCCCGCAGCGCTCGAACCCGATCACGATCCAGACCTACGCCTGGTTTGCCCGCCACGTCGACGAGGTCTCGCGTAGCGCCTACCAGCTCGTGATCTGCGATGAGGCGCACACGGCCCTCGGCGAGAAGACCTCGGCGGCGATCCGGAGCCTGAGCGAGCCGATCTACATCGGCATGACCGCCACCGAAGAGCTGATCGCGAAGCAGGTGTCCGACGTCTTCCCGGCCTCCGTCGACGATCTCCCCCTCGCGGATGCCGCGCGGCGCGGGCTGATCGCCCCGCTGCGGTGCCTGCGGGTGCCGCCGGTGGCCGCGATCAACTCGGTTCCGATCGTGGGCGGCGACTTCGAGGAGCGCGCGCTCGCCGACGCGCTCGACCACGAGGCGCTCAACATGGCCGCCGCGACCCTCTACCGGGAGCGCTTCGACGACACGCCCGGGATCGTCTACGCCGCCGGCGTCGACCACGCGTACAACCTCGCCACGGCGTTCCGTGCGGCGGGCGTGAAGGCCGAGGCCGTGTCCGGGCGCACGCCGCCCGTGAAGCTCGCCGCGATCCTGGCTGCGTACGAGCGCGGTGAGATCGACGTGCTGATCAACGCGATGCTGCTCGCCGAGGGCTGGAACTCCCCACGCGCGACCGTGGTCATGCACCTGGCACCGACGGCCTCGAAACGCGTGTACCAGCAGCGGATCGGCCGCATCATGCGCATCCACCCCCGTAAGGAGGCCGGGATCGTCGTCGACTTCGTCCCGAAGGCCGCGACCCACAGCGAGCGTGTCGTGTCGCTCCACTCCCTGCTCGGCGCCGACTTCTACCGCGAGGGCGCGCGCGTGACCCCGGCCCCGCGCCGGCGCACCCAGCGGCGCGCACGGCGCAAGCTCACCCCGGCGAACTGGCTCGTCCCGGTCACGCCCGAGGTGGCCCGGCGGCTGTCGGTGATCCAGCGCGAATGGCAGCGGATCGACCCGAAGTTCCTCGACGACGACGAGCAGCGCTTCTGGGGAACGATCGCCGGCCGGCAGATGCGGTTCGACGAGCGCCAGTCGTTCGTCCAGAAGTTCACCGAGACCGGCGCCTCCAAGGGCGCGCTCGAGACGTTCCTCTCAACCTGCGCCGCCCAGAACCCGAACCGCCGGCTGCGCCTGATCGCGCTTGCCGACCGGGTCTCGATGCGCGTCGACCGCGCCGACTTCGACGATCTCGTCACCCTCGTCACGCAGGCCCCGCCGTGGGAGAAGGACCGCTCGGCCGGCGTGCGGATCATGCTCCGTGCGATCGCCGAGGGAAAGCCCGACGCCCCCGACCAGATCCTTGCTCGGTGGACGTGGAAGCTCGCCCGTGCCGTGCGCAAGACGCTCGACCGCAAGGCCTCGCAGGAGTACCCGGACGCCAAGCGCCTCCTCGGTGCGCTCGCCAACTCGCGTGGCAACCGCCACGAGGAGAACGCGGCACGCCTCGTCAAAGCGGCGCTCGAGATGCCCCGCGACGTCGGCGCGGCGCTGCTCGCAACGGCCGAGGGCTACACCCCGCGCGCGACGAATCTGCTCGACGACGCCCGCGAGCGGCTGGGCTCGATCAACGAGATCGCCGCGGCACTCACCGACGACCTGCCGGCGCCGAAGACGGGCCCGTCGAGGTCACGTCGGCGGCGGCGGCGCAAGCGCAAGAACGGCGAGAACGGCACCGAGACGACGGTCGAGGCGAACGGGGCCTCGGACGGAGCCGCGGCCTCGGGCGCCGAGCCGTCGGCGAACGGCGACGGGCCGCCGGCCGAGCCTCGGAGACGCCGCCGGCGGCGCAAGCCGGCGCAAGCGGCGAACAACGGCGAGGCCCGCTCAGGCGAGCCAAAGGCGTCCGGCGACCCGTCCGCCAACGGTGACGGATCCGCTCCAACGGTGCACATGCCCGTTCGCTCGCCCTCCGAGTAACCCGCCGCCAGTCGGCGAGGGCCGCTCGCCCGGGCGCGCGCTACCCTCGAAGCATGGCGATCCTGATCGGGGTTGGTTTCCTGGCAGGCATCATCACGGCGATCTCGCCGTGCGTTCTGCCGGTACTGCCGATCCTGCTCGCCGGGGGCGCGTCGGGCCGCAAGCCCTACCGGATCATCACCGGCCTGATCGCCAGCTTCGTCGTCTTCACGCTCTTTGCGACCTGGATCCTCGGCAAGCTCGGGCTTCCGGCCGACCTGCTGCGGAACATCGCGATCGCGCTGCTTTTCATCCTGGCGATCACGCTGATCGTGCCGCAGATCGGGGTGGCGCTGGAGAAGCCGTTCGCGCGCCTGACACGGTTCCGGGCCGGCGGTGGCGGCTTCCTGCTCGGCGCGTCGCTCGGCCTCGTCTTCGTTCCCTGCGCCGGGCCCGCACTCGGCGCCATCTCCGCGGCTGCCGCCACCCACAAGATCGGGCTTCGCGTCGTTCTCCTCACGATCGCCTATGCCGCAGGCGCCGCCGTGCCGATGCTCCTGATCGCGCTCGGCGGGCAGCGCGTATCCGGGCGCCTGCGGGCAGACGCACAACGGCTGCGGATCGCTTCCGGCATCGTGATCGGCCTGGTGGCGCTGGCGATCACCTTCAACTTCGACCAGCGCTTCCAGACCGCCTTGCCGGGCTACACCCAAGCGCTCCAGAAGCACATCGAGGACTCGTCCGCCGCCCAGAAGCAGCTCGAGAAGATCTCCGGCGACAAGGGCCACAAGGTGGTCACGGCCGACCAAGGCGAACCAGGACCAGCCGGGCGTCGCGCTCCCGGATTACGGCCCCGCCCCGCCGCTGATCCCGGGCGGCGACTGGTTCAACTCGAAGCCGCTGACGCTCTCGGGGCTACGCGGGAAGGTCGTCCTACTCGACTTCTGGACGTACTCGTGCATCAACTGCCTGCGCACGCTGCCGCACCTGGAGTCCTGGTACCGGACCTACCACAAGGACGGGCTCGTGATCATCGGGGTGCACACGCCCGAGTTCGCCTTCGAGCACGTCAGCTCCAACGTCGCCGCCGCCGTCAAGCGGCTCGGCATCCGCTACCCGGTGATGCAGGACAACAACTACGCCACCTGGACGAACTACTCGAACCAGTACTGGCCGGCCGAGTACCTGATCGACAAGCAGGGGCACCTCCGAGCCTTCGACTTCGGCGAGGGCCCCTACCCGGAGACCGAGACTCACATCAAGGAGCTCCTGGGAGTGACCACCAACGCGCCGGCGGTGCCCGACGAGACGCCGACCGAAGCGACCACGCCCGAGTCCTACCTCGGCTACGAGCGGCTCGATCCGACCCGGTACGTGGGCTCGGCGGTCGACCAGAACATGGTCAAGGTCTACCCGATGGAATCGCAGGTGCCGCTGAACAGCCTGGCCTACGCCGGCAGCTGGAAGGTCGAGTCGCAACGGATCATCGCCGGCACGAAGGCCGCGCTGACGCTGCACTTCGAGGCGCGGAACGTGTACCTGGTGCTCGGCGGCCGCGGCAAGGTCGGAGTGACGGTCGGCGACACGCCGCCGAAGACGGTCGACGTCAACGCCTACAAGCTCTACACGCTCCGCAACTCGACCAAGACGGCGAACGCGCTCCTCCACCTGACGTTCACGCCCGGCGTTCAGGCCTACGCGTTCACCTTCGGCTAGGACTCAAGAGCTCGTTCAAAATGAAGTCTGGTGTCGAGCGTCATTCTGCAATGAGCTCGTTAGAGCACGAATCAACATGAGCGTCGTTCCCGGCGCCCCCGGACAGGAACGCCCATTTTGATTCGTGCTCTTTAGGCCTCAGTCGCCGGCGGAAGGAGGCGTGCCGTTGTCGTCCTCTTCGCGCTCCCTCAGGAAGCGCGTGAGCTCGGCGGCCAGGGTCTCACCGGTGGGTAGCTCGCCCTCCTCGATCTCCTCCGAGCGGCTCTCGAGCTCGTCGACGTAGGCGGCGGTGTCCTCGTCGGCGGCCACGGCCTCGCTCACCTGCTGCACGTAGGCGCGGCTCGCCTCGTCCAGCTCGGACGTGTCGAGCGGCACCTCGAGCAGGGCGGCGAGACGATCGCACAGGGCTTTCGCGGCCCTCGGCGACGGGGTGAGCTGCACGTAGTGCGGCACGGCGGCCCACAGCGAGACCGAGGGGATGTTGGCGACCCGGCAGGCGTCGTGAAGGACGCCGACGACACCGGTGGGGCCCTCGTAGCGCGACGGCTGCAGGCCGAGCTCCTCGAGGATCGCCGGGTCGGTCGCGCTGGCAGTGACGGGTGCGGGCCGGGTGTGGGGAACGTCGGCGAGAAGCGAGCCGAGCGTCACGACGAGCGAGGTGTCGAGATCGGTGGCAAAGCCGCTCACGAGCGCGGTGAACGTCTTCCAGCGCAGCCCGGGCTCGGTGCCGAGCAGCAGCACGACGTCTCGCTCCGCCGGCGTCTTCGACTGCGTGAGACGCACGAAGTGGAACGAGTTCTCGGGCCATTCGATCCGCCGCTCACCGCCTTCGAGGGCCACCTGCGGCCGTGTCATCTGGAAGTCGAAGAAGCCCTCGGGGTCGATCTCGGCGAACCGCTCTGCCCGCCACGCGCGGGCGAGGTAGGCGCCCGCGAGCGAGGCGCCCTGACCGCCGTCGTTCCACCCGCGGAACGAGCAGATGAGCACGGGCCGCTCAAGCTTTGGCCGCTCGGTGATCAGGAGCTCGTCTGCCTCCCCCATCAACTCATCCTACTGAGGTGCCGTCGCGCGCGGACGCCACATCGTCGCGACGAACGACACCATTGCCGCCCACACGAGCGATGCGAGCACCACGTGCACGAGGACGAGCCCCCACGGAAGCTTCGTCCGGTACTGGATCTCGCCCACGATCATCTGCACGACGAGCAGCCCGAGCACGCCGAGCGCCGGGCGGACGTAGGTTGAAGCGGTGGCGCTGAGGATCGCGATCAGCGCCAGGAACGAGATCCCGAACACCGCCGTCGCGCGCACGTGCAGCCAGACGGCGGAGTGGAACTGCCAGAGCCGCTCGACGTTCTCGTTGCCGGCGTGCGGCCCGGCGGCGGTGGCGAGCATCCCGCTGAAGACGAGCAGCAGGCACGCGCCGCCCGCGACGAGCCCGAGCTGCTGGAGCCTGCGCGACACCGGCGCACCCCGGATGCCCCACGCCTCGAGCACGACCACGACGCCGAGTGCGAGCACGACGAGCGAAAGCAGGAAGTGCGACATCACCACCCAGGGGTTGAGGCCGCTGTAGACGGTGATCGCCCCGAGAGGTGCCTGGAACGCCGTCCCGCCGAAGGTCAGCCCGGCAACCCACCGCAGCCACTTCGGCGCGCCGGGCAGCTTCATCGCCCCGACGAAGGCGGCGAGCGTGGCGAGGATGGTGACGGTCGCGACGACCCGGTTCGAAAACTCGATGTCGGACTCGTAGCCCTTCTTGGGGAAGAAGTCGCCCGGCTGGCATCCCGGCCAGTGGCGGCAGCCGAGCCCCGATCCGGTCAGCCGTACGGTTGCTCCGGATCCGACGATCACGACGAGCATCACCGCACTCAGGAGCGCAAGCCGGCGAAACGTGTGCTCCGAGACCGCGAGCCGGCGCATGCGCGGCAGCGTCGTCTCCATACCGGTCACTGTACCCGCGTCGCCGCCGTCCTTCTCCGCCAACCGGCCGGCCCAACAAACCCTCAAAGCTCAGACCCCGGAAAAAGGGACGGCGGCCTGGGGAGGCCGCCGTCGAGGGGAGAGGTACGGTGTTGGGTGATCAGGGATTCGCCCGCCCGCGCGCGATTCCTGCAAGCTTTTTCGCATCCGTGGGACCAGCGAAACGGGCCGGCAGAGATGGCTCCGCCGGCCCGCTTCGAGCAGGCATTTGAGACGCGTCGATTTTCGACTACACGTCGTGTTTCGGGACTTCCGTGCGGGACTGCCTGACGGGAACCCAACCCGACCATCACGGCTCATGAATCGATCTCCGCAGATCAGCCGTGGCGTTGCATGTGATGCGATGGTTCAGTGCTGCAGTGGTGCGATGAATCGGCAGTGCGGCGGCGCCATCTTCCGGTGCCGTTGCGCCGCGAGTCCGGGGCCTAGAGCCCGTCGTGGAAGCCAGCGTTGAGTACCGCCGCAGCCACGCTGACCCCGATCACGAGCACACGCATGCGTGTCAATTTGAAGAAGAGGTTCGCCACAGTTCGATTCACCCCCTCTCATCTGATCGAGTTGGCCGAGGTGAACCACTAGAACCTGAAATCCTGGAGGGCTTCGGCCGCGCGCCGGTACAGGCCTGCGGCCTGCCGGTCGTCTCCACGCCGCTGGGCCAGGTCGCCCTGGGCAACCCAGGCGGCCGCCTGGTGGGCGCCGGAGGAGAGCTGTGCGAAGGCGTCTTCGGCCTCTGCCAGCGTCGCGTCGGCGTCGTCGAGCCGGTCCTGGTCGAGGAGCGCACGGCCCAGCACGAGCCGGGCGTTGCCGATCTCGTCGAGCCGGTCCTCGCGGGCCCCGAGCCGGCGCAGCGCATGCCGGGCGTGCTCTTCGGCCGCGATCGCGTCGCCGGTCTTGAGGTACACCTGGGCAAGCGACGAGACCGCCGTCGCCACATCGACGTCGTCGCCGTGCTCGAGCGCAACTGCAGTCGCCTCCTTGAGGCGCTCGATCGCGACCTCGGGCTTGCCGAGCAGGAACTCGAGCCCGCCGAGGTTGTTCAGCAGCTTGCCGACGCTGGCCCTGTCGGCGAGCTCCTCGAGGAGCGTCTTGGCGCGCTCGGCGTAGGTGCGGGCGAGCACCCAGTGGCCGTCGCGCTCGGCGATCAGCGACGCCTGCATGAAAGCGCCCGCGAGTGCGTGGGGGTCGTCCATCGCCTCGGAGAGCTCGAGCGCACGCTCGACGTCCTCACGGGCGGCCTCGTAGTCGCGCTGGCGCCGGTAGCAGCGCGAGCGCCAGGTCAACACGTTCGCACGGAGCATGTCGGACGGAAGCTCGGAGCGGTCCGCGAGCGAGAGCGCCTCGCCGAAGAGGGCGATCGCCGTGGAGATGCTCGAGATCAGGTAGCGCCCGACTCCGAGCCGGAACAGGCACTGCGCCCGATCGAGATCCGAGAACGAGGGCCCCTCGACGAGGCTTCGGACCCGGTCGAGCATCTTGAGCGCGTTGCGAACCTCGCCGTTCTGGATCCGGGCCCATGCCTCACCCGACAGGTGGCGCACCTGGAGCTCGACCGCCCCGGTCGCGACCACAGGCCCGAGCGCGTGGGCGTACTCGTCGATCGCGGCGCCGTAGTCGCGGCGCTCGACGAACGCCTCGGCCCGTGCGAGCACGGCCTCGGCGCGAGCGCGGTCGTCGCTCGAGACCCCGTTCGCGAGGAACGCGGCATCGACGCCAAGCCGGCCTGCGAGCCACTCGACGGTCTCGCTGGTCGGCCGTGTCTTGCCGCGCTCGATCTGCGAGATGTACTCCTTCGAGAAGCGCCCCAGCGCGAGCTCGGACTGGGTCAAGCCGGCGGAGACCCGCAGCTGGCGCAGCCGGTCACCCAACCGCGCGCCGCGAACAGGCGAAAGGGCGGTGTCCGTCTCAGTCACTTTTGTGCGTGGAGCCACAGCCGACGCAGCATGCAGGACGTCCTGGGGAGGTGCAATCCCCCAAAAGGGACATGTCGTGATGCGACGATAGGGAAGTGAAAAACGCTCTGAAGCCGTATGGATAAAGGGATTTCACTGGTGAACCTCGGAAGGGTGATCTGTGCTTGACAAGAGTACTTGACAGGCCGCCGTCCCGCTTCTAGAGTGCCCGCACACCTTGCACGGGCCGGGACTCCGGCAAAGGTGCGGGGGGAGCGCCGAGGGGCGCGTCGAGAGGGCGGCTGGGCCGCAGAACCGCTCTCAGGCCGAACCTCAGCAAGGCGCACCGCCTGACAAGAAGAGCCCCGGGTGCCGCAGCCGGGGCTCTTTTTTTTGACCTCGCGAGCTTCCGCCGGCTAGAGGGAAACTGCGGCTCCTTTTGCCGGGGTAACACTCAAAGGTGTGACTGTGAGAGACTCGCGAGGTGCGGTGTCGGGTCATCGCTTCCCGGTTGTTGAGCGGACGCTCGTTCATCGGCGGGCTCGTCGTTGCCGGTTGCTTCGTGTTCACACCGGCGTTGCCCGCCGTGGCACAGACCCCGATGACGTCTCGGTGCGGGACGATCTCGGTATCGCCGACCGTCGCGAAGGTCGGCGGAACGATCAGCGCGCAGGCGTCCCGTGGGTCTGGTTGGTCGTCGAACTGCGGTGATTCGTGGTCCTGGAACGCACCGATTGGGCCTGGCTCGATCCTGACCCTCCAGGGCGGTTGCGGCACCGGCGACGGCAGCTGCATCGTGACCGCCAATCTCGCTGCGAACGGCGGCACCAGGCCCGAGACGGTGTCGTTTTGCATCGAGGGCTCGGGTGGGCTCGAGTGGGGGTCGTGCCAGCAGATCGAGATCCTGCCCCTCAAGCTGACCGGCACTGTGACCGAGGCCACGGCGTCTGGAGGGCTCAAGCCGGCTGCGCATATCGGCATCTCGGTCGACGGCACCTCGGGCGGCTACAACCGGTTGACGACCACTGACGCGCAGGGTCGGTATTCGGTCACGCTCCCGGCGCGCGAGGATTACGTCGTGCGCGCGGTGCAAGGGTTCGTGCCGCTGAACGCTGCCGCCAGGACGTTCGATCATCTCGCCGACAGCCAGATCGTCTCCGTGACAGGCGACGTCGCCAACATTGATTTTTCGACGAAGCCTGGGCGATGCGGGCCGCGCACCTCTGCGGCTGCACTCGCTGCCGGTGTTTGCGGCACGTTGTCCGTCGTGTCCGTGGCGCGCGGGACGAGCTCGGTCACGGCAGCCGTCCGTCTCAGGTTCGACAATCCCGACGCGGGAAGCTCCGGCTGCGACCCGAAGGCGACCTACGCGTTCTCGGACGCTGCGCTCGAGACGACGAAACGCACGGGCCCGTGCATCTACGACCTCACCTTTCGGGAACCTGGAACGGGGATCTATCACGTCGCCCTGCGTGCAACCGAGCAGCACGGAAACGTGATCCCGGTTTCCCTGGATCAGTTCGGGGAGGCAGTAGACGGGCGGTTCACAGTGGTGATCGACAGCTGCTCGCACCCCGTTGAGAACGTCCCTGACGTCGCTGCACTCCTCGATCCCGAGAACGGGACGTGCGATGTCTCTGTCGGCGACTGGGATGCCGACGCCTCGGATCTAGCAGCAAAGGTGGTCACGGACGTCGAGAGCTCCCGTGGGCTCGTCCTTGCGCCTGTGCCGGTGAGCGCGGTCGATCCCGGCGACTGGCCCGGCAGAGGCCTCAGCGTCGGCCCGGCCACCGGCTGGGTCCCGACCGGGACAAGCCTCCCGGCCCAGATTGTGAAGAGCGGGAGCGTCACCGTCGGCGGCGGGGCCATCGCCTTGATCGACAAGGTTGTCCTCCAGGGCATCCCCGACTCGTGGGACGGCGCAGGTGTCGCACCCCGAAGAAGAGACCTCCGAAAGACACCCCGGCGGTTGTGATCGCCGCACATGGGGGCTGGTACCCGCCGAATGGGCTCGTGCGGGTTCCCGCTGGAGACCAGATCACCACATACGTCCCGATCAGCACGGCGATGGGCAACGACCTCGGCCAGGACATCGACAGCGACAACATCCACGACGACGACCTGAAGTACGTGCACGTCTACACGGCCGGCCAACTCATCCCCAACTTCACCCTCGCGCACCTCGAAGAGCAGACCGGCAAGCACGTCGTCAACCCGAAGTCGCCGACAACGCTGAACGCGCTCCTGCAACCGAACGAAGGAGCCGTCTGGATCGCCGCCTGCGAGACACTGTTCCTACCGCAAGGCGAGACGCTCGGCCAGGCGCTCGCGAAACTACCGATTCACTCTCCGGGCGCAGGCCAGACCGATGGGACCACTCCCGCGACGATCACAGCGCAAGGCCAACTCGACACGTAGCGTCGACTACTTGCCGGCGGGAAAAGGTACTCGCGCCGGTCGTAGAGCCGGCCCGCAGCGTCCACTCTCATGAGCCTCTCGCGGGAAGGCGACATCCCTTCCGACAGCGCTGCGCCGGCGAACCTACCCTCGACCGGCACTCGGCCGAACGGTCGCCCTTATGAAGTAAGTTAGTCTTCTCGATCAACATTCATAGGCGACGAGGAGGGGTCATGACCGGCGAGGCTCTCAAGAACGAGGAGGTCTATTCCGCAGCGAGGTCCGAGCAGCTCCTGTTCGACCTGGAGCGCGAGCACGGGCTGTCGCGGCGCGAGCTTCTGAAGCTGGGCGCGCTTGGCCTGCCCGTGCTTGCGGGCTTCGCGCGGCTCGCATCGCCTTCGGTTGCGCGGGCGGCGCGCGCGGCTCGAACCGACAACGGCTCGCCGATCTCGAAACCACTCCCGGCTCAGTGGTTCACGAACTTCGGCTCCAACGCCGAGATGCGCTGGGACGCCGTGCAGGGGCTCGGGTACGAGATACCGAACGAGCGCTTCTTCGTCCGCGACCACACGGGAACACCGATCATCGACGCCTCCAGCTGGCAACTGAACATCTTCGGCACGGGCCTCAACGGCTCGCCGTCCCTCACGAACCCGGTCACCTTCACCTACGACCAGCTGCAGGGCCTGCCGAAGAAGACGATCTACACCGCCATCGAATGCGCCGGCAACGGCCGCAGCTTCTTCGGCACCCAGCAGGGAACACCGGCGGCGGGAACCCAGTGGAAGCTCGGAGCAGTCGGGGTCGCGGGCTGGACCGGCGTTCCGCTCTCGACGGTGCTCGACAAGGCAGGGATCCTCAACACCGCGACCGACGTCATGCCGACCGGCCTCGACAGCAACGTGGTCGTGAGCGGCGTCGACGCGGGACATGTGCGGCGTCCACTTCCGGCGAGCAAAGCTCTCGACGACGTCCTTCTCGCCTACGAGATGAACGGCAAGCCCCTCCCCTACGACCACGGCTACCCGGTCAGGCTCGTCGTTCCGGGCTGGGTCGGGGTGGCGAACATCAAGTGGATCGGCCAGATCGAGGTTTCGAGCACGCCGCTCTACTCGCTCTGGAACACGACCCAGTACGTCCTCACGGGCCCGACCTACACCGGCTCGCCGCCCGTCACGACCCAGGTCGTCAAGAGTGCCTTCGAGCTCCCGTTCAACGCCCAGCTCCAGGTTGGACAGCCCCAGACGTTCACCGGGCGCTCCTGGTCCGGCACCGGCTCGATCAAGGAGGTCGACATCAGCGTCGACGGAGGGAACACGTGGGCCCAGGCAACGCTCCACGGTGCGAACCTGAAGAACGCCTGGGCCCGCTGGAACTTCAGCTGGACTCCGCCCGCCGCCGGCTCCTACACCCTGCGGGCGCGAGCCACCGACAGCGCCGGCAACACCCAGCCGGCCACGGTCCCGTTCAACGACGGCGGCTATCTCTTCGGCGCCATCGTCCAGCATCCGGTGGTCGCCGCCTAGAAGCGTCAGGCGGGCCCAGTTCGCGGAGCGTCGGGCGATCAGTCGCGCCGACGGCGGCGCTGGGGGATCTCGACGCTGATCTCCTGGTCCTGGCGCCGCTCCTCGACCTTGCTTCGCTGGGTCAGCGCGGCCCGGTCGGCCTCGGTTGCCGGTTGCTCGACGATGAGCGACAAGCTGCGCGGCCAGAGCTTGCGTGAGGCGACGACACTCGCTTCCGCTGCGAGCAGGGTGACGTGGACGGAAAGGTAGATGAAGGAGATCAGGCCGATCACGAGCGCGAAGGTGCCGTAGGCGTTGCTCGCGTGCTTGAGCACATGGGAGACGTAGAAGCCTCCGAGTAGCTGAAGGGCCTCGTAGGCGATCCCGGCCGCGATCGCGCCGTTTCGGAGCCCCGACCAGGCGACGTCGTCGGCGGTGAGGAGACGGAACGAGAGCCAGAACAACCCGACGTCGAGCAGGGCCGAGATGAGGATCGACGCCACCCGCCAGCCGAGGTCGTAGCTCGCGGTCGCCGCGCCGATCCCGGCGAGCGCGGTCGCGGCCAGCGCACCGCCGCCGAGCAGCCCGAGCAGGGCGAGGGCGCGGAGACGCGTCCTCAGGAAATCGGGCCGGCGCTTGAACGGGATCCCCCAGATCTGGTTCATCGCGTTCTGGGCGGCGACGATCGACCCCATCCCCGCCCACAGGGCACCGCCGATGCCGAGCCCGAGCGCCAGCGAGTTCCCCTTCAACGACTTCGACTGAAGCTGATCCCCGATCACCGGAAACTGGCCCAACGTCGAATGAACGACCTCATGATCCAGATGCGGATGGCCGCGAAGGACGAACCCGAGCACGGTCGTCAGCACGAGCAGCAGCGGAAAGAGCGAGAGGAACACGTAATAGGTGACGACCGCGGCCAGGTAGCTGCCCTGGTCCTCGCTGTACTTCTGCCGAACCGCAAGCGGAAACCCAAGGAGCGGATGCCGCTCCTGGAACCGATCGAGAGACACCAGCACTCTGCGTAAGCGTCCGATAGTCATTTCTACCCGGGACACTCACACTCGAGCGCCTCGTCGCGGCCGGACGCGCTCGATCGCAGGCACCTCGTCGCCTCTTTTGTTTGCAGCTCGGAGGCTCGGGCAGAAAGAGGTACACAAGACGAATGGGAGACCAATGGGAGAAATGACAGATCCGCGGCAGCTGTTCCTGCACGAGCTCGGCGACGTTCTCTACGTCGAGCGGACGCTCGTGAAGACGCTTCCGAAGCTTCAGAAGGAAGCCACCGACCGCGAGCTCGCGAAGAGCTTCGCCGACCATCTCGCCGAGACGAAGCAGCACGTCACGAACGTCGAGGAGTCGTTCAAGGCGCTCGGCGAGAAGCCGAAGGCGGAGAAATGCCCCGGGATCGAGGGCATCAAGACCGAGCACGACGAGTTCGTCGAGGAGGAGTCTCCTTCGGCCGAGGTGCTCGACGCGTTCCTGACGGGCGCTGGGGCGCGGACCGAGCATTACGAGATCGCCGCGTACGAGGGCCTGATCGCGACTGCGCGTGCGATGGGCGAGTCGACCGTCGCGACTCTGCTCTCCGAGAATCTCGCGCAGGAGAAGGCAGCCCTCACCACGATCAAGTCGATCGGCAAGCGCCTCGCCGTGGCCAGCGCGAAGAGCGCTGTTGCCGCCTGATCGTCAGGTAGCTCGGCTCGAACAAGCTCCGCTCGACCCGGCAGTTACGGCTGCCGGGTCGAGCTCGGCCTCACGAAACGACCCCGGCGGCGCCCGTTCGGTTGACGCAGAGCAGGCCGGGGCATGAACAGTGCAAGACAAGGCAACCGCGACGCATCGGAAACGGAGCAGCAGATGGAACGAGATCCAGACAACGGCGAGGCCCTCACCGAGACCCCCACCGCCGAGGTACCGGCGGCGGCGACGCCCGAGGAGAGCACCGGCGCTGAGACCGAGCCGAGCGTCACGGTCCGCGATTTCAGCGAATGGCGCGGCAAGAGCTTGATCGATCGCGAAGGCGAGCGAATCGGGAAGCTCGAGGATGTCTACTTCGATGTCGAGACCGACGAGCCGCAGTTCGGCACGGTCAAGGAGGGCCTGCTCGGGCGGCATCTCACCTTCGTGCCGCTCAGGGACGTGGTGGTTGGGCCCGACGATCTTCAGGTTCCCGTCTCGAGGGGCCAGGTCAAGAGCGCCCCGACGATCGACCGCGAGGGCGAGGCTCTCACCCAGGCGGACGAATCGAGCCTCTACCACCACTACGAGCTCAACTACACGCCGTCGGATACGCCGAGCGGCCGTCGGCTCGCACGACGCTGACGCCCAGGGTCGCGCCGGGGGGCGACCGTGGTCGTGATCGGGTGGGGTTGGACATCGCCCCTCGTGGGGATCACAGAGGCATGACGACTATCGAGCGTTTCCAGGATCTTCAGATCGAGCTGGTGAGAGCCGGCTTCGACACGCAACTCCACGCGAAGCCGGACGGCGAGAACGCTCTTGTCTCGCTCACGCTCGACCTTCGCAGACAGGCGGGCGGCGCCAACGAGGAGACCGGCATCCCCGAGCTCGACCGGCTGACGAGCAAAGGCGGATTCTCCTACGTGGTCGGCGAGAACAGCCTCGCCACCGTCGCCCTCGCGGGAAGCTAAGACGTTCTTAGGGCCCGTCGCAGAATAACGCTCGTCGATCGGGCGCGATGGGCGGTGCGAGGGAAGGACACTGTCTTTAGGAAACCCAGGGAGCCCCGATATCCAGGCGATCTTGGGGCGACCGAGGACGCCGCCTCGCGGCGCCCAGCGTGTCCGAGCGACACCAGACTTCATTCTGGAATGAGCTCTAACAGATGACCTCGCGCTGACTGGGCGTGGTGGGGGCTTGGGGCGACTGAGGATGCGCAGGGTGCGCGCCCGGCACGCCCCAAAAGGCAGCTGCCAGACCGCCCGTGCTGATTCTGTCAGGGCTGCTGAGAGACGGTTTCAAGGTGAGCGTCGTTCCCGCCGCCGGGAAGTGACGCTCATTTGAACCCGTCTCCACCAACAGGCTGACGCGCGGCCCAACCTGGTTGGGCCCTGAGCCCGCCGGCATGCGTCCCTCGAGACGACGGCCGAACGTGCACACCTGAGCCGGTCACCCGGGCCATGAGTAGGGTCCTGTCGCCGATGAGCTCGAGAGCAAAGGGCCGGGCGGGGCAGCGACCCGCCAGAAAGGCATTCCTGCCGGGTGAGGGCGGCAAGGCGCATCTGACCAGCCTGGAGGGGCTGGCCGCGCTGTCGCTCGACGCGCTGAGCTCGGTCGCGTACGGGCCGGAGGCGATCGTGCTGGTGCTGATCGCGGCCGGGACCGGCGCGCTGGCGCCACCCTGCCGATCACCCTGGTCATCGCCGCGCTGCTGGCGGTGCTGGTCGTCTCCTACCGCCAGGTGATCGCCGTGCACCCGGACGGCGGCGGCGCCTACGCGGTGGCCAAGAAGGACCTCGGGCCGGCGGTGAGCCTGCTGGCGGCCGCGAGTCTGGTGGTGGACTACGTGCTGACCGTCGCCGTCAGCCTCGCCGCCGGGGCGGCCAGCCTGGCCTCGGCCTTCCCCTCGCTCTCCGCGCACCTGCTCTCGGTCTGCCTGGTCGGGCTGCTGCTGCTCACCCGGGTCAACCTGCGCGGCATCGCCGAGAGCGCCCGGGCGCTGATGCTGCCGACCGCGCTGTTCGTCGTCGGCATCCTGGGCGATCATCGTGCTGCGGGCTGCTCCGCTCGCACCCGGTGGCGGTGGTCGGCACCGTGCAGACGGTGCCGCTGACCGAGGCGCTGGGCGTGCTGCTGCTTCCTGAAGGCCTTCGCCGCCGGCTGCTCGGCGCTGACCGGGGTGGAGGCGATCGCCAACGGCGTGCCGGCCTTCCGCGAGCCGCGGGTCAAGCGGGCCCAGCGCACCGAGCTGATGCTCGGCGCACTGCTCGGGCTGATGCTGGTGGGGCTCTCGGTGCTGATCCGCCGCGACCACGTGGCCCCGCGCGGCGGGGTGACGGTGCTGGCCCAGCTCACCGCCGGCGCCTACGGCACCGGGTGGGCGTACTACACGACCAACGTCCTGGTCGCGCTGGTGCTGGGGCTGGCCGCCAACACCAGCTTCGGCGGCCTCCCGGTGCTGATGAGCCTGCTCGCCCGGGACCACCGCCTGCCGCACCTGTTCGGGCTGCGTGCCGAGCGCCCGGTCTACCGCTACGGGGTGCTCGCGCTGGCCGTACTGTCCGCGCTGCTGCTGGTCGCGGTGCAGGCGGACACCCAGCGGCTGATCCCGCTGTTCGCCATCGGGGTGTTCATCGGCTTCACCGTCAGCCAGGTCGGCCTGGTCCGGCACTGGGCGAGCGGGCGGCCGCCCGGCTGGCGGCGGCGGGCGGTGGTGAACGGCGCGGGGGCGGTGATGACGGCGCTGGCCGCGCTGGTGTTCCTCTTCTCGAAGTTCCTGGAAGGTGCCTGGGTGGTCGTGGTGGCGGTGCCGCTGCTGATGCTGCTCTTCGCCCGGGTCCAGCGCTACTACGCGATCGCCGCCGCGCGAGCTCGAGCTCGGGCACGTCCCGCCGCCTCTGACCCGGGAGCGCAGCCTCGTCATCGTTCCCGTCAACCGCGTCTCGAAGCTCGTGTTCGAGGCGCTCAGCGCCGCCCGGTCACTCGGAGACGAAGTCGTCGCCGTGAGTGTCCAGTTCGACGAGGACTCCGCCCGCGCCCTCCGGTCGGAGTGGAGCACGTGGGAGTGCGGGGTTCATCTCGAGGTGCTCACCCCGACGAAGCGCGATCTGCTGGGCCCGATCACCGAGTACGTGAACGCCGCGGTCGCAAAAGGAGACCGTCGCGTCGCAGTTCTCATCCCGGAGGTCGAGCCCCGGCGGCGCCGGCACCAGATCCTGCAGAACCAGCGGGGGATCCTGCTGGCCGCGACCCTGCGCAGGCGGAGCGACGCGATCATCTGCATCCTGCCATTCCGCCTCCACGACTAGCCCGGTGGCGCTACCCCCGCGCCTGCCCGTGCCGGTGCCGGCGCTACGAGCCCTTTCGAGACCGCCCCGCATCGGCTAGCGTCGAGGTCGTTGATCGCTGACGCCGACATCCTCGCCTCCGTCGGCGAGCACGAGCGCGACGCGCGCCAGGCGATCACGTTCGTTCACGGCCACCCGGAGCTCGGGCACGCCGAGGTCGAATGCTCGGCGTTCCTCACAGCGCTGCTGAGGCGCGCGGGGCTCGAGACCGAGCTCGGTGTCGGCGGCATGAAGACGGCCTTCCGCGCCACGCTTGCCGGGTCGCGACCCGGACGCGACGTGGGGATCGTGTGCCTCTACGACGCCGTCTCGACCGTCCGCCCCGGCGGTGCGATCGAGGCCGTGCACTCGTGCGGCCACGGTGTCATCGCCGGCTCGGTCGTCGCAGCGGTGCTCGCCCTTGCCGACCATCGCGACGTGCTTGCCGGGAGCATCACCGTCCTGGGGCTCCCGTCGGACGAGATTCACGCGCACGGCTCCGTCGAGCACGGCGGCGGCAAGGCGCTCTCCGTCGAGGCCGGCCTCTGGGACGACCTCGACGTCGCCCTCTACTCGCACCCCGAGTTCATCGACACGGTCTCGCTGGCCTCGCGGTGGATGCGCCGGGAGCGTGTGCGGGTGCACGGCGCGCGCGACCTGAGCGGCTCGGCCGAGCCGCCGCTCATCGCCGCCCAGGCCCTGCTCGCGGCGAACGCGCGCGACGTGATGGTCGAGAGCCTCGAGCTCGACGGCGACGTCGAGGACGGGACGAGCCTGGCGTTGCGCGCCGACATGCTCGTCTTCGCCGACACCGAGGCCGAGCTCGACGACCGGTGCGCGTCCGTCCGGGCGACCGTGCCGGAGGGCTCGTGGAGCTCCGGAATCACCGTGCAGGGCGTACGGCCGAACGAGCTCGTGACCGCCGCAGTGCGAGAGTCCTTCGCAGCCGCCGGCCGCCGCTTCGAGCCACAGCCCCCACCGCTCCCCTTCGCAACCGACTTCGGCAACATCTCGCATCGTGTCCCCGCCGCACTGATCGGTGTCGGCCGGGAGGCCGGCTGGTCGTTCCATAGCGACGAAGGGGCCGAGCAGTTCGCCTCCGAGGACGGAGTCGCGGCGGCGATGACGACGGCCCAGGTTCTGGCGCTGAGCGCCGCCCGGCTGACCGAGCCCGCGTAGTCCTAGTCGGGCGCGACCATCATCCACGCCCGGCGCGAGGCACGGACGCCGTCGAGGTCGCCGCCGAGCAGCCCGCCCAGCCGATGGTCGATCGTGGCGAGCAGACCTCCGGCGACGAAGATCCAGGCCTCCGCGACCGGGTCGCGTTCGGCGTTGAGGATGCCGTCGGCCTGGCCGCGGCGAATCACGTCGGCGAAGAAGTTGTGGACGTCGTGGATCTGGCGCCGCACGGCCTCGGCGATCATCGGGTCCTCCGGGGCGACGGTGAGCGCCTGGATCCAGAGGTCGACCAGGCGGAGCTTCGAGCGCTTCTCCGAGTAGGCGTCGGCGATCGCCCCGAGGCAGCCCGACGGGTTCGTCGCGAGCGCATCCTCGGCGAAGGCGCGGAAGCTACGGAGAGCCTCCTCGAGGCACGCGAGATAGAGGTCGCGCTTGGAGCCGAAGTGGCGGTAGAGGATCGGCTCGCTGATCCCCGACTCGCGAGCGATCTCGGCGGTCGTGGCGCCGCGGTAGCTCTTGTCGAAGAACACGCGGCAGGCCGCATCGAGCACGGCCTGCCGCCGATCCTCTGCCTTGAGCCTGAGACGGGCCTCAGGCGCAGCTGTCATCTCGTCACGCCTCCATGAGCAGCTGCGGCTTGGAGCCCGACTCGGGTGCGGCAGCATGACGCGGCTTGCGCACCGTGAGCACGGCCACGACCGAGCCGGTGAGCGCGATCACAGCGGCAACGCGAAGTGCGTCATGGAGCGCGTTCGTGAACGCGACCGGCTGCGGGTCGCCTACGGCGAGCCCGGCCTTCAGGCTCGAGGCAACGATGGCCCCCATGATCGCGATCCCCAGCGAGCCGCCCACCTGCCGCGCGCTGTTCAGGACCGCCGACCCGACGCCCGCCTTGTCGGCACGAACGGCCGACATGGCCGCGGAGGTGGTCGGCGTCATCGTCAGCGCCATCCCCGTACCGCCGAGGAGCATCGCCGGCAGCAGGTTCCAGAAGGTGGCATGGATCCCCTGCCGGAGAAGAGGAAGAGCGAGCACGCGAGGATCGAGCATCCCGCCGCCTGCGAAGACCCGCGAGCCGAACCGGTCCGAGAACCGCCCGGCGAGCGGGGCGATGAGGATGATCAGCACCGTCATCGGCAGGAAGCTGGCGCCCGACTCGGTCGGCGAGTACCCCAGGATCTGCTGCATGTAGAGGGACATGTAGAAGAACACGCCGAACATCGCGAGCCCGACCAGCAGCATCACCGTGTTGGCGCCCGAGAACGTGCGGTTGCGAAACAGCGACAGGTCGAGCATCGGGAGCCGCTGGCGATGCTCCGACACGATGAACGACGCGAGGCCGACGACCGCGACGACGAAGGAGCCGAGGATCCGGCCCGACGTCCAGCCGTAGCTGTTCGCCTCGATCAGCCCGTAGATGAGCGCGAAGAGCCCGATGCCCGAGGAGGCAAGCCCGAGCACGTCGGGGCGCTGCTCGGCCGAGTTGTCACGCGACTCGTCGATGAACGCGAACGCGGCCGCAACGGCGACGGCGCCGATCGGGACGTTGATGAAGAAGATCCAGTTCCAGTTGATGTTCTCGGTGATGACGCCGCCGACGAGCGGGCCGATCGCAAGCGCGAGCGCCGAGACGCCGGCCCAGATCCCGATCGCAGTTCCGCGCTGCTTCGGCGGGAAGGTCACCGCGATGATCGACAGCGTCGAGGGGTTCATCAACGCCGCGCCGAGCCCCTGGATCACGCGGGCCCCGATCAGCATCGAGGCGCTGCCCGCAAGCCCGCAGGCGAGCGAGGAGCCGGTGAAGATCAGGAGGCCGGCCACGAACATCTTCCGGCGGCCGAACAGGTCGGCGAACTTGCCGCCCGTGAGCATGAACGCTCCGAAGGTGAGGGCGTAGCCGGTGACGACCCACTCGAGCTCCGAGACCTTCAGGCCGAGCGAGCGCTGGATCGAGGGCAGCGCCACGTTGACGACGGTGTTGTCGAGCATGATCATGAAGAGGCCGAACGACACCGCCGCGAGCGTCCACCACTTCCGATTCTCCTCCGTGAAGAGCTTCGCCTTCATAGTTCTCTCCCGTTCCTGTTAGTCAGCACTAAGTTAGTTCGCGCTAGCCTAGCAACCACTAACGCCCCCGCCAAGGCTCTATCCTCGGCCGGGATGAAGCGGGACTGGCTGAGGGGGCTCGCGGTGGGGCTTTTCGCCACCGGCGCCCTGCTCGCCGGGATCGGGAACGAGCGGCACGAGCGCGGCCTGGTCGCGCTCTCCTTCGGGTGCTTCGCCGCAGGCGTGCTGGCGTTCTTGCGCTGGCGCGCGGCGAACCGGTAAGGTTTCCGTCTCAGAGGATAAAACCTCGCCTGCGCCGGTGGCGGCGGAGAGGACATGGAGGACCGCGCAGTGAGACTCGCGCTTGCCCAGATCAACAGCGTCGTCGGCGATCTCGACGGGAACAGGGACCGGATCCTCGAGCGCCTCGAAGAGGCACGGGCCGAAGGCGCAGACCTCGTGCTCTTTCCCGAACTGGCCGTCACCGGCTATCCGCCCGAGGACCTCCTGCTGCGCCCGGCCTTCATCCGCGCCGCCGAGCGCACGGTCGCCGAGGTGGCGAAGGCCGCGACCGGGATCTCGGTGCTCGTGGGCGCCCCCCACCTCGACCGCGACCTCTTCAATGCCTGCTTCGTGCTCGCCGGCGGCGAGATTCGGGGCATCTATCGCAAGCGGTTCCTGCCCAACTACGGCGTGTTCGACGAGAACCGCTACTTCGCGCCCGGCGGCGACCTGCTGCTTCTGCGCTTCGGCGACGTCCTCGTGGGGCCGACCGTGTGCGAGGACATCTGGCAGCCGGGCCCGCCGACGACCGACCTGGCGCTTGCGGGCGCCCAGCTCGTCGTCAACATCTCGGCCTCGCCGTTCCACGTCGGCAAGGACCGGGAGCGCGAGGAGATGCTGCGTGTTCGTGCGCGCGACAACTCGTGCTTCGTTGCCCTCTGCAACATGGTCGGAGGTCAGGACGAGCTGATCTTCGACGGGAGCTCGGTCGTATTCGACGACGAGGGGGAGCTCGTCGCGCGCGCCCCGAGCTTCGAGGAGGCGCTGCTCGTCGTCGACCTCGACCCCGCGACCGCGGTGGGGCGCCGACTCCGCGACGTCAGGCGCCGGGCGCTTGCGCGCGAGCGCCGCGAGGCGCCGGCCCCGCTCGAGCTCGAGCTCGAGCCGCCGAGGGCACAGGCGGCGCTCGTACGACCGGCCCCGGCCGCAGCAGCTCGACGACCTCGACCAGATGCGGCTCGCCCTCTCACTCGGCCTGCACGACTACGTCACGAAGAACGGGTTCGGCGATGTCGTGATCGGCATCTCCGGCGGGATCGACTCGGCGCTCACCGCGGCGATCGCGGTCGAGGCGCTCGGCGCCGACCGCGTGCACGGCGTCTCGATGCCGTCGCGCTACTCGTCGGAGGGCACGAAGCGACGGCGAGCGGCTCGCCGGCTCGCTCGGGATCGACTTCCGCGAGCTCCCGATCGAGCCGATGGTCGAGGCCTACGCCGGCACGCTCGCCGCAACGTTCGCGGGGCGCGAGCCCGACCTGACCGAGGAGAACCTGCAGGCGCGCGTGCGTGGGACGCTGCTGATGGCGCTCTCGAACAAGTTCGGCTGGCTCGTGATCGCCACCGGCAACAAGTCGGAGCTCTCGGTCGGCTACTCGACGCTCTACGGCGACCTCGCCGGCGGCTTCGCCCTGATCAAGGACGTGTACAAGACAGACGTCTTCCGCCTGCCGAGCGCCTGAACGAGCGGGCAGGGCGGGAGCTGATCCCCGCGGTCGATCATCGAGCGCGCCCCGAGCGCCGAGCTGCGCGCCGACCAGCTCGACGAGGACTCGCTCCCGCCCTACGCGAAGCTCGACCGGGTGCTCGAGGCCTACGTGGAGCTCGACCGCTCGCGCGAGGAGCTCACCGAGGAGGGCTTCGAGCCCGAGGTCGTCGAGCGCGCGCTGGCGATGATCGACCGCGCCGAGTACAAGCGCCGGCAGGCGCCGCCGGGCGTCAAGCTCCGGCCGAAGGCGTTCGGCCGCGACCGCCGGACGCCGATCACGAACCGCTGGCCCGGCTAGACGACGCCTGGACCAGCCCGGCGCTAGCGCCAGCACCGGTTAGCGGCAAGGTGCGCCGCCGAGCACCGGCACGGCGACCGTGAGCGCGAAGCTCGTCCAGCCGACCACCACGAGCCTGGGGCGGGTCACCTGCGGGCGGCCCTCGCGGATCTCGTCCTGGAGGCGGGGGCCGAGCACGAAGTTGTGGAGATAGGAGGCGGCGACGAGGCCCGCCGAGAGCGCGACCTTGACCCAGAGCACGGTCTCGAACGGTGAGCGGCCCCTGCTCCAGTCGTGGCGGGCGAGCTCGACCCCGGTCAGCGCGAGCACGAGCAGCGAGCCGTAGCCGATCGGCCGCCAGCGCAGCCCGAGCTCCTTCATCGCGCGGCCGCGCGGCTCGCCGTCGAGCGTGCGGATCGCCGGGACGCCGGCGAAGACGAGCGCCACCGAGCCGCCGAGCCAGACGGCCGCCGCCAGCAGGTGGACGATGACGATGACCTCTTCCATCGCCGACCAGGCTAACCGCGAGACGTCCAGCGGCACGGCGGGTGGGCCGTCGCGGAGGAGCGTCCGAACGCCGGTCGCGAGTGCACGCGGCGCCAGCCGCTCGGCGCTCGCTCGAGCTCGTCGAGCGTCCACCAGCGGTGGCCGTAGACATGCTCGGCGGCCAGATCGATCGTCGGCGCGAGCTCGTGGCTCTCGACCCGGACCAGATGGAACCGCTCGGCCTGGCGCAGCAGCTCGCCCGTCCCAGGGAAGCACGTGCTCGCGCGTCCAGACGACAGGCCCGGGTCGTCGAACTCGAGGCCGCCCTCCTCGAGCAGCTCGCGGCGCAGCGCCGCCGTCTCGGTCTCGTCGCCCTCGACGCCGCCGCCCGGGCGTGGCCCACCAGGCCTGGCGCGTGACCGGGTTCTCGAACCGCATCAGGAGCACCCGCTCGCGGCGTCGACGACGATCGCACGCACCGCCTCGCGCGGCGTCGGCTCGAGCCAGGCGTGCGAGGCCGCGAACCAGCGCAGGCGCTCGGGGTAGGGGACGGCGGCGTTTGCCGGCGAGGTCGACGGGAGGACGAAGAGCGCGGTCGAGCCGAGCGTCCGGATCTGCGGCGCCGAGCTCCGCGCGCTCGCCGAAGAGCGCCGCGGTAGGCCTCCTTGCCGACGAACGCGATCGCACGCGGCCGGAGCTCGGCGGCCGATCCGCTCGAGCCGGCCGCGGTCGAAGTCGGCGCGGCGCAGGTCGCCGGAGCCGGGGGTCGTGCGGTAGGCCGCGTTCGTGATCCCGTAGCCGAGCCCGAGCAGCTCGAGCTGCTCGGACGGGCTCGTAGAGCCGCGGCGTGAAGCCGGCGTCGTGGAGGAGCCGCCAGAAGTCGTTTCGCGGGTTCGCGAAATGCGCGTGCGCCGCCGCCGAGACGCGCCCGGGGTTGATCCCGCAGAAGACGCAGCGAAGGTTCGGGGCGAGGACGTCGGGGACGCTAGAAGCGGCTTCGGCCACGCGGCCGACAGCGTGGCACACGCGACGTCCACGTCGCCGTGCAGACCCACGAGCTCGGGAGCGGCGCCCTCGGCCGGCCCTTCGGGCGGCGGGGCGTAGCGCCGCCGCGACGTCCAGCTCTGGCAGGAGCGGGTCATGCCGCCTCGACGCCCGTCGCCGGCTCGGCGATCGGCAGGCGCCGTTCGAGCGGCTCGGCGCCGCGCGCGCCGCGGCGGCGCGCGTCGGCTGCGCTCGTCGACGACGAGGCTGACGGACTCGTCACGCCGCCCGCCGTAACAGCGGGCGTAGCATTCGGCCTCCGTGAGCGGCCTCAGCCTCACGGAGGGCCACTGTAGGACCCGGACCGGACGGACCCCGTTGCCGGCTCGGCTCTCGCTCGAGTCGCTCTCGTGCCCGCCGACCGAGTCGCTAGCGTGCCCGGCGATGGCCAGCGACGAGACAGCGAGTCGCCGGGTCACGATCGACGTCGGTGCGGGCCCGGTTCCGCTCGCTCGAGGGGCCGCTCGCGTACTTCGACGGCCCGGCGGGCACGCAGGTTCCCGACTCGGTGATCGAGGCGATCTCCGGCTACCTCTGCGGATGAACGCGAACTCCGGCGGGGCCTTCCGGAGCTCGGTCGAGACGGACGAGGCGATCGGCGCGGCGCGCGCGGCGGCAGCGTCGTTCCTCGGCGTGCGCGACCGACGAGGTGAGCTTCGGCGCGAACATGACGACGCTCAACTTCGCCTCTCAGCCGCACGGCGTCACGCGAATGGACCGCCGGCGACGAGGTGGTCGTGACGCGGCTCGACCACGACGCGAACATCTCGCCGTGGCTCGAGATCGCGCACGACCGCGGCATCGTCGTGCAGGTTCGCGGAGCTCGACGGCGACTGCCGGATCGATCTCGACCAGCTGCGCGCGCTGATCGGCGAGCGCACGAAGGTGGTGGCGTTCCCGCTGCGCCTCGAACGCCGTCGGCACGATCACCCAGGCCGCCGAGATCGTCGAGCTCGCCCACGAGGCGGGCGCGCTCGCCTGGGTCGACGCGGTCCACTACGCACCGCACGGGCCGATCGACGTGTCGGAGCTCGGCTGCGACGTGCTCCTCTGCTCGCCGTACAAGTTCTTCGGCCCGCACCTCGGCCTGGCCTGGGTTCGCCGCGATGTCTCGGACGGCTGGCGGCCCTACAAGGTGCGCCCGCAGAGCAGCAAGCCCGGCAAGCGGCACGAGACGGGAACGCTGGCGCACGAGCTCCTGTGCGGGTTCACGGCGGCGGTCGAGTACCTCGCAGGGCGTCGGCTGGGAGTTCGTACGCGGCCACGAGCGCGAGCTCGGGCAGCTCTTCCTCGACGGGCTCCCGGCGACGGGCTGGAAGCTGCACGGGCCGGCGAGCATGGAGGGGCGTGTCCCGACGTTCTGCGTGAGCCCGCCCGGTGAGAGCCCGCTCGGAGGCGGCGGCACGCCTGGCGCAGGCCGGGTTCGCGGTGTGGGACGGCAACTACTACGCGGTCGAGGTCTTCCGGCAGCTCGGGCTGCCCGAGGGCGCGATCCGGATCGGCATCGTCCACACGAACACCGCCGCCGAGGTCGAGCGGCTCCTGGCAGCGATGCCGCGCCCCTAGCCGGCCGCTCGCGGACGTGGCCGAGAAGGACTATTCCGGGACGCCGCTGTCGCGGAAGCTCGGGGCGAAGCCGGGCGTGGAGGTGCTGGTGCTCTTCACGACGAGCCGGGCCGAGCTGGCGGCGCGCCTGCCCGCCCTGAAGGCGACGCTGGCACCGGCCGACAGCGTCTGGATCGCCTGGCCGAAGAAGGCAGCGGCGATCGCCACCGACCTGGATTTCGACACGGTCCAGTCGGCCGGCCTCGCTGCAGGCCTCGTCGACAACAAGACCTGCGCGATCGACGGCGACTGGCAGGCGCTCCGCTTCGTCTACCGGCTCACCGACCGCGCCGTCGGTGCAGGCGTCGCGGTAGCCACGGCGGCCGCTGCCGATTCCCGCGCCTCGAGCTGGTCTCAACAGCTTAGCAGCTCGTCTCTTAGGAGTAGGCGGCGCGGGCGCGGGCCCAGCGGTCGTCGTCGCGGTGGATCCGGTCGGGATCGATGCCGCGGCTCTCGGCAATCGCGAGGGTGAGAAGCTGGAAGCGCACGATGTCGACGACCGGATGGCGGGCCGGGACGAGCGTCGTCTCGCAGCCGAGCTCGCTGCAGCGCCGCGACGGCATCGTGGGCCCGCTCGCCCGCCCGGCCCTCGCCGTCGAGCACGTAGGCACGGACGCTCTCGTCGATCGCTGCGAGGTGGCCGTGCAGGAGCTGCTCGGTCTGATGCACCTCGGCGGAGACCCAGGCCCCCTCGCGCAGCTTGAGCACTGCCTCCTGCGCCGTCGGCCACTGGCGCGCCGGCGCCGGCGACGAGGATCCGCCTCTGCGACGGCGCCGGCTCCTCGAAGCTCGAGCGCATCCTCGACCGCCACGGGAAGCCAGGTCGACGTCCTCGCCGCAGCAGCGCGGCGATCGCCGCGACCGCGCACGTGTAGCTCGCCGTGTGGCACCAGGAGCGCTCGAGCTCGGGCGTGCAGACGATCACCTCTTCGGCGAGCTCGGCAAGCGGCGAGGAGGCGACACCGGTGACGAGCCACTTCGGCCCGGGGAACGCGCGCGCCGCCTCGAGCGTCAGCGGCGTCTCGCCCTCGTGGGAGACGCAGACCATGAGGTCGGCCTCGAGCGGGGGCGCGAGGACAGCGTCGAGCGCCTGCAGCGCGGTGCCCGCCCGTCTGCGCCGCGTGGAACGACGTGCCGCAGCCCACGAAGACCGGGCGGGCGCCCTCGGGCAGCCGCAGGTTGCGCGGCACGGCCGCGAAGCCACTCGGGCTGGGCGAGCACTGCACGTCTCGTCTCTCCAGGCATCCGCTCCTCTATACCATCGCAAGCGTGCCTGTCTTCGAACGACACGTGCTCGACAACAAGCTGCGGGTGCTTACCGCGCCGCTGCCGCACGCCCAATCGGTGGCCTGCTTCGTCATGCTCGCCACGGGCTCGCGCTACGAGCGGGCCGAGAACCGAGGCATCGCGCACTTCGCCGAGCACATGTTCTTCAAGGGAACGGAGCGCCGGCCCTCGGCGCGCGACATCACGACGCTGATCGACGGGATCGGCGGCGAGTTCAACGCGTTCACCTCGAAGGAGTACACGGGCTACTACGTGCGTTGCGCCGGCGCCGAGCGGGATACCGCGCTCGATGTCCTCCTCGACATGCTCCGCCACTCGAAGTTCGATCCCGACGAGATCGAGCGCGAGAAGGGCGTCATCCTCGAAGAGATGAACATGTACCAGGACACGCCGCGGGATCACATCGGGACGATCTACGAGACCCTGATGTTCGGCGACAACCCGCTCGGCTGGGAGACGCTCGGAACGAAGGAGACGATCATCGGTGCGAACCGTGACACCTTCGTCGACTACATCGACGAGTGGTACACGCCGGAGCGCATGGTGATCGGTGTCAGCGGGATGGTCGGCGACGACCTGATCCCGATGCTCGAGGAGAGGCTCGGGGACATGTCGCCGAACGGGTCGCGGAAGCCCGCACCCGCCGAGCTCGACCGGTCACCCGGCCCGCATCTTTCCGTTCGTCACAAGGACGCCGACCAGGCGCATCTGATCCTGGGCGTGCCGAGCTACCCGCTCGAGCACCCCGACCGCTACGCCCTGCAGATGCTCTCGGCCGTGCTCGGCTCGGGCATGTCGTCGCGCCTCTTCCTCGAGGTGCGCGAGCGGCGGGGGCTCGCCTACTACGTGCATGGCGCGAACCAGTCGTACACGGACGCGGGCTCGCTGCTCTCGCAGGCGGGTGTGGACATCAAGCGGATCGACGAGGCGATCAAGGTGATCGCCGAGCAGTTCATGCGGATGGCAAGCGAAGAGGTCGGCTCGGACGAGCTGGAGAAGTCGCGGTCACTCGTCAAGGGCCGGTTCGTGCTCCGGACGGAGGGGCCCGCAGGGCCTCATCATGTACGGGCTCAACCGCGAGGTGCTCGAGGGCCATGCGCTCGAGCCGGATGAGCTCCTGGCGAAGATCGACGAGGTCACCGCCGAGGACATCCAGCGCGTCGCGAAGGATCTGATCGCAAACGACAAGCTCCACCTCGCGGTGATCGGGCCGTTCGAGGACGAAGCGCGGTTCGCGGCGCTGCTCGCCTGAGCGGGCTTTCCTGATCAGGCACCGGCGAGCTCGGCGTACACCTCCACCATCGCCGCCTGGTCGAGCAGGGTCGGCTGACGGCCCGAGAAGCGGAAGAGGCCGGTGCGGGGATCGCGTGCGCGCGTCCACGCCTCGTCGGCGAACACCTGGAGCGCCTGGCGGTCGTGGCGTCCGCCGACGACGGCCGAGAGCTCGAGCAGGTCCCGGTAGAAGATCGCGAGGAACACGGGCGGCTCGCCCGAGCGGAGCGGGTCGCCGAGCTTGCGGAGCGACGCGTCGGCCGTACGGACCGCATCGGCGAGATACCGGCGGTCGCCGGTCGACTCGTAGAGCTGGACCCCGGCCGCGATCATGGCGCCCTGGTTGTAGCTCCAGGTGTGCGGATCGACGCGGCCCGCGAGATCGATGTGGTCGGCGATCAGGCCGCTCGGCGTGGCGAGGCATCGCTCGGTCCAGTCGAACGCCTTGCGGGCCCACGCGAGGTAGGTCTTCGAGTGGGAGACGTCGTAGAGGCGCAGGGCCAGGATCGCCGCGTTCGCGGTGGTGACGGTGTTGCGGTCGTGGTTCGCGCCGAGGCGGGTCCAGAAGACGCCCCCGGGACACGGATCGGCGTCGTTCTCGTCCCAGCCGTCACCGACGAGATCGAAGAGCTGCTTGGCGATCTCGAGCGGCGAGGTCGTCTTCTCGACCTTGCTCGCCTTGACGAGGGCCAGTGCGATCCAGAGGTTGTCGTCGTAGTACACGCGGCCCTCGCCGCCGAAGACGGGTGCGAACTCGGACGGCCGGCCCGGCTGCGGATGGCTGTAGGCGGAGAGCGCGTCGATCCGTTCGAGCAGGTCGCCCCGGAACTCGGCGGTGAGCCCGGGGAGGCTCGCGAGATCGACGGTGGCCCAGAGCGCCTGGGAGTACGGCCAGGCCTGCGCGTGCCCCTTCGCCGGGTAGGTGCCCGCGTACGAGTGCGTGCGCGGCGAGAAGAAGTACCGCTGCATCGCGTCGTAGGTCGCGAGTGCACGCTGACGCGCAACCACGCGGGTGGGAGCTGCTTCCGCGCGGGAGGCCGAGGCAACGAGCGCTGCTCCGGCAAGAGCGGCGCACAACAGGGCCCTGCGAACCACGGCTAACGAGGGTAGCCGAGGGCCGCCGGCCGGCGACTGGGCCGGCAGGGGTTGAGAGGGTGACCGTGCCCGACGGGCAGCTCGGCCGGATGAGCTCGGCGAGCTGCCCAGCGTCGAACTCCCGACCGTTAAACCCCCGCCCTGGGTGGGGAGCTACCGCCACCCTCTACCTTCAAGTCTACGGTCGAGGCTGGCGGATGTCTGTGCCAACTCTGCAACAGCTGTAGCCGGCCTCGCAGTCTCCCGGTCTCCCGCTTCCTCGGGGCCCCACGCCGACCGGACGTTCGGGCCGCGCTCGCAACCGGCGTGCGTGCTCGAGCCTTTGTGCTTGCCGCCAGCCGGACCTCCCGGGCCGGCGGCCGTCAGTCGTCGCCCGAGGACTCCTCGGCGCCGCGGCGGCGGAGCTCGTCGACGACTGCGGGGTCGGCGAGCGTGGTCGTGTCGCCGAGCGGCCGGTTCTCGGCGACGTCCCGGAGGAGCCGCCGCATGATCTTGCCGCTGCGGGTCTTCGGCAGCTCGGCCGTGAAGACGATGTTCGCGGGCTTCGCGATCGGCCCGATCTTCGCGGCGACGTGGTTGCGAAGCTCCTCGAGCTTCTCGACCGAGCCTTCGACGCCGCCTTTCAACGTCACGAACGCGACGATCGCCTGCCCCGTCATCGGGTCGTTCCGCGACGCGACCGCGGCCTCGGCGACCTCGCGGTGGTCGACGAGCGCCGACTCGACCTCGATCGTCGAGATGCGATGGCCCGAGACGTTCATCACGTCGTCGACCCGGCCGAGCAGCCAGTAGTCGCCGTCGGAGTCGATCCGCGCCCCGTCACCGGCGAAGTAGACGTCGCCGTACTTCGACCAGTAGGTCTCCCGGTAGCGGGCATCGTCGCCGAAGATGCCGCGAAGCATCGCCGGCCACGGCTTGCGCAGGACGAGGTAGCCGCCGCCGCCCGGCCCGACCTCCTCGCCCGCCTCGTTGTAGATCGCCGCGTCGACGCCCGGGAAGGGCCGCGTCGCCGAGCCCGGCTTCGTCGTCGTGATCCCGGGGAGCGGCGTGATCAGGATCATCCCGGTCTCGGTCTGCCACCACGTGTCGACGATCGGGCAGCGCCCGCCGCCGATGTTCTCGTGGTACCAGACCCACGCCTCGGGGTTGATCGGCTCGCCGACCGACCCGAGCAGCCGCAGGCTCGACAGGTCGTGCCCGCCCGCGTGCTCGGGCCCCCACTTCATGTGGGTGCGGATCGCGGTCGGAGCGGTGTAGAGGATCGTCACGCCGTAGCGCTCGACGATCTCCCACCAGCGGTCCTTGTCGCGGGAAGTCCGGGGTGCCCTCGTACATCACCGAGGTCGCGCCGTTGCAAAGCGGCCCGTAGACGATGTAGCTGTGGCCCGTCACCCAACCGACGTCGGCGGCGCACCAGTAGACGTCGGTCTCGGGCTTGTGGTCGAAGATGTAGTGGTGGGTCGAGGCGACCCCGACCAGGTATCCCGGCGGTCGTGTGGGCGATCCCCTTCGGCTTGGCGGTCGTCCCCGAGGTGTAGAGCAGGTACAGCAGGTCCTCGGAGTCCATCGGCTCGGGCGGGCACTCCGATTCGTCGGTTGCGAGCTCGTGCCACCAGTGATCTCGACCCTCGGTCATCGGCACCTCGCCGCCGGTTCGGCGCAGCACGAGGGCCTTCTCGACCGTCGGCGCGGCCGCCATCGCCTCGTCGGCGGTCGCCTTGAGCGGCACCCGCGAGCCGCGACGCCACGCCTCGTCCTGGGTGATCAGCACCGTGCAGCCCATGTCGACGAGGCGCTGAGACAGCGAGTCCGCCGAGAAGCCGCCGAACACGACCGTATGCGGGGCTCCGAGCCGGGCGCACGCGAGCATCGCGATCGGCGCCTCCGGAACCATCCCCATGTAGATGCCGACCGGTGTGCCCTTGCCCACGCCGAGCTTCTTGAGGGCGTTGGCGCACTTCACGACCTCGAGCTGAAGGTCGGCGTAGGTGATCGCACGGCGATCGTCCTCCGGCTCGCCTTCCCAGTAGAACGCGACCTTGCCGCCGAGGCCGTTCTCGACGTGCCGGTCGACGCAGTTGTAGGCGACGTTGAGCTTGCCGCCGAGATACCACTTGGCGTAGGGGAGCTCCCACTCGTAGAGCTCCGTGAACGGCTCGAACCAGGTCACGCGCTCGCGGCCCTCACGCTCCCAGAACGCCTCGAACCCCTCCTCGTAGATCTCCGGCTTGGCGTTCGCCCGGCTCGCGAACTCCGGCGAAGGCGGATAGCGCCGCTCCTCGAGCAGCATCGTCTCGATCGCAGACTCGTTGGGGCTCTCGGGCGAGGACATGCGGTCGCTCAGGGAGTGAGGTCGTAGGGGAAATCCGTGAGGTTCTCGACACCGTCACCGGTGACGAGGACCAGATCCTCGAGCCGCAGGCCGCCGAAGCCGGGCCGGTAGAGCCCCGGCTCGATCGTCACGACGTCACCGACGACGAGCGGGTCCCGGCCGACGAGCCCGAGCGTCGGCTCCTCGTGAACCTCGAGCCCGACGCCGTGCCCGAGCGAGTGCAGGAAGCCCTCGGCGAGCGCGACGCCAGGCGCCTTCGTGCGCTGCGTCGGGAAGCCGGCGCTCTCGAACACCTCGCAGGAGCCGTCGTAGACCGACTTGCCGGTCACACCGGCGCGCGTGTCGGCAAGCGCCCGGTCGAGCGCGGCCTTGCAGAGGCGGTGCCATTCGGCGACCTCTGCGGGGATCTCACCGACAACGAACGTCCGCGTCATGTCGGCAAAGCACGCAGACTCGTTGTCGCGGGGCCAGATGTCGATCACGATCGTCTCGCCCGACCGGATCTCACCGCTCCCCGGATCGTGACCCACAGCTGCCTGAGCCCCATGGGAGACGATGAAGTCCTCGCCGGTCGCGCCGTGCGCGAGAAATGCTGCGGCGATGGAGGCTTTGACGCGCTCGCTCGTGAGCGGCTCACCGCCGACCTCGAGCACGCCGTCGTCGCGCGCGGTTGCCTCTCGGAGCAGGCCGCGGGCCGCTGCCATCCCGGCATGCGCGGCGGCCTGCGCGCGCCGGATCCCTTCGAGCTCGGCGCCGCTCTTGACGCGGCGGCGCTCGCCGAAGAGCTCGCGCGCGGGAGTGAGCTCGATGCCTTCGCGCCGGAGCCGGTCGGCGGTCGCAACCGGGAACTCCCCCGGTACGACGGCCCGCTCGACGCCGAACGTGCGTACTGCACGCACCACGATCTCGTCGAAGAGCTCGTCGTGGGAGGTGCTCGTCTTGCGAAGCTCGTCGAGCCCGAACTCCTCGAGCGGATGGAGCGAATAGAGGCCGAGCTCGGCAAGCCTCGGGACCTCGAAGGAGGTGACGACGACGTGGCGCTCCCCATTGCGCTCGACGTAGAGGAACGGGTCCGGGATCGCGACCGGCACCTCGTGCCGGAGCGTCGCAGACCGAGTCGTGTCGGCCACGATCAGGACATCGGCCACGGCGCCACACTAGCGGTCGTTAGGTTTGCAAGATGACAGAGGTGATGGAGCACGGGCTCGCGCTGAGCGAGCGTTACGACGCGAGCGGTGAGCGAGCTGCTACCGCCCGGTGCAGCGATCTTCGACGCCCACCTCCATCTAGGCCTCGACATCGACGGCATGGTCGGCGATTACGACGAGCTCGAGCGGATCATGGGCAAGTACGGCATCTCGCGGGCCTTCATGTTCTGCCTCGACGAGCCCGACCGCCATCCGGCATTCAGCGCGGCCAACGACCGCACGCTCGCGTTCGCGGAGCGCTCCAACGGCAGGCTGGTTCCGTTCGTCCGGCTCGATCTGAACGAGTCGCCGGTGGAGGAGGCAAAGCGCTGTCTCGATGCGGGCGCGCGCGGGATCAAGCTCCATCCCCGGGCGCAGCGCTTCGACTCGGCAGACGAGCGCCTCGGGCCTGTGTTCGAGCTCTCGGCCGAGCGTCGCGTGCCGATCCTCATTCACGGCGGCCGCGGGTTGCCGCCGATCGCCGAGGGCCTCGCCGCATTGATGGACCGCAACCCGGAGGCGACCCTGATCATCGCGCACGCGGGCATCGCCGACCTCGCAGCGCTCACCCACGCGATGGCGGGCCGGCGCGGTGTCTTCTTCGACACCTCGACCTGGAGCGCGGTCGATCTGTTCGACCTGTACCGCCGGGTCCCCCCCGAGCAGGTCGTCTACGCCTCCGACTACCCGTACGGGCAGCAGCCGGCCTCGCTCTTCATCGCCCTGCGAACGGCAATCCACGCCGGCTTCACCGAGACCGAGGTGCGAGACATGCTCGGCGGAAACGCCGGGCGCCTGGCCGACGGCGACGAGCTCCCGGAGCCGACGCGGCCACGAGGAGACGCGACCATCGAGCAGCCGCTGCAGCTTGCGCGCATCCATCAGTACCTCTCGATGGCGCTGCCGATGCTGTTCATGCGCCAACCCGATGCCTTCGGCGTGCTCGGGCTCATCATCAACGCGTGCGGCGAGCGTGACACCCACGCCGAGACGGTGGCCCGGATCGAGGAGCTCGTCGTTGCCGCCAGAGCGTTGTGGTCGAGCTTCCCCGACCTGACGAACGACGCCGACCGTCTCGCAACGTGGCGGCTGACGTTCCGGCTGCTCCATATGGCCGACGTCGAGGCACTGACGGCCGCCTGACCGGCGGGCTGTGGCCGTCGGCCCCGCTACGATCGAATCGGATGAGGGCCTCGCCCACCCGGCTCCTGCTCCTCGGCGGGACGATCGCACTCTTCGCCGCGCTCGCGGGATGCGGCGGATCGAAGAAGTCGGCACCGCCCGCCGTGACCGAGAAGAACGGGTGCGAGGTGGTCGCTAGGCCGCCGGCCCGCACGCTCAAGGAGTCGAAGCCGACAGCTGCCCTTCCCGCGAACGTTCAGTACCGGGTGACGTTCACGACCAATTGCGGCGCCTTTACGATTCAGCTCGACCAGGCGCAGTCTCCGCATACCGTCGCCTCGTTCGTCGCTCTCGTCCGCAAGGGCTTCTTCGACAAGACGATCTTCCACCGCATCGCGGTCGGGTTCGTGATCCAGGGCGGCGATCCGACCCAGTCGGGAGGCGGGGGCCCCGGCTACTCGACGGTCGACAGGCCGCCTGCCGGTGCCAGCTACACGCTCGGGGTCGTCGCGATGGCGAAGACGGACGTTCAGGCGCCCGGGACCTCGGGGAGCCAGTTCTTCGTCGTGACGGCGGCGAACGCCAACCTCCCGCCGGACTACGCGATCATCGGAAAGGTGGTCAGCGGGCTCCCCGTCGGTGGAGCGGATCGGGCGGCTCGGCAACGCCTCGCAGGCGCCGACGATGGTGGTCGAGATCGAGAAGGCGACGGTCTCGAGCTGATGGGGCCGGGCCGCGTCTCGCCGGCCGCCCCGAGCCGGACGTGATTGCTGCGGTCGTGCTCGCGGCGGGGGCGGCGACGCGCTTCGGGTCGCCGAAGCAGCTGCTCCTGCTGCCGTACGTGCTCGACAGCCTCCGCGCCGCCCCGGTCGACGAGATCGTGATCGTGTCGGGTGCGTACCCGATCGATCCCGAGAGTGGGCTCGACCTGGAAGGAACCCGCGTCGTACTCTGCCCCGACTGGGAGCTAGGCCCGGGGGCAAGCCTCCGCTGCGGGCTTGCCGCGCTACCGAACGAGGCCGGCTCGGCGCTCGTCGTCCTGGCCGACGGGCCCTACCTGGATCCGCGGGCGGTCGAACGGGTCATGGCTCATAGCGACCAGGCCGAATTCGTCGCGGCAACCTACGACGGGGTCAGGAGCCATCCGGCCGTGATCGCGCGCGCGCTCTGGGATCGCATCCCGGACGAGGGAGGCCGGGGGCTCGACCCGCTCCTCATCCCCTGCGAGGATCTGATCCCGCCCGGCGACATCGATACGCCCGATCTCGCCCGCGATCTCTGACGCGGGCGGCGCGATAGCCCCCAACCGCCTTCGGCCGCGCCGGCTGCCTCAGGTCCGCCACGACGCGGCAGAATCACCGTCCCAAACGGCCCCCCGGCGCGCAACCCCCCGCCCGGCCGGCTCGACCGCATGTCTGTGCCAGTTCAGTCGCATCGTTGCGCCAGGCCAGCCGCATGTCTGTGCCGGTCCTGAAACGATCTTTCCCGAAGCCGCGAGCAGGCCTTCATCCTCTGGCCGCCGCCGGATCTCTCCGGCTCAGCCGGCGCCCCTGAGGAGCCGATTGACAGCCGCAAGGCTGGGAACGATGCTGAGTCAGATGGCTCGAGGGGGGTCGAAAGCTGCGCGCATTCTCGGGCTGGGGTTGATCGTGAGCGCGACCCTCGCCGTGACGACGGCAGCGACGGGATCGCCGGCCGCGAACGGCATCCTGAACGAGGCTCAGGCCACGGATGCAACCGGCGACAGCGGCACGGGGCCAGATCTCTCCTCACTGGCGGTCACGAGCTACGCCGACGGGACGATCTCCTTCTCCGTGGCGATCGCGAACCGCACCTACCTGGAGTCAGGCGAGAGCGTCCAGGTCTTCGTCGACCTGAACGACGACGGGCAAGCCGACCTCAACCTGTCGGTGTGGCCGAGCTTCCAACCGAGCTACCTGGCCCGCTGGACCGGGTCGGGCTGGGAGAACATCCGTCAGCTCCCGGAGCTCATCGAGTCTCCCGGCTCGCTCTCGGTCCGGCTCGGTTTGAGCGAGCTCCAGAGCGACGGAGCCGTCCCGGTGGCCCCCAAGATCCAGGTCTCGGTCGCCTCGTATTCGGGAGGCACCGCGGGAACGCCGAGCGGCACGGGAGACGACTGGATCCCCAGCCCGACGACCTGGTTCGACTACACGATCAACCCCGCTGCAGCCGGAACCGCAACAACCGGGACCACCACCACGCCAACGACGGCCCCCACTACGACGACAACGCCGGCGCCCAGGCCGACAAAGCCCGCCGCGCTTCCCGTCACGATCGAATCGATCCCGCAGCTCAGCAGCAAGCTCGGCGCCGACGTGAAACTGCATGTCCTCGTCAAGAGCGGCGCCGGGGCGGCGCGGCTGTTCAAGGTCTGCACCGAGGAGCTGACGGCCGCCGGCTCGCTCGAGCGATCGCTCTGCCGCTCCACGCGCTCCGGCGGCGGAACGCGCGCCGTGCCGTTCACGATCACCTATCGCATGGCCAGGACCGGGATTGTCGACATCCTCATCGTCGCAAGCGCCGGAGCGGCGAAGACGACCTCCGAGGTGGACATAGACGTCTCGAAGGCCTGACCGGCCTTCGCCCGAGCCGGGGGTCGACTCGAACGGCCTTGGCTCGCTCAGGCAGCAGGCGGAGCCGTGCGAAGCCCGTCGAGCTTCTCGCGCAGCCCCGACGGCATCGGCTCGTCCGCAGCCACGCGGACGAAGTGCCTGAGGTGCTCCTCGAACCGGTAGCGCTTCTCGCAGCCCGGGCAACGCTCCAGGTGCTCGCGTGGCCTCGACGACCTCCTCGTCGGAGAGCATCCCGTCGAGGTAGGGCTGCATCATCGTCTCGCAGTCTCCGCAACCACAGCCCATCAGGCCGCCACCGTCCTCTCTGCCATTCGCTGCTTGAGGATGCGCCGGCCTCGATGGAGGCGCGACATGACCGTTCCGACCGGGATATCGAGGATCTGCGCCGCGTCGGCGTACGAGAACTCGCCGATGTCGACGAGCACGATCGCGTCGCGAAAATCGTGCGGAACCTCGGCGAGCGCCTCGACGACGGCGTTCTGCGAAAGCCGCTCGATCACCTTCTCCTCGTCGGGATTCTCGTCCGGGATCGTCGATTCGAGCTTGTTGTAGAGGAAGTAGTCGCCTTCCTCGAGCGGCTGCATGTCGGGCGAGCGCTGCGACCGGCGACCCTGTCGATGTTCAGGTTCGTGAGGATCCGCAGCAGCCAGGCGCGGAGGTTCGTTCCCGGCTGGTACTGCTGCCAGGCGCGGAAGGCGCGAGCGTAGGTGTCCTGCACTAGATCCTCGGCTTCCTCGCGGGAAGCGGCGAGCCTTCGGGCGACCCGGTAGACCTGGTCGCTGAGCGCGAGTGCCTCTTCTTCGAAGCGGACTCGGTCACGTGCCACCTCCGCGATACGGCGGGTTTCGGCGGCAGTCGGAGCGCTCTCGCTCATCCCGACGGCCACCCTAGCAACGTGTTCCAACGACCTGGGCACCGGTGGAGATTCCCGTCGCGGCGCGGTCGCAGGCGCGAGGCCGCGGCTCAGACGACCGGCGGCCTGCTCGCGAAAGCCGCCCGCGCGCCATGTCCTCGAGCAGCGCGTCGCGCGAGGTCACCTCGTCGTCGTAGACGAGCGTGACGGCTCCGGTCAGCGTCGCGTTCGCCGACTCGAGCCCCTCGTGGCCGTTCAGGACGTGGCCAAGCCGCGCCATGCAGCGCTCGCAGCGGATCCCGCGCACCTGCACCGTCTCGGAAACGCTCGCCATCGTTCGCTCAGCGTACCGGCCCGAACCGGTCTGCTACTGCTCGCGAACGCCGTGGACGGGCCGTCCGGCCGCGATCCAGGCGTAGTAGGAGGCGCTCGGGCCGTACTCGGAGCTGTAGCCGACGATCCGCGGGTTGCGGCCGACGTCGCGCGCCCTCGCCGCGTGGCGCAGCAGGTTCGGGTCGTCCTGCTCCTGCCAGACGAGGATCAGGTGCGCCGCGGTCATGAAGTCCGCGACGTAGGTGCAGCCCGCAGCGGGGCAGGGAAACGGGTCGGTGCGCACGCACCACCAGCCGCCGCGGTCGGCCGAGTCGTCGTCGTGCCAGAGCTCCTCGGACTCGACGAACGTCTCCTCGAGGACAACCGAGCCCCGCTCCACCCCGGAAGCGTACGCCACGCCCGCGGTCTCTCGCCAGCCCCGGCCGCGCCCCGGGGGGAGCGGCTACCTCGACCGGAGAAAATAATGGCCGCGACCCGGGCAGGCATGCGGGTCGCGGCCATCTCATCCGACGGACCGCGCTGGCTAGACGGTGCCGTCGGTTCCGGGCCCCTGTGCTGCCGGGGCCCAAGCTTGGGGATCAGCCTGGCGGCCGCCCGAGCGTCACGCGCACGGTCTCCTCTCGCGTGCCCCGCCAGAGCCGCAGGGCGAGGTGGTCTCCAGGCTTCATCGTCTCGATCACGTTGCGGAGCTGCGCCTCGCTCGCGATCGGCACGCCGTTGGCGGCGACGATGATGTCGCCGCCGAGCCGGTATGACTCTCCGGCGACGACGACGGAGTTGCGGCCCGCCCGCAGGCTCGCCTCGGCGGCGCCGCTATACGGCGTCACGTGCTGGACGAGCAGGCCGTAGTCGCTCGGGAGGCTGAAGGTACGGGCGAGGCTCGGTGAGACCGGCAGCGCCTCGATGCCGAGAAACGGGTGCTCGACCTTGCCGGTCTCGATCAGCTGGGCGACGACGCTCTTGACGATGTCGATCGGGATCGCGAAGCCCATCCCCGCACTCGACTGGCCGAGGCTCCCCGAGGTCGTCGCCTGCGAGCTGACACCGATCACCTGGCCGCGCGTGTTGATCAGCGGCCCGCCGGAGTTGCCCTGGTTGATCTCCGCGTCGGTCTGGATCCCGCGCGGGCTCGTGGCGCTCGTCGGCGAGTCGATCCCTGCTGGACTGCGCTCACGACCCCGACGGTCGCGGTACGGGTGAGGCTGAGATCGTTCCCGATCGCGACGACCGGGTCGCCGACCTGAACGAGGTCCGAGTCACCGAGCGGCAGCGGGCTGAGGGAGCGGGAGTGGGCGTTCACCTGGAGCACCGCGACGTCCGTCGTCGGGTCCTTGCCCGACGACGACGGCGTCGAGCTCGTCGTTCCCGGAGAAGCTGACCCTGAGGTTGCGGGCGGCGCCGAGAACCCGGTTGCTCGTGACGATGTGGCCCGGCCTTGTCGATCACGAAGCCCGAGCCGAGCGCCTGCCCGGCGGGAGCGACCGGCGAAGGATGGCTCCGCACCCTCGCCTTGGTTGATCTGGACGACCCCTGGAGCATCGAGGCGGTAGATCTGCTGGACGGAGAGCGCGCTGCCCGGCCGGGGCTCGGCGCGCTGGCGACCGTATTCGGCGCCTGGGCGATCTGCGCGATCGTCGTCGAGCCGCCGAGGTTGCCCGTCAGCGCGGCGCCGCCGAGCGCGAGACCGCCGCCCGCACCGGCAACAACGATCGTCCCGAGCCCCCGCACGATGTCTCGCTGCTGCATCTCGTTCGGTTATATCGCCGCCGATCGCGGGCTTCCGCCGGGGGGCGATTAAGGGTTGGTTAAGTGCCGGGCCAGATGGCCGTCCTGACGGCGGCGCGCGGCTCTGCTTGACTGTCGCCGATGAACGACCTGAAAGTCTGCCCATGGACGACCTGACAGTCGGCGGCCACACGTATGCGTTCCATCGCATCGATGGCGGTGCTCGGGCGCCGGCGTGCGGCGGCTTCCTTACACGCTTCGCATCCTGCTCGAGAACGTGCTCCGCTCGGGCGACGAGAGCGGCGCGCAGGCGATCGCCGCCTGGGACCCGCACGCCGAGCCGGCAAGCGAGATCGCGTTCTTCCCGTCGCGCGTCCTGCTCCAGGACTTCACCGGGGTGCCCGCAGTCGTCGATCTGGCCGCGATGCGCGATGCGATCGCCGAGCTCGGCGGCGACCCCGACCGCATCAATCCCGCTGATCCCGGCCGAGCTCGTGATCGACCACTCCGTGCAGGTCGACGCGTTCGCCTCGCGCTTCGCCTTCGGCCGGAACGTCGAGCTCGAGGTGTCGCGCAACCGCGAGCGCTACGCCTTCCTGCGCTGGGGACAGGCGTCGTTCCGCGACTTCAAGGTCGTGCCGCCCGGCACCGGGATCTGCCACCAGGTGAACCTCGAGCATCTCGCGCGGGTGGTCGAGCGCCGCGACGGGGTCGCGTTCCCGGACACGGTCGTCGGCACCGACTCGCACACGACGATGGTCAACGGCCTCGGCGTGCTCGGCTGGGGCGTCGGCGGGATCGAGGCCGAGGCGGCGATGCTCGGCGAGCCGCTCTCGATGCTCGTCCCGCAGGTGGTCGGCTTCCGGCTGCGCGGCAGGATGCGCGAGGGCACGACGGCAACCGACCTGGTCCTGACCGTGACCGAGCTGCTTCGCCGCACCGGCGTCGTCGGCAAGCTCGTCGAGTACTTCGGCGACGGCGTCTCGAGCCTCACGGTCGCCGACCGCGCGACGCTCGGGAACATGTCTCCCGAAGTACGGGGCCACCTGCGGCTACTTCCCGGTCGACGAGCTGACGCTCGACTACCTGCGCCTGACGGGCCGCGACGCACGACCACGTCGAGCTCGTCGAGGCCTACTGCCGCGAGAACCTCCTCTGGCACGAGCCGCACGAGCATCCCGAGTACTCGCAGGTGGTCGAGCTCGACCTGGACGAGGTCGAGCCGTCGATCGCCGGGCCGCGCCGCCCGCAGGACCGCGTCCCGCTCGCCCAGGCGAAGGCGGCCTTCCTCGAGAGCCTCGGCAGCTTCGGCATCGAGCTTCCCGAGAGCGAAGCGGGCGAAGAGACGTTCCCGGCCTCCGACCCGACGACGGAGCAGGCACCCGGGGGACACCCCGTCGTGGCGCTCGACGAGAGCGGGGTCGCCGTTGCGGTACGCGACGCCGCACCCGAGCGGTCGCGCTCACACTCGACGGCGAGGACTGCGAGCTCTGCGACGGCGCGGTCGTGATCGCCGCGATCACCTCGTGCACGAACACGTCGAACCCGCAGGTGATGATCGCGGCCGGGCTTCTCGCCAAGCGGGCGGTCGAGCTCGGGCTCACGCGCCGGCCGTGGGTGAAGACGTCGCTGGCCCCGGGCTCGCGGGTCGTGACCGACTACTACGAGCGCTCGGGGCTGCAGCGGTACCTGGACGCGCTCGGCTTCGACACGGTCGGCTACGGCTGCACGACCTGCATCGGCAACTCGGGCCCGCTGCTGCCGGAGGTCTCCGCTGCGATCACCGCGGGCGACCTCGTCGCCTGCGCCGTCCTCTCGGGCAACCGGAACTTCGAGGCCCGGATCCACCCGGAGGTGAAGGCGAACTATCTCGCCTCGCCGCCGCTCGTTGTCGCCTACGCGCTCGCCGGGCGCCTCGACATCGACTTCGAGCTCGAGCCGATCGGGCAGACGCCGCGGGAGACGACGTCTTCCTTCGCGACCTCTGGCCCTCGACGCCGGAGATCCAGGCCACCATCGCCTCGTCGGTGAAAGGGGACATGTTCACGCGAACCTACGCCGACGTCTACGCGGGCGACGAGACCTGGCGCTCGCTCGAGACGCCCGCCGGCGATCGCTACGCCTGGGACGAGAGCCTCGACCTACGTCCGGCAGCCGCCGTATTTCGACGGGCTTCAGCCGGAGCCTGCCGGTGTGACGCGACATCGGCGGCGCGCGCTGCCTCGTCTCGCTCAGCGACTCGGTCACGACCGACCACATCTCGCCCGCCGGCTCGATCAAGGCCGACTCCCCGGCCGGCCGCTACCTGACCGAGCACGGCGTCGAGCCCGGCCGACTTCAACTCCTACGGCTCGCGCCGCGGCAACCACGAGGTGCTCGTGCGGGGCACGTTCGCGAACGTGCGGCTGCGCAACCTGCTCGTGCCGGGCTCGGAGGGAACGTGGACGAAGCACTTCCCCTCCGGCGAGGAGATGACGATCTTCGAGGCCTCGCAGCGCTACCTCGCCGAGGGCACGCCGCTGATCGTGCTGGCGGGCAAGGAGTACGGCTCCGGCTCGTCGCGGGACTGGGCGGCAAAGGGGCCGCTCCTGCTGGGAGTCAAGGCGGCGATCGCCGAGAGCTACGAGCGGATCCACCGCTCGAACCTGCTGATGATGGGGATCCTCCCGCTGCAGTTCCTGCCCGGCGAGTCGCGCGAGTCGCTCGGCCTGACCGGCGAAGAGCTCTTCGCGATCGAAGGCGCTCGAGGGCGGCGACGCGACCGAGGTGACGGTCCGCGCCGACGGCAAGGCCTTCACGGCGATCCTCAGGCTCGATACGCCGCGCGAGCGCGAGTATCTCCGGCACGGCGGCATCCTGCCGTTCGTCGTGCGGCGGCTTCGTTCGTCGACCTAGAAGCGCCCGCGGCCTGAAGCCTGACGCGAAGGCCTCTGCCGCTACGCTGCGCCGAACCGGGGTGCCGCGAGAGCGGCTGAGAGCAAACCCGTCGAACCTGATCCGGGTCATGCCGGCGAAGGGAGTGAATGCTGGATGGACGCATCGCCGTGGGGAATCGAGCCCGTCCCCTCGAGGCTGCGGCTGCTCGGGGGCTTCGACGGCTTCCTGCTGTGGGCGAACCTCTCCGTCTCGCTGCTCGTGATCGTGGCGGGCGCGTTCCTCGTGCTGCCGGTCTCCCAGGCGGGGCTCGGCGCTGTCGCTGCCGGAAGCGCTCGGGGCGATCGCTGCAGCCGCCCTCGCCGGGAACCTGCTGCTCGGCCTCGGCGGGCTGATCGGCGCCGATGCCGGGGTGCCGACGATGGTGCTGATGCGCGCGCCGCTCGGGCGCCGCGGCTCCTACCTTCCGACCGGGCTGAACATCCTCCAGTGCCTCGGCTGGTCGGTGTTCGAGCTGATCGTGATCGCGACCGGCGCGAGCGCGCTCTCCAAGCAGGTGCTCGGCTTCGGCGGCACGTCGTTCTGGAAGATCCTCTTCGGCCTCGTCGCGACAGGCCTCGCGTTCCTCGGCCCGGTCGGCTTCGTGCGCAGCTACGTCCGCAAGTTCGCGGTGTGGATCGTCGTCGCGTCACTGCTCTATCTCTGCTGGTGGTCGCTCCACGGCGAGCACGTCGGGCGGCTCTGGAATCGCCCCGGAGCGCATGCGTTCTGGCCCGGGTTCGACCTCGTGCTCGCGAGCATCATCTCGTGGACGCCGCTCGTCGCCGACTACACCCGGTTTTCGCGCACCAGGTCGGCCGGATTCTGGGGCGCCGGGCTCGGCTACTTCGTGCCGACGATCCCGCTGTTCGCGCTCGGGGCGGTGATCGCGATGTCGCGCCACATCAGCGATGCCCCGGCGCTGCTGACGGCGATCGCGGCGGGCGGGGCGGCGAGCGTGCTCGCGCTGCTTGCGCTGACCGTGGACGAGAGCGACGAGGCCTTCGCGAACGTGTACTCGGGCGCGGTCTCGATCCAGAACCTCCTCCCCGAGCGTGCCTCAGCGGCTGCTCGTCGGGGGAACCGCCGCCGTCGCCACGGTCGGGGCCCTGCTCATCGACCTTCGCAACTACCAGCCGTTCCTCTATCTCCTCGGCTCGTTCTTCGTGCCGCTCTTCGGCGTCCTGCTCGCCGACTGGCTCGTCGCGGGACGGCACTACGGCCGTGCCGACGTGTTCGAGGCGCCGGAGCTGCGGGTCGAGACGGTGCTCGCGTGGCTCGCGGGCTTCTGCCTCTACCAGTGGCTCTACCCCGACGGCCCCGCCTGGTGGACGCGGCTCGTGGCCCACACCCACCCGCACGCGCTCCCGTGGGGAGGCGCCTCGCTCCCGAGCTTCGCCGCCGCCTTCGTGCTCACTGCCGCGGCCCGGCTCCTTGCCCGCCGCCCGGCGCTCGCGCACACTTGAGCGCCTCTTGCACTCGACCTCGACCACTCCACGCTTGATCGGCCTGCTCGGCAACCTCGCGCGCGACCTGATGCCGGGTCAGGCGCCGCGGGTCGGCGGTGGGCCCTACCACTGCGCGCGGGCCCTCACGCACCTCGGCACCGAGGCGCGGATCTACGCCCGCTGCGCCGTGGCCGACCGGGCCGACCTTGCTGCCGCCCGTCGTCGCGCTCGGCACCCCGGTGCGTCTACGTCGAGGGCACGCGCACGGCGAGCTTCGAGATCTCCTACGACGGCGACCACCGCTTCATGGACGTGGTCGCGATTCGGCGACACGTGGCTGCCCGACGATGTCCCGCCGCTCCCCGACGACGCCGGCTGGGTGCACGTCGCACCGCTCGCGCGCTCCGACTTCCCGGCCGAGACCCTTGCGGCGATCGCGCGCGGCCGCAGGCTCTCGCTCGACGGCCAAGGCCTCGTGCGGACCGCTCGCGCTCGGGCGAGCTCGAGCTCGACGCCGACTTCGACCCCGAGCTCCTCCGCCACGTTTGGACGCTGAAGCTGAACGACGAGGAGGCCGAGGTGATCGGAGGCGTCGACAGGCTCGGCGTCCGGGAGCTGCTCCTCACCCACGGATCGCGCGGGGCGACGATCCACTGGGACGGGCGATCGGAGGTGGTGCGCGCGGTCGATGTGGGCACCGACCCGACCGGTGCGGGTGACGCGTTCTGCATCGCCTACATCGCCGCCCGCTCGAGCGGGCTCGCGCCGGTCGGTGCGGCCCGCCGGGCGACGGCCGTCGTCGCCTCGATGCTCGTGCGGCGAACGGTGATCGCGCTCGTCGCAACGGAGTCCGGGAGCTTCGCCGTCGACCTCGAGACCGAGGAGGTGAGCGCAGCCGAGCCGTTCGAGCCCGAGCCCGCGCCCTCGCTCAACCTGCCGCGGGTGATCGCGGCCGCCCAGGCCGGCTCGACCGTCGTTGTGGCGGTCGATGCCCGGCCGCCGCTCCTCGTCTCCTACGACGCCGGCGCGACCTGGCGCGAGTCGGGGCGCGGGCTTTCACCGGGGGTTGCAGTCGCGGTTGCCGAGTCGAGCCCGGACGTGCTCGTCTTCGCGACCCGCAACCGGCTGTACGTCTCTCAGAACGGCGGCGTCTTCTGGACGGCGCTCGGGCTCGAGCTGCCCGCGATCGAGGCGCTCCTCGTCAGGGAATCGTGAGGTCGATCAGGGAATCTTGAACTCGCCGCGGGCGACGACCACGGCCGAGCCGCCGACGAGCACGCGCTCGATCGCCTCGGGCGTCCCGTCCGCTCGCGCATAGAGGCGAGAGGGCCGGCCGATCTCGTCGCCCTGGTGGATCTCGATCTCCTCGCCGAAGGCGATGCGGCCGTGCCGGGCGAGATGGATCGCAAGCGGCCCGGCGGCGGAGCCCGTTGCGGCGTCCTCGGCCACGCCGTGCCCGGGCGCGAACATTCGCGTCTTCCAGTGATCGCCGGCGCTGGCGAAGCAGTTGACGCCGGCGCCCGTCACGCGGGCGAGCGCCGAGCCGTCGGGCGAGAGGGCAGCCACGTCCTCCGGCGAGGGGAACTCGACGAAGACGTGGGTCGGGCCCAGGTGGTAGAGCTCGACCGGGAGCCCCGAGCGCTCGAGCCCGAGCACCGCGAGCAGCTCCTCGGCGCGCGCGAACGGCTCCCATGGCGGGATCGGCTGCTCCATCCAGCCGAAGCTGATCCTGGCGCCTTCGCGCTCGAGCTCGACCGGCACGACCCCGGCGAGCGTCTCGAGCCGCAGCACGATCTTCTGCAGCGGCCCGCCGAGCACGAAGGCGGCGCCGAGCGTCGGGTGCCCGGCGAACGGAAGCTCGTTCGCGGGCGTGAAGATCCGGATGCGCACGTCGGCGTCGGCGGCCTGCGGCGGCAGCACGAACACGGTCTCGGCGAAGTTCATCTCCTTCGCGAGCGCCTGCATCGTCAGCGGGTCGAGATCGCGCGCGTCGGTGAACACCGCAAGCTGGTTCCCGGCGAGGGCAGTGTCGGTGAAGACGTCGACGACGACGTAGCGGAAGTGCCGCACGCCCTGACTCTAGTCGGGCCCAGGCGACAGGCCCGAGGCCGGCGGCCCAGCGGGCACGCCGCTCCCGGGTTCGGCAACGGACCGACATCGAGCCTCTAGGCTTGAGCCGTGATCGTCATCCTCGTCCGCCACGCGAAAGCCGCTCCCGGCGAGGTGGATGCCCTGCGCCCGCTGACCCCATCCGGACGGGAGGCATCGCGGATGCTCGGGCTGCTGCTTGCAGACAGAGAGCCAGACGCGGTGGTGTCGAGCCCGCTTCTGCGGGCGAGGGAGACGGCGATCGCGATCGCGGCGGCGGCGGGCCTGGAGGCAGAGATCGACGACAGGCTCTCGCCGGGCGCCGACCTCGACGCCCTGCGGGCGACGGTCGCCGGCCGGGGGGAGACCGTGGTCGCCGTCGGCCATCAACCCGACTGCGGCGAGATCGCGTTCGCACTCACCGGTCGCGAGCTCTCGTTTCCCACTGCGGGCTTCGCAGCGCTCGAGCTATGACCGCCGCCGTTCAGGTCTCGGGCCTCCGGAAGAGCTACGGCTCTCACGAGGCTCTCCGAGGCATCGAGTTCGAGATCGAGGCCGGCGAGGTCTTCGGCCTGCTCGGCCCGAACGGCGCCGGCAAGACCACCACGATCGAGATCCTCGAGGGCTACCGCAACCGGGACGGCGGCGACGTCGAGGTGCTCGGCATCGATCCGCGAGACGCGGGGAGCGCGTGGCGTGAGCGGGTCGGTGTGGTGCTCCAGTCGTCGTCGCTCTACCCGAACCTGACCGTGCGCGAGAGCCTGCGCGTCTTCGCCGGCTACTACTCGACTCCGCGCGACCCGGACGAGGTGATCGAGATCGTCGAGCTCGGCGAGAAGGCAGACGCGCGCTGCCGCACGCTCTCTGGGGGCCAGAAGCGCCGCCTCGACCTGGGGCTCGCGCTCGTTGGGAACCCCGACCTGATCTTCCTCGACGAGCCGACGACCGGCTTCGACCCCGGCGCGCGGCGGACGGCCTGGGAGACGATCCGGAACCTCCGCTCGCTGGGGACGACGATCCTCCTGACGACGCACTACCTGGATGAGGCCGAGCAGCTCGCCGACCGCGTCGCCGTGCTCCGCGCAGGCGAGATCGTGCGGGAAGGGACGCCGGCCGACCTCACGGGCGGAAGCTCGGAGACGGAGATCCGCTTCCGCCGCGACGGGGAGGTGGTCGTCGAGCAGACGACGGAGCCGACGAGGCGCCTGCACGAGCTCACGGCGGCGGCGCTCGAGCGGGGCGAGGAGCTCGAAGGCCTGGAGGTTCGCCGGCCGACGCTCGAAGACGTCTATCTCGAGCTGACCGCGGATGCGGTCGGAGCGGGAGACTCCGAAGGCACGTGAGGCTCTTCGTCCACGAGCTTCGCACCGAGCAGCTGCTCTTCTGGCGCAACCGCGAGGCGGCCTTCTTCACGTTCTTCCTGCCGGTGATCTTCTTCCTGATCTTCGGCGCCGTGTACGGCAACGACAGGATCAAGCAGGAGCACAACGTCCGCGCCGCGTCGTTCCTGGAGGCGGGGATGATCGGCTACGGGGTCGCGGCGACGTGCTTCGCGGGCCTCGCGATCACGCTCGTCGTGCGCCGCGAGTCCGGGATCCTGAAACGCATCCGCTCGACCCCTCTGCCCGCCGTCGCCTACCTGCTTGCCGTCCTCGCCTCCACCTTCGTCGTGTTCCTGATCGAGGCCGCATTGATCGTCGTGATCGGCCGCGTGCTCTTCTCGGTCGCGGTCCCCGGCCGCCTGCTTTCCCTGCTCGTCGTGCTGGCGCTCGGCGCCCTCAGCTTCGCGGCGATGGGGTTGGGAGCGACGGCGCTCGTGCGCTCTTCCGAGGGCTCGTCGGCCGTGATCAACGCGATCTACCTGCCGATGGCAATCATCTCCGGCACGTTCTTCACCCCGAAGACCTACCCCGAGTTCCTCCGGGTGATCGCGGATGTGCTGCCGCTGACGCACTTCACGCAGCTGACGCGCAACGTGATCCTCGACGGGCAGCAGTTCTGGACGGACGGGTGGGCGATCGGCATCGTTGCGCTCTGGGGAGCGATCGGCCTGGCGGGGGCGGTCTACGGCTTCCGCTGGCAGCCGGTCGAGGCTGGCTCATTGCAGAATGACGGTCTGGTGTCGCTCGGCCACGCTGGGCGCCCGATCGACGAGCGTCATTCTGCAACGAGCTCTTAAGAGGCTCTAGGTACATGCCACTCGTCGCCGGGGCGAGCTGGGTGCGCGCGCTGGTAGGACGCAGGGAGTGAGGACGACGCAGAGTGCGTGTCCGGCTCGTTCCGGCGACCTCCGTGCTCACCTTTTTCGAGCTTCTTAGCTCGACGAGCGCGAACGGGCGCGCCTCCCCGGGCTCCAAACTCGGTGTTTCGGTTCGACTTGCCCGGCGCTCAGCGGTCGTCCGATCGAGACGCGTCTGGCATCCCTCGAGCAGGGGCAACCCCTCGCGCCCGGCAGCAACTTCGTGCCGGCATCCGGACGTCGATTCCCCGCGGCGACAGTGCTCGAGCCGCTCTGGCCCAGCGCTTGCGGCGATCGAGGCAGCTCCACCACCCTAGTGACCGACCCGCCGGCGAGCCTCGTCTCTTTGGGCGATTTTTCCCCTCTTGGCACGAAGTTGGCACACGTTTACACCGGTGTCTGACCCCGGTCTTAGCGCGCCGGGGTGGCGCGGGCGAGCCGGATTCGGGGCTCAGTCGGGACGTTCGCCGTCGTGGATCGCGGCGACCCACTTCGGGTGCCGTCTCTCGGCCCAGTCCTCTCGCACCCACCCTCGGGTGATGCCGTTCAGGGCATGCCGCGTCCTCGGGTAGATGAGCGACAGGTAGAGATGCCCGAGGAAGAGGACCAACGACACGTACATCAAGTAGTCATGCACGAGGAGCGCGTTCGCGAGGCGGAAGCGCGTGTCGCGCTCGCCGTACCAGAGGAAGAAGCCGCTGACGGCGAAGAGGATCGCGAGCGCCGCGGTGGCGATCGTGTTCAGCTTCTGCCCGGCGTTCATGCGGCCCTGCGGAGTGTGGCGGCCCTTGAGCCAGTCGACGTCGTCCTGGTCGAAGCGGTCAACCTCGTGGATGGTGCGGCGGAGCGCGCGGCGATCGCCGAAGACCGCGATCAAGATGAGCGCGATCGCCCAGGCGAGCGCCGTATAGATGTGGATCGACTTCAGGAGCGGCCGCCGCCCGACCGCCTCGGCGAGGCTCGGCAGGTAAAGACACAGTCCCGAGCCGAGCAGCACGAGGAACGCGGCCGCATGCACCCAGTGAAACGACCGCTCGGTCAGGCCGAAGCGCGGCAACCGCGCCGGCCCGGCTTCGGGGCGCTCAGGTGGAGTAGCCATTCGAGCGCCCCACCCAGGCGTCCTGGTCGTAGCCGAGCCCTTCCCAGTAGCCCGTCGGCTGCTCGGCGACGAACTCCATCCGGGTCAGCCATTTGACCCCCTTGTACCCGTACATCTCGGGGATCACGACGCGTGCCGGCGAGCCGTGCGGGCGCGAGAGCGGCTGGCCGTCCATCCCGAGCGCGAGCATGACGTCGTGAAGCTTCACCTGGTCGAGGGTGAGCGAGTCGTTGTATGGAACCTCGAGCGAGTCGAAGCGGATCGCCTTCGCAGTGGGGAGCGGCTCGACGGCGTCGAACAGGTGCTTGAAGCGTACGCCCGACCAGCGCACGTCGTCGACGGTCCAGCCGGTCACGCAGTGGAACGTCGAGACCTGGTGCGACTGCGGTAGCGCGAGCAACTCGTCGTAGCTGAAGGCGCGCGGCTTCTTCACGAGCCCGGTCACCTCGAGCTGGTAGGACCGAGAGTCGAAGATCGGCATCGACCCTGAGATGGTGTAGATCCGCCAGCCCCCGACCGGGAAGAGGTTCCCGACGAGCTGCGAGAAGGTCGAGGTGAGTGGCGAGAGGACGTTGCTCGCCTTCGCCGCCCACACGAACGACGACGCGCCTCCGGCGAGGAGCACCAGGAATGCCCGCCTCCCATAGGGCCGACCGCCCTCTGCGGGAGTGCTCATGAGCCCACGGTACTCCGGTGGCAGGGCAACCGCCGACTTCGGCGGCGAGGCCCGAACGGACAGTCGTCTCTCCCGTGACTCGTTGGCGAGCATCTGCCATGACCGTCCGCCTTCAGAGGCCCTGATTCGGCTGGTCGCTTCACCAGGCCTGTTACTATTGTTTCGTCCGTAGCTCTCATCGGTAGATCCCCGGGCGGGCTGGCCTAAGCAGATTTGGCCGGCGTTCACAGAGAGCGGCTCAAGTGTGGAGTCGCCGTGAAGGCAGGCTCGTGGGTTGGGATGAAAGCGTCAAGGAACCGCGGATCGGTACTTGTGGATTGCCCGGCGTGTGGGGCCGGCTTGGCCGTGGATGCGAAGCGCCCGGGCGCCTATCTCGTGGATGCCGTGACCCCGGACCCGACCCAGGACGGATCTGCCAACCGCGAGCTGGACCGCGAGGAGGCCGATCGCCATTTGCGGCTACTCGACAAGACACAGACATTGGGCGATCTCGACCAGACGGCGAGCGAGTCTGATCAGACCGCAAGTGACGGAGATCAGGCGCTAAGCGATCGGGATGAGGAGGCCTCCGAGCACGATCAGGATGCTTCGGATCGAGATCTGGCTCAGGGGGGCGATCCGGCCGAGCATGAACGGAGCAGGCATTCCCGCGCAGAAACCTCGAGTGGTCGACGGTCCACGTCTCAGGCCCGCGACGATGTCTCCGCCGGCCGTGCAAGTACGGCCTCGGATCGTGACGAGATCGCCGACAATCTCGACGAGTTGGCCGCCGAGGCCGAGCGCTCCGCACGTTGGAGCGAACGGGTTTCCGAGGATGCGCTGCTTGGGTGGGAAGCGGTTCGTGCGCGGGCGGCATCCGATCGCGCGAAAGCGGCAGCGGACCGGCTTCGGGCCGCGCATGACAGAAAACAGGCGATGGAGGCACGGGAATCTGCCGCAGAGTTGAGAGCTGCGGCAGCGCTCGACCGAGCGGCATCCGAGACCGAGCGGCGGCTGGCGGGGATCGATGAACTGACAGGCGCCGATCTCAGGGGCGTCGGGTTGATGGCAATCGAGCGGGAGCTTCAGCGTGCCCGCCGGATCAAGAGACCATTGGTGGTGGTCTTCGTGGACGTCAACTATCTGAAGCGGGTCAACGACACACAAGGACACCTTGCCGGAGACGCGCTTCTCCGACGGGTCGCCGACACGCTTCGAGCAAAGCTCCGCTCCTATGACGTGATCGTCCGGTTCGGAGGCGACGAGTTCGTCTGCGCGCTTCCCGGGCTCACGCCGACAGCTGCCTCGCAACGGCTCGCGGGCCTCATCTCATCTCTCGAGGCGAACGGCGAACCGGCCCCTATCAGCTATGGCATGGCCGAGCTCGAGGACGACGATGATCTCGACCGGCTAATCGGGCGAGCCGATGAAGCGCTGATCGCAACGCGTCGCTCGACGGGTCATTGGTCAAAACAGGCATGACGATCTCCTCCAACGGCTTTGGCGATGTCCTTCAAGGACTCGCCGGGTGCGGGCGAACGCCCTCGAGACGCATCACCTGAACACCAGAGGCCTGGCGAAGGCCGTCGCCGCCCGCGAGCGTAGTGCCTGAGATCGCAACTGTCCGCGCTGCGCGGTCGACCGTGTCACTCGGCCGGCGCTGCGTCGTTGCCCGCGGCCGATCGGGCCAACGACGCCCCAGGCCGGTGACCCGACCCAACCACGTGCGAACTTCGAGACAAGCGACACGTCAGGTGATCGCCCCCGGGCACCAGCTCGGATCCAGGCCTGGCCCGCGCAGGGATAAAGTATTCACAGCACTCAATCACGCAAACCCGCATGGTTGAGCCAAAACGCCCCCGTAGCTCAGTGGATAGAGCAGCGGTTTCCTAAACCGCGTGCACAAGTTCGATTCTTGTCGGGGGCATACTGCTCTGCAAGCCAAGAACCCTGTATTCATAAGGGTTAAAGGCACTTCTGAAGCCTTGTTGCGTGTCGCGTCTCATCGCGTCTCGTAGCGTGTTTTTCGCCGGTCACTGGCCCACACTCTGGCCCGCACGGTGAAGGTCACGCAAAACCAGGCTTAGAGGTTTTGGTCGGGCATGAGTCCGACACCGAAGATCTCCGTCCCGTCTGCCGTCGCCCCCTCGCGACGACCTGACCGCGACCGCAGGGCCGAGAGCCGCTCCCTGAGCAGCCTCGTCGTCACCTTGCTCGACCGGGGTCTGACCGAGCGCGCCCGTGAGCGCGCCCTACTGTGGGAGATGTTCGACGGAACAAGGGCGGGGTGACTGTGAGTGAACTTGCGCAGAAGGGCACGCACGGTTAGAGCTGCGCCTGCACGCGCTGTCTCCGCTTCCTTCCGGGGCACACCTTTTCGCTGAAGCACGGGGCAGATCCGGCTCCCCGCGAAGCTCCACAAGGAGATGGCGCGTCGCCACCTCAGGCTCGCCGCCCAGCTCGAAATCTACGCCGAGCGCGAGGAGACGACGTGACCGCTCCGAGGCTCTCCCCACGAAAGCTGCATCACCGCTACTGCCGTCTCAGGTATGAAACCAACCGTCTCAGGGACAACGTCGCGATGAAGGTGCCTCCGAGCGCGATCCCCGCGACAACCGACAACAGAATGGCGCCCAGCCCCCAGGCGTCATCGCACGAACCGTTCGCGGGTGCATCGCAGAGCCTGGAGCCAGCATCCATCTGTCCGCCGAGGCCGACCATGTACGCAAGCCCGACGGCCCCACCGACGAGCCAGGGCCAGGTCAGCGCCACCTCCCAGGCTGTCGTTCGCCGGAAGACAAGCAAACCCGCGAGACCCGCCAGCACCAGGATCGAACCACCCCAGGTGGCGGCCCAGACAACGAGGAAGTGCGTCTCCAACTGGTCGCGGCCTTCGATCTTTCATTTCGAGCGCGGCGGGGCCGGCCGGATCACGAACATGGGACAGTCCGCGGTGCAGCGTGGCATCTCCTTGCTCGGTTTGGTATCCCTCGGACGGGGTACGGTCCCTCTGCCCGCAGGTGTTGGGCGGGTTGCTGAGGGGGTTACGGGTTGGGTCAGAGGTTCGCTGATAGAAGACGTGGTGCGAAGAAGCACTGGGCTGCCCGTGTGGCCTTGCTTCTTTTCGCGTTCACGAGCTGCCCTTGGTTGGGCTCAGTCCACCTTGGCCGGCGGAACTCTTGGGTCGCTGGCCCAAGGTGCGACGTCGAGCGCCACCCCGATTCTTAGGCCCAGTCCCGACCGCCGCGGACAGTACTGAGCCGGCTTCTTCCTCGGCTGCTCCGGCCTCCTCGGGTTCTGGCGCCCCGGCTGCCGCGGCCCCCAGTACGGGCGGTTCGGTCACGGGGACGGCGCAGAGCGTCGTGTCTAGCGTGGCGGCTGCGGCCACTGATAACCCCGTGGCGGCTACGGCCCCGCCGATACCTTCCGGGAGCTCTCCCGCACCTGGTGTGTCGGTGCCGCAACCGAGTTCGGAGATGCTCTCGTACTTGGCCTCGCAGGCCGCTCCGGTCGTCGCGGACACCGCGGGAAACGGAGTTGCGAACGCCGCCGGAACGGTTGAGCCGGTTTCTGACGCGGCGGGTGCTCCGACGACACCTGCGCCGGGGAGTTCGGCTCCCGCTCCGGACGACTCGTCCCCCGTAACGGGCTCGCCGGTTGTCTCCAACGTCGTCTCTCAACTTGCTCCGGTCGTCGCGACGAACACTGGCGACGCGCTTTCGAGTGCTACAGGGACTGTTGATCAGACCGACGGAGCAACGACGGCGAAGGCCGGAAACCTTGCACGCCCCGATCACAACGACGGTCGTCCCAGTCACGAAGGGGATCTTGACGCCCGCAATGTCGACGGCAGGACAGGCCGTCAAGAAGGCCGCGGCTCCGGTCACTTCCACTTCCAGTCCATCGACCGTTGTGAAGACAATCCGTGCCCCGCTCGCTCTCGACGCGCGGCCACGGTCGTCGATAGACGGCCACGGCTCCAGTCGCGACGACGATCAGGCCTGTCGTTGATCGCGTCCACGCGCCCGTGGCTACCCCAGTTGTTGCGTTGCCCGTGTCGCATCCCGCGAAGGCCCTGACGGTGCCCGGCGGCTCGGTAAGGATGCCAGTTTCTCCTAACCCGCAATCGCAGCAGCCGGCCAGCCCGGCCTCAAGCGGCCAGGTCGCGCTGCCGGAGCAAGGTGCGGCACCTATCGTCACTTCTCAGCCCGACACCCTCATGACCAAAGATTCCGCGACTGCGTTGGCGACAGGTCTGAACACCGGTGCTTCCCCCTCGCTTTCGCCGCCAACGCACGTGCGCCGCCCGGTGCCGGCGGCCGGTGAGCATGCCCGAGCGGCCGGCGACGACGGAGCCTGTACAGACCTCCTTCCCGCACCTCCGGCTTGACGAGCGGTTCCCGGCTCCGACTGTGAAGTCGCCGGCAAGCCCCTCATCGAGTCCGGCTCCCTTCGTGGCCTCTCCCGCCCTGGCTCCGAGCGTTTCGAACGCGGTCCTTTCAGGGCCGGCGAAGATCGGCGCGGCGCAAGCCAGCCACGTGGCTGGCGCTGCCTCGAGTGGGCCGGCCGGGTTGTCGCTGCCAAAGGCCCCTGCAAGCTCGTCGGGGGTCGCGGCCGCGACCGGATCTGCTGGTTCGGGCGGCGCGGTCGCGGCTCTGATTTTGCTTCTTTTGCTGGTGACCCCACGATTCGTGCGCTGGCTCCGCGCGAACGTGGCGCTGTGGCTGGTCACCGGTGTTCCTCTCGCTTCTTGAGCGCCCCGGCTAGGCACCCGCCTGCCCTCCGTCGGCGCCTGCCCAGAAACGGCAGGGCGCTGTCAACGCTCAAAGAAACGAAAGGAATCGAACACCATGAAACGCACTCTGTGCACTCTCGGTGCAGCGGTATCGCTCGCACTGGGAACAGGGGCCGGTAGCGCCCTGGCAGGGACTTCCCTGCTCGGCGGCTCCCAATCCAACAACCAAACCGGGTCGGTCTCGAACTCGACCAGCCAGAACGCGGGCCAGCTCGACCCGACCCTGAACGTGCCGATCAACGCAGCGGCACTGAATAGCGGCCGCACGAGCCAGTCCAACGGCGGCGTGAACCAGACAAACGGCAACGCCAACGCCACCGGCCAGGACGTCTCCCAGAACCAAGGGTCGACCCAGTCGGCCTCCGGTTCCGGAGCCGATCCAGGGTCGCAGACAAACGGGCAGGACGAGTCGACATCGAACTCGACCGACCAGAACGCCCAGCAGCTCGACCCGACCGCGAACGTCCCGGTGAACGTCGCCGTCGCCAACGGCGACTCGCAGCCGGGCTGCGGTTGCAACGCGGACTCGACCGACGGACAGAGCCAGTCCAACGGACCGAGCCAGTCCGGCGGAGTGAGCCAGTCGAACGGTGGCGTCAACCAAACCAACGGCAACGCGAACGTCACCGGACAGTCGGTGTGGCAAAACGAGTCGTCGACCGAGACGTCGTCGGGAGGAAACTCACAAGGCGGCAAGAGTGGCTGTGGTTGCGGGCAGCCCGGTCAGAGCCCCACGCAGGACGCCATTCCGCAAGGCTCGCCCTCGGACAACCCGTCGTCTGACGGGTCGCAGTCGAGCAATCAGGACGAGTCAGTCAGCAACGACACGTCCCAGCAGGCCGATCAGCTCGACCCGACCGCGAACGTGCCGATCAACGTCGCACTGCTCGACAGTGGCAAGACCAGCCAGTCCAACCGTGGCGTCAACCAGGCCAACGGCAACGCGAACCTCACCGGACAGTCGGTGTGGCAAAACGAGTCGTCGACCCAGACGTCGTCGGGAGGAAACCCCCAGGACAAGAGTGGCAAGGGCGGTAACGGCCAGTGCGGTTGCGGGAAGCCCGACCAGGGCCCCACACCGCAAGGGTCGCCCTCGGACAACCCGTCGTCTGACGGGTCGCAGTCGAGCAATCAGGACGAGTCAGTCAGCAACGACACGTCCCAGCAGGCCGATCAGCTCGACCCGACCGCGAACGTGCCGGTCAACGTCGCGCTGCTGGACAGTGGCAAGACCAGCCAGTCCAACGGTGGCGTCAACCAGGCCAACGGCAACGCCAACGCCACCTGGCAGTACGTCGCCCAGAGCGAGAGTTCGACCCAGTCAACGACCGGCAACGCGCCGGCTGGGGACCAGGAGAACAGCAACTGCTCGCCTGACCGCGACTGCCGTCACAACGACAGTGGTAACGATGGCTGCAAACACTCCAAGCAGTGCAAGCACCAAAAGCAGCAGAAGGACTGCGATCAGTAGCAAACAGAAGAACTGATCAAGAGTCCCGATCCACCATGACCTCGAGCCTGCCGGGAGACGGAGCCAGCGTCTCCCGGCAGGCCACTAGCGGCGCCGATCCTCACCGAGCGTCGAACGAACACGGGGGTGGCTCGCCGGAACTGTGTGTGCTCGAACGCGCGTAGCTGTTCGACGAACGGGACCGGGACGAGGTCACCCAAGTGAACGATCCGTTCTCCTGACCGCAGACGCTCCAGGCACTCGCCAGGAAGCCGCCTGGCGCCTCGCGGCAGATGCGTGTCAGCGATCACCGCGACCAGCACTCGGTGGCTACTTCTCTGGTCGCTGACCTGTGTCGGATTCACGAGCCAAAGCCCTGGCGTCACTTCGGAACTCTGGCCCGCGTCCGGGTTACTGCTGTCAGTCCCGAGCGTGGACGCAAGTGGTACCTCGCCGGTTCGAGTGAGATGATCACATACTGATTCATCCTGCAGGCGGACGAAAGGGGAATGGCGTTGAACAATCCGGTTGTTCTGCGGCGGCTCGGGGGACTCGCTGGCGTCGCGTTCATCATCCTGTTCATCGTGGGAATCGCACTGGAGGGAAGCGAACCGAAGCTGACGGCGACACCGGAAAAGATCATGAGCTTCTACACCTCTCACCACTCGAAGGTCCTGATCGCGGACCTTCTCATAGCCGTCGCGTTCATCTTCTTCCTCATATGGGCTGCCGTGCTCGCGGCTGAACTACGCGCAGCGGGCCGGCACGCCGGCGCCGGGGCACTCCTCGCCTCCATCGCGATCGTGACCGCGATCTCGGTGGTTGCGGCAGCGACCGAGATCGGGGTCGACCAGGCGGCGGTGCACTCAGCCGACCCCGGCTTCGTTCGCGGCGGCTACCTGATCGAGAGCTACCTCATCAGCCTGATCTTTCTCCTCGTCGTTGCCGCCGCGGCAGCGACCGCGCTCACTTCTGGCGGGGTCTTCCCCACCTGGTACCGCTCGCTCACGGCGCTGGTCGCACTCCTGGCCGTCCTCGGCGGGATCTCGGTGAAAGCTTCAGGGTTCTTCAGCCCCATGGGTGGCGCGACCGGCATCTCGGGCCTCGCAGCCTGGGTATGGGTGCTCGCGACGAGCGTCCTCCTTTGGAGAGCCCCGCGCTCGGCGGCGAGCTCGTCGACTCTGGATGCACCAGCGACCGCTTAGACCACGCGACGCCGGAAAGGGGTGACCGATCGCCCGGACGGGCAGCGCCTAGCCCCTCCCGAGGAGGCTAACGCTGACCCGTCTGGGCTCATCCCGAAGATCAGGTGCGGGGCCCTGCCCCCTCTGACTCACCATGCCGAACATCGACGAGCCGATCTCAACGCGAGTCACCGGCCCTGCTGCTGAATGATGTTGCGGGCGACCGCCAGCGCCTGAGCCTCGGCAACAGCGGCGGTGGGTAGACGGTGAACTGAGACCTGGTACTCCTCGCTGCCCTTCCGCCAGGCGAGGACGACATGGTCGGCGTACAGCGTCTGGCTGCCGGGCGCAATCAAATACCGCGTCGCCCGCCCGCGATCCGCAACGTCGTGACCGAGGTGATGGTCGCCTCGGGCTGCCCAACGGCGTTCGCCGGGTGGACAAGCGAGTCGAGGCTGCCGGGGGCGGGTTACAACCCCCACACGGTGGGCATCAGGCGGGAGTGACGCTCGGAACGCTGACCCGCGTCGTCTATGCCAATCCGCTCAACGTCGCGCCGGCCGACCAACTCGCGGCGTCGTTTGAGCCACCAGCGGGCGTGAGGCTCAGTCCCTTCATCGACGCGCGGAGCCTGTACGTCGTAAGCGAAGACGCGATCTGGAACGGACTCAACCTTCGCGACGCCGCCGAGTTCTGCGGTGACTGCTCATTCGGCCAGTAATCTGGCAGCGCAGCCGACCCGACACTTCCGAAGCGTGGGTAAAGGCCACCGGATCGCGCTGGTAGCGAGAGACGTGCCGTTGACGGTCGGTGTTTTCGTCGTGACCGCGAGCGTCTCGGTCGCCGGTCTGCTTCACGGAGAAGTCGAACATGTCTTACGTCGTGAGGGACACGCGATCTCTGCGGGCCAGGTGTGGCGGCTACTCACCTCGCTGCTTGTTCAGGACGGTGGCGTACCGGGCACGATCTTCAACCTGCTCGGCTTACTCGCTGTCGGTGCGCTCGCAGAACGCATCCTCGGACGACGGGTCTGGGTCGCTGCCTACCTTGCGGGAGGCCTGACCGGGGAGCTCGTGGGCTGGGCGGGCTGGCAGCCACTCGGCGCCGGCAACTCCGTCGCGGTCTGCGGCCTCGCCTCCACTCTCGCCGTCGCGATCACGATCGAGTTCCAAGCGGATCTGCTGTCGGCGATCGTCACCGTCGCGTGGGCAACCGCCCTCCTCGCCGGCGCGCTCACCGTTGCGGCCCCGATCGGCGCGACCGTCGTGACGCGGATCGCGGCCGCACGGCTCGGCGCTCGCGGTACTCGAATCGCTGTCGGTGGCTTCGTGTTCGCGGCAACCGTATTGCTTTTGGCCGAGAGGAACATTCATGGCGCCGCCCTTGCCACCGGAGCCGCAGTCGGGGTGACCTCACTATCTATGACCCGCAAGCCGACTAACAGACGGCGTGATCGCGGCAGCTGAGCGACAGGCGGGGAGGGATGCCGGCAGGTCATACCACGGTCTAGGTTCCGACCAATCCCTCGGGGAGGGCTCGCGATGTCCGGCGCCTGGCATTGTGGGACAAGCGGGCCTGAGGCTGGGAGAAAGCTCAGTGGTCAGCCTCAGGCCCGCCCTCGTCCAGTGCCGTGTCACCACGCGACATGGCCGCGGGAAGCACTAGACGGACCCGCCCGATAGTCCTACGGTGGAAGTGCGCCTGCGCGGCGGTGGAGAGCCACGGCTTTCAGGCCTCCGTGGCGTGCCTTAAGCCGCACTGGCGCACCAGCACGAGTTGCAGTAGGACGAGTTCGGCGAGCGCGGAGGCACATCCCGTCGAGCAAAGATGCGCTCCTTGCGTCTTCCGCCGACGCGGCGAGAGTGGGCCCCAGCAAGGGACAGGCTTGACCCGGTGTCCGTGTGGGCCGATGCTGGGTCTGATGCTAAGCGGGCTGCGACGAAGCTCGGCCGGCCGCTCGACGATGCGCCGACACAACGCGCTCTCGCGCTCGTGGCGGCACCGTGTCATCGGCCGTCGAACCTCGATTTACGTCTGGACAGGCTGGGCGGTGCTGCTTCTAGTTGTGGCCGGGCTGCATCTGCCGAGCCGCTGGGCACTACTCGCCGGTGTCATGCTCGGCGGCTCCATCGTCGGCTGGTGGGCGCTCCCCGAGGCAGTCATGCCGGGCCCGCGCTGGCGGTTGTTCGGTGTGAGGACCGCCGTCGTTCGTCTTCGCCTTAACAGCCTGCCGTTTGCGGGCGTTTGCGACTGGTTGCACCCGCGTTGTTCTTCAACTGCTCCATGATGGGCGGGCCATGTGCGCTGGTTTCATAGGCCGAAGCGCTAGGCACGCCGCCGGATGAAGACGAATCCGAGAACCGCCATCGCCAGCATTGTCCCGGCACCCGTCCAGTAGGCGGCTACGACCCCGTTGGTCGCTGCGTTCACGTGCTGGGCGGCCGTCGCGGTCGGGGCTACGGTCGAGACGTGCGCGACGATCGCGCCGAGCACAGCGATCCCGATCACGCCGCCGATCTGGCGGACGGTCTGTGTGATCCCGCTCGCCTGGCTCCGCTGGACGGGGGCGGCGACGCCCATCGCGTCGGTTGTGGTCGGTGAGACCGTCATCCCGATCCCGACGCCCATGGCGATATAGCCGGGGACGAGCCATGTGTAGTCGAGCGTGTCGAGGTGGAGTGCGAGCCAGCCGAGCCCGATGCCGACGAGCGACGTGCCGGCGACCAGGATCGGCCGCGGCCCGACGCGGTCGTACAAGCGGCCCGCGACCGGCGCGGTCAGGAGCAGTGGTACGGTCAGCGGCAGCATCCCGACTCCTGCGCGGATCGCGCTGAAGCCAAGCACGTCCTGCGACCAGATCGCCCCGAACACCGAGGCCCCGACCAGGGCAAACTGGAGCCCGGCGAGGATCGCCGAATCGGGGGCGAAGTTCTGGAGCCGGTACAGCGACAAGTCGATCAGCGGCGCCTTGGCCCTCGTCTCCCACCAGAGGAACGCAGGCAAGAGTGCCGCGGCGAGGCCGAGGAGCGCCACTACCGCTGGAGATTCCCACCCCCACGTCTGACCCTGCATGAGGGCGAGCACGAGCGAACCGAGCGACACGATCAGAAGCGGAATCCCAATCCAGTCGATTGTGCTTCGCATCGAGATGGGGCCGCGGCCGCTTGGGCAGCGTGAATTGTGATGCGACGACGAGCAGGGCGCCGATCGGCAGGTTGATGAAGAACACCGCTCGCCAGCTGATCCCTTCGGTGAGCAATCCGCCGACGAGCGGCCCGAGCGCGAGGAAGACCATCGAGACGCCGGAGTAGATCCCCATTGCTTTGCCGCGCTCTTCGCGGCCGAACGTGTTCATGATCAGCGCGCCGGTTGAAGGCACCATCATCGCCGCGCCGACGCCCTGGAGGCCGCGTGCCGCGATGATCGCGGTCTCGCCGTTTGCGAGTCCGCAGAGCGCGGAGGCGAGGACGAAGAGCGCCGAGCCGGCCCGGAACGTTCGCTCCGCCCCGAGCAGGTCGGCGAGTCGGCCGCCGAAGGCCACCAGCACCGCCAGCACGAGCAGGTAGGCATTCACGACCCACTGCACGCCGGCGCTCGAGAGCCCGAGATCGCTCTGCATCGTCGGCAGCGCGACGCTGACGACGGTCTGGTCGATCATGATCATCGACAGCGCCCCGGTCATCGTGGCGAGTACCCACCAACGCCGTCGGTCGTTGGTCGCCGGCCTTCCGCCGGCGACCATGCTCAGTGTCGTTGTCGTCTTCACGACCGGCTCCCTAGACCTTCGCGCCGTTGGAAAGGGCGGTTGTGCGCTTCATGCCCCAGAGGACGAGTGCGAACGGGATGCCCCAGTTGAAGACCAGGTTCCCGCGGGTTGTGTCGATCTGGCCAGCGATGATGTGGAACGGAACCATCGCGGCGAACACGAGTCCCCATGTCGCCGTAAGCTTGCGATTGAGCGTGTGGAACTGCGCCGAGCCCCAGTACTCCCGCGGCACAGACTCCCGGGCGTACTGCTCGGTGAACGGCGAGAATAGGAGCGAGCCGAACGCGATCAGTGCGAGCAGCCCGGCCGCGATCCCCCGGGCGTAGAGCGCCAGCTCGTGGGTTGCCGAGGCGTCGAGCAAGAACGACGCAACCGTGATGCCGGCGAACGCGGCTGCGGCGCCGATCTCGAGCGTCTTCGGGTTACGGCGCCGGATCGAGGGGATGGCGATCGCGATCGCACCAACCAGAGCGACGACGGCAGCGGCCTGGACGTTGAGCCGTGCGATCACGGAGAACGCGACCCAGGGAGCAAGGGCGATGTAAAGACCACCGCCGTGCTTCTTGCTCTCGGTGTGGACGGTCGGTACAGCGGACATGTGGTCCCTCCTTCGGTTCGTCGTTGGTGACGAGTCGAATCTGCCGCTGCGGAGCTCCGGATTCCTCAGTACTGCACTACTGCATTTCCATGCGATAACTCCTAGATGGCAGAGCCGCTGATCGGACGCACCGACGAGCTGGCCGCGATCGCGCGAGGCTGGGCGCAGTGCGCGCCCGGCGTGGTCGTTGCCGGCCCCGCGGGAGCCGGGAAGAGCCGGATCGCTCGCGCCGCGGTCGAGGAGATCGCCCGAAGCGGCGCACCGACGCTGACGATCCAGGCGACGGCGAGCGCCGCGACCGTCCCGTTCGGAGCGCTTATCTCGCTCGCCCCGCCGCTCGATGGCAGCCTCCACCAGTTCGAACTGATGCGCGTCGCTGCCGATGCCGTTCGGGAGCGCGCCGCCGGCGGTCGGATTGCCGTCTCGGTCGACGACGCGCACCTACTCGACCCGGCGTCGGCCGCAGTGATTCTCGACCTCGTGCTCGGCGGCGCAGTTTTTGTCGTCGCCACCATCCGAGAGGGCGAGGTCGTTCCGGACGCGGTTGCCGCACTCTGGAAGGACGCCGGCGTGACGGTTCTCGAGCCTGCGCCGCTCAGCCGCGCAGAGACCGCTGCTCTCACCGAGGCGCTCGCTGAGTGCCCAGTCGAACCTGCTGCCGCGGCCTGGGTGTATGAGACAAGTCTCGGCAACGCGCTCTTCGCGCGCGAGCTCGTGCTCGGGGCCATCTCGACTGGGGCTCTACGGGCGGGACGGCTCGACACCCGGCCCGCGATCAACAGGACACTCAGCGACGTCGTCGAGCGCCGTCTGGAAGATCTCGATGCGGCGGAGCGTGACCTCGTCGACCTGCTCGCGCTCGCCGAGGCGCTCGAGGTGAACGAGCTCGTCGAGATCGGGGGCGCAGGAACCGTCGAGCGGATCGAGGAGCTGGGCCTGATCCGCCTCGACGTCGACGGTCGGATCACGCTCGCACACCCGCTCTACGGTGAGACGATCCGCGCCCGCCTCCCGGCGATCCGCGGGCGCCTGCTCCGCACCCGCGCGGCCCGCGTGTTCGATGCGCGTCTGGATCCGACCGCGCACGACCGACTCCGGATCGCCGAGTGGCGTATGGATGCGGGCGAGACGGTCGATCCCGCCCTCGCCGTCGAGGCCGCTGCGACGGCAAACCTCGCGGGCCGGCCCGAGCTTGGCGAGATGCTCGCGCGCCGCGGCAGCGGCATCCGCGCCGCACTCGTGCTCGCACGCTCCCTCGAGCTGCGCAACTGCTACGTCGAGGCGGCAGCCGTTCTTGGCAAGGCCGAAAAGGAGATCGGAAACCGCGAGGACGCCGTCGAGCTCGTCGATCTAGCTAGCGAGGCGCTCTACTGGGGGCTGAACGACGCAGAGGCTCTTGGCGCGTTGCTCGACCGGGCCGAGGGCTGGTTCGACGATGAGCAGTGGCATAAGCAACTGATTCCCGCTGAAGATTCGAGTCGCGCACGCCCTCCAATCGACGGTGCGGCTCGCCGAAATCGACGCGTTGCTTGCTGGCGCCGACGATCGGTCGGTCGCGCGCCAGGTTGCGCCGCTCCGCGCGATGCGGCTGCTGTACGCCGGCCGCGCTCGCGACGCCGCCGAGGCGATAAGCGCTGACCGGCCGATGGTTCCGCTGCGCGACCACGCTGACGAATTCGCCGCCGCTGTCTATACCGCCGTCCACCTCGAAACGGGCCAGGACTGGGCCGAACTCGCGACCTGGGCCGAGGAGCTCGTCCGCGACGGCATCCGCTTCAACGACCAGGGAGCGATCGCCCGGGGAGCGATGACGCTCGGCGGGCTCGCCTTCGTACAGGGACGCTTCCGCGACGCGCAGCGCCATCTCGGCGAAGCCGAGGGGCAGTTCGAGCGGCGCGACGCGAGCGGACTGCTCATGTTCGTCCGGGCACTGCTCGTCGGGGTGGCAGCCGCGCTCGACGGCGACGCTGTTCAAGCCCACCGCCGCTGCCTCGAGGCGATCGGCCCCGAAGGGCCCCTCCCGGCGCAGGTGCCCCACGCGATCCGAGCAGCCGCCTGGGCCGCACTCGCGGCCGGCGAGGCCTCGCGGGGGCAGGAAATCCTGATCGACGGTGCCGAGACGCTCGCGCGTCGCCCGATCTTCGCCGTGCGATGCGCATACGAGGCACTGCGTGCCGGTGCTCCCGCGGAGATCGTCGCCGCGACGATCGAGCCATTCGCAGCCGCAACCGACGCGCCGCTCACTGCGCTTCTCACCCGTCACGTGCGTGCAGTGGTGGACAAGGACGGCACCGCGCTTCTCACCCTCGCCGACGAACTGGACCAGCTCGGCGCGCTCCGCTTCGCCTGCGAGGCCGCGGCCGACGCTGCCGCTGTTTTCGCCGAGGCGGGACGCGAGGACTCTGCCCGGCGAGCGGCCGCGCGCAGCAAGGCGCTCTTCGCCGACGGTCAGGGCGGGCGAGTACCCGCGATCGAGGGCGTCGACGCGCCGCGCACGAACCTCACGCGTCGCGAGCGCGAAATTGCGACGCTCGCCGCGCGCGGACATTCGAACGCCGAGATCGCTCAGCTGCTCGTCCTCTCGGTACGCACGGTCGAGTCGCACCTCTTCCGCGCCATGCAGAAACTCGGGATCGGCGACCGCCGCGACCTTGCGGCACTCCTCAGCTGACCCATGCCGGACACTCATTCTCGCGGCTAAACAGGCGGTGCGACGCTCCGAAACGGAAGCGACCGCCGCCGAGCCGACTCCAATTGCAGC
>CAWEVP010000009.1:0-342386 GCA_963812555.1 uncultured Actinomycetota bacterium | reverse complement strand
CGGCAACCGTCTTGCGCGATATCTGCAGCCGGGTCAGGAGGTGCCCGAACTCGCGGTCGCCGTGGGCCGACTGGTTCAGGTTCATGAAGTCCATGTCGATCTCGGCCCACGGCAGCTCGCGGTTGAACTGCGTGTGCAGGTGCAGGAACGGCTTGTGGAGGACCGACAGCCCGCCGATCCACATCTTCGCGGGCGAGAAGGTGTGCATCCAGGCGATCACCCCCACGCACCTGTCCGGCGCTGTTGGCGGCGAGGATCAGCCGGCGGATGCCGTCGGGCTCGATCAGCACCGGCTGATGGACGATGCGGACCGGGATCGAGCCGGAAGTATCGAGAGAGGCAGCGAGCCGGCGGGAGTCCTCGGCGACCTGCTCGAGGATGCCGTCACCGTAGAGGGTCTGGCTGCCGGTGAGGAACCAGACCTCGAGCTCCTCGAGCCCCGCCTGCTCCAGCGGCGTGCTCACGTGTTCTCCTTCGGCTCGAGCTGCTTTCGAGGGCTCGAAGCGGTCATCCGGGGCGGCGCCCGGGCTCGTGGCCTTGCTACGCGGGCCCCGATGCGCTCGAGTCGCCGCACACGGACACGGTCGGCCACGACGGCGATCAGCAACACGAGGGCGACCACCATCGACTGGTAGTAGGCGTTGACGCTGATCGCGACGAGCCCCTGCTTGAGCACCACCAGCAGGGCCGCGCCTGCGACGACCCCGATGATCCGACCCTGCCCGCCGATCAGGCTCACCCCGCCGATCACCGCCGAGGCGATCGCCGTGAGCTCGTAGCCGGTCGTGCTATCGGCTGTGCCGGATGTGAGCTGCGAGGCGAAGATGATTCCAACGACTCCGGCGCAGCTGCCGCTGACGATGTAGGCGAGGACGATCCGCCGGTTGGTGGGGATCCCGGCCAGGCGGGCCGCCTCGCGGTTGCCGCCGACGGCATAGACCTGCCGGCCGAGTAGGTGCGCTCGAGGAAGAACCAGGCGCAGCAGCGCGATCACGACCAAGATGATCACGGCGATCGGCACCCCGCCGACCGTCGATCCGGCGACGTCGAGGAACGTGTGCGAGCTGATCGGGATCGGGGTCTGGGCGATCGCCTCGTCTGCGCCCGCCGCGAACGATGAACGTGACGAGCGTGATGATGAACGGCGGCGATCCCGAGGCGGGTGATCCAGAAGGCCGTGCCAGAGGCCCACGGCCGCGCCCGCAAGAATCGTGACGGCGAATGCCGCCAGCACCGGGAGGCCCGCGGTGTTGCTCAGCCAGCCGGAGAGTACGACCATCAAGGCGGTGAGCGAGCCGACAGACGAGGTCGATTCCCCCGGTGATGATCACGAAGCTCTCGCCGATCGCCAGGATCCCGAACTCCGCCAGGTCGATGCCGAGGTTCTGAAGCTCGGACCGGCTCGCGAACAGGGAGTTCTTGTACGTGAAGAACGCGAACGCCACCGCGACGGCGGCGATGATGCCGAGCTCCGGCGTGTCGCTCAGGCGCCGTGCGAAGCGGGCGGCTGCGCGCCCCTGGAGGCGCTGCCGCCGCTCTGCACGGGTGAATCGCCGGTTGCGCCCATCAGGCCGCCGCGTCGATCGCCGCCGCGGCGACGATGCGCTCCTTCGAGAACTCCGAGCGCTCGAGCTCGGCCGCGATCCGGCCCCGGCGCATGACCACGATCCGATGGCAGATGCCGGCGAGCTCCTCGAGCTCGGACGAGGCCACGAGGATCGCCATCCCGTCCCTACGCGCCTCCTCGATCAGCTTGTAGATCTCGGCCTTTGCACCGACATCGACGCCCCTGGTGGGCTCGTCGAGCAGGAGGAGCCGCGGCCGGGCGGCCATCCACCGTCCGAAGATCATCCGCTGCTGGTTGCCGCCCGAGAGCGAGCGTGCCGGCTGCTCGGGGGTCTGGCATCGCACCCGAGCGCGCTGCACGATCTCGTTGGCCTGCCGCCGGTCGGTGCGGGGTGCGAGGATGAGATGCCTCCACGAGATCCGCCGGAGGATGGTGAGCGTGACGTTCCAGCGGATCGGAGCGTCGACGAGCAGACCCTGGGACTTGCGGTCTTCGGGGACGAGCCCGACCCCTGCTGCGGCGCCGTCGGCCGCGCTCCGCGGGCGGTACTCCTCCCCGGCCAGCCGCATCTCCCCGCGTGTTGACGCGCGTGCACCCATGATCACGTGCAGGAGCCGGCTTCGGCCTGATCCCATGAGCCCCGCCACACCGACGACCTCGCCCGGGCGCAGGGTGAGGTCGAGCGGGCCCAGGCCTACGGCTTCGAGCTGCCGCGCCTCGAAGGCAGGCACCGATCCCTCGCCGGGCGGAGCGATCTCTCCCTCGGGGAGGATCTCCTTCCCGACCATGTCTCGGATCAAGCGCTCCTCGGTTGCCTCAGTAGGAGTGAGGTCGGAGACGACGAGGCCGTTACGGAGCACCACCACCCGGTCGGCGACGGCTCGCACCTCGTTCAACCGGTGGCCGACAAAGATCACGATCCCACCGGCGCTCGCGTGCCGCCGTGCGATCTCGAGCACGCGGTCGGACTCGGCCGGACCCAGTGCAGAGGTCGGTTCGTCGAGGATCAGCACGAGCGGGCGCCGTCCGAGCGCCTTCGCGATCTCGATCATCTGGCGTTGGGCGACCGAGAGAGAATCGACGCGCCGCCGCGTCTGCACGTCGAGCCCGACGGCGGTGAGCAGCTCCTTCGCGACGGCGTCCATCGCCCGGCTGTCGACGAGAACCCGGCGCTCGCTCGGACGGCGGCCGAGAAGCAGGTTCTCGGCGACGCTCAGCTGGCCGACGAGCGGAAACTCCTGCGAGACCATCGCGACTCCGAGCGACTGGGCGTGGAGTGTGCCGCGCGAGTCGAGCAGCTTTCCGGCAACCGAGACGGTGCCCACGTCGGGTGTCACCGACCCGGCGACGACTCCCATCATCGTCGACTTCCCCGCGCCGTTCTCGCCGACGAGGCCCACGACCTCACCGCCTCGGAGGGTGAGCCGGTCGACGTCGAGCACGACTGCCGGCCCGTACAGCTTGCGGACACCGGTGAGGACGAGGTCCCCACCGGTGCCCGCAATGCTGTCAGTCGGCGTCGGGCTAACCGGCGCCAATTGCCTTGTTGTAGGCGAGGTCAGCCGGCAGGTTCGCCTTGGTCAGCGTGCCGACTCCAGTGCTGATCACGCCGTCGGTCAGGTACGGCTTCATGATCGCCGTCACCTTGGCTGCGCCGAGGACCTTGATCGCGGTCGTGACGTACGCGCCGAGGTACCCCTGCATGAACGGCTGCTGGAGGATCGAGGCCACGATCGAGCCATTCTGGAGCCCCGTGATCGTCCCGGGCTCGTTGTCGTCGGCGACGACGGCGATCTTGCCGATGTCGTTCTTGGTCTTAACCGCGACCGCTGCGGCCGGGCCTTCGTAGGAGTACTCGGCGTAGATGCCCTTGAGAGTCGGGTGGGTCGCGATCACGGTGCTGGCGTTCGTTGCTGCCGTAGCTGCGACGCCGTTGTCGTTATCGGTCGCGATCACCTTGATATTGGAGCCCTTGATCGCCTGCATGAAGCCCTGCGTGCGCTGGATCACGTTTGTCGCCGTGAGCGATCCGACGAGGATCGCGACGTCGCCGCCGTTCGGGAGCGCCTTCTTCATCGCCTCGCCGGCAGCGAAGCCGGCGGTGACGTTCGGGGTGCCGATGAAGGTGAACGTCTTCGCGTCGTTGCTCGGGACCGGCGAGTCGATCGCGACGACGTCGACGCCCTTGGCCACGGCCTTGTTGATGATGCCGCCCTCCGAGGCCGGGTCGATCACCGAGGTGAAGTACCCGGTCGCGCCTGTCGATGCGAGCGTGTTGATACTCGGAGACCTGGGTCGCGAGCTGACCCTGCGACGGGCCCTCGAAGTGAGCGGCGATCCCGAGCTCCTTCGGCCGCCCTGCGCGTCGCCCTGCTTTCCGGCCACCCAGTAGGTGGCGAGGATGTTGACGACCATCCAGGTGTTGACGCCGCTCACGCTCTGGCCCTTCATCGCCGCGACGAGCGCGTTGCGAAGGCCGATCTCCTTCGTGTTGTCGAATCCGGGCGGATGCACGCTCGCTGCCAAGAGCGGTGTGCCCGATGATGCCGTTTTGGCAGTAGTGGCCGCACCGGCGGTGACCACGAGCACGCTGGCTGCGGTCACGGCGCCTGCGAGCAGCATCACCACGGCAATCCGCGTGCCCGTGACACGGCGCTGCCTGATCCGTCGTTTCATTACCCCTCCTGTGAATGGGTTCGAAGCTTCTGATCCCTCAGTGAGGCCGACGGAGACCAGGCATCGGTCTCGTTGATCCCCTGAAGAATGCCGACCTTACTCCGGTCTTTGGCGAATTGCAAACGTATTCACGCATTCGTATGCATAAGCTCCGGTATGAGCATGAGAAGCCAAGAAATGGGCGGGAAGCTGGTCCTGCAGGGCCTCGCAGGACTGCCGGCGGCGCGCGCAGAGGCGGTAGCTTCCGAGCGTGCGATCGAGGCGCTTGGGGAAGAGTGGTCGCGAGGTGTCCGAGCTCGGCTTCGGCGCCTGGGCGATCGGCAACGACTGGGGCGAGATCGACGACCGCGAGTCCCTCGCTGCGCTGTCGGCCGCAGTCGATGCGGGCGTGACGTTCTTCGACACCGCCGACGTTTACGGTGACGGCCGCTCGGAGCGATTGATCGCACAGCTCCTGAGGGAGCGCGAGCGAGCCGCTCGTCGTCGCGACGAAGTTCGGGCGCGCGCGCGCCGCTGGAGGTGCGAGCACTACACCTACGAGAACCTGCGCTCGTGGCTCGAGCGCTCGCGTGAGAACCTCGGTGTCGACACCGTCGATCTCGTCCAGCTGCACTGCCCGCCCTGGGAGGCCTACTACACCCCCGAGGTGTTCGAGGCCTGCGACCGGCTCGTCGAGGAGGGCCTGACCGCCGCGTACGGGGTCAGCGTCGAGAAGGTCGAAGAGGCCCTGAAGGCGATCGAGTACCCGGGCGTCGCGACCGTGCAGATCATCTTCAATGTCTTTCGTCAGCGCCCGGCTGAGCTTTTCTTCGAGCAGGCGCGCCTTCGCGACGTGGGCGTGATCGTGCGCGTCCCGCTGGCCTCGGGCCTACTGACGGGGAAGTTCGACCGAGAGACGAGCTTCGCCGACGACGACCATCGACGGTTCAACCGGCACGGCGAGCAGTTCGATGTGGGGGAGACGTTCGCCGGTGTCGACTTCGCCCGCGGGCTCGAGGCCGTGGAGCGGCTGCGACCGCTCGTCCCTGAGGGCGCGACGATGGCTCAGCTCGCGCTGCGCTGGATTCTCGGCTTCGAAGCCGTGTCCACGGTGATCCCCGGTGCGAAGACCTCCGAGCAGGCTCGGGCGAACGCTGCCGCAGCGGACCTCCCCCCGTTGTCGGAGAGCACGCTCCAGGCGATCGACGAGGTCTACCGGGAGCTGATCGAGCCCGAGGTGCATCACCGCTGGTAGCCGCTGCGCCGCGCGGGCCACTAGGCCTCACCCGATCGCTCGCGGACGTGCATGATCATTCCTGTCGTGGCTGCTGAACGGCTTCACTCCCGGGCAACGGCGCCCGAGCTCGCAGCGAGGCTGTACCGAACGATGCTGCTGATCCGCCGCTTCGAGGAGCGCGTCTACCGGCTCTTCCTCGAAGGCGAGATCCCCGGGACGCTGCACCAGTACCAGGGGCAGGAGGCGGTCGCGACGGGTGTCTGCGACGTCCTTGGGCCGCGGCGACTGGATCACCTCCACGCATCGGCCTCACGGCCATGCGCTGGCGAAGGGCGTGTCGGCACGCGCGGCGATGGCCGAGCTCTACGGCAAGGCGACCGGCTGCTGCCGCGGGAAGGGCGGCTCGATGCACCTCGGCGACCCGGCCGTCGGGATGCTGCCGGCGATCGCGATCGTCGCCGGCGGCAACTCGGTCGTGAGCGGGCTCGGGCTGGCGATGAAGCTGAGCGGCGACGACCGGGTCGCGGTCGTGCTTCTTCGGGGAGGGCGCCACCAACGAGGGCGCCTTCCACGAGGGCCTGAACTTCGCCGCGGTGCAGCGGCTGCCGATCGTGCTTCGCCTGCGAGAACAACCTCTACGGCGCCTCGACCTCGTTCTCCGCAGGTCTCGCTCGTCCAGGACGTCGCCGCACCGCGCCGGCGCCTACGGCGTCCCGGCGCACATCGTCGACGGCATGGACGTGCTCGCGCGTGCGGGAGGCGACGAGCCTGGCCGTCGCGGCGGCGCGCGGCGGGCGAGGGGCCGACGCTGCTCGAGTTCAAGACCTACCGCTTCACCGGCCACAGCCGCAGCGATGCGCGCGGCTACCGCACCTCCGACGAGGAGCGCGAATGGGAGAGCCGCGACCCGTTGACGGTGCTCGGCGCCGGCCCTCGGCGACGACGGGCGCGACCGCCTCGAGGCCGAGGTCAAGGCGGAGCTCGACGACGCGGTCGAGTTCGCGCGCAGCTCGCCGTTCCCCGAGCCCGACGACGCGTTCACCGACGTCTATGCCTGAGCTCGCCGCCGGCACGCGGCGGCTGACGATCGGCGAGGCGCTGCGCGAGGCGATCGCCGAGGAGATGCGCGCCGACGAGCGCGTGTTCCTGATCGGCGAGGACATCGGCGTCGAAGGCGGGTTCGGCGGCGCGTTCGGCGTCTATCTCGGGCCTGGTCGAGGAGTTCGGGCACGACCGGATCATCGACACGCCGATCAGCGAGAAGGCGATCGCGGGCGCCGCCGTCGGCGCGGCCGTGCTGGGGATGCGTCCGATCGCCGACATGCAGTACTCCGACTTCCTCTTCGAGTGCATGGACGAGCTCGTGAACCAGGCGGCGAAGCTCCGCTACATGTCGGGCGGCAAGGTCTCCGTGCCGCTCGTGATGCGCGCGCCCGTCGGCGCGAGCCGCCGCGGCGCCCAGCACGGCCAGTCCCCGGAGAGCTACTTCATCCACGTTCCGGGGCTGAAGGTGGTCGCGCCCTCCGACGCCTACCACGCAAAGGGGATCCTCAAGAGCGCGATTCGCGACGAGAACCCGGTGCTCGTCTTCGAGCACAAGCTGCTCTACGGCAGCAAGGGCCGCGAGGTGGCCGTCGGCCTCGACCTGACCGCCGAGGTCCCCGAGGGGACTACACCTTCCCGATCGGCCGGGCGGTGATCAAGCGGCCAGGGCACGCGACGTGACGATCGTCGCCACGCACGTCTCGCTCTACCGCTCGCTCGCGGCCGCCGAGCTACTCGCGGCCGAGGGGATCGAATGCGAGGTGATCGACCCGCTGACGCTCAACCCGCTCGACGAGCGAGACGATCTTCGCGTCGGTCAGGCGCGACCGGCCGGCTCGTGATCGTCCACGAGGACACCCTGACCGGGCGGCTGGGGCGCCGAGGTCGCGGCCCGCGTCGCCGACGAGTGCCTGCTCTCGCTCGAGGCGCCGATCAAGCGGGTCGCGAGCTTCGACGTGCCCGCGCCCGCCGCGCCGGTGCTCGAGGATGCCGTCCTGCCCTCGGTCGAGCGAATCGTCGCGACCGTCCGGCGTCGATCACGTCGCCGTGAACCGGGTGCGCATGCCGCCGCTCGGGCAGACGAGCGACGAGATCGGGATCCTCGCCTGGCTGAAGACAGCCGGGCGACGCAGGTCACCGAGGGCGAGCCGCTCCTCGACGGTCGAGACCGACAAGGCGACGCTCGAGGTCGAGGCGTCAGCTTCGGGCGTCTTGCTCGTCGATCGTCCACGACGCCGGCGCCGACCGTCACTGCCGGCGAGGTGATCGGCTGGATCGGCGAGCCCGGCGAAGAGATCCCGACCGGCGTGCGAGCCAACGCCCGCGTCCGACCCAGCCGCCGCCCGCCGAGCGCCGAGCGCCGCAGCGACCGGTGCCGCCGCCCGCGGCCGAGCGGCCGGCCGGGCGCGTGCTCGCCACTCCGGCGGTGCGGGCACTGGCGCGGGAGCAGGGCGTCGACCTCGCGCTCGATTCTCGGTACCGGTCCGGGCGGGCGGGTCCACCAGGAGGATGTGCTCGCAGGCGTCGAGGCCGTCGCCAGACGCAGCCCGGCGACTGACCGCCTCGCGCGTCCTGTGCGTCGGGGTTCTCGTAGCGGACGTCTTCGTGCCGCCCGTTGCGCGGCTGCCCGACGCCGGGAACTGCTCGCCACCGAAGACTTCCTCGTCGAGGCCGGGGGTGCGCTGCAAACGTTGCAGTGGCACTCCGCAAGCTCGGGGTCGCCGTGTCAGTCGGCGGCCGCGTCGGCGACGATCTGTTCGGCGAGATGGTCAAGCACGATCTCTCCGGCCTCGGGATCGACACGAACGGTGTGGTGACGACACCCGGGGCCGGCGACGTCGAAGACGGTGATCGTCGCGGTCGTAGGCGAGGACCGGCGCTACCTCCACACGTTCGGGGCAAATGCCGGCCTGGCGGCCGCCGATCTCGACTCTCCCGGTGTTCGGGACGGCCGAGGTCATCTACATCGGCGGCTACTGGATTCTGCCGTCCCTGCACGAAGGTGAGCTCGCGCCGCGCCTTGCCGCTGCGCGCGCCCGTGGAGCGAAAGTGATCCTGGACGTCGTCGCGCCGGCAGGACGGCAGCCGTCGCTGGAGGCGGCGAGCCGGCTGCTGCCGCACGTTGACTACTTCGTCCCGAACGGAGACGAGGCCCACGCACTGACCCGAGAGTCCGACCCCCGGCGGCAGGCCGACCTCCTGGTCGAGCATGGGGCTCGAACCGTGATGATCAAGCTGGGCGAACGGGGAATCTACGTTCGGAGCGGGACCGAATCCTTCGAGTTGGACGCTCCCGCGATCACCGTCGTCGAGCCCTCGGGCGCGGGCGATGGGTTCGCGGCGGGGTTGGCAGTGGGCCTGCTCGAAGGCTGGGACCTGATCCAGACCGTGCGGTTCGCAAGCGTCGTCGGCGCTTCGGCTTGCACAGCGCTCGGCTGCGCCGCGGGCATCTTCGGACGCGCCGAGGCAGACGAGTTTCTCTCCGCGCACCCGCCGGCGCTGCGGCTGGAAACCCGGGGCTGATGGCGCCCGTCTCGCTGATCGACCTGCTGGACGACGCGCGCAGCGGGGGCTATGCGGTCGGCTACTTCGAGGCCTGGGACAGCTACTCGCTCGAGGCTGTCCTCGAGGCTGCGGAGCTCGAGCGTTCGCCCGCGATCCTCGGGTTCGGCTGCCTCTTGCTCGACCAGGCGTGGCTCGATACGGGTGGGATCGAGATCTTCGGCTCACTCGTCCGCGTCTTGGCCGCGCGCTCGCAAGTGCCGGTTTCGCTGCTCCTCAACGAGGCTCACACCCTGGAGCAGGCAATGCGGGGCATCGACGCCGGCTTCAACTCGGTGATGCTTGCGACGAACGACGCCGAGACGATCGCCTCCCTCGTCCGTGTCGCCCACGAGCGCGGCGTCTCCGTCGAGGCCGAGCTCGGCTCCCTCCCCGACGGCACTCCCGACGGCAACGTCGACGAATCGCATGCCAGCCTGACCGATCCAGCCGAGGCCGTTGCCTTCGTCCAGGCGACCGGCGTCGATGCCCTCGCCGTCTCGATCGGAAACGTCCATACCCTCGAGGGGCAAGCGGCCGAGGTCGATCTCGACCGGCTGGCGGAGATCCACGGTGCGGTCGACGTGCCGCTCGTGATCCACGGCGGCACCGCTTTCCCCGCCGCGGCGGTCACCGGCGCGATCGCCCGAGGGGTAGCGAAGTTCAACGTCGGCACGACGCTGAAGCGCACGTTTCTCGACGAGCTTGGCGCACGCCTCGAGAAGGTGCCGGACGGGATGAGTCCTCACGATCTCGTCGGCTCGCATCGAGAGCCGGATCTGCTCGAGGCGGCGAAGCCCGCGCTCGTCGAGAGGATCCGCTCGCTGATGCGGCTCTACGGCTCGTCCGGCCGGGCGAGCTAGGAGCTCAGTCCGGCCTGGACTCCGGCGCACTCGGGCTCCGTGGTGGAATCCCGGAGTGCGAGGAGTAGCGCCCGCAGTTGCTCGCGCTGCTTCGAGTCGAGACCGCCGAAGAGCTCGTCCTCGGCTGCCCGCTGCGCCGCTGCGGCCTGCGCGAGCCTCCGGGAGCCCGCCTCGGTCAGGCTGATCGTGTGCCTGCGGCGGTCAGCGCTGTCGCGCTCGCGCGTCAGGAGCCTGTCGGTCTCGAGCGGGTTGAGCATCGTGACGAGGATGCTCGGGTCGATCTCCATCATCGCTCCGAGCTCGCGCTGGCCGGTCGGACCATGATCGTGGAGCAATCCAAGCAGCTGAAACTGGCGTGGCGAGAGCTCGACGGCGGTATGGGCCGCACGCAGCCGGCGCATCGCTTGCTGGCCGAGCAAGGCGAGCAGCAGACCGCGGGTGGGAGACGCGCTGGGGGCTCTCGGCGGTGCGCATACGCAGGGCAAGCTCGCGATCGAGCTCCCGTAGCCGTTCGCTCGACCAGAATTGCATTTTCTTCGAAAAGAAATCTAAGACTTGCACTTCGCACAACAAGCAAGGTTGCGAGCCGCCGGGAGCAATCCGGGCGACGCGACCGACGACGTGATCTGACGACCCGAACGCCGGCGACTCGAGCTTCGCCGTGGCTCTCTACGGGCCTGTCGTCGTCGTGGTGACGGTCACCGTGGTCGTGTTCTGGACCGTGGTGGTCTGCGTCACCGTCGTGTCGGTTCCCGGCGTCGTCACCGTCGTCGTCTGAACGGTTGTCGTGGGAACGGTGACCGTGGTCGGGACGGTCACGGTGGTCGGCACCGTCGTTGTCGTCGGCACGGTCGTCGTGTGGTTGACGGTCGAGGTGACCGGGGGAGAGCTCTCGGTGTCGGTCACCGTCATCGGCTGGGTGACGGTGCTGTTGCTGACGATCGTCTGCTGGTTCGTGACCGTCTGACGGTGGGTGACGACCTGATCCTGGGTGACGAGGTTCGTCTCGGTCCTCACGGTCGGCACGAGCCTCACGGTCGGCACGAGCTTCACCGTGGAGACGAGCCGTGTCTGAACGACCGTCGTGGGATGTCCGTCGACCGTGACGATCTTCCTCGAGGTAACGGGGACGGTGATGCGGCGGACGCTCGAGGTCGTCTCGGTGACCGCATAGGTGCTCGCGGGCAAGGTGACCCGCTCGACCACCGGCACCGTTCGGCGGACAAGGCGCCCTTTCAGTCGAACCGTCTCGATGTGATTCACGATCACCGGCTTGACGCTCCGGCGCACCTTGATCTCGTGCACGGTCGTGACATACGTGACGGCCTCGCCGGCCGCATTCGCCGGGGTCAGGTAGCGGGCCGAGGCGAAGCCGCCGCCCGCGACAACGATGCCGATCGCGACGAAGAAGAAGTTGCGAACGTCTCTCGGCAGACGGTTGGCCCACCACCACCGCCAGAACGACGGCTTGTACCAGTGAGCCAAGATATTGTTGCGCGGCATCCAGATCCTTCGGCGAGGTGCGGTCGACGAATTCTGTACGCAGAGGACGCTCGCCGAACCTGGCCAGAGCGGCTGCTAGGGCCTCACTGATCGGCCTGGTTCCTTTGTCGCCGGGCCGGCCAACGGGGGCCGCGCAATGGGGCAGGGGAAGCGCCAATCTGAATCGGGCGCCTAACCAACCGGCGCCTATCTCGATGCAAGGCGCCTAACGGAGTCGAACCGCGTAAACGGCTTTGCAAGCCGTTGCCTAACCACTCGGCCAAGGCGCCAGGGGCACCGCAGCGTACCTGCGCCGGTCGGGCCAAGCGGCACCCAGGGTGCTCGCACGTGCGTGGATCGGGTCAGCGATCACTCCGGGGCCAGGATCGTGAACGCCCAAGAGGCCGCTGCCCGAGGTCGCTGATGACCACGGTAGAGTCAGCCTGCTCGCGGCGGCCTGCGGCCGCCCTACTCTTTTCGCCTAACCCCAGGTGAGCTCGTGAACCTCAGCGATCGGAGCCCCACGTGAACGCGTTCGATCGTACGAGCACGTACAGGCAGTCCAGTCCCCTTGCACGGCTCCGTAACGGTCTCTCGATGATGCAGGAGGCCCGTTCGCAAAGCGGCAAGAGCGCCTTCCACCAGGCCGCCGAGATCCTGTCGTTGCGCAAGCTGCGCCTGGGGCCGACGGACTACTACCGCTTCCGGCTGTTCGACGACGCGCGGCTGACGCGGGAGCAGAAGCGCGAGTACACGGGCTGGCGCTTCCAGGACTCGGTCTACAAGCTCGTCAACGATCCGGGCCTCCTCGCCGTCTCCGGGGTGAGCGGGAGCTGGGCCGGCATGATCGACAAGGTCCTCTTCGACTGCCTGATGCGAGCCGGGGCGGTGCCGACGCCGGTGATCATCGCGCTGTTCGACCGCGACGGCGCCGAGTACTTCGGGCTCCCCTCGCTCCGGACCGACGCCGAGTTGAGGACGTTCTTCAGCGAGCGCGGCGCGTCGGGCTTCTTCGCCAAACCGGCCCGCGCCCACAGTGGGACCGGGGTCTTCTCGGTCGAGCGGATCGAGGGCGAGCGGGCTCTCCTCACCGACGGGACCGATGCTTCGGTCACGGATCTCGTCGAGTACATGACAGCGCACCACCGGGTCGTGCTCCAGGAGCGGCTGGCGCCACACGCGATCATCGAAGAGCTCAGCGGGCCAACGGTCGCGACGCTGCGGATCGTCGCTCTGCGCCGCCCTGAGGCCTCGCAGATCCATCGGACCATCCTCAGGATCCCGGCGGGCGGCAACGTCATCGACAACTTCGACGCGGGTCGCACCGGAAATCTGGTCGGCTGGGTTGAGCCGGACACCGGCGAGGTGACTCGCGTCTTCGCCGGCACGGGCGTGACGCAGCACCGGATCCAGACCCACCCCGATACCGGGACGAGCTTCGAGGGGCTCGTGCTTCCGGACTGGGAGGAGGCCAAGGAGATCCTCGACCGGGCCTCCCGGGTCCTCGTCGGAATGCCGTTCCAGAGCTGGGACCTCGCGTTGACAAGTCGCGGGCCCGTAATGATCGAGGTCAACGACGTCTCCTCGCAAGGCGTGCTCCAGCTCGCCGGCCCGCCTGGGCTGCTCGACGAGCGGCTTTGTGCGTTCCTGCGTGAGTGCGGGCTCGACTGGCCCTACCCGCACCCCGGCTAGATCTGCAAGAGCACGAATCAAAATGGGCGTCTCCGTCCGGGGCGCTCGGACGACGACCCGAGGGCGCCGGGGACGAGGCTCATTTGACTCGTGCTCTTAAAGAGCTCGTTGCAGAATGACGCTCGTCGATCGGGCGCCCAGCGTGTCCGAGCGACACCAGACTTCATTCTGCAATGAGCTCTAAGAAGCTCTAACAGAATGAGCACGTGCCGCCTGGACACGCTGGGCACGCGCCCTGCGTTGTCCTCAGTCGCCCCAATATCGCAAAGGATATCGGGGCTCCCTGCGTCCTAGCAGTGCACGCACCCATCACGCCCAGTCAGCGCAAGGTCATTTTGTTAGAGCTTCTAAGCCGCCGGCAGCGAGATCGGGCGACCGAGGCGCTTTGCCTCGACCATGAGCGCGTCGGCCTGCCGATGGGCCGCCTCGAGATCGTGATCGCGCGTCGTGACGGTTCCGAGAGAGAGCCGAATCTGGATCTCGCTGTCGCGCCGGCTCGACTCGAGGGTCGACTCGATGCGAGAGACGATCGCCCCCGCGGCCTCCTCGTCGGCCCCGCACAGGAGCACCGCGAACTCGTCGCCGCCCAGGCGCGCAGCCAGGTCGCCGTCGCGGACGCTCTCGCGCAGCACCCTCGCCACGAGGCACAGCGCCCGGTCGCCTTCTTCGTGACCGTAGGTGTCGTTGATCTGCTTCAGACCCCGGCAATCGAACTGCGCGATCGTCGTGGGAGAGTCGGCACACACCGCCGCTGCGGCGAGTGCCTCCGACCATCCCAGTCGATTCGCCAGCCCCGTCAGGGGGTCGCGACGGGCCTGCACCTCCGCAAGCGCGAGCTGGCTGCGCATCGAGTCTCTCAGGCCGGCGGTCGTGAGCATCGGCACGGAGGCCTCGACAAGCTTCTGGCCGAGCGACTGGCAGAGCAGAGTGAAGCCCCGTGGCCTCGCTGCGGTCGTGTGGAGGAGAAGCAGGAAGCCCGCGCGCGGCTCCTTGAGCTCGAGCAGGTAATAAGCAAGAACGCCGTCGGCCGTGCGGAAAGGCTCGGGCAGCTCGTCGATGTCGGCCCGTTGGATGCACGTGGGGAAGGTCGAGCGCTCGCTGATCTCTGCGAGGGCAGAGAACACCTCGGCGACCGTGATCTCGTCACCGCCGCGGCGATCGGAAACGGCAACCTGCTGGTCGTCGCGAACGAAAGCGAAGCCCAGGTCGCAGGAGAGGGACGTCGTCGCCTGGTCGACGAGCCGCTGGACTGCCTCCGCGTACGTGTCCGCGGGAGAATGGAGCAGGTCGTGTACGGCGCCCAGAACCTCGAGCTCATCCGCGAGCCGCTTCGCAGGAGCGACCTCGACCAGCGTCTCGCTGGCAAACCGGGCGAGCTCGGCGATGTCCTGGTCGGGAAGCTCGGAGAGGCCTTCTGCCGCTGAGCCGGCTTCCCCGAAGACGACGAAGACGTCGTCGCTGACGGGTACGGCCGCCACAGAGCTCGCGTAGTACGGTCCGATCACATGCCACGGGTCGCGCTCGGCGCGTCGAAGGAGCTTCTTGGCGGCCATCGCCTGCACAACGGGCTCATCGCCAGACACCTCGACGATGCCGGCCCAGCCCGCTCCGCGCCCCGCACCGCCGACGTGCGCGAACCTGGCGTGGCCGACCTTGCGGAAGACGAACAGGTCCGAGGCGCCCGCGGCGCTCGCAAGCTCGTCGGCTGACGCAGCCGACCAGGGCTCGGGGGGAAGCTCTGGTGAGGTCACCTTCCTTTCATCGGCCTCGAGCCCCCGAAAGTTGAGTGCGGCCTCGGTCGAGGGGCTTCCCTCCGGGGCAGTTCTGCTTGCATGGGGCCTGGCGGTCGGGAATGATCTCGGCCGATGAACGTCCGGGGGAGCGCATCGCGTTGTTCGCAGAGAGGCGGGCGACCAACTTGACCGCGGGTCCCTCCGGGACGGCCGGGTCAGGCTCGAGGAACCTCGTCCTCGCGGCGATGATCTTCGCGGTGTCGATGACGTTCATCGACCAGACGATCGTGTCGATCGCGGCCCCGAATATCCAGCGTGAGCTCGGGCTGACGAGCACCGGCGTCCAATGGGCGATCAACGCCTACCTTCTCTCCCTGGCCGCCCTCTTCGCCTTCGGCGGCCGCCTGGCCGACACGATCGGGCACAGGCGGATGGTCACGCTCGGCGTGATCGTCTTCGCCTGCGCCTCGGCCCTGTGCGGCCTCACCCCGAAGGGAAGCGCCGCCGAGGCGTGGATCGTTGCGTTTCGCATCGTCCAGGGCGTCGGCGGCGCGATCATGTTCCCGGCCGCGCTGGCGATCGTCGTGCAGACGTTCGCGCTCCACGAGCGGGGGAAGGCGCTGGCGCTCTTCTTCGGCATCGCCGGTGGCCTGACGGCGGTCGGGCCGGCGCTCGGCGGTGTGCTGACCCAGTGGACGTGGAGGGCGATCTTCTGGGTCAACGTCCCCGTCGCGCTGATCGCGCTGCTCTTGATCTGGGTCGTCGAAGCCCGTCACCGAGCACAAGCACGCACGAATGGACTACCGGGGACTCGTGGTGATCGCTGCCGGCGTCGCCCTCAGCATCTTCGGCTTCCAGCAGTCCGGGACGTGGGGGTGGGGCAATCGCCCGGACGATCTCCTGCGTGCTCGCCGGCGCCGCCCTGCTCGTGGTCTTCGCGCTGCTCGAGCGCGGCACGGAGACGCCGTTGATCCAGGTGCGGATCTTCCGCATCCGCGCGTTCTCCGTCGAGAACCTCGTGCTCGGCATCTCGAACCTCGTCTTCATCCCGGTGTTCTTCTTCGCCAGCGAGTACGCGCAGATCGCGCTCGGCAAATCGGCCACGTCGGCGAGCCTCGTCCTGCTCTATTTCTTCGTCGGCTTCGTGGTGGCGGCACAGATCGGAGGGCGGATGCTCGACCGGATCGGGGCCAAGCGCCCGGTCGTGGTGGGCTGCACCCTCGCCGCGGTCGGATTCTGGCTCTGGGGCGGGCAAGGTCACGGGGCTCGACTTCGGCTCCCAGATCGGTTCGTGATCCTCTCCGGCGCCGGCATGGGCTTCATGCTCGGCCCTGCGAGCACCGACGCCGTCAACCGCGCCTCCCGCCTCTCCTACGGCGAGGCGACCGGGATCACGCAGACGGTCCGAAACTACGCCGCCAGCCTCGGGCTTGCCATCCTCGGCAGCCTCCTCACCTCGCGACGTGAGCAGCAGGCTCACGGACTCGCTGGTGGCGCAGGGCCTCCCGAGGGCGCAGGCGGCTGCACAGGCAGCGGCGATCTCGAGGTTCAAGCAAGGGAGCTCGTCGGGCGCGATTCCCGGGTTCGTGCGGCTCGACTTCGCCGAGGCGACCCGCTCGGTGTTCTACGTCATGGCCGCGATCATGGCCGTGGCGGCGGTCGGTCGCCTTCGTGGGCCTGAATCGCGGTGTCCAGGAGGAACCGTCCGAGGCTCTCGAGGCCGAGCCTGCGCTCGGCTCCGACCTGGCTTAGCTCGTCGGAGGCTCGCTCAGTCGACGGCGCGCCGGTAGAAGCCGCGCGTCCCGATCGCGAGCAGGAGCGCCAGCGAGCCGAGCAGGACGACGATGCAGATCCAGGGCCGGATGTGGGGCACCGACGGGATCAGCGCGCCGCGCAGGCCCTCGCTGACGTAGGTCATCGGGTTGCAGGCGGTGACGACCTGGAACCAGCGCAGGCGGGCGAGCGACGGCCACGGGTACTGGCTGCAGCCGGTGAAGAGCAGCGGCGTGAAGACGAGCGAGAAGACGATGTTGATGCGGTTCGGCTTCACGAGCGTCCCGAGCACGAGGCCGAGCGCGGCGCCGAGCAGCGAGCCGAGCACGACGATCGCGAGGAAGAGCGGCAGGCCGCTCCAGCGCCACGGGATCGAGCCGAGCACGACGATGCCGATCGGGATCATGATCGCGGTCGCGATCAGCGCCCGGAGCGAGGCGAACAGCACCTTCTCGGCCGCGACGAGGCCGGTCGACATCGGCGCGAGCAGCCGGTCCTCGATCTCCTTCGTCCAGCCGAACTCGATCACGAGCGGGAACGCGAGCGTCTGCATGCTCGTGATCACCGCGGTCAGCGCGAGCAGGCCGGGGAAGAGCAGCCCTGCGTAGCCCTTCTGCGTGTAGCCGAGGCTGCCGAGCACCTTGCCGAAGACGAAGAGCAGGAAGAACGGCTGCAGGATCACCTGCGCGAGGAAGACCGGGAACTCGCCCCAGGTCACGTAGCGTCGCGCTGGAGCACCGCGAGGAAGACCCGGCCCTGGCTCGGGACGCGGCTTTCGGCCGTGGCGCAGGGCGCTCATCGGAGCGCCCTGCCGGTGAGGTCGATGAAGACGTCCTCGAGGGTCGGGATGCCGAGCTTGACGTCGGTCAGGCTGCGCGCCGTGCCGGCCAGAGCCGCGGCGGCCGGCGCGACGAGCAGCGGCGCGTCGCCGGAGACGTAGAGCCGCACGCGCAGCTCTCCGCCGCTGAAGGCTCCGGCCTCGGCCGGTGGCCCAGGGCGGCCATCGGCGCCGCCGGGCCGAGCCGCTCGACGCGCTCGACTTCCGGTAGCGCGCCGAGCCCGGCGACGATGCCGTCGGCGGTGCCTGCGTCCGGGACGCTGCGTCGTCAGCTCGAGCGTCGTGCCGCCTGGAACCGAGCGCATGAGCGCCTCGGGTGTGTCGAGCGCGAGCAGCTTGCCGTGGTCCATGATCCCGACCCGGTCTGCGAGCTCGGCCGCCTCGTCCATGTCGTGTGTCGTCAGGACGAGGGTGACGCCGCGGTCGCGGAGCTCGCGCAGCCGGTCCCAGAGAAAGAGCCGCGCCGCCGGGTCGAGGCCGGTGGAGGGCTCGTCGAGGAAGAGCACCGTCGGAGCGTGCATCAGCGCGCGGGCGATCATCACCCGCTGCGCCTGGCCGCCCGAGAACATGTCGGGCTTCACGTTGGCCCGCTCGATGAGCCCGAACTGATCGAGCAGCTCGTCGGCGCGGCGCGCGCGCTCGCGCGCGGGGACGCCGTGATAGGCGGCATGGAAGATCAGGTTGCTCCGGATCGAGAGCGCCCGGTCGAGGTTGCTGCGCTGCGGGATCACGGCGAGCTCGCTTCGCGCGCGCACCGGGTTCCGGACGACGTCGACGCCGGCCACGGTAGCCGTGCCGCTGGTCGGCACGACCCGCGTCGTCAGCACGCCGACCGTCGTCGTCTTGCCGGCCCCGTTCGGCCCGAGCAGCCCGAACACCTCTCCGGGGCGCACCTCGAAGCTGACACCGTCGACCGCGTTGACCGGCGACTTCGGGTACCGCTTCACGAGCTCCCGGACGCTGACCGCGCTTCCACCGAGGTCGGGCGCGACGCTTTGCTTGCCCTCCTGGACCATCTCGCCATCAAACCAGAGTGGGCTTGGCTCCCAGACGGTAGACGAGCTCTATACGAGCACGAATCAAAATGAGCGTCGTTCCCGGCGCTCTCGGATCGTCCTCCGGCTCGTGCCGCGAACGCTTCGCGCTCGCGGCCGGAGCTTCCGGCGACCTTGATCCGGCTGAGCTGGTGTAGCGCTCGACTGAATCTGCTCAGTTCGGGATCGGCTCGGTTCGGGATCGGCCCAGTTCGGGATCGGCCCAGTTCAGGAGCGGCTCGGTTCCCGCAGGATCAAGGGCTTCGCGGCTGAAATGGCCGTCTCTCGGACCGGCAACCAGCCTGGCCTCCGAGCCGGCCGTCCCAGCCGCTCGCTCCGAGAGCCCCGGACAGGGACGCCCAGCTTGATTCGTGCTCGTAGTAGCTCTAACACGATCCCACTCGACCCCGTGCTCATCGTGGGGGAGCTTCCGAGGGCGATCCGGCGAGGGGCCGGGCGGGCCGGCGCCGCGGCCGGCCCGCCCGTGGTTGCCACCTCAGCAGCTGCCCGTCTTGCAGCAATCGCAGTCGCAATCGCAGTTAGCGCTCATCCAGCCTCCCTTCATTGATCGCCATCGATGAAGCAGAGTGGATGGTATATTGATGATTGTCGATGAACAAGCCCCTCGTTTCACCGCCGCTCGCCGGGCGGCCGGTTTCCCGGCTCCAGGTGCTCCAACCCATCTGCTGTGTCAGCGATGCGCCGCCGATGCCGCTCGAGGCGGCCGAGCAGCTGGCGTCAACGTTCAAGGCGCTAGCCGACCCGACCCGGGTGGCGATCGTTAACCGCTTGAGCGGGGCGGAGGCGGTGTGTGTCTGCGACCTGACGGCCGCCTTCGAGCTTTCGCAGCCCACGATCTCGCATCATCTGAGGATCCTGCGCGCCGCCGGCCTCGTCGAGTTCGAGCGCCGGGGTACGTGGGCCTACTACCGACTCGTCCCTGAGGCGATCGAGGGCCTTCGCGGCGTGTTCGGGGCCGCGTGAGGAAGCCGCCGGAGGTTCTCTTCGTCTGCGTCCACAACGCCGGTCGAAGTCAGATGGCGGCGGCGCTCGTGACGCTGCGCTCGTCCGGGAAGATCCTCGTGCGTTCCGCCGGAAGTGAGCCTGCCCGAGACGATCAACCCGGCGGTCGCCGCAGCGATGGCCGAGCTTGGAGTCGACATCGCCGGCGAGACCCCGAAGCTCGCTGACATCCGGCGCCGTCCACGCCTCCGACGTGGTGATCACGATGGGCTGCGGCGATGCGTGCCCCGTCTTTCCGGGCAAGCGCTACGAGGACTGGAAGCTCGACGATCCCGCCGGCCGGGACCTCGAGACGGTTCGACGGATCCGAGACGAGATCGACGCCCGCGTGCAGACGCTCGTCGAGGATTTGCTTCGCTGACCGGCATGGACGACCGCCTTCTCCGCGCACTCGCCGCCGAGTCGATCGGGACGTTTGCTCTGGTCTTCTCCGGCGCGGGCGCGATCATGGTGGACGCGAAGACCCACCAACTGGGTCACCTCGGGGTCGCGCTCACCTTCGGGCTCGTGATCATGGCCATGATCTACGCGGTCGGACACGTGTCCGGCGCCCACTTCAATCCGGCGGTCACACTGGCATTTGCGCTCACCCGGCGCTTCCCGTGGCAGCGGGTGCTCGCCTACTGGGCTGCACAGTGCGCCGGCGGCCTGCTGGCAGCGGCGGTGCTCCGCGTATCGCTCGGCGGCGTCGCGCACGTCGGTGCGACGCTGCCGGCGGGCTCCCAGGGACAGTCGCTCCTCTGGGAGGCGGTGATGACGGCGTTCCTGCTGTTCGTCGTCATGGCCGTCGCCACGGACACGCGGGCCGTCGGCGAGGCAGCCGCGATTGCGATCGGCGGAACGATCGCACTCGATGCCCTCTTCGGAGGCCCGATCTCCGGAGCCTCGATGAACCCGGCACGTTCGCTCGCTTCGGCGCTCGTCTCCGGGGACATCCACGCAGTCTGGGTCTACATCGCCGGGCCCTTCATCGGCGCCACCGCGGGCGCGTTGCTCTACCAGTTCGTCCGCGGCGGTCTTCCCGTGGAGTTAGAAGCTCTAACAGAATGAGCACGTAATGGGCATCCCACCCACTCGCTCCGAAAGCCCCGGGGAGTGACACCCAGCCTGAGACGAGCTCCTAGAGCTCGAACCGGGTGCTACGGTGCGGCTGGTGGCCGATCCCGTTTCGTGGCTTCAGATCGAGCAGGGCTGGAACGTCGTCAGCTCCGACGGGACGACGATCGGAACCGTCGCTCAGATCGAGGGTGACAAGCAGGACGACATCTTCGACGGCCTCGCTGTCGAGTCGGGCTCTCCGCCCCAGGTTCGCTACGTCCCCGGGGAGCAGGTAGGGCTCATCTACCCGGGCGAAGTCACGCTGAAGATCGCAGCGAGCGCCGCCGCAACGCTCGAGCCATTCCGCCCAGCGCCGCCCGAGACGAAATGGGATCCGGGCAAGCAGCCGCTCTCGGCGCGCATCTCGGGCTGGGTTCGCGGCAAGCGCTGAGCTGCCGCAAGGCAGCTCGAGCCGAGCTCTAGCTCGGAGCGCCTTCGACCCAGGCTTTCGTGACGGCGTACCCGATTGCGACCCCGGCCCCGAACAGGGTGACCGTCCTGATCAGCTTTCCCAGCAGGCTCACGCTTCCACCTCCTCGTCGTACGCGCGTCTGACCCGGTCGCCGGCGCCGGTCCGTCGCGCCCCTCCGAACCACAGGCGCCCGTCGGGGAGCTCGCGCCACTCAACGCCCGCACCTGTACGCACTCCGAGGATTATCCCGGTCCCGCGGCTTCGGGTCGTCGCTACCGCACTGTTCGCTCGGCACGGGTTGGGCCCGAGTCGATCCCACAGGCGAGCTCGTAGGTGATCGTGCCCGCGGCAGCGGCGTGCTCCTCGGCCAGGAGCCCGTCGCCGATCAGCGTGACGGGGGTCCCGGGCGGCAGCGGACCGTCGAGGAGCACCGCGAACGAGTCCATCGAGATCGTTCCGGCCACGGGCCGCCGCTCTCCATCGACGAGCACGCTCGTTCCCGTGAGGTCCCGCCTAAAACCGTCTGCATAACCCACCGGGACGATGCCGATCCAGGTCGGCTCGGCCGCGACGAAACGCCTCCCGTAACCGGTGCTCTCCCCGGGCTCGAGCCGTTTTACCTGGGCCAGCCTGCTGCGCCACGACAGGACCGGCCGGAGCCCGTCTGCGGCGGGATCGGTACCGAACGGTGACAGGCCGTAGAGCGCGATTCCGGCCCGGCCCGCCTCGAACATTGCCGAGGGAAAGCGCAGGATGCCGGCGCTGTTCGCCAGATGGCGCGTGAGCCCGGGGTGGCGCGTGGCGATCTCCGTGAAGCGGGAGATCTGGAGCTCGGTGAAGGCGGGATCCGTGTCGGCGGACGCGAGATGGCTCATGAGCCCCACCAACCCGGGGCTCGAGCCGACGAAGTCGGCGGCGCCCCAGCGGCCCATTCCGGTGTCGACCTTTGCGTGGAGGCGAATATCCTCGGGCCACGGTGGCTCGGAGACGACGAGCTCGAGCCCGGCTTCGCGAGCACGGCGCAGGTCGCTGCTCGCCATCGGCCCGAGCACGAGGATCCGTGCGGCCGGTAGCGACGCCCTCAGCTCGAGCGCCTCGCCGGCCGTTGCCACGCAAAGGGCCCGCGCGCCTTCCGCGAGCGCCACCTCCGCCACCGTCAGGGCGCCGTGGCCGTAGCCGTTGGCCTTCACTACGGCCCACAGCTCGGCTCCGGCGAGCGCCGCCAGAAGCCGGCGGACATTGGCCCTCAGGGCAGCAAGGTCGATAGTGACCTCCGACCTCGCAGTATCCGGTAAGAACTCGGGCGCGCCGGCCCCCGACTCGACGCTCACGCAGCCTCGAGGCCCGCCGACCAGGTACCGGATCTTGCAGCGCTGTTCATGCGCGCCCGATGCAGGTAGGCCGCCTGCGCCGCCGCGGTGTTGACCGCGTCGCCCCGCCACGCAAGCTGGGCGGCGTGTTGAAGCGCCCGGCCGTACGAGAACGAAAGCTCCCAGGGCTTCGGGCCGGACGCGACGTTGATCGCGTTCAGGTGCTCGGTCGAGGCCTCGTCGCTCTGACCGCCCGAGAGGAACACGATTCCGGGGACCGCACCTGGAACCTCTTCGCGGAGGCACCTCAATGTCGCCTCGGCGACCTCGTCGACGCCGGCCTGCGTCGGGCAGTCATACCCCGAGAGCACCATGTTCGGCTTCAGGAGCATGCCTTCGAGCTCCACCCGCTGGGCGGCGAGCTCGGCGAAGACGGCGCGTTGTACACGGGAGGTCACCTCGAAGGACCGCTCGATCGTGTGGTCGCCGTCCATCAGCACCTCCGGCTCGACGATCGGAACGAGGCCGGCCTCCTGTGCCAGTCCTGCGTAGCGGGCAAGGGCGTGTGCGTTCGTGTTGATGCAGGTCTCGCTGGGGAGCTCGGCGGTGATCGTGATCACGGCGCGCCACTTGGCGAAACGGGCGCCGAGCTCGTAGTACCCCGCAAAGCGCTCGCGGAGCCCGTCCAGGCCTTCCGTGACCGTCTCGCCGGGACACAGTGCTAACGGCTTCGCACCTTCGTCGACCTTGATCCCCGGCACGATCCCCTGCCGGGAGAGGAGCTCCGGAAAGGGCGTGCCGTCGCCGGAGCTCTGCCCGATCGTCTCGTCGTAGAGGATGACGCCGCTGATTGCAGCGTTCGCACCTGTAGCGGTGAAGAGCAGGTCGCGATAGGCGCGGCGGCTCTCCTCCGTCGACTCGACTCCGATCGCCTCGAAGCGCCGGGCGATCGTGCCCGAGCTCTCGTCCGCAGCCAGGATGCCCTTGCCCGGCGCGACGAGCGATCTCGCAATCTCTGTAAGCGAGCTCATGGCACGAACCTACCCCAGCCGCTTGTGGCTGTCTTCGCGGGAAACTACGGAGCTCCGCCCGCAGCGACTACGACATTTCGCAGCAGGACCGCTGTCGTCACCGGCCCGACACCGCCCGGCACCGGCGTGACGCACGCCGCGACCGCCTCGACGGCGGCGGTGTCGATGTCGCCGACCATCTCTCCGTCCGGCGTCTCGTTGGTGCCGACGTCGATCACGACCGCGCCGTCCTTCACGTGCTCGCGCGCCGAGCAGATGGGCGCTGCCGGCTGCTGCGACGAGCACGTCGGCCCGGCTCGTCACCGCCGCGAGGTCCCGGGTGCGCGAGTGGCAGACGGTGACGGTGGCGTTCTCGGCGAGGAGGAGCAGTGCCAGCGGCTTCCCCACCACTGTCGAGCGCCCGACGATGACGGCGTCGGCGCCGGAGAGCGTCGTCCCCGAGCTGTGGAGGAGCTCGATCACCGCCTGTGCGGTCGCCGGAGCGAAGGCGGGCCGACCTGGCCGCGAGGCGGCCGAGGCTCGTGGGGCTTGCCCCGTCGACGTCCTTGCGCGGGTGCGATGTGCTCGCCGGCCTCGAGCCAGCGTCAGCCCTCCCGGGAGCGGCGTCATGCAGATGATCGCGTCGACTCTCGGGTCGGTCGGAGAGCGCGACGAGCCGTGCAAGCACGCCGTCTTGCTGCCGGCCGCGAGGCGCTCCTCCCTGAAGGCGATCCCGACCGAGGCTGCCGCCTTCGCGATCGAGCCGAGGTACCAGGCCGTCGCCGGGTCGTCGGTCGGCGACGACGGCCGCGAGCAGGGGTGAGGAGCCTGCTGCCACGAGCTGCGCGACCTCGTCGCGGATCCCGGCGGCAAGTGCGCGTCCTTCGAGGAGTGTCATGCGCCCATGCGTCGCTGCACGGCCGAGACGATCTCGTCGGCCCGGCGCAGGTTCCGGTCGATCTGCTCGTTCACGGCAGCGAGCTCGCCCCGCAGCTCCGAGTCGTCGATCGAGCTGCGGTTGGCGTCGATGTTGAGTCGCGCCGCCTGGAGTGCGCGCGCGCGCAGCCGCTGCCGCCACGGCCGCGTCGGAGATGACGTTCGCGTTCCCGATCGGTGCGAGCTCCTCGGCGAGCTCGAGGACCGCGATCGCCGCTTGCGCGGTGCGTCGCGGGACGTCGGCGGCCGCCGCGAGCGCTGCCTGGATCTGCGCGGAACGGGCCGCTGCCTCCTCGCCGGTCGACCGGGGCAGCCGGTAGGCGCCGATCACCGCCGTGAAGGCTGCGGCGTCCTCGGCGGCCAGCCCGAGGGCGTCGCGGCGGATCGGTGAGGCACGGTCGAGGATCGCCTGCACGGCCTCTTCGTGCTCGGCGTAGGCGGGCTTCCCGATCGTCAGGTTGCAGACCATCTCGACCAGCGCGGCTGCCATCGCGACTTCGAGGGCCGCGGCCGCACCGCCTCCCGGAGCCGGCGCGGCCGAGGCGAGCTCGCCGAGCCACTGCTCGATCGTGGCGTCGTTCACGGCTCAGCGCTCCTCGCGCGTATAGGCGAGGCCCGAGCGCCGCCGGGGGCGCCGAGCCGCCGGCGCGCGTTGCTGGCCGAGATCAGCACGAGAGCGATTACGGTAGCGACGTAGGGGAGTGAGTTCGTCCAGAAGACCGTCGGGCCGAGGTTGATCTGCCGCGCCTGCAGCTCGGGCGCGAGCGCCTGCAGCGACGCCGAAGAAGTAGGCGCCGACGAGGCAGAGCTCGGGCCGCCAGAAGGCGAAGATCACGAGCGCGATCGCGATCCAGCCCGCTCCGCCGGTGATCCCGTCCACCCATTGCGGTGTGATCGCGAGCGTGAACGTCGCCCCGGCGACTGCCGGCGAGCGCGCCACCGGCGATCGTGTGTGCGTACCGGTAGGCGCGCCACGTTGATCCCCATCGCGTCGGCGGCCGCCGGCGACTCGCCCACGGCCCGCAGGTTGAGGCCCGGCCGGGTCCGGTTGAGGTAGTAGATGAGCGCGACCACGAGCACCCAGGAGAGGTAGACGAGCACGTTCTGGCCGAAGACGATCGGCCCGACGATCGGGCCAGCTTCTGCATCGAGGCGGGGAAGACGGCGTTGAACTGGTGCGCCGCCGGCAGGTCGGCGAGGTTGAGGTCGTTGCCGAGGTAGGACGAGAGGCCCGGCCGCGCCCGCGAAGATCGTCAGCGCGAGGCCGGAGACGATCTGGCTCGCGCGGAGCGTGATCGAGAGGAACGCGTGGATCGACGCCATCAGCGCCCCGGCGAAGCGCGGCGACGAGCGACCCGCCGGCGAGCGAGAGCCACGTCGTGGGATGGAAGCGCTGCACCGACCAGAAGCCCATCACCGCGCCGACGAGCATCATCCCCTCGACGCCGAGGTTGAGCACGCCGCCGCGCTCGGAGAGGAGCTCGCCGAGCGACGCGTAGAGCAAGCGGCGTGCCGTAGGTGACGCCGCTCGCGAGCACGACGACGAGGAGCGAGTGGTTCATGCCGGCTCCGTTGCCGTGACGCGGCGCTCGGGCCGCGACAAGCCGCACGCGGTAGCGGACGAGCAGCTCGCCGCCGAGCGCCGAGAAGAGGATGATCCCCTCGATCACGCCGACGAGGCCGGCCGGGAAGCTCGCGCCCTGCGAGCGTGTTGCCGGCGTTCTCGAGCCCGCCGAGCAGGAACGCGATCACCACCGTGGCGAACGGGTTGTAACGCGCCGAGCGCGGCGACGACGATCCCCGAGTAGCCGTAGCCGAGCTTCTGGAGGCCGTTCGGGTCGCCGTCGAGTGCGTGGCTGAAGTCGCCCACCTGGCTGGCGCCGCCGAGGCCCGGCGATCGCGCCCGAGATCGCCATCACGGCCAGGATCTTGCGCCGCACGCGGACGCCGCCGTAGCGGGCCGCCCGCTCGGAGTCGCCCAGCACCTGGACCTCGAAGCCGAAGCGCGTGCGGTTGTAGAGCGCCCAGACGATGAAGGCCGACCAGCACGGCGAACCAGAGCCCGAGCGGGATCGGGATGCCGCCCTGCAGATGGATCGTCCACTCGGGCCAGATCGCCGAGCTCGGGCAGCGGCTTGCCGGTGCGGGAAGACGGTGGCGTTGAACCCTTTCGTCTGGCGCCAGTACGACTCGCTGTCGAAGATCAGGTAGGTGAGCAGGTAGCCGGCGACGTAGTTGAGCATCAGCGAGGTGATGATCTCGTTGGTGCGGAAGAACGCCCGCAGCACCCCGGGGATCAGCGCCCAGAGCGCGCCCGCCTGCAGCAGCCGGCGACCACCGTCGCCGCGATCACGAACGCCGACGGGCCGCCTCTGACCCCGAAGTAGAGCCCCGCGGCGGCGCCGGTGATCGCTCCGAGGTAGAGCTGCCCCTCGGCGCCGATGTTGAAGAGCCGCATGCGGAATGCCGCCGCGGCTGCGAGCCCCGTGAAGGCAAGCGGCGTGGCGGTGATCATCGTCTGGCCGAGCGCGCCGCTCTCGACGAAGGCCGCATCGAAGAGCTGGTGGTACTCCGTGACCGGGTTGTGACCGGTCGCGAGCAGCACGAGCCCCGGCGCGAAGAACGCGAAGACGAGCGAGCCGGCCGGCACCGCGACGGGAAGCCAGCGTGATCGGGTCAGGCGGCGTTCGAAGCGGACACGCATCCAGGGCGGCCAACCTTACCGCGGGGTCGTGTCGCGCAGGTTGCAACGAGCCGGGGCCCTTGCACGCTGCAAGACACGACCCCGATTGCGACCGAGGCCGGGTCGGCAGCCGGTCGTCGAGTCGGGCGTCAGCCCGTCGCGGCTGCGAGGTCGTGTGTGCGCCAGTCCAGCTCTGCGATCGCTCCACCGGCGACGCGGACGTCCCGGGCCACGGCGCGGTTGTCGATCCAGAGCGTGTAGTCGCCCTCCGGCAGGTTGTCGTAGACGAGGGTGGGCACGCTCGATCGAGCCCATCGTCCGTTCGAGCACTTCCTTGTGCTGCCGGGAGCCGTCGTCGTCGGCCGGGCTGATCTCGACCTCGACGCCGATGAGGCTCCGGTCGGTCTGCACGATCAGGGCGCCGATTCCGTCGCCGAGGTCGAGGAAGACGTGGTGCGAGCGCATCTCGCCTGCGTCGTGATGGCGGTGCGAATGCCCGTGGTCGTCGCCCAAATCGTGGTCGTGGGAGTGGCTGTGGCTGTGGCTCGTGCATGAGGTCCTCCGATCGAAAGTCCGGGCGCCGGCGTGCGGAGGACGACTGCCTCGCCGGCGCCCGGGATGGTTGACCGTCAGTGCGACGGCGTGTCGAACCCGTCGTACGGCGTCCCGACGTAGGGGAACGCGTCGAGGTAGCGGTTGGGGCCGGGCCCGACTCCCTGGTCGATCGCCGAGGCGGCGGCGTCCGGCTTGAACGTCTTGTCGACGAGCGGGTAGGTCAGCCCTGCGATCGCCCGCAGCTCGACCGTGACCACGTCGTCGAAGACCCGCCGCCCGTTCGGGAAGCCGGCCAGGATCGCCGGCGACGAGCCCGAGCGGGTTCGGCTTCTGCGCCGGCGGCACCGCGACGTTCAGCCGCAGCATGTCGGCGTAGGTCGTCCCCGTGTAGTTCTGGAACCCGGGCACGACGCCGGTCGGGAGGCCGGTGAGCAGGATCGCCACCAGGTCCGCCCGCGGCGCCTTCAGCGCCGCGAGGTTCGGGAACACCTTCGGGTAGAGCACCGGCAGGAGCCCGGCCAGCTCGGGGTGCTGGACGTGCGACAGGTAGGCGGCGTCGCCCGAGCCGGCTGCTGCGCGTTCCAGCGTCCTTCTTGCCGAGCGGGACGACCACCTCGTTGAAGAGCGGGTTGCCGAGCCGCGAGACCTGCATCCACGGGCCCGACTCCGCCTTCTCGTCGTTGGCCGCGTCGATCATCCTGCACCTTGCGGCGGCTCGCGGCGCTCCAGACGCCGAGCACCGCCGTTGCGCTCGTGACGTCGTTCGGCGTCGAGCCGTCCTTCGTCAGCTTCGAGATCGGCACCTGGATCGCGATCGAGTGGATGTTCACGGCCTTCGTGTTGTCGACGCCCGCTGCGGCGGAGGTCGAGATCAGGTGCAGGTTCTGGAACGGCCGCAGGTCGCCGAGGTCGAAGATCGCCCCCAGGTCGACGTAGAACGGGTCGTTCCGCTGACCGCAGAACACGGTCTCGCCGCTTCGCGAGCGTGTGGACCGCGGCACTCGCCGAGAGCCGTCGTACTTCGGCGTCGAGCGCGGGCCCGATGTTGCACGGCGGGCACGCGAGGTTCGTGCCGAGGATCTTCGGCGAGCCGTGGTCGACCCGAGTGACCGAGTAGAGCTGGCGCTTGTTCCAGCTCGGGCTCGTGAGCGACGTGATCGGGCCCGTGTTGTAGAGGAACGTGTTCGGGTTGCTGGAGCGTCGTCTTGAACCGGAACTGGTACTCGATGTCGGGCTTGCGCGTCGCCGTCGTTGTCGATGTAGATCGAGTAGAGGACGTCGTCGCCGAACTCGAAGAAGTTCGGGCCGCCGGCCGGTGCCTGCAACGGCACGAAGTTGCTGATGATCGTGACCGTGTCGGGCTTGTCCGGGCTGACGAACGCGTAGACGTCCGCGTTGTCGGCAACCGGGTCCTTGCTGATCTCGGGTGCTTCGCGATGGGACGACATCTACGCCACCCCGCCCGGGCCGCTCGACGACCGGTGGTTGCGACCCGGCCGCCTTGAGCAGCGCTTGACGAGCCCGCGTCCTTGTAGGTCTTCTCGGTCGTTCCGGAGAGCACGGTGACCTCGCCGCGCGCCGCCGTCGCGGACGATCGCGACGACGGGCTCGTGGGGGATCGGGCCGGTCGGCGTCGTCTCGACCCCGATCGGCTCGATCGCCGCCGCTGCGGGTGACGCCGAGATCGCCGCCGCCCCTGTCGCGACACCGGCCGCCTTGAGGAACGAACGCCGGTCGTATGCCTTCATAGTTGAAGCTCCTCTCATTCCCTGGTGGGGGGTTGAACCGTCACTGCGGCGAATCGAGCCTGGGTCTGAGGCAACGCCAGGCCCGACTCAACGCTCGTGTTCGATCACCGCTCGTTCGTCCCGGAGCGGGCATCGGTTCGATTTGCGGTGGCGCTCCGGCCGGCGCGATAGGCTCCGCCGCAACCCGATGGCCGTCGTCGAGCAGGGGATTCAGGCAGGCACGGCCGGCTCGCTGCCGGAGCGCTCGAGCACGTCCATCGTTCCGGTCGCAGGGCTACCGGTCGTGGCGGCCGTGCTCGTCGCGTTGATCGTCGCAATCCAGTCCAACACTCCGTGGGCGCTCGACTTCTTCCACGTCGTCGGCGGCGGACTCTGGACCGGCATCGACCTGTTCATGGGCTTCGTGATCGGCCCGATCATGCGGACGCTTTCCGTTCCCGCCCGCGTCGAGCTGACCAAGCGGCTGATGCCGAAGATGCTCCTGATCATGCCGACCCTCGTCACGATGACCCTCGCCTCCGGCTTCCAGCTGGCTCGGCTCTACGGGTTCCTGCTTACGAGCTATCCGCGCCACGGCTGGGTCGTCGCCTCGATGATCGTCGTCGCGGTGATGGCGGTCACGGCGCTCGGGCTCCTGCAGCCGGCAAACATCGCCGTCCTCTTCGAGCTTCGCAAGCCTCAGCCGAACCCGGCGATCATCGGCCGGCTGATGAAGCGCTTCGTGTTCGCTGCAGCGATCACCGGGGCGATGCAGGTTGCGACGCTCCTGATCATGACGAGGCTTGCGACCTGATGGACGCCGCCGCCCCTGTCGGAGCCCCCGAGGTGCGCCGCTCGGAGCCACGCGTCACCGAGCTCGGGATGTTCTCGATCGCGCTCGTCGCCGCCGGTGTGATCTACGTGGCCGCGTACCTGCCCAAGCACGCCCCGCTTGGGCCGGCGGTGGGGCTGCTCGGCGCGGCCACCGGCGTTCTCGTCCTGAACGCGCTCTTGCTGGCACGGCGGCCGGCCTTTCCCTGGTGGCGGTTCAAGCAGGTCGCGGGCTGGATGCTGCTCGTCTACGCGGCGATCTCCGGGATGCTCGAGTACGCGTTCGTCTTCGACCACACCAGGGGCGGCGTGCTCGTCGTGATGACGCTCCTGCTCTCCGTGTACACGCTGAACGTTCCGCTGATCGCGGCGTTCACGGTCGCCCGCTACGAGACCGCTACGAGGTAAGCGCCGTCGCGTCCTTCTTCGACAGGCCGGCCTGCAGGAAGAACGTCTTCATCTCGGTGTTGACCGATGCCGACGGCTTCGGAGCGGAACCGCTGAAGAGCTTCAAGACGAGCGAGGGATCGAGACCGGTCACCCGTTTGTAGTCGGCCGGCTTGGACTTCCCGTTCAGCACCGTCGCAGCCCGGCAGAGATCGATCTTCTTGCCGTGGTTGTCGAACTCGAGGATGAACGACGTCTGCGCGCGCATCGTCGAGAGCCAGCGAGCGAAGAGCTTCGAATCCGGATGCATGCCCGCGAGGGTCGCCTGAAGGTCGAGTAGCTCCGGCTTGTACTCGTTGACGACGATCGCCAGCAGCGCGGGCAGGAGCGTGATCGCGGCAGAAAACGCCTGGTTCGGGTGCTGCTTGAGGTAGGGGCACTTGTCGAGCTGCGTCGTCTCGGTGCCCCCGGCGGTCCCCGCGACTGCGCGGAACGCCGCGACCTTTGCGGCGAGCTCGACGGCAAGCCCCCGGTCGTGGGCATCGGGCCTGGCGGTCGCTGCGAGCGCGGGGAGGGCGCCCATGAGCATGATCGCGACGACCGTCGCGATCATCGAGCCCGCACTGCGGACGTAGCTAGGCCGCCTGCCCATCGCCAGATCATGCCGCAGCGGCGCGCGCCGCGGGAATCAGGCGACGGCGGGCGTCGTCGTGGTGGTCGTCTGCGCCGGTGTTGTCGCCTCGTGCTCCGAGGTCGCGCGACAAACGGCGACCGCGCTCTCGAAGCTCTGGCGCGACGGGCCGCCCCGGCCGAAGCCTCCGCCGCCGCCTCGGGGCAGGCCGGCGACAGCCGTGCGCACACACTGGTTGAAGGCCTGCTGGACGCCCGCTTGCCTCGCGGTCTGCGGCGGCTGGAGCGCCTGAGGCTGCGTGCCCGAGGGCAGTTCGCTGCGGCAGGCTCCGGCGGCATTGCCGACCCCGGCGCCCTGCTCGCCGGCACTGACGCCATGGGCGCGCAGGCAGGCCTCGAACGCCTGAATCGAGGGGGGCGCGCTCGAGTGCGCGGAGGGCTCCGACTGCTGCTTCACCACGAGCACAACCACCGCGGCTACGGCGGCCAAGGGAACGAGTGTCCCGAAGAAGATCTTCAGGGGCGAGATCCGCTGCGGCGGCTTCGGCGGTGGCTTCGGCCACCACTCGGGATCCGAGAACTGCGTCGCCACATCAGCGATTGTGTCAACTCGGGCGGGAAATGACGAGGCCGGCCTCTGCCGGCCGCGGCCAGGAGCGCTACCTCGGAGCGACGATCGCCCGCAGCGACTCGCGGACCGACTTGGTTGCGGCGAGAACGGCCGTCGGCTCGTAGCCGCAGTGCGCCATGCAGTTGTCGCACCGCGGATCGTTGCCGCGCCCGTACTTCGACCAGTCGGTCGTCTCGATCAGCTCCTTGTACGTGGTCGTGTAGCCGTCCGCCATCAGGTAGCACGGCCGCTGCCAGCCGAAGAGCGAGTAGCTCGGGATGCCCCACGGGGTGCACTGGAAGTCGACCTTCCCCTCGAGGAAGTCCAGGAAGAGCGGCGTGTGGTTCAGGCGCCAGCCCTTGCGCTTGCCCGTCGGCGAACGCCTCGAGAAGAGCTTGCCGTGCCTGGGCGACGCCCGGGAAGTGCTCCTGGTCGGGGGCCTTCTCGTAGGCGTAGGCCGGGGAGAGCATCATCTGGTCGACCTTCAGCTCGTCGTTCAGGAAGTCGAGGACGTCGCGCACCGTCTTCGGCGTGTCCGTGGTGAGGAACGTGGTGTTCGTGTTGACGCGGAACCCGCGCCTCTGCGCCTCGCGGATCGCGTCGACCGCCTTGTCGAAGGTGCCCTCGCGCTCGACGAACTCGTCGTGACGCTCGCGCATCCCGTCGAGATGGACGACCCAGGCGAAGTACGGCGACGGCTCGAACAGGTCGAGCTTCTTCTTCATCAGGATCCCGTTGGTGCACAGGTAGACGAACTTCTTGCGCTTGATCAGCTCCTTCGCCGATCACGTGCACCTCGGGATGCACGAGCGGCTCGCCGCCTGCGATCGAGACCATCGGCGCGCCGCTCTCCTCGATCGCCGCGAGCGCCGTGCTCGACCGGCATCCGCTTCTTGAGGATGTGCTCCGGATACTGGATCTTCCCGCAGAACGAGCAGGCGAGATTGCACTGGAAGAGCGGCTCGAGCTCGACGAGGAGCGGGAACTTGTCGCTCGCGCTTCAGCCGCTGCTTCAGCAGGTACTTGCCCACGGCGACGCTCTGCCTCAGGGGCACGCTCATGCCTGCCTCTACCTGCCGGCGACGGTCAAGACGTCGATCGGTGCGGAACGTTGCGACGAAGCGTCTCACGTGGTCGCTACCTCCTTCGGGAGTCGAAAGCGTACCGCCTCGGTCGTCTGTGTCCGCTCCTCGATCGCGACCGGGCCGAGCGAGCCGAGCGCGGTCACGAGCCGCTCGACGACCCACTCGGGCGCAGAGGCGCCGGCGGTGATCCCGATCGTCGCCGCGCCCTGCAGCCAGGCGACGTCGATGTCGGTCTCGTCGTCGACGAGATAGGCGCGGGCGCCCTCGCGCTCCGCCGCCTCGACGAGCCGCTTCGAGTTGGACGAGGTCTCGGAGCCGGCCACCAGCACGACGTCAGCCTCGCCGGCGATCGCCTTCACGGCACCGCTGGCGGTTCGAGGTGGCGTAGCAGATGTCGTCGGAGGCGGGCCCGCGCAGCGCCGGGAACCGGCCGCGCAGGCGCGTCGACGATCTCGCCGGTCTCGTCGACGGCGAGGGTCGTCTGGGTCAGGAAGGCGACGCCGATCGGGTTCGGCGCCTCGAGCGCCGCGACCTCGTCGACGGTCTCGACGAGCCGGATCGCCTCGGGCGCCTCGCCCTGGGTGCCTTCGACCTCCTCGTGACCCGCGTGGCCGACCAGGAAGATCGTCGTGCCCTCGGCGGCGAAGCGGCGGGCCTCGGCGTGCACCTTGCCGACGAGCGGGCAGGTCGCGTCGATCACGTCGAGCGCGCGCGAGCGCGGCATTGCGCCTGACGGCCGGCGAGACGCCGTGAGCCGAGAAGACGACCGTCGCGCCCTCGGGCACCTCGTCGAGCTCCTCGACGAAGACCGCGCCACGCGGCTCGAGGTCGGCGACGACGTGCTCGTTGTGAACGATCTGCTTGCGCACGTAGACCGGCGCTCCGCGCTGCTCGAGCGCGAGCTCGACGATCTCGATCGCCCGTTCGACGCCGGCGCAGAAGGACCGCGGCCCGGCGAGGAGCACGGTACGCGGGCCGGCGCGGTCTCGGCCCATTCGGCGAGCGCCTCGCCGACGCGTGCGCAGGCTTCGCAGCGCGCGGATCCCGGCCAGCGCGATCCTGCGGGTCGGCCAGGTGGCGGCCGGCCTCGTCGGCGACGACCCGGGCGACGGCGAACGGCCGCCCGCCGGCGCCGGCCGCCAGCCAGGCCGACTCCATGTCGACCGCGAGCACGCCGCGTGAGCCCGCGGCGCTCCGCCGGGCCGAGGACTCGCGAGACCGACTGGAGCGGGCCCGACGTGGACGCGCAGGCCCCGCCGGCGGAGGGCGCTGACGAGCAGGGCGCTTCCGGGCACCGGGATGCGCGCCCCCGGCCTCGTCGACGAGCTCGGTGGCGCAGAGGACGTCGCCCGGGCGCAGCGCAGGGGTCGACGCCCGCGCACAGTCCGGCGACCGCGACCGACTGCGCGCTCGCTTGCGAGCGCGCGCGCCGCCGCGATCCGGGCCCGTGCCGGCCCCATTCCCGTGCGGAGCACCCGAGAGCCCGGCCGGGGTGCCGAGCGCGAGCTGCTCGATCCGGAGCGGGGCGAGGATCAGCAGCCGTTCGCTCATGCCGCGGCCCTCGTTGAGGATCCGGCCGAGCGCCATCACCGGGAAGACGTCCCGGTAGAGGTGGTAGTTGAGGTAGAAGTCGCCCGGGAAGCCGGTGCCGGTGAAGTAGGGCTCGTCCCAGCCGCCGTCTGCCTGCTGGGTCTCGACGAGCCAGCGCATGGCGCGCGAGGCCGCCTCGCCGCCCGAAGCGCCGCCGGCGTGCGAGCCCGAGCAGCGCCCAGGCGGTCTGCGAGGCCGTCGAGACGCCCCGGCCGCTCCAGCTGCGGTCGCGGTAGGAGCGGAGATCCTCGCCGAAGCCTCCGTCCGGGTTCTGCACGCGCTTCGAGCCAGTGCGACGCCTCGCCGCACGCTCTCGTGCTCGCCGAGCCCGCAGGCGGCGAGCGCGGGGAGGACGGCGCCCGTCCCGTAGACGTAGTTGCGCGCCCCAGCGGCCGAACCACGAGCCGTCTCGCTCCTGCTCGCGCAGGAGCCAGTCGAGCGCGCGCGCGCCGGGCCGCTCGCTCGCGATGCCCGACGTGGGCGAGCGCCTCGAGCACGTGCGCGGTCACGTCCGCGCTCGGCGGGTCGGTGACCGCGCCGAAGTCGCAGAAGGCGAGCTTGTCGCAGAGCCGGCTCGTGTTGTCGACGTCGAAGGCGCCGAAGCCGCCCGACTTGCTCTGCATCCCGAGCATCCAGGCGAGGCCCGCGGTCGGCGGCGCCGGTCGGGTCGCGCCCGGCGCGGCTGCAGCGCGAGCACGACCACCGCGGTGTCGTCGACGTCGGGGTAGTTCTCGTTCGCGAACTCGAAGGGGAAGCCGCCCGGCGCGAGGTTCCGCCGGCGCACCGCCCAGTCGCCGCGCGTGCTGCACCTCCTGCGCCGCGAGCCAGTCGCAGGCGCTGGACGATCGCCGGGTCCTCGGCGGGCGACGCCCGCGTCGAGCAGCGCGACCAGCGCGAGCGCCGTGTCCCAGACCGGCGACTGGCACGCCTCGATCCGCCGGCCCTTGTCGTCGACGATCGTGAAGTTGTCGAGCCCCTCGAGCGCCCGGACGAGCGACCGGATGGTCGAGCGGGTAGCCGAGCGCGCGCAGCGCGATGATCGACCAGACCCAGGGCGGCTGGATCCCGCCCCACCGCCGTCTCTCTCCTGACGGTCGACGACCCAGCGCTCGGCGGCGCGCAGCGCGCGCCGGCGGGCCGGCCCGACGGGCCGGCGGCCGTACACGTGGCAGGCCGCGGTCGAGCACGACGAACAGCCGGCCCCAGAGGTCGTTCGGGCGGGCGGCGTCGGCTGCCCGACGCGGAGCTCGTCGATCGCGAAGGCGACCGCGGAGACGAGGGCTGCAGCGCCGTGACGATCGAGAGCGCCACGATCGTCTGCCGCGCCCAGCAGCCGAACGAGTAGACCGAGAGCGGCGCCCGCGGCGGCAGGAGGATCTGCTCGGGCGGCAGCGTCGGCACGGCGTCCCACGACCAGAGGCCGAGCAGCGCGAGCCACATGCGCGTGAAGACGCGGCTCGCCTCGGCGCCGCCCGCACTCGCGCACGAACGCGGCCGCGCGCGCGCATGTGCGCGGCGTCGGCCGGATCGCCGGCGATCCGCAGAGCGCGACGTAGGCCTCGACCGTGGTCGAGAGGTCGCCCGGGCCCGCCGTAGTAGGTCGCCCACGACCCGTCGGGCCGCTGGCGGCTCCGGATCCAGGCCGCGCGTCTGCTCGAGACGGCCTCCGGCTCGAGGATGCCGAGGAAATGGCGCAGGAAGAGGTCCTCGGCGTCGATCGTCACGTTCGTCTCGAGCTCGCCCTTCCACCAGCCCTGCTCGTGCTGCAGCGAGAGCAGGTGCCGGGTGGCGCGCGTGAGCGTCGCCCGGGCGGCGCCGACCGAGCGGTCCTCGGCGATCGTCATCGCGCCGCTCCTCCGACCGGAGCGCTCGGCGGCGGTCGCTCCAGCGCCGGGAAGGTCGGCCAGGGCGGCGCGCGCCGCGGCGAGGCCGCTTCGGACGGCGCTCTCCATCGTCGCGGGCCAGCCGGTGTCCGTCCACGAGCCGGCGAGGTAGATGCCGTCGAGGCCGGTCCGGGTGCCCGGCCGCAGACTGCGCGGTCCCCGGCGCGGCGCGGAACGTGGCGCGCGGCTCGTGGGTGACGGCGAAGTCGAGCATCTCGCGCCTCCCGTGCGCGCGGCAGCAGGCGCTCGAGCGCGGGCAGGTAGCGCTCGCGGAGCTCGGCGACCGAGGTGCCGATCTCGTCGACCGCGTGCGAGAGGGACACGGCGACGAGCTGCCCCTCGCGTCGCGCCCGAGGCCTCGGTGCGGTCGAAGATCCATTGCACGGGCGAGTCGATCGCGGCGGCGAGCGGCCCGTCGAGCACCTGCCGGTCGTAGTGGATGTGCAGGTTGACGATCGGGCTCGTGCCCGAGCGCGGTCAAGCGCGTCGATGTCGACGAGCCCGGGCGGGGCGAGGCGACGCGACGGCATCGTGCGGCACGGCGAGGATCACCGCGTCGGCGTCGTCCGTGCCCGCGATCGAGCACGACGCGGTGGCGCGGGCGTGACCGACCGCACCGGCGTGTTCATCAGGATCGCGGCCGCCCGCCTGCTCGATCGCGCTCGGCGGCCGGGTCGCCGTGCAGCCGCACGAACGGCACGGACGGGGATGCCGATGTCGCAGCCGTCGTTCGAGTCGAGCAAGCCCGGTGCGGAACACCTTGACGGCTGCCGCGAGCGCGGCCTCGCCGGCGGGCAGGTTCAGGGTCGGGAGCGCGATCAGGTTCCAGAGCGCCGCGATCGCGTTCGCGGCTCTGGCCGTGCTCGGTGAGCCAGTCGCCGAAGGTCCGCTCGTCGAGCGCGGGGTCGTCCGGGTCGAGCTTGCGGAGCGCCATCGCGGCCCGCGCGGCCGCGATCCGCTCGCGCAGGCTGAGCGGCGCGTAGCGAAGCAGCGTCGCCGGCCAGGTGGAGCGGGGCGGGCAGCGCCGCTGCGCGCAGAGCAGCGCCGGGCTTGCCGTCCTCCCGCAGGACGGGCACGCGCAGTCGCGGCTGGAGCGGCAGCAGGTGCTCGACGCCGAGCCGGCGCAGGAAGCCGAGGTAGGCGGTGCAGCAGCGCAGCGCGACATGCTGGCCGTTGTCGAGCCAGAGGCCGTTGCGCTCGAACGAGAAGGTGGCGCCGCCGAGCCGCGAGCGCGCCTCGTACAGCGTCACCGCGGCGCCCGCGTCGAGCGCACTCGATGGCCGCGGCCAGGCCGGCGAGCCCGCCGCCGACGATCGCGATCCGCGCTGCTCATGCCCCTGCTCCTGCGAGGCTGCGGGCGAGCACGAGCCCCTTCTCCCAGGGGCGCAGCGACAGCCTGCCCGCTGAAGGACGAGCGCCGGGCTCGGCGGCGATCCGCTCGAGCAGCCGGCGGTACTTGCCCGGCCATCGCGAGCACGCATGAGGCGCTGCGCCGGTCGAGGAGCGGCACGAGCGCGAGGCCCTCGACGGAGCCAGTCGAGCCCGCGCTCGGCCTCGAAGGCGATCACGAGCTCGATCGGGCCCGTCGAAGCAGCCCGTCCGAGCCGTCTGCCGGTCGCAGCCGAAGCGCTCGAGATCCTCGCGCGGGAGGTAGAGCCGCCCGTTCGCCGCGTCCTCGCCGACGTCGCGGAGGATGTTGCCGATCTGGAGCGCGACGCCGAGCTCGTCGGCGAGCGTCGGCGCCGGCTCGCGGTCGGAGCAGTCGAAGACGCCGAGCGAGAGCCGCCCGATCGAGCCGGCGACGCAGCGGCAGTAGTGCTCGAGCTCGGCGAAGGTCTCGAAGCGCTCGCCCGCGGGCGTCCAGCTCGGCCCCGTCGATCAGGTCGCCGAACGCGTCGAGCGGGATCGGGTAGCGGCGCGGCGGCGTCGGCGACGCGCGACCAGGATCGGGTCGCCTTCGGCTCGCGGCTCGCGAGCCTCGCCCGCACGACGCGAGCTCGGCAAGCTTCTCGGCGCTGCCCGAGCTCGCCGTCGGCGATGTCGTCGATCCGGCGCGCGAGCGCGTAGACGGCGAAGAGCGCCGCGCGCCGCTCCGGCCGGCAGCAGCCGCATGCCGGCGTAGAAGCTCGAGCCCGGACTCGCGCGCGATCCGGCGGCACTGCTCGTAGGCGAGCTCGACGGGGCCATCGGCTCATCGCCTCGCGCCGGTAGGTGGAGAGGGTGGCGCGGGCCCGCTTGGCCCGGGTCGCCTTCGGGCTGCCCGGCGAGCACGTCGTGGCCGGCGAGCGCGATCGCCTCGAACGCCGCCCGCCCGCCGCCGACGTAGCCGGCGACGGCGAGCCGGGCGCGCCCGCGCAGGAGCGACGACGAGCGGCGCACCCTCGTCGAGGAGCGCTGCGGCCGCGTGTCGACCTCGAACGCCATCAGCTCGCTTCAACGCCGGGCCGGCGTGTTTCTCTTCCAGCTCGGCTCGGGTGACGCCGAAGCGGTCGCGGTCCTCGCGCCGGCAGGTAGATGCGCCCGGCCGCGTAATCCTCGGCGACGTCCTGCCAGTGCTCGGCGAGCTGGAGCGCCGTGCAGACCTTGTCCGAGAGCGCGATCCGCTCGGGTGTCGCGGCGCCGAAGACGTGCAGGACGAGCTCGCCGACCGGGTTCGCCGACAGGTCGCAGTAGCCGACGAGCTCGGCGAAGGTCTGGTATTCGGTCGTGGTCTGGTCGCGCCGGTTCGCCTCGAGCAGCCGCTGGAACGGCCCCCGGGGAAGCGTCGAGCGCGTCGATCGAGGGCGCGAGGCGCCGAAGCACGGGATGCTCGGGCACACCGTCGCCCGTCGAAGATCCGGTCGAGCGCGCGCTCGAGCGTGTCGAGCTGCGCCGGGCGGTCTCCGGGGCTCGCGTCGCCGATCTGGTCGACGAGCCGTGCGTAGCCGTAGATCGCCAGCAGGTGCTCGCGCGTTCGCCGAGCCGAGAACGAGCGAGGCGACCGAGAAGTTCTCGCCCGAGGCGCGCGCGAACACCTCGTCCGCCCCCGGAAGCTCCCCAACCGTCGCCTGCCTGCCCTCTGCCCTCCGCTCGCCGGTCGCAGCTTCGGCCATCCGCGCATTTTTGCGATTGCAACGGACCTCGCGGCAAGCGATCGCGAAAGGTCGGTCGCTCAGCCGGTGTTCCGGAGCGCCGCCGCGATCCCGGCAATCGAGCGTCCGAGCGGAAGGCGGGCGTTCTCGTCGCCTGCGCGGTGCCGGCGCAGGAGCTCGACCTGGATCGCGTTCATCGGATCGACGTACGGGTTCCGGATCCCGATCGAGCGGCGCACGACCGGGTTGCGCTCGAGCAGCCGCTCCTCGCCGACGATCTCGAGCACGGCGGCGACGGTGCGCGCGTGCTCGTCGGCGATCAGCGCGAAGAACCGGTCCGGCTCGAGCGCTTCGGGCACGAGCTCGAGGTACTCGCGGGCGACCTCGAGGCTCGACTTGGCGAGCGTCATCTCGAGGTTGTCGACGAGCGAGCGGAAGAACGGCAGCTCGGCGTAGAGCCGGCGCAGCTCCGTCGGTCGTCGGCCCCGGCGAAGGCGGTGCCGCAGCCGTACCAGGCCGGAAGCAGCGTCCGGTTCTGCGTCCAGGCGAAGACCCAGGGGATCGCGCGGAGCGAGGCGAGATAGTCCGGGCCGTCCGGCCGGCGTGCCGGCCGTGAGCCGATCGTCAGCAGCGCGAGCTCGTCGGCCGGCGTGAAGGCCCGGAAGAAGTCGACGAAGCCCGGGCGTCTCCCAGACGAGCGGCGCGGTAGGCGCGCTCGGCGCGTCGCGGCGAGCCCGTCGAGGAGCGCGCGCTCGTCCGGCCCGGGTGTGCGGCCGACGAGCTCCGGGAACGCGCTCAGCACTGTTCCGGCGACGCGCCGCCTCGAGGCTCCGGTAGGCGATGCCCGGGAGCCCGTACTTGAACGAGATCGTCTCGCCCTGCTCGGTCAGCTTCAGCCGGCCCGGCGGGTGGCCCGGCGCCTGGCCGAGGATCGCGGCGTGGGTCGGGCCGCCGCCGCGGCCGGCGCTGCCGCCGCGGCCGTGGAAGATCGTCAGCTCGATCCCGGCCTCGCGCGGCGACCTCGGCGAGAGCCTCCTGGGCCCGGTAGATCGCCCACTGCGCGGAGAGGTAGCCGCCGTCCTTGCCCGAGTCGGAGTAGCCGACCATCACCTCGAGCCGGTTGCCGCGCTCGGCGACACGCGGCGGCGAACCGTGCGTCGGCGAGGAGCGCCCTCACGGTCGTCGCCCGCACCGTTCGAGGTCGGCGATCGTCTCGAACAGCGGCACGACCGCGACCGGCTCTGTCGGTCAGGTCGAGCACGCCGAGCACGTCGCCGGTGCTGCTCGGTCGCCGAGACGATCACGGTGTCGAGCGCCTGCGCGCCGTGCCGCGCGCGCGCCTGCCGCGATCGCCTCGAACACCGCCCGCGTGCGCTCGGTCGGGGCGCGAACCTCGCTCGAGTGCAGGCGCACGTCGAGCTTCGCGAGGTGGAAGCCGAAGAGCTCGACCGTCCGCTCGAGCGCGGCCAGCGAGCCCGCGGCGATCCGTGCGCCTCGGTTGCGCCTCGAGGCTGCGCCGGATCACCGCCAGGTCGGCGAGCAGCTCGTCCGGCCGTGCGGTAGCCGTCGTTGCCGAGCCGCCACCACATGAACGCGAGCTTCCGGCGGTAAGCCTCGCCCGCGTTCATCCGCCCGAGCTCGAGCGCGTACGCGGCGCACTCGAGCTCGTCGCGCGCGATCGACTCCTCGAGCTCGGCCGAGACCGGGACGAGCGAGCGGTTCGAGGCGATCTCGATCCCGAGCTCGCGAACGTCGGCGCGGTAGCGCCGCAGCGCCGTCTCGCGCGCCCGTTCGAGCGCGGCGGCGATCGTCCCGCCGTCGACGTCGGGGTTGCCGTCGAGGTCGCCGCCGATCCAGGTGCCGAACGAGAACGGCGGACGGGCGCCCGGGACGAGCCGGCGGTAGTCGCGAAGCAGCCGCTCGCCGGCGTCGAAGAGGCTCTCCTCGAAGAACCACAGCCCGTGGCGGATCTCGTCGCTCGACCCGGGGCCGCTCGCCGCGGACCTCGTCGGTCTGCCAGAGGATCGTGATCTCCTCGGTCGAGCTTCGTCCTCGAGCTCGGCCCGTTCGGTCGAGGTCAGGTCGGGGTCGTCGTTGCGGGTCGAGGAGCTCGGCGATCCGGACGTGGGCGCGCAGCAGCGTGCGGCGCGTCGCCTCGGTCGGGTGCGCTGTCAGCACGAGCTCGAGCGAGACGCTCGTCGAGGCGTGCGGCGAGCTCGGCGGCCGGAACCGCCGCGAGCCGCGTCGAAGGCCTCCTCGAGCGACTCGCGCGGCGGCGCCGTGTCCTCGGCCGCGGGCGCGCCGCCGCCGGATCCGGTGGTGCTGCTCGGCCGTGTTCGCGAGCTGGAAGTAGAGCGCGAAGGCCCGCAGCATGCTCGCCTGGGCACTCCGGCGAGAGCTGGCGGACGGCGTCGCGAACCGCCGCGGGGTCGCCGATCTCGCGGGAGCGACGCGCGTGCTCGCGCGGATGCGCTCCTCGGCCTCGAGGAAGTCCTCGCCCTCCTGCTCGATCAGGACGCGGCCGAGCAGCGAGCCGAGCAGCCGCACGTCCCGGCGCAGCGGGCCGTAAGGCTCCTCGGTTCTCGGCGTCTCCGTCACGGCCGACATCTTCGCCGCTCGCGCAAGCGCGGGTCGACGGTTACCGCGCGGGCAGGCTGAGCGGGGCGCTCGAGTTGCGGACGCGGGGAAGCGCGGTGATCACGAGGACCCAGACACAGGTGCCGAGCGTCAGCAGCTGCTCGGCCATCATCACGAGCCCTGCGTATTGCTGATCGGCGAGCGGTGAGAGGCCGAACAGCCCTGGCGGCCGTCCCGCGTAGGCGGAGTAGAGCGGGGAGGGGGAGAGGAAGAGCACGTCGCTGAGGATCTGGCCGATTCCGAAGACGGCGCCGGCGAAGGCAATGCGCCGGCCGAGCGACAGCCGGCCGCGACGTGCCGGATCGACGAGCTGCATCCACACGAGCAGGCCGGCCGTGACGAAGCTCAGGTGCTCCAGGTCGTGGAGCCACGGGTGGCGAAGCGCCGCGTCGTAGAGAGCCGGGATGTGCCAGGCGCCGAAGGCCGAGGCCCAGAGCGCGAGGGTGACCGCTGGGCGAGTCGCCGAGGCAACGAGACCCCGGAGGCTGGGAGAGCGGTGAACGAACCTGGTGGCCGAAGCCGGAACCATGAAGGCGAGGAGCGGCCCGCGGACGGCGACGAGCAGCAGCGCAGGCGCAGCGTCCCCGATCAGCATGTGCTCCAGCATGTGGGCCGAGAGCAGGTAGTCATCGCCTGCCAGGTCGAGGGGCGAGACGAGCGGGAGCGTGGCGAGGAGCAATCCGGCTGCAAACAGGGCGGCCCGGTCCCACCCGGCGTGATCGGCGCGGCCTCGGCGGCGGAGCGTGCGGAACGCGCGCGAGAACTGCAACGCCGCGACCGCTGCCACTGCAAGGACGAGCGGGTCGGCAGCCCAACCGTGCTGAAGGGAGATCGAGGGCATCGCCCGGCCGGTCGCCGCGGTCAGGCGTCCTGGCGGCGGCTCTTCAGCTGTTGCACCGCCCCGGAAGCGTGCTGAACGGCATGCCGGCGCGAAAGGAGCTCAGCGAGCGGGCTCATCGGGTCATCGCACTGACAGCCGCGCGGTGCCGTGCCCGCCGCGTGTGAGGCTCGGCCGGCCGCGTCCCACTCGAGCTTCCGTCTGCCAGGATCGCGGCGAGGGCGTCGACGCAGCGCCCGTCGAACGCAGCGCCGGTCTCCTCTCGGAGGAGCGCCATCGCCTGGTCGTGCGTCCAGGCAGGCCGGTAGACGCGGGCCGTGATCAGCGCGTCGTAGACGTCGCAGACCGAGAGGATCCGCGTGTCGAGCCCGATCTGATCGGCAGTCAGGCCACGGGGGTACCCGCGTCCGTCGAGTCGCTCGTGGTGATCGTGAACTAGGCGCACGCACCGATTCGGAGAACCCGCCGAGCTCGTCGATCAGCTTGGCGCCCCATTCAGGGTGGCGGCGGATCACGTCGAACTCGTGATCGTCGAGTGGCCCCGGCTTCTTCAGGATCGCGTCTGGGACGGAGAGCTTGCCGATGTCGTGCACGAGCCCGCCGATCGCGAGCTCCCGGAGACGGCCGCGCGAAAGGCCGAGGCGCTCGCCGATCTGCACTGCGAGATGGGCGACCCGGCGGGTGTGCTGCTCGGTGTACTCGTCCTTCCGGGCGAGCCGGAGCGTGATCCCGCGGACGTGCGAGCCGAGGAAGACCTCCTCGGAGACCACGAGATCCTCCGCCTGGAGGTCGCCGGCGAGGGGCCGCGACTGGACGGCGTGCGCGAGGTCGATCGCAACCGGGATGCCGACGATCAGGATTCCGTTCAGCTCGAACATGTGGCCGAGCCACCAACCGAGCTGGGTCGCGGTCAGGGTCAGCGCCGCGACGAGCGGCCGTTCCGAGCCAGATCAGCCCGACCAGGACGACGAGATCCGGGATGCGGCGCGTGAGGAGGTAGGTGCGTCCTGCGCGCATCGACCAGCACGGCGAAGAGGAGGAGGCCGACGGCAAGAACGGTCAGCGCAGCGCGGGCTGTTTGCGCTCGGAACCTCGGGCAGGATTCCCGGGTAGAAGAGCCCGATCGTGCCGAGCGAAACGATGCCGATCAGGAGCAGCGCCTGGAGGATCAGCAGCGGTCGAACGCCTTGCAGGAAGCGCGGCAGGCGGATCGCCGACAGGGCCAGGATCGCCGCGCCGGCAGGCAGGGTGGCACCGCCGGTCAGCATCACCTCGCCGTAGTGGTCGTCGGGAAGAGCACGCCCGGGCGTTGAGATCCCGTGGAGCGCGAGGAGCGCCGCCATCACCGCGAATGCCGTTCCGGTCAGCACTGTCCGGGTGTCGTCGAACCGTGCGCCGATCGCGGTCAACGTCAGCGCGGCGGCCGCCGCGACGAGGGCGGTCATGCCGACGGCGTAGAAATGCACGGTCGCCGAGATATGAACGTGCGTGCGGCCGACAGCCAGCTCGACCACCGCGGGCAGGAACGCTGCGACGGTGCCGAGAGCAAGCACGGACAGGGGCCTTCCACCCAGCTTCAGGTGCATCAGACATCTTTCGGCACCACGGCCGGAAAGCTGTAGGGCTTCTTTGAGCTCGTCGAATGCGATGCGTGTGTTACAAGCTTCTCGTGCCTGATTACCGGTATCTGATCGTCGGCGGCGGAATGACGGGCGATGCGGCCTGCCGGGGAATTCGCGACCACGATCCCGAGGGGTCGATCGGGCTCATCGGCGAGGAGCCCGACCCTCCCTACAGCCGGCCTCCACTCTCGAAAGGGCTCTGGCAGGGCAAGGACGAGGCGTCGATCTGGCGCGGCACCGCCGAGCTCGGCGTCGAGCTGCTGCTGGGGCGACGGGTCGTCGGCATCGACGGGGCTGCGCACCGCGTGCTCGACGACCGGGGCGAGAGCCACGGCTACGAGCGGCTCTTGCTCGCCACCGGCGGCCGTCCACGGCGGCTACCCGGCGACGAGAGCAGGGACATCGTGTATTTCCGCACGGTCGCCGACTACCGCCGGCTGCGTTCGCTTGCCGAGCGGTGGGGCGTCGTTCGTCGTTCTCGGCGGCGGATTCATCGGCTCGGAGGTCGCCGCGGGGCTCGCGTTCTGTGGGCTGCGAGGTGACGCTCGCCTTTCCCGAGGACGGGATCGCGGCCCGGGTCTTCCCGGCCGAGCTCTCGCGAGTCGGTGAACGAGCTCTACCGCGGGCACGGCGTCGAGGTGCTCGCGGGCGAGCGCGTGGCGGCCGTCGAGCGTCGAGGGCTCGAAGCTGGCCGTCCGGCTCGAGAGCGGGCCGACGCTGCTCGCGGACGGCGTCGTCGCGGGGCTCGGCATCGATCCCGGCCACCGAGCTCGCAGAGGCGGCCGGGCTCGACGGTCTCGAACGGCATCGTCGTCGACGAGCTCGGGCGGGCGAGTGGCGCGGACGACGTCTTCGCCGCGGGCGACGTGGCCAGGTTCCCCTCGGCGCTCCTCGGCACCGAGCTTCGCGTCGAGCACGAGGACCAGGCAAACAGTCACGGCCGCGCCGTGGGCGCGAACATGGCGGGCGCCGCGACGCCCTACACGCACCATCCCGTTCTTCTACTCCGACCTGTTCGAGCTCGGCTACGAGGCGATCGGCGAGGTCGACTCCCGCGCTGGAGACGGTCGCCGAGTGGGTCGAGCCGAACCGCAAGGGCGTTGTCGCCTACCTCGACGAGCGCCCGCCGCCCGCGCGGGTTCCTGCTCGTCGACGACGTGGGGCAAGATCGACGCTGCGACCGGGCTGATCGCCGCCGGCGGCCCGCTCGAACCGGGTGCGCTCAAGAGCCTCCTGGGTTAAGAGCCGACACCAGACTCCATTCTGCAATGGGCTCTAAAGAAGCTCATCGCAGAAAAACCGCTACGGCCCGAGCGCCCGTATCCCCTTCAGGTCTCTCTCACCACCAACGAAGGGATGGCATCAATGGGGGCAAACGGAACTCGCCGCGCCGGGCTACGAGCACTTGCAGTCGTGGCGACGATCGCGGTCGCATGCATCGCTGCGGCCCCGGGCGGCGCGACACACTCGTCGGTCAAGGCAACGGTCGCCGTCTCGAAGAGCTCGGCGCTCGGGTCGATCCTCGTCAACTCGACTCGGGGAAGACGCTGTACCGCTTTCTCGCCGATCACGGGAAGACGAGCGCCTGCTCCGGCGGGTGCGCCGCGGCCTGGCCGCCGCTGACGGTCGCCAAGTCGGCGAAGCCCGTGGCGGGCTCGGGAGTCACCGCGTCGAAGCTCGGGACGATCGACCCGCACCGACGGGACGATTCAGGTGACCTACAACGGCTACCCGCTCTACTACCTACGCCGGCGACAAGAAGGCCGGCCAGGTGAACGGGCAGGGCGTCGAGAGCAAGTGGTACGTGCTCGCGCCTTCCGGCACCACGATCAAGACGAGCCCGACGGCCGCCTCCACGCGCGCAAGTCCAGCTCCACGAAGGCCGGCTCGAGCCTGCCTCCGGGCTAGCTCGTACTAGCGCGACCACCGCACTGCCGACGGGCTCGCGAGCGCCGGCGCTAGCGTTCGCGAGCTGGGGCTAAGGCCTGCCAGACGTGGCGGCCGCGGATGCAGGCCGACCTCGGATGTCCTCCCCGAAGACTCGCCGGTGTCCTCTCGGCTCGATCGGCTCCTCGCTGAATCGATCCTCTAGGCTTGCCTGATGGCGGCGACGTCCCGATCCACCGAGTTCGTGGCGCTGGGCCAGCCGGGCAACGACCATTTCGCGGGCCTCGAGACGTTCGCGAACCCGGGCGTGGCCGACGTCGAGCTCGTGAGCGACGAGCTCACCGCGTTCTGCCCGATCACGAGCCAGCCAGACCTCTACCGCGTCACGATCGGCTACACGCCCGACACGGTGTGCCTGGAGTCGAAGTCGCTCAAGCTCTACCTGAACGCGCTTCCGTAACGAAGGCGTCTTCTGCGAGGCGCTAGCGGTCCGGATCCGGGACGAGGTCGCGGCGGCGCTGGCCCTCACCGCTGACCGCGTCCGGGTCACGCTCGAGCAGAAGGCGCGCGGCGGCATCACGATCACTGCGCGTGTCTAGCCCGACGCGCGCCCGCGGCCACCGCGCCGCATCGATCCCGTTCGACGACGTCTCGCTCGAGCTCCTGCGCACCCGCAGGAGCGCGAAGTGGGTCAAGTACCCGGCCGACGTGCTGCCCGCCTGGGTGGCGGAGATGGACTTCGGCTTGCGCTGCCGATCCACGAGGCGCTCCAGACGGCAGTCGCCCGAGACGACGTGGGCTACGCGGATGCGGGCGGCCTCGGAGAGGCGTACGCCGCGCTTCGCCGCGGCTCGGTTTCGGCTGGACGATCGAGCCGAGCGCGTGCGGCTCGTCGCCGACGTGATGTCCGCCGTCGCCGAGCTCCTGCGGGCGCTGACCGAGCCGGGCGACGGCGTCGTCGTCAACCCGCCCGTCTATCCGCCGTTCTTCGCCGTCACCCGCGAGGTCGGCCGCGAGGTCGTCGAGGCCCCGCTTGCACTTCGAGGCGGCGGCTGGAAGCTCGATCTGGAGGCGCTCGAGCAGGCGTTCGCCGGCGGTGCACGCGCGCTACTTGCTCTGCCATCCGCACAACCCGACCGGGCGCAGCTTTCTCGCGAGCAGATCTCGAGGCCGTCGCGAGCTCGCCGCGCGCTACGGCGTGACCGTGATCGCCGACGAGGTTCACTGCGCCGCTTCGACGCTCCCCGGCCGCGTCGCACGTCCCCTACCTCACGGTCGAAGGCGCCGGCGAGCAACGGGCCTCGCGATCGTGTCGGCATCGAAGGCGTGGAACCTCGCCGGGCTCAAATGCGCCCTCATCGTGGCCGGCTCGGAGACGATGCACGAGCGGCTCGACGACGCGCCTTCCGGCGCATTTCCCTACCACGCAGGCCACCTCGGCGTGCTTGCCTCGCTCGCCGCATTCGAGCACGGCGGCGAGTGGCTCGACGCGCTCGTGCGCACACCTCGACCGCAACCGGGCGAACTGCTCGGCGAGCTGCTTGCCGAGCGCAAGCTGCCCGGCCGTGGGCTACGTGCCGCCCGAGGCCGGCTACCTCGCCTGGCTCGACTGCCGCCGCTCGAGCTCGGCGACGACCCGGCGGCCGTGTTCCTCGAGCGCGGGCGGGTCGCGCTCAGCGCCGGGCCCGCGCGTTCGGCGAGCAGGGCAAGGGCTTCGCGCGGCTCAACTTCGGCACCTCGTCGGCGCTGCTCGAGCAGGCGGTCGAGCGCATGGCCGCGTCCGTCAGACGCGAGCTCGAGGGCGGGGCTGAGCCCTCGCGCTTTCTGACCCCGCCGTTGGACGTGGCGGGGCTGACGGCTCGTTGGTCTTGCCGGCGGCGAGCGAGGCCACGGCGCCGGCGAGCAGGATCCCGGCGGCAACGAGCAGCGCGACGTGAACCCCGTTTCCCATCGAGGCCTCCGCAGCGTCGAGCACCTTGCCGAGGATGCCGGGATGGGTCGCAGCGGCGATCGCGGCGACGGGGTTTGCGGCTGCCGCGGCGATCGCATTCGCCGGAAGGCCGCCGTCGTGACGGCGTGAAGGACGATCGGCTTGAGGCTCGAGGGCACGCCCGAGGTTCGTCAGGCGCGTGCCGAGCGTCGCCGACGAGGCGCGCGTTCACGACCGCGCCGAGAATCGCGACGGCGAGCACGCCGCCGAGCTGACGGCTCGTGTTCACGGTCGAGGCCGCCATGCCGGAGCGCTCCGCCGGCACGATCGAGAGCACGGCCGCGGTGACCGCCACGAGGGCCAGGCCGAGGCCCAGGCCGGCGACCGCGAGCGCCGCCGCGAGCGGCGCGACGCTGACCGACGGCTTCAGCAGCGTCGTCGACGGCGAGCATCCCGACGCCGGAGAGCACGCAGCCGACAGCCATCGATCCTCTCGGGCCGCGCGAGCGCGGTCCAGGCGCCGGCCACGCCGCCCGCCGACGGCAATCGCGACCGCCATCGCAAGGAACTGAAGCGCGATCTTCCAGCCCGAGAAGTGGGAGACCACCTGGAGATACAGCGAGGTGAAGAAGAAGACGGCGAAGAGCCCGAAGCTCGTCGCGAAGGCGACCCCGTTCGCGATCGCGAAGGTCGGGATTGCGAAAGAGCTCGAGCGGGAGCACCGGGTCGGCCCGGCGCCGCTCGATCCAGCACGAAGCCGATCGCGAGCGCCGCCGCGAGCACGAACAGCACGACGATCCACCAGGTCGCCGAAGCCGGCGCTCTCGCCTTCGATCACCGCGAACGTCGCCGCGCTGATCGCGGCTGCGCCTGCGACGAGGCCCGGTCAGGTCGACCGAGCGGCCCGCCGGGTCCGAGCTCTCGGAGAGGGTCGCCGCCGCCGCGACCAGCGCGAGCACCCCCGAGCGCCAGGTTGAACCAGAAGATGCCGCGCCAGCCGGCCAGCCCGACGAGCATCCCGCCGAGCACCGGCCCGGCCGCGAGCGAGATCCCGGAGACGGACGTCCAGACTCCGAGCGCACGGGCGCGCTCGCGGGCGTCCGGGTAGAGCTGCCGGATCAGCGACAGCGTGCCCGGCTCGGAGGCGGCCGCACCGACACCCATCACGATCCGGCCCGACGACGAGCATGTGCGCCGAGTGGGCGAGGGCGCAGATCGAGCGAGCCGCCGCAGAAGATCGCGACCCCGAGCAGCAGGATCTTCTTGCGCCCGAAGATGTCGCCGAGGGTGCCGCCGGTCAGCATCAGCGCCGCGAAGGCGAGCACGTACCCGTCGACGATCCACTGCAGGCTCGCGACCCCGCTGCGAAGCGACGTCTGCATGTTCGCGAGCGCGACGCTCACGATCGTGTTGTCGAGGAAGGTCAGGAAGACGACCGAGCAGACCGAGACGAGCGCAAGGCGGGTCGCCACCGCGTGCCGGTCACGGGTCACGAGCCGGACGATAGACCCCGGTGGAGCCGTCGCCGCCTACTGGCGCCGGAAGCCTCCAGGAACTTCGGGCCAAAATGAGCCTCGCTTCGCCGGGGCGTGCCGGGGAACCACGGCCATGCTGGTTCGAGCTCTAGGTCAGCGCGGCGGTGGCCGGGGTGAGCGCAGCCTGTGTCGGACGCCGCCGCCGTGGCGGTCACCTGGCCGACGAGTGTGTGACCTGCGTCCATGGCGTTGGGCCGAACGACGGCGAGGTGGCGCCGGCGATCGGCGCGCAGAGCCGTCCGTTGGGGTTGCACAGGAGCCAGGCATAGCCGTAGCTCTTGCGGCTCGGGGGCCCATTGGCCCGAGTCGATCGTGAGCATGCCGCCCACCCGGGCCGTGCCCGAGATCGTCGGCGTCGTGATCACGGCGAGTGGCGAGCCCGGTCGCCGCGATCGGGCCGACGAGGCTCGTATACGCGGTCGTGGTGCCGGTCGAGTCCGAGGCGTAGAGGGTGAGACCGATCGTCTGGCCGATGTCCTTCGCGACGAGCTTGTAGGTGGGCGAGGTTGCGCCGTGGATCGAGAGACAGTGGCCGCCCGACGCTGTTGCAGCGAAACCACTGGTAGCTGAAGCCGATCGGCCCGACTCCTTTCCAGACCCCCGGAACGCGGAGAGCTTCTCGCCGGTCGTCGTCGTTCCCGCGACGCCCGGGCCAAGCACGAGCTTCGGCCCGACCACCGAGCCGTCGACGACGGCGGGGCTTGCGGTGCTGAAAGTGTTCTGGATCGGTCGCCCCGTTCTTGCCCTGGACGATCGCGATCAGCGCGTGGCCCGAGATCGGCGCCGCACGGCCGTGTACGAGCTTCGCTGTCGCACCCGGGATGGCGGCGCAGATGCGCCCGTTCGCGTTGCAGCGCTCCCACTGGTAGGTGAGCCCCGGAGGCGTCGGACTCCAGGCGCCGGAGGTCACCTGGAGCGTCTTGCCGATCGATCGGGCGAGCCGGTCACGACCGGTTGCGCGGTCGTCTCGAGCAGCGGGCGGGTCGGTGCGATCGGCCCGACGAGGCTTGCGTACGCGTAGGAGGTGCCGGCGGCGTCGGTCGCCCACACCGTGAGTCCGACCGTCTTGCCGACATCCTTCGGCCCGAGCGCGTAGGTCTGCGAGTGGGCGCCGCTGATCGTGGCGCAGCTCGCTCCCGCGGCGTTGCAGCGGTACCACTGATAGCGATAGGTGAGAGGCTGCGACCCGGCCCAGTTCCCGCTCAGGGCGGTCAGCTGCTTCCCCGCCGCAGCCGTGCCCACGGCCGTTGGGGCATCGGTCAGTGACGGCCCACCCTTTGCCTGGGCGGTCCCGGCGGGCGCGAGCAGAGCCGCCAGCAGTACCAGCGCGGAGGCCCGACGGCTTCGGCTCCGAGCTTGGCTGACGAGCGAGCCGGTCGCAGCGAGACCGCCTGCCTGTGCTTCGCAGCCCGAGCCTCGCGTCGAGCGTCTCTGAACCTCCAACACGGAGCCCATCGCGTCCGGAGGATCCCCTGCGTATGGGTCAGAGGGGGGAGCCACCTCCCAAGGATACGGCGCCCATCGGGGCGCCTGATGCCGCTCCGGTCAGGGCCGGTGCGCCAAGCGACGAGCCCGACTTCGTCGAACGGGGGAACGGCCGCCCCCGTGGAAAGCGTTGCGGTGCCCTGGGAGGCTCGTGAGAAACGCAGCGCGTCCCGAGGGTCAGGGTGGTACAGCCAGGGTGATCACAGATCTGCAGCATCTTCACGACGTACCCCCGTTGCTCGGATTTGAACCGTGCGAGTCTTCAGGCTGGACCTTAGAAGCACCTGAGAGTTCTCGCATCTCGCCGCTGCTAGGCGGCCCGACCAGCGAAATCGGCGCGTCGAAGGTCGGGTGAGCTTTGATGTAGAGATGCTTCGGTCGCTCTTCGTGGGCTCGCTGGCAGCGCTTCTGCTCGCGGCCCTCGCCGCTCAGGCGGAGCCGGCCTCCGCCGGCTCGCTGGCCCGACACCGACGTGAGCTCGAACTGGGCGGGCTACGTGGTCGAACAGCCTCGACGCGATGTCCGGGGCGCCGACGCGGTTCACGAACGTTTCCGGGCACATGGATCCAACCGAGAGCCACGCTGCTCGTCCTCCGGTTTCGGGGGTGGGACATCCGCGGCGTTCTGGGTCGGTCTCGGCGGCAACTCGCGGACGCCGCCCTCGCTGGAGCAGATCGGGACCGAGGTGGATTGCACGCCGGTCGGAAGGGCACGGTACTGGGCGTGGTTTGAGCTCGTGCCGGCGAAAGCTGTGACACTCGACCTCGTGGTGTCGCCCGGCGACAAGATCTCAGCCGCGGTCTGCGGTCGACGGCAGAAAGGTGAAGCTGACCATGAGAGGACCTGACGCGCGGCACCGGTTTCTCGAAGGCGGTGCGGATGGCCGACCCCAACACGAGCTCGGCCGAATGGATCGCGGAGGCTCCTACGGTGTGCGCCACGAGCCGGTACTGCCGTGAGTTGGCACTCACCGATTTCGGCACGGTCGCCTTTTCGAACGCGAGGACAGCCAGTGGGGGGCACAGCGGCGTGATCTCAGACCCGGTCTGGCAGTCGTCCCAGGTCTCGCTCGAGGGGCACAGCGCAGGGTTCGGGTACGGCCGGTTCGGCGGTCAGGCCCCCGCCGTGTGGGCCGTCCCGAGTGCCCTCATCCGTGGAGGAGGCAGCTTCTCGGTGACCTGGAGTGGCCGGCAGCCTGCTGCCGGCGGTACCGAAGGCGGTTACGGACCCGGTGAGGTCGCCGCCACGAGGCGCCCCTGAACTGGGCCCAAGATCAGCCGGCCGGCGTGTACGCTCGCTTGTCGTTGCGCCGGCGGATTTCTCCGCTCCCAGCGCGATTTCTCGCGAGCGGCCCCTTGTGCCCCTGAGCCGGGATTCACTAAGGTGCGTCTTGCACCGAGCACGGAGCGCGAGTAGGTCGAAGCTGCTTCTGAGGGCTGTACGCGGAAGGCCGCAAGGCCACAGGCGGAAGGTCAGTGGAAGCGGTGGACGAAAGCGCCGCCGGCTCGGTGAACCCTTTTAACGGGGCGGAGAAGCTCCAATAATCTTTCGTGGAGCCTCTTGGAGGCTCTAACAACGTGAGCACGAGTTCGCCGGAGAACGATCCGGACACCACTCTGCGTCGTCCTCGGTCACCCCGATAGCGCTGCTAGCGGGGCTCCCTGCGTCCTCTCAGCGCGCGCACCCAGCTCGTTCGATCGACACCAGACTTCATTCTGCAATGGGCTCTAAAGAGCTTCCTGGCCGGCGCTTGTCAGCGTCGGACGCCGAAGTCGGTCGTGATGACCGTGGCGGGCCGGCCGCCGAAGGTGCCGGGCGCATCCGAGGAGGTGGCGGCGCCGATCCCGATCTCGCGCCAGGCGGGGTCGAGGATGTTCGCGCGGTGCGGCGGGGAGGCCATCCAGCTGCGCATGCTCGAAGCCGCCGTGGGCACACCCTGCGACCAGAGGATGTTCTCGCCGACAGCCCAGTAGTGCGCAGCTCCCTCCGGGTAGAAGCTCGCAAGGCGCTGCCCGAACGACTGCCCGTTCGACGAGCCGTGAGAGAAGTAGCCGCGGTCGATCATGTCCTGTGAGTGCTGCTGTGCGGCCTCGCTGAGCTTCGAGCTCAGCACGAGCTGGCTCAGGCCGTGTTCGGCGCGAATCGCGTTCAGCTGCTGGAAGATGCCGACATCCATCGTGGCGTTCTCGGTGGAAAAAGCGCCTTGTGCGGATGAGCCGGCTTGGGTCGACTTCGCTGCGCCCGCCCATGGCGCGGCGACGGTCAGAGCGACTCCCGCGGCGAGCGGTGCGAGGAGGAGGAGAGTGCGGCGGCCCATACACACGTCATCGGTGATGGGGCGCGCGTTGTCATCACTCGACTGGGTAAAGCGTTTCTTCCGCCCTTCTCACGTGAGAAGGGCGGGCTCACGTGAGCAGGGTCAGTCGACGTCGGCGATGAGGACGTACTTGACGTCCAGGTACTCGCTGATCCCGAAATCGCCGCCTTCGCGGCCGTAGCCGGACTCCTTGACGCCCCCGAACGGGACGTTCGGTGCGCTGATCATCCCGGAGTTCGCACCGACGATCCCGTAGTCGAGGCGTTCGGCCACCCGCAGGAGGCGCGCGTAGTCACGCGTGTGGAAGTAGGCGGCGAGGCCGAAGACCGTGTCGTTTGCGAGTGCGATCGCCTCGTCCTCGGTGTCGAACGCAGCGAGGCCGGCGACCGGGCCGAAGGTCTCCTCGGTCGAGATCAGCATCTCGGGGGTGATGTCTGCAAGCACGGTCGGTGCGTAGAACGAGCCGCGCGCCAGCTCGCCGTCGGTCAGGCGGGTGCCGCCGGCGAGCAGCCGCGCGCCGTGCCCGACCGCGTCGGCGACGTGCTCGTCGGCCTTGTCCACGGCTCCGGCGTCGATGAGGGGCCCGATCGCGACGCCCGGCCGGTCGCCGGGGCCGACGGTCATCCGCGCCACCTTCTCGGTGAGGAGGCCGACGACGTCCTCGTAGATCCCCCGCTGAACGAACGCGCGGTTCGCGCACACACAGGTCTGGCCGGCGTTGCGGAACTTCGAGGCGAGCAGCCCATCGACGGCCTGCTCGAGCGGGGCGTCGTCGAAGATGATGTACGGGGCGTGCCCGCCGAGCTCGAGCGAGAGACGGGTCACCTGACCGGCGGAGAGCCGGATCAGCTCCTTCCCGACCTCGGTCGATCCGGTGAAGGAGACCTTGCGCACCCGGGGGTCGCCGAAGAGCGTGTCCGCGACCATCCCCGACGCTCTAGACGTGACCAGGTTGACGACGCCGGGAGGCGCGCCTGCGTCTTCGATCGCACGCAGGACGAGCGCGGCTGTCAGCGGCGTCGCGCTCGCAGGCTTGACGATGCTCGTGCAACCCGCGGCCATCGCAGGGCCGAGCTTGCGCGTCATCATCGCGGCCGGGAAGTTCCACGGGGTGATCGCCGCGGTGACGCCGACCGGCTGGCGCAGGACAAGGACGCGGTTACGCGGGTTCTGGGCTGGCACCACCTGTCCGTAGACCCGCTCGGCCTCGCCGCCGAACCACTCGAAGAATCCAGCCGCGTACTCGACCTCGCCCGCGGCCTCCGCAAGCGGCTTGCCCTGCTCGGCCGTCATGACCGCGGCGATCTCGTCCTTCCGCTCGCGCATGAGGTCGGCGGACCGCCTCAGGATTCGCGCTCGCTCGATTGCCGCCAGCGAGCGCCACCCCTCCAGTGCGTCCGCCGCAGCATCGATCGCGGCCTGGACGTCCTCCGCACCGGCATTCGGCATCGAGCCGACCGTCTCCCCGGTAGCCGGATCGGTGATCTCGAACCGGTCGCCGCTCCGCGCGTCGACCCAGTGCCCGCCGACCAGCAACTGCTCGTCGTATCCCGCCACCACCGCCATGTCGAGACGATAACGCAGGCCCAGGGGTGAGGACGTGGCGGCGCAGGTCGATCAAAATGGGCGTCGTTCCCGGTCGCTCTCGGATCGTCCTCCGGCTCGGGCCGCGAACGCTTCGCGCCCGGGACCGGAGCTTCCGGCGGCCTTGATCCGGCTGAGCCGGTGTAGCGCTCGACTGAATCGGCTCGGTTCGGGATCGGCTCGGTTCGGGATCGGCTCGGTTCGGGATCGGCCCAGTTCAGGATCGGCTCGGTTCCCGCCGGATCAAGGGCTTCCCGGCTGAAATGGCCGTCTCTCGGACAGGCAGCCAGCCTGGCCTGCGAGCCGGCCATCCCACCCGCTCGCTCCGAGAGCCCCGGACAGGGACGCTCATCGTGATTCGTGCTCTAAAGAACCTCTAAGCGAGCGGCGGCGCGACGTCGGAGAGAGCGTGGATCTCGAGTGCCGAATGAAGCTCGGGCTGCGGGGCGTCGAGCGTGCCCATCACCCGCTCGAGCGCGCCGACGAGCGCAGTGTGGTCGGCCTGCAGCGCCGAAAAGGCGCGGTCGAACCTGGCGTCGGCGTTGGCGGTCGTGTGCACGAGGACGACTCGACGGTCGACGGTCGACTGGGTGCGGGTGACGAGGCCGTTCTCCTGGGCGCGCTTGACGAGCTCGGTGACGGCCGTCTGCTGCATGTTGAGATCGGAGCAGAGCTCGTTGATCGTCGCCTCGTCGCCGGCTGCCTTGATCGCGAGGAGCAGATCGAAGCGCTGTGGCGTCAGGCCTGCCTCACCCGTCGCCACCTCGATCCGGTTCAGGAACCGGCGCAGCTCGGCACGAAATGTCGCGGCCTGCTCGATGTCGGCATGCGGCTCGGCACGGCTCGAGGAGCTCGAGGATCGCAGGCCCGTCACCGACTCACCTTAACCCGGTTTTGGCAAGAGTTGTCAAAAAACACGGTTTGGATCGAAGAGAGTCACTCGATCGAGGGACTGGCTGCTGAGCTGATCCCGGTCAGGGGAAGGCCCCGAACCGCCCAACGCTTCCACGACGGCCTCTCCGTCCCCCATAATCGAAGTCGTGGTTCCCGAGGCTCCGCTCGAGCGCACCGACGGCGGCCTCGCTCCGGCGGGTGAGGGGTGGTTCGTCCTGAACACCCGGGAGGCACGATGGCTCGACGGCGAGTTCGGAGCGTTCACCCGCTTCGAAGGCACACCGCGGTTCGCGAGCCTCGGGATCAACGTGGGTGTGCTCGCGCCGGGCCAACCGTCGTGCATGTACCACCGGGAAGACGAGCAGGAGGACTTCCTCGTGCTCTCCGGCGAATGCATCCTCCTGATCGAGGGCGAAGAGCGCCGGTTGCAGGCCTGGGATTTCGTCCACTGCCCTGCCTGGACCGACCACGTCTTCGTCGGATCCGGCAGCGGGCCCTGCACCATCCTCGCCGTCGGCACGCGGTCGGGAGGCCAGGTTGTCTATCCGGAATCGGAGCTTGCGGAGCGCTACGGCGCCGGCGTGAAGACGGAGACGAACGATCCACGCGAGGCCTACGCCGGTGTCGAGCAGGACGCCGACGCCGGGTACCCCGACGGCGCTCTGCCCGGCTAGACGTTTTTCGAGGGCAAGGCCGCTCCGGTGCGGCCGAGGACGCTCAGGTCGACGACGAACCCGCGGAGGACCTCGCGAAGCACGGCCGGGGTGTCGACGACGTAGCGGTCTCGAAGCTCCGGGTTGTCCACCCGCGGGCGGGTGCTCCCGACGTGAATCGCGACCGATCCGCGCGGAAGCACACGGAAGAGGTCCGAGTCGGTGAGGTCGTCACCGGCGGCGACGACGAGGTTCGAGGCCGGGTCGATGTCGGCCGCGATCGACTCGAAGTAGGCGCCCTTGTTGACTCCACGGGCCCGGATCTCGATCACCCGATGCCCGGGAAGCACCTCGGCGGGCAGTCCCCCTAGCACTTCCTCGAGGGCGAAGAGGAGCTCGCGTGCGCGCCAGGCCCCGTACTCGGGCTCGGCTTCGCGGTAGTGCCAGGCGACGCTCGCCATTTTCCGCTCGATCAGGGTTCCCGGGACATCGGCGGTAACGCCCTCGAGCATCTGCTCGACGAGCGGCAGCCACGACAGGTCCACGTCGAGCGCGACGCGCCAGCCCTCGCCGGCCGGCCGGACCAGGTAGCCGTGCTCTGCACAGAGGTGCACGGGGAGGTCTCCGAACCACGCCTGCAGGCTCTCGCTCGTGCGTCCGCTGACGATGTGAACGCTCGTCTCGGGAAGCGTTGTGAGGTCGACCAGAAGCTCTCGGATCTCGGCCGTTGGGGCGGCGAGAGACGGGTGGCCGACCAGCTCGCGTAGGGTCCCGTCGTAGTCGAGCAGGAACGTGCGCTCCTCGGCAGCGGCGAGCTTCCCGGCGATCGACTCTTGACCGGCGGCGTCGAGCAGCCGGGCCGAACGACGCGCCGGGCGGGCGTACCGTTCGAGCCGCGCCAGGAACGTCGTCACCCAGGCGGCGCTGTCGAGGGCCTCGACCCGGTCGGACATCAGCTCGAGCCGGCGGCGCCGCTCAGGCCCGTCGAGTGCGAGCGCCTCCAAAAGCCGCGCTGCGAGGTCGTCGGCATCCCACGGATTGACGAGCACGGCGCCGGGCAGCACCTGGGCGGCGCCCGCGAACTCGCTCAGGAGGAGCGCGCCGTGCCAGCTGCGCTCGTGGTCCGGCTCGGCCGTCTGGCACAGAACGAACTCCTGCGCGACGAGGTTCATGCCGTCGCGGAGCGGGGTGACCATCATCACGTCGGCACGGCGATAGAGCGCAGCAAGCTCGTAACGCGAGATCGACCGGTGGATGTACTCGACCGGCGTGCGTCCCATGCCGCCGAAGCGGCCGTTGATGTGCGCGATCTGGCGCTCGATCTCGTCGCGTTTGGCCAGGTACTCGACGTTCTGCAAGCGCGACGGGACGAGGACCTGGAGGAGAGTGATGCTCTCGGCCCGGCTCGGGTCACCCTCGAGAATGCGCTCGAACGCGTCGAGCTTCTGCGGGATCCCCTTCGTGTAGTCGAGCCGCTCGACACCCGAGAACGAGCTTGCGCCCCTCGTACTGCCGGGCGAGATCGGCCTCGACGATCGGCGTCTCGGGGTCGCGAAGTGTCTCCCGGAAGCTCTCGACGTCGATTCCGATCGGATGCACTCCGATGCCGATCGAGCGGTCGTCGTACTCGATCGAGTCGGGCGCCGTCTCGATCCCGAGCACCCGCAGGCACGCGGAGCGGAAATGGCGCGCGTAGTCGCCGGTATGGAAGCCGATGTAGTCCGATCCGAGCAGGCCGCGAAGCAGCTCGATCCGGCTCGGAAGCAGCCGGTAGATCTCCGAGGACGGGAAGGGGACGTGCAGGAAGAAGCCGATCGCGAGGTCGGGGCGGCGGCGCCGAAGTGCCCGCGGGAACGAGGGCGAGGTGGAAGTCGTGAATCCAGACTCGGGCCCTGGGAGCGCTCACGCGGGCGATCGTCTCGGCAAAGCGCTCGTTGACCTCGACGTAGGTCGCCCAGGCATCCGCCCTGAACTTCAGCCGGTCGACGAAGTAGTGGAAGAGCGGCCAGAGCGCGTCGTTGCAGATCTCCTCGTAGAACTCACCCTGCTCGGCCTCGGTCAGGTAGACGGGCTCGCACCCGTGCTCCGCCATCTGCTTCGCCGCCTCGGGGCGGAGCTCGTCGGGCACCGCAACCCCGGGCCAGCCGACCCACGCATGCCGCTCCTGGGTGCCGCCGAGAGCCGAGACGAGGCCGCCGGCGCTCGGTTCGACCCTCAACCCGCCGTCCTCGAGCGACAGCGTGATGGGAAGCCGATTGCTCGCGATGACGAGAGCGCTCTCCGGCGCCGGCCTGTCCCCGCTCACTCTTGGGGTACTACCCATCCTGCTCCCTGCCTACGCTATGTGCTTCTCATGGTGCCTCCGCTCGGGATCATCGGCAACTGCAATACGCTCGCGCTCTCGTCGGAAGGCTCGATCGAGTGGCTCTGCTGGCCACGTCCCGATTCGAGCTTCGTGTTCGGGCCGTTGCTCGATCGAGACAAGGGCGGCGTGTTCAAGGTCGAGGGCGTCGAGATCGACGAGATCCGCCACGAGTACCTCGAGAACACGAATGTCCTGCGAACGGTGTTCCAGGGCTCATCGGGGTCGTTCGAGCTTCTCGACTTCGCTCCCCGGTTCAGGCTGTACGACCGCGTCTACAAGCCGACGATGATCCTGCGGATCCTCAGGCCTTTGTCCGGCAACCCGCGGGTCCGTGTCTCCTGCCGTCCGGTCTACGACTACGGCAGGGTCGCTGCCTCGCCCTGGCGATCGTCGAATCACATCGAGTTCACCGGGCTCGGCACGCCGCTTCGGCTGACGACGAACATCTCGCTCTCCTACGTCGAGGACGAGCGCTCGTTCCTGCTCGACCGCGACCTGCACCTGGCGCTCACCTGGGGCGAGCCGCTCGAGGCGGGGCTCGAGGAGACCGCCGAACGGTTCCTGGAGCGCACGATCGACCACTGGCGCGAGTGGATCAAGCGGACGAGGGTCCCGCGCGACTATCAGCGAGAGGTGATCCGCGCCGCCCTCGTGCTCAAGCTGCACCAGTACGAGGACACGGGCGCGCTCCTCGCCGCAACGACGACGAGCCTGCCGGAGCACCCCGGCTCCGGACGGACCTGGGACTACCGCTACTGCTGGCTGCGCGATTCCTACTTCACCCTCAACGCGCTCGAGCGGCTCGGCCATGCGACCGAGATGGAGCGCTTCCTCGTCTACCTGCGCAACCTCGCGGTCGAGCAGGGCGGCGCGCTACAGGCCGTGTACACGATCGCGGGCGGTGAGGACGTCGAGGAGACGGAGTTGACGCATCTCGCCGGCTTCCACGGCGAGCAGCCCGTTCGGATCGGCAACCAGGCCTTCAGGCACCCGCAGAACGACGTCTACGGCGAGATGATCCTCGCGATCAGCCGGCTCGTGCTCGACGCCAGGTTCCTCGGCTCGATTGCGACGCCTCAGGCGATCGAGCTCGTCTCCGCCCTGCTCGACCAGATCGACTCGCGGCTCGAGGAGCCCGACGCCGGCCCGTGGGAGCTTCGCGGGATCAAGAAGCTCCACAGCTTCACGCTGCTCATGCACTGGGCGGGGGCCCGCCGCGCGATCGAGATCGGCGAGGTGCTGAACGAGCAGCAGCTCGTCGAGCGGGCGACCGGGATCGTGAAGCGCGCAGCCGACCTGCTCGAGACGCGGTGCTGGAACGCAGAGCTCGGCGCGATCACCCAGGCCGCCGGCGAGCCGGAGCTCGACGCCTCGATGCTGCTCAGCCTCAACCTCGGCTTTCTCCCGGCGCGGCGACCCGCGGGCGGAGTCACACGTGCTCGCGACGCAGAAGGCGCTCCGAGCCGACGGCGGGCTGCTTCGCCGCTACAACGTGACCGACGACTTCGGCGAGACGAAGGCGGCGTTCACCGTCTGCTCGTTCTGGCTCGTCGAGGCGCTCGCTTCGATCGGCCACCGCGACGAGGCGGTGGCGCTCTTCGACAAGCTGCTCTCGCTCGACAACGGACTAGGGCTCTACAGCGAGGATCTCCTTCCGGACTCGCTGGAGCAGAGCGGCAACTTCCCGCAGACCTACAGCCACGTCGGGCTGATCAACGCCGCTTTCAGCCTCTCGCGCGGCTGGGAATGACGTAGCGCCGCCGCCGGCCCTCCGAGAGCGGTCTCACCAGTGCTCGAGCAGCCAGGCGTGCACCTCGGGGACGCGCCTGACGAAGAGCGTCAGATGCCCGTCCTCGGCGCGTGAGCCACGGCTCGACGCCGGGGATGTGCTCGGCGAGCCAGACGCCGTGGCGCGTAGGGAACGAACTGGTCCTGCTCGCCCTGGCAGGCACAGCGCCGGCAGCTCGATCGCGCGAGCGTCGAACCCCCACGGCGTCACGAACACGAGGTCGTCGTCGAACCAGCCTCCGTCCTGCGGCTCGATCCCGACCCGGGTGCTCTCGACGCAGGAACTCGGCGTAGTCGCCCGTCAGGACCTCGAGATCAGCGGGCCCGAGGAGGCGTGCGCAGCGCATCGACGATGCTCCGCGGCGTCGCTCCAGCATCTCCTGCGACGTCGCGCTCGTGGTTGGCGCGCGTGGGCCTCGCCGCCCTCCAGGACGGCGTGCGAACTCGATCACGTTCTGCTCGCCCATGCCGGCGAGGAAGTCGAGGCCGGGCGCGTCGTACGGAGCGACCGATGCGAGCGCTGCGACTGCGGCGACACGATCGGGAAGGAGCGCCGCGGTCGCGAGCGCGTGGGGGCCGCCGCCCGAGATGCCCCAGGTGCAGAACCGCTCGATCCCGAGCGCGTCGCAGAGCGCCGGCGACGTCGGCCGCACAGTCGCCGGCGCTTCGTCCTTCCCGTCGGGTCGAGCCCGCCGTAGCCGGGCCGGTCGTACGAGACCAGCCTGATCCCGCGCTCCTCGGCGTCGCGAATGTGCGGCTCGTACAGGAGACTCGACGAAGGAGTGCCGTGATGCACCAGGACGGGCACTCCCTGTGGGTCGCCGCCCTCCCGGGCGGTGAGCGTGCGCCCGTCGGGAGTGGTCACCGAGTGCCGGAGCTGCACGAAGCTCATCCTCCGGCGGTCTCGTGGAGCATCCAGACGTTCGGCTCCCAGTAGCTACCTCGGTCGAGCCGTCGGTCGATCGTAAGCGGCGCGAGGCCGCCGGGGAACCAGAACTCCCCACCCTCCGGAAACGCCATCTGCGTCCACTCCTCCCATTCGCCGACCGTCCCGGTGATCCGGAGGGAACGCGGCTCGGTCTTCAGCACAGTCGCTCCGAGCCGTTCGTGCACCCGCATCCAGGGGTCGAAGAGCTCGCCGTCGGCGCGTCTCCAGGTGGCGTAGCGCTTGATCGGAACATACGGATAGCGATCCTTCCACAGGGGGCGGAGCGGGGCGATCAGCGCCGGTAGCGAGTGTGCCCGCGCGAGCTCGATCATGGCGTGCAGCGCCTCCGTGCTGACGCCCTGCTGCTGCGCAGAGCGGACGACCATGATCACCATGGCGCAAAGAACGTTCGCGTCGCCCTCGTCGAAGCCGCGCTCGATGGCGCCGTCGATCCCGGCAGGAAGGTCATCGACGCTCCCGTCCCAGCGCACCGGGAGCGAGTGCGACCGGGCGGTCAGCGCGCCGTGCTCGTCGACGAGCAGAAGCTGGAACTCGGGCCGCTCCTCGGTCAGCCGACCCCAGTAGCGATTCAGGACGTCGCCGTGGAGGTTGTACTCCGGGAGAACGTCGCGGGTGAGCTCGTCGGCGAGCTCGGCGAGATCCGGCCGCTCGGCGGCGGTGAAGACCTTCATCGAGACAGATGATGACGCTCGAGCTGTGGGTATGAAAGGGGGTTGCGGCCGCCCGGAGTGGATTGGGCGCTCTTCTCCGCACGCCCCGGGGAAGCGCCAGAAACCCGGGGGCACGGCCGGCTCCGGGCGACCGCGAACGCTCGCCGTGTACCCGCCGGCCCGGGTGTCTCAAACCTGCGCCTCAAAGCTGCGACAGCCACGTCGCTGGTCCGTTCCCGGGCTAGATGCCTCCGAGCTGGCGAGCGATCAGGAACACGTTGAGCGCGACGATCAGGCCGGCCGCGCTCCACGCGGCGATGCTGGTGGGCCGCCTGTTCACATGGGCGCCCATGATGTCCCGGCGACTCGTCAGCCGGACGAGGGGGATCAACGCGAACGGGATCCCGAACGAGAGGATGACCTGGCTGGCAACGAGCGCACTCGTCGGGCTCACCCCGACGCCAAGCACGATCAGCGCGGGAATCATCGTGATCGCACGTCGCAGGAACAGGGGGATCTGCAGGTTCACGAACCCCGCCATCACGACCTGGCCGGCATAGGTGCCCACACTTGACGACGAGATCCCGGAGGCAAGCAAGGCGACGGCGAAGGCAAGTGCGGCGCTCCCGCCGACAAGATGCTCGAACCCCGTGTGGGCGCCCTGGATCGTGTCGACGACCGCGTGACCCTTCGTGTGAAAGAGCTTCGCGGCGACGGCGAGCATGCTCAGGTTGATCAGGCCGGCGAGCCCGAGCGCGACGATCACGTCGACACGCGCGAACCGAAGGACGCGCCGCCGTTCGCGATCGTTCCGGACTGCCACCCGCCCTTGGACGAGAGCCGAGTGGAGGTAGATCGCGTGCGGCATCACGGTGGCGCCGATGATCCCGACCGCGAGGTAGACCGACTGCGTTCCGGCCAGGTGCGGGATCAGGCCTCGTGCCGAGGCCGAGGCCGAGGGGCCGATGGCCAGCGTCTCGTAGAGAAAGCCGAGCAGGACCAGCCCGAGCAGGGCCGAGATCGCGATCTCGAAGCGCCGGTACCCGTGGCGGTGAAGCTCGAGGACGCCGAAGGCGATCACCCCGCCCATGAGACCGGCGATGAAGAGTGGCACATGGAAGAGGAGGTTCAGGCCGAGGGCAGCGCCGATCAGCTCGGCAACGTCGGTGGACATCGCGATCAGCTCGGCCTGCAGCCACAGGCCCCAGGCCACCGGACGCGGGTAGGTGGCACGGCAGAGCTCGGGGAGGTTCTGCCCCGTCACGATGCCGAGCTTGGCCGAGAGGTACTGGATCAGCATCGCGACCAGGTTCGCCGCGAGCACCACCCACAGCAGCAGGTAGCCGTACTCGGCGCCACCCTGGATGTTCGTCGCGAAGTTGCCCGGATCGACGTAGGCGATCGAGGCGACGAAGGCAGGGCCCGAGCATCGCGAGCGTCGGCGCGGCGCCGGCCTTTGAGTAGGAGCGTGTCGAGAGCGCTCGGCCCCGCGTCGAGCGCAAGCGAGCCGTCGCCTGTTGCCGTGGCGAGCGGCTCGTGCGGAGCGGGGGCAGGCGGCGGCGTCACGGTCCCCGTGCCCTCCGTGGCAGCCTCGAGGCTGACTCTCATCGCCCGGGCGAGCATCGCGCCGAGGATGTGAACCTCGTCGCCGGCGCGAACGTAGAGGGGGCCGTCGAACGGCTGCCGCTCGAGCACCTCGAGCCTCGTCCCCGGCGCAATCCCGCGCGCGGCAAGGAAGCGGAGCATTTCCGGGTCCGAGTCCGAGACCCGCGTCAGCGTGCCGGTGGTTCCCGGCTCGAGCGCGTACAGCCTGGCTCGTCTCGAGGCCCTCGAGCGTGAGCTCGCGGGTCGGGATCGGATCGCCGTGGGGATCGGTGGTCGGATGCCCGAGCTTGGAGGAGATCAGCTCCTCGAGCTCCTCGGAGAGTGCGTGCTCCAGTACCTCCGCTTCGGCGTGCACCTCGTCCCAGCTCATCCCGAGGCTCTCGACGAGGTAGAGCTCGAGCAGGCGGTGATGCCGGATCACCTCGAGTGCGACCCTGCGGCCCTGCTCGGTGAGGCGGGCGCCCCGGTAGCGCTCGTGCTCCACGAGGCCGAGCGAGACGAGCTTTCGCAGCATGCCGGAGACGGACGGCGCCCGGACGCCGAGCCGCTCAGCGAGGGCGTTCGTGGTCGCCGACCCTTCCTCGGTCTCGAGCGTGTAGATCGCCTTTGCGTAATCCTCGACCGCCGGCGTGAGCTCGGCCGACTCGGCGGCCGACGCTCCCGGCCGTCGATTTAGCCATGCCTAACTTATACCTGAGGAACGCTAAGAGCGCATTGAGAATGACGCTCGTCGATCGGGCGCCACCCAGCCTGTCTCGAGCGACACGCAGACTTCATTCCGCAATGGGCCCCTCAACGAGGCCGAGCGCCTGCTGCGGGCGGGCTTCTGGTGCAGCCGCGTGGGATGTGCACCAGAAGCCGGCCGTCGCGCGGAGCGGCCTTGGGGCTCAGGCAGGTGCCTGGGCGTACAGGAGCGAGCCTGGCGTGGTGAGGGACTCGCCGGTCTCGAGCAGCGTCTTCAGCCCCGACAGGATCTGCGGCCAGCCGCCGTAGACCTCGCCGTTGGCGCCTTCGCGAAGCTGGTCGTGGGTGACGATCAGCTTGCAGGAGTCGGCGACCGGCTCGATCTCCCAGGTGACTCGCGAGGTGCCCTCCGCCTTCACGTCGTCGCTCCAGAGCGCGTCGAAGCTCTGGACGAGCCGCCTCGGGGGATCGACCTCGAGGTTCTCGCCGCTGAAGATCAACCCGGGGGCCGGCTCCGACGCACCGTGATAGGTCGAGCCGGTCGCTCCAGTCGGACTCGACGCGGACGCCGAAGGTGTAGCGGGCGCGTGCGTCCGGGTCGGTGATCGCCTCCCAAAGCCGCTGCGGCGTCGTCTTGATGTAGATCTCGAACACCTTTTCCATCGTCTCCTCCTCGAGTGTTTGCTTCAGCCGGCTGAGCGAGGCGGCCCAGGGCTCTGCGTATTTGCTCACCCAGCGGTCGTGGACGAGCCTGATCGGCACCGGGTTCAGGAAGTGGAGCTTCTCCCGGCCCGCGCCTCCGCGTCGCGACGAGCCCGGCCTGCTCGAGCACCCGCAGGTGCTTCATCACCGCGATCCGGGACATCGGCAGCCGCCGCTCCAGTGCGGTCAGCGTCTGGCCGTCCTCCCGGAAGAGCTCGTCGAGCAGTCCTCGCCGAGTCGGGTCTGCGAGCGCTTTGAAGACCTCGTCCATGCGGAGGATCATATGTAACCGTTGGGTTACATGTCAACCTGGGCCGCTGAACCGGTCGGTTGTTGCAGTCGGCCGCCTCGGGGCTTAGAATCCTGTGCTGCACGCCTGTCGGCCCTTGTCGGGGATGGCTATGGACGAGACGGGAGGTGCTACCGGGTTGGGGAGATGGATGGTTGCGGCGTCGTGTGCGCTGCTGCGCTGGCAGCGGCGCTGATTGGCTACGCCCGCGGGGGCGGAGGCTCGGGCCTGCCGCCGCGACGCGCACTTCTGTGCTGCATGGCACCGCGACGGAGGCCGCAGCGCACAGAGCGGCGGCAGCGCGGGCAGGCGTGCTGCCCTGCGCCCAGAGCGATGTCTTCGTCTTCGCGCACGAGGACGATCCGCTGCTTTTCATGATGCCCGCCCTCGCGACGACATCGCGGCCGGCGACTGCGTCCGCCTCGTCGAGCTCACCGCGGGCGACGCGGGGCTCGGAACGCCGTACTGGCGAGGTCGCGAGCAGGGCCTGCGCGCCGCGCTTGCCTTCGTCGCGCGGCGCCCAACGTCTGGGCCGAGCGCGATGCCGGCATCACCGGCCACGCCGCCATGTCCTGACCGACTGGTCGGGAGCCCCAGGGTCGACGCGATCTTCCTGAATCTTCCGGACGGCCAGTCCGAGGGCAACGGCTTCCCGGCCGACGGCAACCAGAGCCTCTACAAGCTGTGGTGGAGCGACATCCCGACGATGACCACAGTCGACGGCCTCGCGACGTATACGCGCGACGACCTGATCCGGACGATCGGGGCGCTGATCCGCAGCGCCCATGCCACGTACGTCGGCAGTCAGGACTACGACGCCCCGTTCACGATCGTCCCGAACCACGACCACTACGACCACATCGCCGGAGCGCTCTTCACCGACGAGGCGGTCGAGCTCTACGCGCGCGACGTGAACCTCGTCCGGTACCAGGACTACTCGATCATCGACATGCCGCCGAACCTCGATCCGGCCCAGGCCGCGCTGAAGGCCGGCGCGTTCGCAGCCTACGTGCCGTATGACCCGCTCGTTCAGAGCGCGTGTGACACGCGGCGGACTGCGTAAAGTCGATATTCGGCCAGGAGTCGCTGCGGGAGTACTCGGCTCCCGAGCCCAAGCCGTACCCGACGGGCTGAGCAGCTTCACAAGCTGAGCACGAGGGCGCCGGAAACGTCCCCGGCAGGCACTCTGCGTCGTCCTCGATCACGCCGGTAGTCGCTATCGGCTTCCCCGCGTTCCGGCAGTGCGCACACCCAGTTCGCCCCGCTCTTAAGAGCTTCCAGCCTCGAGGTGGATCGTCAGTCGAGGCGGAAGATCTGCTCGAGTGCCGGGGCCGCCCCGCCGTCGGGCACCCGCTCCTCGAGCAGCTCTGCCATCGCGTCCTGCCAGCGGGCGCAGACCTCCTGGGCGGCCAGGTGACGCTCGGCTGGCGGCGAGATCGTCCGCCTCGAAGTATCCGAACACGGCCGTGCCGGACCGGAAGATGGTGTAGTTGCGGATCCCGGCGGCGGCGAGCGCGGCGAGCATCTCGGGCCACACTGCGGCATGCGCCTCGACGTAGTCGTCGATGCGGTCGGGCTTGACGTGCAGGACGAATCCGGTCCGCTCGGTCATGTGGGCTCCTCCGGTGGTGATGAGGACGATGAGCGTTCGCGGCCCGTGGACGCCTTCGACGCGGCTCAGCTCGATGTCGGAGGTGGCAGAGGGCCCGCTGATGAACGTGAGCGGCCGGCGCTCGTCCCGGACGAGCGCCGCCAGCGTGTCTGTCGCCTCGGGGACGAGCTCGACGATCTGCTGCTCTTCGACGACGCAGAGGTGAAGGTCGGGGACGAGGGTGAGCGCCCTTCGGCCTTCGCGTGGGCCGCCCGTGAGCACGAGCGTCCCGGTCTCCGCGATCGCGACGCGTGCAGCCGGTGATCGACCCCGTCGAGCAGCGTCGAGCTCGGCGAGGTGAGAGGCCCGTGTCGGGGACGAGCTCGACACCGCCCGGCCGCCAGGCGGGCGGGAGGCCCGCGGGGATGCCGATACGGGTCGCATTGTGGGTCTCGAGGGCTGCCGCCGATCGCCGCTCGAAGCTCGCCCCGGGGGAGGCACCGGACCTCGGCGCGATAGTCGCCGATCCGCTCGCAGAGGAGGCCGAGGCGCGCTCGGGCGTCCAGCGTGCCCTGGCGCCGGTATGCCCGCGGCACGGGCGCAGCGGTCGTCTCCCCGCGGTTGCTGCGCCGAACGCGCGCAAGGATCGTCCTCGCGGGCGGTGCTCACTGCCGCCGCTTCCACCAGCTGCGGAAGCTCTCGCTCGCGATCGGGCGAAGGTCGCGCGTCTTCGTCCAGGCCGAGAGCGGCGGCGGCAGCCGTCGTGATCGCGCCGCCGCGGACGAACGGCCGCTGCAGGCATGCCGGCCGGCGCTCTGGGCGAGCGCGAACCGGCGCGGCGCAGGAGAAGGCCCAGCCGGCGGCCCGCATGGCGGCGCGCTCGCTCGTGCGCGCCGCCGGCGGCGACAGCCTTCGCGCGCAGGTGCGAGTAGCACGGTCGGGATGTCGATCTTGACCGGGCAGACCTCGTAGCAGGCCCCGCAGAGGGTCGAGGCAAAGGGGAGCGTCGGAGCCTTCTCGATCCCTTCGAGCTGAGGGGCGAGGATCGCGCCGATCGGCCCGGGGTAGACCGAGCCGTAGGCGTGGCCGCCGGTGCGCGAGTAGACGGGGCAGACGTTCAGGCAGGCGCTGCAGCGGATGCAGTGCAGCGCCTGGCGGCCCACCTCGTCGGCGAGCACCCGGGTACGGCCGGCGTCGAGCAGGACGACGTGGAGCTCCTGCGGGCCCGTCTCCTACGCCCACACCCGTCCAGAGCGAGGTGTAGGGGTTCATCCGCTCGCCCGTGGAGGAGCGAGGGAGGAGCTGCAGGAAGACCTCGAGGTCGGCGAAGGTGGGCAGGAGCTTCTCGATCCCGAGGACGGTCACCAGCACGGGCGGAAGCGTCGTGCACATGCGCCCGTTGCCTTCGGACTCGACAACGACGACGGTTCCGGTCTCGGCGATGCCGAAGTTGGCGCCGCTCACTCCCATCCGCGCGCTCAGGAACTTCTCGCGCAGGTAGACCCGGGCTGCCTCGGCGAGCTCGCGCGGGATCGTCCGAGATCGAGCTGTCGGCGATCGTGCGGCGGAAGAGATCGCGGATCTCGGTCCGGTTGCGGTGGATCGCGGGGACGAGGATGTGCGAGGGCCAGTCGCCGTCGAGTTGGAGGATCAGCTCGGCGAAGTCGGTCTCGATCGCCTCGACACCTCCGGCGGCGAGCGCCTCGTTGAGGCCGATCTCGTCGGTCGTGAGCGACTTCACCTTCACCACCTCGGTCACGCCGTGCGCGCGGGCGACGCTGAGCACGGCCGCGTTCGCCTCGGCCGCGTCGCGGGCCCAGTGCACGGTCGCTCCGGCGGCCACGAGCGCCTCCTCGAACTGCAGCAGGTACTCGTCGAGGCGCGCGAGCACGCCTGCCTTGATCGCGCTCCCGGCCTCGCGCAGCTCCTCCCAGTCGGGGAGCTCGCCGACGGCACGGGCGCGCTTGTCGCGGATGGTGGTCGTCGCGCGCAGCAGGTTTGCCCGCTGCTGACCGTTCGCCAGCTCGATGTGCGCCGCCTCGGGGAACGGGCGGAACGTCTCGGTCGAGGGCTGCCCGGTCACGACGGGCCCGTCTGCGCCAGGATCTCCGCCAGGTGCAGCGTGCGCACGCCGGCGTGCTCGCGCGCGAGCCGTCCGCCGATCTGGAGCAGGCAGGAGCCGTCGACCGCCGTGCAGACCTCGGCTCCGGTCGAGACGATCGCAGCGCACTTGTCGCTGACCATCGCCGTCGAGGTCTCCGAGTTCTTCAGTGCGAAGGTTCCGCCGAACCCGCAGCATTCCCCGGCATCCGGCAGCTCGAGCAGCTCGAGGCCGTCGACCGCCGGCCAGTAGCTGCAGCGGCGCGTCGCCGACCCGGGTGACGCGAAGCGAATGGCACGTGGGGTGGTAGGTCACCCTGTGCGGGAACCGGGCGCCGACATCGGTGACCCCGAGCCGGTTCACGAGCAGCTCGGAGAGCTCGAACACGCGCGGCACCAGTGCAGCGACGTCGCGTTCGAGCCGGGCGTCGGCGGCTTCGCGGGCAAGCGCCGGATAGATCTCACGCACCATTCCCACGCACGACGACGAGGGCGCGACCACTGCCTCGAAGCCCTCGAACTGGCTCACGAACCGGCGCGCGAGCTCCGTGGCCTCGCCGCGATAGCCACTGTTTGCGTGCATCTGGCCGCAGCAGGTCTGGCCCGGCGGGAGCACGACCTCGTGCCCGAGGCGCTCGAGGATCTGGACTGTGGCCTTGCCGGCCTCAGGGATGATCGTGTCGCCGATGCACGTGACGAACAGCGCGATGCGCACGCGCGGTCAGCGTGGATAGGCGAGGGCGACGCCGCCGTCGACGTTGAGGAAGTTGCCCGGTGCTCTTCCCCGACCTCTGCGACGAGGCGAAGAACAGGATGCCGGCGGCGATATCTGCTGGGAGCACGTTCACTTTCAGGGTCGTCCTGGCGCGATAGTACGCCTCGAGCTCGTCGGCCTCGATCCCGTAGGCGCGGGCGCGCTCCTCGCGCCAGGACGAGCCCCAGATGCGGGAGCCTTCGAGCACAGCGTCCGGGTTCACCGAGTTGACGCGGATGCCGTGGCCGCCGAGCTCTTCAGCGAGGCAGCGGGCGAGGTGCAGCTCGGCGGCTTTCGCGGCCGAGTAGGCCGCGGCGTTCTTGCCCGGGGCGACCGCGTTCTTCGAGCCGACGAAGACGATGCTTCCGCCCGTTCCCTGGGCCACCAGGTGACGGGCCGCTTCCCTGGCGACGAGGAAGTAGCCGCGGGCGAGGATGTCGTTGTTGAAGTCCCAGAGCTCCACGGAGGTCTCGGTGATCGGTGCGCTCGAGGCGATGCCGGCGTTGGAGACGACGACGTCGATGCCGCCAAACCCGAGCACGCCCTGCCGGAACGCTTCGATGATCGATTCCTCGCTGGTCACGTCCCCTGCCACGGGGAGCGCTGCGTCCCCGATCTCCGCTGCGACCCGGCCGGCGCCCTCGAGGTCGATGTCGGTGACGACCACACAGGCGCCCTCGGCCGTGAACGCCTGGGCAACGGCGCTGCCGATGCCGCCGGCGCCGCCTGTGATCAGGACGACGATCCCCTGGAACTCCCTGGCCGGTGGTGCAAGGGACAGCTTGTAGAGCTCGAGCGGCCAGTACTCGATCCCGTAGGACTCCTCGTCGTCGAGCGAGATGAACCCGCCGAGGCCATGGGCGCCGCGCATGACCGCGACGGCGCGGTGGTAGAGGTCACGCGAGAGCCGCGCGGCCTTGAGCGTCCGGCCGATGCTGACCATCCCGACACCCTCGATCAGGATCACCCGCGGGCTCGGGTCGAGCAGAACGTCGCCCTCGGCCCGGAAGCGCTCGAAATACGCGTGCTCGCGCTCGTGAAAGGCCGCGACCTGCTCGACGACCCGCGAGCGGAGCGTGTCTGCGTCTTCCGCGGCGGGGTCGAACTCGACCCAGACCGGTCGCCGTTTCGTGTGCACCAGGTGGTCCGGGCAGGCGGCTCCGACCTGGGAGAGCCCGGCCGAGTCGCGGCCGTCGACGAACTCGCGGACGGCGGGCGAGAGGTCGACCTGGAGGATCCGGGGCCCGTCGACCCCGACGGCGCCGCGGAGGGCCGGCAGCACCTCGGCGAGCACCGCAAGCCTCGCCGCCTCGTCGATCGGGGCGCGAATGGCACCACCGAAGGGCCCGGCACCGTTTCGGCGCGCCTCGACGAACGCGACCGCGCGGTTGATCGCATCGAGAGTCGAGGCGTACGACTCGACGGCAGTCTCACCCCAGGTGACGAGGCCGTGCTTGGCGAGCAGGACGAGCTTCGCCTCGGGATGCGCCCGGACTGCATCGGCGACGAGCTTCGAGAGCGCGAAGCCCGGCCGGATGTAGGGAACCCACACAGCGTCCTCGCCGAAGCACTCCTCGGCAAGCCGCTCACCGTCGACGGCGCCCACGATCGAGCCGATCGCATCGGGATGCGTGTGATCGACGTGAGGGTGAGGGACGAACGCGTGGAGGAGCGTCTCGATCGAGGGCCGCGGCATCGACGGGTCGAGCTGGCAGCGGGCAAGGTAGGCGACCATCTCCTCGTCGGTCATGGCGTCACGCTCGAGGAGCGGCATGATCTCGTCGAGCCTGAGCCCGGCGAATCCGCGCTCGCCGATCGTCGCAAGGTCGCTTCCGGAGCCCTTCACCCAGAGGACCGTGGTCTCGCGGCCGGTGTGGTCGGGCTGGCTCACCTTCACCGAGGTGTTCCCGCCCCCGAAGTTGATCACCGAGCGGTCGGACGCAAGCAGGTTCGAGCGGTAGACGAGCAGTCCCGAGCTCGTTCTCCTCGAGCTCACGGGGCGGATCCCAGCGGTTCTCGATCAGCGACGGGACGGTCAGCGCCATCCCGCCGCCGTTCCCTCTGCCCGCTTCTCGGCGGCCCCGGCTGCATAGCCGCTGGCGCGGAACGCTGCGACCGGATCCTCGGCGGCGCCCAGGTCTGCGCGTACCTTCGCGCACAGTGGCCGGACATCGGTGGAAAAAGCATCGAGGAGGAGGCGATGCCCTTCAAGGACGTCACCGGCGGCCTGGGCCCGCTCGAGCTGGTTGCGATCGACGAGGAGCGCCTTCGCGTAGGCCTCCTGGAGGTTGACGACGCTCTGGATCATGGCCTCGATCTTCGCCTCGATGTTGTGCGACTGGTCGATCGTCAGCCGCACGCCGCCGCCGGTGCCGCCGGACGCGAACGCTCCCGTGGCGACGAGCTCGAAGAAGATCCGGAAGAGCTGGAACGGGTCGACCGAGCCCACGATCAGATCGTCGTCACCGTACTTGCGATCGTTGAAGTGGAAGCCGCCGAGCCGCCCCATCCGCTGCAGGAGCGCCACGATCTGCTCGATGTTCACGCCCTGGGCGTGGTGGCCGAGATCCACGAGCACGCTCGCCTGCGGCCCGAGCTCCTGGCAGAGGGTCAGCGCCGTTCCCCAGTCGGGAAGGTCGGTCGAGTAGAAGGCTGGCTCGTAGAGCTTGTACTCGACGAGGAGCTCGATCGCCTCGGGGAGAGCGGCGTAGACCGTCCGCAACGAGTCGACGAGCCGGTCGCGCCGGCCGGAGAGCGAATCCTGGCCCGGGTAGTTCGTCCCGTCGGCGAGCCAGAGCGAGATCACGTCGGAGCCGAGCTCCGAGGCGATCGCGACGCAGTCGAGGATGTGGTCGACCGCGGCGCGGCGCACGCGCGGATCGGGGTTGCAGACGCTGCCGAGCTTGTAGTCGTGCTTCCTGGAACAGATTCGGGTTGATCGCGCCGAGTCTCAGCCCCAGGCTCGAGGCCTGGTCGCGAAGCGCGCCGAAGTCGTCGACGCGGTCCCACGGGATGTGGAGGGCCACCGACGGCGCGGTTCCGGTGAAGCGATGCACCGCGGCTGCGTCCTCGAGCTTCTCGAACGTGTTCCTGGGCACACCCGGCTGCGCGAACACCGCGAAGCGCGTGCCCGAGTTGCCGAACGCCCACGACGGCGTCTCGATCTCCTGGGCCCGGAGAGCAGCCTCGACACGGGAGATGTCGTCGCCGCGCGCGGCGACCGACTCGGCCAGAAGGTCGTACGCGGTCGTCATCCCGCCAGCTCCTGGGTGACAAGTCTCCGATCGGTGACACCGAGGAACCGGTCGTAGAGCGATTCCCACACCCCGTTCGCTTCGGGCTCGTAGGTGCGAACCTCGGTCGAGGCGCGGACGAGCCGGCGCATCTCGTCGAGGGAGCCGAGCTCGCCGAAGGCATAGAGCTGCACGAGGATGTTTCCGAGGGCGGCAGCCTCGACCGGGCCCGCAAGGACCGGGCGGCCCGAGATGTCCGCGGTCAGCTGGCACAGGAACTCGTTGCGGGAACCGCCGCCGATCACGTGCACCACCTCGATCGGTGTGCCAGTAACGGCCTCGATCTCCTCGAGCACGAGGCGGTACTTGCATGCGAGGCTCTCGAATACGCACCGAATCAGGTGCGAGCGCTCGACGGGCACCGGCTCGCCACCGCGCTCGCAGGCCGCGCGGATGCGGCCCGGCATGTCACCGTGGGTGAGGAGCTCCGGTAGGTCAGGGTCGAAAAGGGCGCCCGCGGGCGGCGCGCTCTTTGCGAGCTCGGCCATGTCGGCGTAGCTTGGTGCCTCGCTGCCGACCGCCCACGCATGGCGGCACTGTTGGACGAGCCAGAGGCCCATGACGTTCTTGAGCAGCCGGGTATTCCCCCGGAAGCCGCGCTCGTTCGTGAGGTTTGCAGCGCGCGAGGCATCCGAGACGACCGGGTGGTCGAGCTCGATCCCGACGAGCGACCAGGTGCCGCTCGAGATGAACGCCGGCGGCGCGGCGCTCGAAGGGGACGGCCACCACGGCCGAGGCGGTGTCGTGCGAGGCGACCGCGACGACCGGCGTGGAAGCGGGTACGTGCGTCTGCCTCGGCCACGCCGGGCAGGAGGCCGCCGACGATCTCGCCGGCAGAGCGCACGGCCGGGAACAGCGATCCGGGGATTCCGAGCTTCGAGATCAGGGGCTGGGCCCATTCGCCCGAGTCGACGTCGAGAAGCTGGGTCGTGCTGGCGTTCGTCTCCTCGGCGAACCGCTCGCCGGTGAGCCAGTAGCTGAGGAGGTCCGGGATCATGAGGAGGGTCTCGGCCGCGCCCATCGTCGTGCTCCCCTCGAGGGCGAGCAGCTGGAAGAGCGTGTTGAACGGTAGGAACTGGATCCCGGTCTGCTCGTAGATCCGGTCGGCGCTCACCCGGGCGAATGCCTTCTCCATCGCCCCGGCGCCTCGCCCATCCCGATGGTGCAGCGGGCTCGAGAGCAGGGTGCCGTCGCCGTCGAGCAGCCCGAAGTCACACCCCCACGAGTCGATCCCGATGCTGCGGATCTCGGTACCGGCAGCCTGCTGCGCGCCGAGGGAGGCGCAGATCTCGGCCTGGAGCCCGAGCGCGTCCCAGTAGAGGCCGTCGGGCAGCCGGACCGCGCGGTTCGGGAACCGCCGCGCTTCCTCGAGCGCGATCCGGGTGCCGTCGAACCGACCCGAGCATCGAACGCCCGCTCTCGGCGCCGAGGTCGAACGCGATCTGCACCGAGTCGGTCACGCGACCCTCCCGGCGCATGCGAACCGACGCGGCGTGACGGCGTCCAAAGCAGTGAGGTCACGGGCTGCAAGGACACGGATGAGTTCAGCGAGACCGAGCATGTGCCCCCATCGACCGGAGAGTGAGTTCGAGACTAGCATCACGATCTCTGATCGCTTATGATCGCAAACGCCGTCCGAAACCACAAACTCAACACAACCGAACACCAGGCAACCACACGTGCTCCAACCGGTGCCCCGATTGCTGCCAAAACGGAACCGTCTCGCGACTCGCGACACAAGGCAAGTGGCGGGACCGCGTGGGCGGGGACGGTCGTAGGGCATCACCTTCATCCATCAGCTTCAGGGAAAGGACTCGAGTGATGACAGGTTTCCTCAAGAGGCGAGTGCTCGGCGCGGGGACCGCGCTCGCACTGCTTTGCGTTTTTGGTGCCTTTGCGTTCGTCGCAACCGCGGCAGCTCCGTTGAAGACGGGGCTGAAGGTCTTCGTGATCCCGAAGAACCTCGGCAACTCGTACTTCACCACGTCCGACAGCGCGAAGTCCGGCGGCGCGATCGCCGCGCTCGACCAGCTCAAGGAGTCGGGCACCGAGACGAGCGGGACGGCGGCGACGCCGGCCTCGCAGATTCCGGCGATCCAGGCGGCGATCACGAAGGGCGCGAACATCCTCCTCGTGTCCGCGACCGACGCTTCGGCGCTCTGCCCGACGCTCGACTCGGCGATGAAGAAGGGCATCACGGTCGTGACGTACGACTCGGATGCGCCCGCCTGCCGTGATCTCTTCATCAACCAGGCGACGCCGCAGGGCATCGGTGCCAGCGAGGTCGACCTGCTCGCGAAGGAGATCGGCCAGTCGGGTCAGATCGCGATCGTCTCGGCCGCCGCTTCGGCTCCGAACCAGAACATCTGGATCAAGTACATGAAGCAGGAGCTGAAGAAGTACCCGAAGATGTCGCTCGTCAAGATCGTCTACGGAAACGACGATCCGACCACCGCGACCCAGGTGACCCAGGGCCTCCTGCAGTCGTATCCCGAACCTGAAGGGGATCATCTCGCCGACGACCGTCGGCATCGCGGCGGCCGCGGCCGTGCTCGACACCTCGCAGTACCGCGGCAAGATCCAGCTGACGGGGCTCGGCACGCCGAACTCGATGAAGAAGTACGTCAATGACGGCACGGTTCAGGGCTTCGAGCTCTGGAACCCCGCAGATCTCGGCTACCTGGCTGCGTATGCCGGCGTCGAGCTGGCGTCGGGTGCGATCACGAACGCGACCGGCCAGTCGTTCGTTGCCGGCAAGCTCGGGAAGTTCACGGTCGGCGCAGGCCATTCGATCCTGCTTGGGCCTCCGTACGTGTTCAACAAGGCCAACATCTCGAAGTTCAACTTCTAGTCGTGGGCACGGGCGCCGGTCTCGACCGGCGACCCGCGCGCGCGTTGTTCGCAAGCCGGCCGGCCCCGAGTCTCATCCTCGGGGCCGGCCGCCCTACGCTGTGGGACGTGAGAATCCGGTGATCCTTCGTGCCATCTGAACCTACCGGCGAGGGCCGGGCCGAGGCTCCGGCCGCCGCGCGGCCGCCGAGCGGCCGCCGCTCCTCTCGGTCGAGCACGCTTCGAAGAGCTTCGGGGCGATCCGGGCGCTCGACGACGTCTCGATCGATCTCTACGCGGGCGAGGCGCACGCTCTCGTCGGCGAGAACGGCGCCGGCAAGTCGACCCTCGTCAAGATCTTCGCCGGCGTGCACGCACCCGACGCCGGCCGCGTGCTCGTCGACGGCGCCGAGCTGGTGCTCGCGGGGCCGGCCGATGCCCGGGACGCCGGGATCGCCGTGATCTACCAGGAGCCGACGCTCTTCCCGGACCTCACCGTCGTCGAGAACATCTTCATCGGGCGCCAGCCGCTGCGAGCCGGGCCGCCGCATCGATCGCAAGGCGATGCACGCGCAGGTCGAGGCGATCTTCGAGCGGCTCGGTGTGAGGCTCGACCCCGAGCGCATCGCGCGCGGCCTGTCGATCGCCGAGCAGCAGCTCGCCGAGATCGGCAAGGCGCTGTCGCTGAACGCCAGGGTGATCGTGATGGACGAGCCGACCGCGGCGCTCTCGGCGTTCGAGGTCGACCGGCTCTTCCGCGTCGTCAACGGCCTGCGCGAGTCCGGCGTCGCCGTCCTCTTCATCTCGCACCGCCTCGAGGAGGTGTTCGCCCTGTGTCAGCGCGTGACGGTCTTTCGCGACGGCAAGCTCGTGCTGGCCCGCGCCGCTCGAGGGCCTCGGCGCCGACGATCTCGTGCGGGCGATGGTCGGCCGCGACCTGCCGGAGCGGGTGACCACCGAGCAGTCCGTCGGCGCGACGGTGCTTGCTGTGTCCCGGCTGTCGCGCGAAGGGGTCTTCCTCGACGTGTCCTTCGAGGTGCGCGCCGGTGAGATCGTCGCGCTTGCCGGGCTCGTTGGCGCGGGCAGAAGCGAGGTCGCCCGGGCGGTCTTCGGCATCGACTACTACGACGCGGGCTCGGTCAAGGTGTCGGACCGCGGCCTCCGCCGAGGCTCGCCCAGCGCCGCCATGTCGGCCGGGATCGCCTTCGTGCCCGAGGACCGCCGCCAACAAGGCCTCGTGATGAGCGCGTCGATCATGGGCAACATCGCGCTCGCGTCGCTCAGGCGGCTGATGAAGTTCGGCTTCCTCTCCACGGTTGCCGAGCGCCGGTTCGCGACGCGACTGGGCGACGCGGCTGCAGATCAAGTATGGGCGGCTCTCGAATCCCGTCAGCTCGCTCTCGGGAGGGAACCAGCAGAAGGTCGTGCTCGCGAAGTGGCTTGCCCGCGAGCCGTCGCTGCTCATCGTCGACGAGCCGACCCGCGGGCATCGACGTCGGGTACGAAGGCCGAGGTGCACCGGCTGCTCGACGAGCTCGCCGGGGAGGGCGTCGCGATCCTGATGATCTCGTCCGAGCTGCCCGAGGTGCTGCGGGTCGCCGACCGGATCCTCGTGATGCGCGAGGGCGCCTCGTCGCCGAGTTCGACCATGCGCAGGCGAATGAGGAGAAGATCGTCGCGGCGGCCACCGGGCAGATCGAGGTCGCCGTATGAGTGCAGCGCGCCGTCGACCCGGGCGAGGTCGCCGGGACGAGCTCGCGGCGCCTCGTCGATCTCGTCTTCCGCATTCGCGAGTTCGGGATCGTCGCGGTCTTCGTGCTCTTCGTTCTCGTCACGATCGCGATCCAGCCGCGCTTCTTCAGCCAGCAGGAGGTGCGGTTCGTGCTGCAGGCAACCTCCGTGTACGCGCTGCTCGCGATCGGCGAGACGATGGTCGTGCTCACCCGCAACGTGGATCTCTCCGTGGGCTCGGTGCTCGGTCTGTCGGCCTTCCTCGCGACCGGAGCTGTTCGGGCACCACCCAGGCACGCCGATCGTCGTCGTCTTCCTGGCCGGGCCGGGCATCGGCGTCGCCTGTGGGATCGTCAACGGCTTGCTCACGACCGTCGGCCGCGTCCCGAGCCTCGTCGTCACCCTGGCGATGCTCTACATCATCCGCGGCGTCGACATCCTCGTCGTCGGAGGCGGCCAGGTTGTCGCGAGCTCGCTGCCGAACTCGTTCCTGAACATCCCGCAGGCCGCGATCGGCGGCGTCCCCTACCTGGCGATCGTGATCGCCGTCGTCGTCGTGGGCGTGGGCTACTACCTCCGGTCGTTCCGGTCGGGCCGCGAGCTGTACGCGATCGGCTCGAACCCGGATGCGGCTCGGCTTGCGGGGATCCAGACGGGCAAGCGGGTGTTCACGGCGTTCGTCGTCAGTGGGGCCCTCGCCGGGATCGCCGGCGTCCTCTGGGCGGCTCAGTACGGGACGATCGACTCGACGGCGGGGACCGGCTACGAGCTCCAGGTGATCGCGGCGGTGGTCGTCGGCGGTGTCGCCATCTTCGGCGGGAGCGGCACGGTCGCCGGCGCGGCTCTGGGCGCGCTCTTGCTCAGCACGATCAACTCGGCTCTGTACGTCCTCGGGATCTCGTCGTTCTGGGACCAGGCGATCGCAGGGGCGCTGCTGCTCACGGCGATTGCGCTCGACCGGGGCATCCAGCTGCGGCTGAGCGCCGCGCTCCGTCGGAGGTCACGACTTGGCGCCTGAGCCGGCCGCGCGCGAATCGACGCGGGCTGGGCTCGCGCGCTTCCAGCCGTTCGTGCGCTGGGAGAGCGGCCTCGTCATCGCCTCGATCGCAATCGTTCTCTTCGGCACCGGTGAGTCGTCGCAGTTCCTGACGAACGGCAACCTGTTCTATCTCTGCATCTCGGTCGGCGAGGTCGCCGTCATGACGCTGCCGCTGATGTTCATCGTCATCACGGGCGAGATCGACCTCTCCGTCGCCTCCACGCTGGGGTTGTCCAGTGCTTTGGTGGGCGATCTTTGGAGCCACGGCTGGCCGATGGTGGCAATCATCCCGTTCGTCCTCGGGGTCGGTGTTCTGACCGGCGCGTTCAACGGCCTCCTGGTGACGCGCGTGGGGCTGCCGTCGCTCGCGGTCACGATCGGCACGCTCACGCTCTACCGCGGGATCGCGATCATCCTGCTCGGGCCGAACACGATCTCGAACTTCCCGGAGTCGTACACGACCGCGATCGGCATCAATCCCGTGCCGCACACGGCCTTCCTGTCGGTATCGGCCGTCGTGTTCATCGTCCTCGCGGTCGTCTTCGGCGTCGTCCTTCACTTCACGCCGGTGGGCAGGTCGCTCTACGCGATCGGCGCCAACCAGGAGGCGGCGCTGTTTGCGGGGATCCGGGTGAAGCGGATCAAGCTCCTGCTCTTCATCCTCTCCGGCGTCGTCTGCTCGGCGGCGGGGATCCTCTACACCTTCCGGCTCTCGACGGCCGTGCAGGACAACGGCCTGGGCCTGGAGCTGAGCGTGGTCGCGATCGTGCTCCTCGGCGGCGTCTCGATCTTCGGCGGCACCGGAACGATCGTCGGAGTCGTCCTTGCCGTCTTCGTCTTCGCCGGCCTGCAGAACGCCCTCTTCCTGACGAACTTCCCGGAGCGCGCCCTCGGCATCGTCACCGGCGGTCTGCTGCTCGTGAGCGTGCTCGTGCCGAACATCTCCTCGTTCGTCGATCGCGGCCGCCAGACCCTGCGGCGGCGGCACGTCCGCGCCCGCGCGTCCGCCTCCGCCGGCGAAGCGTAAACCCCATCCCGACGAGGCCGCGCCGAGTGCCCGGGGCGAAAGGCCGGGGTCAAGGCCGGGGTCAGACACCGGTCTAAACGTGTGCCAACTTGGTGCCAAAAGGGAAAAAAGCGGCCGGAACGGACACGGGTTCGAGCATGGGGGGCATCTAGGCTTGGTGGGCTGCCTCGTTCGTCGCCGGCGCAGGGCGGATGCCGCCCGGACGCTATCGCCGCGGGGAATCGACGCTCGGACAACGGTTCGCAACTACCGCCGAGCGCGAGGGGTGGCCCCTGTTCGACCCACGTGGACGTGGCTCGAACGGACATGTCAATGCCGACAAGCCCGTCGGGACGCGCGCGCTGCAAGCGCAGGAGGCGACCGCCTGGGAGATCGAGGTCGAGCTAGACGCGGCGCGTCGAGACGCCGTGGCTCTCGAGCAGGTGCATCGCCTCGCTCGAAGGGTCGGTGACGTAGGCGACATCGACGTCGCGGGCCGGGCACACCACGGCGAGACCGCGATCCTCGAACTTCTGGGTGGTGGCAAGCAGCACGGCCGTCTGGGCGTGGGCGATCATCGCGCGCTTCACCTCGGCCTCGAGCGGGTCGGCGTCGGTGAGGAGCCCTTCCTTCGTGATCCCCTTCACGGAGAAGACGACTCGATCCACGAGGTAGCCGCGCAGGCTGCGAACCGTGTCGGGGCCGACGAACGAGTGGGTGAGCTTGCGAAATGATCCGCCAAGGGCGATCAGGTCGACGTTCGGCGCGTCGGCGTTGCCGAGCAGGTGCATGACGGGCAGTGAGCTCGTCAGCACGGTCACCGTCACGCCCGCCGAGAGAATCGCTCGCGCGACGTAGAACCCGGTCGTCGAGGAATCGACGAAGACCGTCTCGCTGGGCTCGAGGGTCGAGACGACGGCGGTCGCGAGGCGCTCCTTGTCGGTCACCTCCAGGTCGAGCCGATGGCGGAACGAGTCCTCGTGGGCGGCGAGGTCGGGCAGGACGGCGCCGCCGTGCGTCCGCCTTGCATGACCCTCGCGCACGAGGATCGCCAGATCGCGCCGCGCAGTCATCTGCGAGATCCCGAACTGCTGCTCGACGGCGCCCACGGTGATGCTTCGCCGCTCTCGCAGCAGCTCCAGGATGAGCCTGCGGCGCTCCTCCGGGACGACCTCTTCACGCCCGTTTCCCGTCTCGGCGTTCATCTGTGCAGAGTTTCGCATCGTTCTGCAACTCCAGGGGTGTCGGCCGCTCCCGAACGCCGAGAACGTGGCGCGGTGGCCGAGTCGTCAGGCCGTGGCGCCTGCGGCCGCGGGCTCGCGTTCGCCCGGGCCCTCGGCCGGCGCTACGACAGGCGTTCGCATCGCTACGACCAGGCCGACGAGCAGACCCAGGCCGATCACGACGTCCCCCACCGAGAAGACGTTCGCGAGCGGCACCCACGAGGGCACGGCCCAGCGGTCGACGAGGAACGCCGAGGTGCGGGTGGCCCAGCTCGATGCTGTTGTTGTGCACGTGGTAGTTCCTGCCGCGCCGCGGCGAGTGCGCGCCGCGCCGCACGGGCATCAACCCGCCGTTCGCGAGGATCGCGACCAGGTTGCAGGCGAGCCCTGCACCCGACGATCAGGGCCCCCGGGAGCGCCCGGTTGCGCACGATCATCGGGATCAGCAGCGCGTACGAGAGAAGCCAGAGCGCCTTCGCAACCGCGGTCGGCGTGCTCCACGGAAGCGCGTCCGACGGGAACGCGACGAGCTGGAGTGCCACGGCGGCGAATACCAGCCACGTCGCTGCGGATCTGCGTCCGCCAAGGTTCCGGAGCTCCCGCCGAGGAGCTTCCCGGCGAGCAGTCCGAGGATGCCGACGTTCAGGAAGACCATGCCGGCTCCAGCGGTGAGAGGACTTCCGCCGACGGTCGTCGCCGAGTCCTCCCGGCGGAGCTCGGCGATGTGATCGTGCAGCGCAGCGACGACGATCGGGTCGAGCTGTCGACCGGCCTCCCGCTGGAGCTCCTCCAGCGCGGCGTCGATCGAGACCTTGTCGCGGTAGGCGCGGTTGGAGGTGAGGGCGTCGAACGCGTCGGCGACAAGGATCAGCCGCGAGCCCACCGGGATGTCGACGTCGGTCAGCCCATGCGGGTACCCCTTGCCGTCCCAGCGCTCGTGGTGGTGGAGGACGTAGGTGTCGACGGGCGAGAGGCCGAGGTCGCGCAGCAGCTCGTAGCCGATCATCGGGTGGCGCTCGATCAGCTCACGCTCGAAGCGGTGAGCGGCCCGCGGCTTGCTGAGGATGCTCGACGGGACGGCGATCTTGCCGACGTCGTGGAGCAGGGCGGCGAGGCGGATCCAGTCGAGCTCCTCGGACTGAGAGCCCGAGCCGGCGTCCGAGCGCCACCGATAGCGACGCGACAGCCTCGGAGTGGTCGCCGTCGAAGCTCTGCCAGCGGTCGAGCACCGAGGTGTAGACGGGCTCGGAAAGAAGGCCCTGCTGGCCTCGCGCTCGCCGTGGCGAGCGCGTCGACGAGCGTCGCGAGCCGCCGCGCGGTCATGAGGCGGATGTCGAGCAGCGGGAAGGAGCTCCCCATCACCTGCTCCTCGTGGCGGCGCCGCTCCTTGGCGCACGTAGATCGTCGAGCGCGACCGGCCGTTGTTCTTGCTCTGGTAGAGCGCAAGGTCGGCGTGCATGACGAGCGAGTGGAGCTCGTCGGCGTCGCTCGGCGACACGGCGATGCCGGCAGCTGATCGTCACAGGCTCCGGGACGAGGTCGGTCTGGCGCTCCTACGAAGAGCTCGCCGATCCGGTTGGCGGTCTCCAGGGCGACCTCGCCGCGGGCGGGCACGAGGAAGGCCAGCTCGTCGCCGCCGAGCCGGTAGCCGCGGCGCGGGACGACGCTCGGCGATCACCTCGGCGAGCAGCGTGAGCATCGCGTCGCCGGCGGGATGGCCGTGGCGGTCGTTGACCTGCTTGAAGTGGTCGATGTCGATCAGGCACAGCGACACCTCGCGGTTCGGGCCGCAGGTGTCGCGAGGAGGCGCGAGGCTTCGTCCTCGAAGGCGCGCCGGTTCTTGAGCGCGGTCAGCGAGTCGGTCGCCGCCTCTTCCTCGGCGGTGCGGCTGCGCACGTAGGAGCGCTGGTACAGGGTGAGGGCGAAGATCGGAGCGCCGAGGAGCAGCACCAGAAGCGGCGAGAGCCGCCAGAAGATGACGGCCTGCGCGGCGACGAAGACCATGATCGCGAAGATCGGCCCGGAATGGCGGAGGTGATCGGCGATCGTCGCGCCGACCTTCGTGTTGGACGAGATGCCGATCGCGACGCATACGAGGGCGACGTTGGCGAGGACGAACGCGGCACCGCACCCGACGGTCAGGGCGACGACCCCGCCGTAGCCGTGACGTCCGGTCACATCGCCGAGGAGCGCGCCGACACCGGCGGCCAGGCCGGCGGCGATTGCGTAGGTGCACGCGTTGAACACGACCTTGATCGGCGGCACCCGGTTGACCGTCATCGCGGCTGCGATGCCGATTGCCCCGCGTGAGGACCGACCACTCCCAGCCGAAGAGCAGCTGGACGGCGATGATGAAGACGAAGGCGAGCGAGATGTTGTGGTTGCCCGCCGGGTCGACCGGCACCGGCCGCAGCTCCGCGATCAGCGCGAAGCAGAAGAACATGGTGATGCCGAAGACCGCGTTGAAGCCGGGGTTGGTTCCGCTAGCTCGAACAACCGCCCCGGCTACGAGCGGTAGTCCAGCAGCCGAGATGGCCAGGACATACCAGCGAAGCCGGGGCGGAAGCGAGCTGCCAACGTTCGAAAGGCGGGGCATGAACCTGAGAAATCGGTTCTGCTGGGGTTAAACCTTAGGCCCAGCGTGCGCCGGCACCGCTCGCGACGGCGAGGGAGACCAGAGCTGCAATCGAAATCGCGACACGCATGAAGGGAGCGTTCCAGCGAATCATCGAGCGTCCTCCTGAGATGAAGGTGGCCACAGCGCCACGGTGATCCCACCCAATCCGGACACGTCCGCTGGTGCATCACCCTTCGGGGTGAGTTCGGCGCAGCGAAAACGGTTCCCAGGCACGAAATTCCCTCGTTCGAGGTAGGCCCCGGAGCCTCCCTCGAACGGGGACCGGTGCTCGCTCGCGAGGGCCGCTGTCTTTCCGATCGCAGTCGACCTGCAACAGGCCGGCGTCCGGGGTCTCTTCGCCCTTCCCCGCCCCGGGGAGCACCTCTCCGCGCCGGGCTCGAACGGCGAGGTAGGCGAAAAACCTGCGCGGCCGGCTTCTGGGCCGGGCCTCCAGCCCAGACAAGAGGGGAGCCGCTGGGCTGCACGCGAAAGGCCGTGATCCCAGTGAGAGCCCGGAGGGGGCCGTTTTCGGGGTGTTGGTGGTGGGGGTTGCATCCTCGAAAGGGAGGAGGTGGGTGGGTGTTTTGGTGGAGGTGTTTGGTTGGGGTTGGTGGATGGGCGTGGCTGGGGTGGGGGTCGAGAGAGATGGAACCCAGGTCTTTTCTCGATCCCAAGGAGTTGTTCTCATGTCGTCACGTGCTTCCAGAGTCCTTGTCCTGATCTGCCTCACGGTGGTTTCGTGTGGTGTTGTTGTTGGTGCGAACGCGGCCTCGAGTAGGCAGCAGCCGGCGCGTGTGGTTGCGGTGCCGACGGCGGCGTATGTGTCGGTTCAGGATCAGTGGTGGTTCGTGATGCGCTGGACGGGAAGTAGCGGCGCGACCGGTTACCGGCTGTATCTGAATGGTGTGCAGCAGGCAACGACGACGGATACCGCCTATAACTTCACGCCGCTTACGTGTGGGACGGGGTACACGCTTGGTGTGGCTGCGTATTCCTCGACGCGGAGCTCGGCGGTTGAGAGTTTGAAGGCGACGACGAGCCCGTGTAGTAACGCGCCTGTTGCCGACACGACCGCGCCCAGTGTTCCGGGTGCCCCGGTCGCGACGGGTGTGACGGCGACGACGGCGACGGTTGCCTGGGCTGCTGCCTCGGACAATGTGGCGGTGACCGGCTACAACGTGTTTTTGAGTGGGAAGCAGGTCGGGCAGACGAGCGGGCTCTCAGCGACTGTGAGTGGGCTTGCCTGTTCCGGGTTGTATCCGGTCAGCGTCGATGCGTTCGATGCCGCCGGCAACACCAGCGGCCAGGCGAGCGTGACGGTGGCAACCAGCAAATGCGTTGTTGCCCCGTCCCCGACAACGACGACGACGCCGAAGGCGCCGACACCTCCCCCGACCACAACCACAACCACAACCCCGGTCGTGCCGCCGACGACAACCACGGCCCCGGTGGCGCCCCCAACGACAACGACGACCCCGGTTTCGGGTGGGGTGTGGGCGGCGAGCTCGTTCCTGAACACGCCGCTTTCGAACTTCCAGCTCAACCCGAGCAGCGCTTCCTGGCTCAGCCAGCTGCAGGGCTCCGAGGGCTACGGGCTCTGGGTCGACTACCAGGACTGGACCCCGGCGATCTACCACGCCACCTCCGCGACCTCAACCGCGACGATCTCGGTCTCGAACACCCAAACCCAGATCACCGTCCCCTACCAGGCCAGCTACCAGCCCGACCCGACCAGCGACGCCCAACTCGCCGTGATCAACACCAGCAATGGTTGCGAGTACGAGTTCGACGGCTTCGACCCCACCACGATGACCGCCCACGCCGAAGCAACCTTCAACATCAACACCGGCACCGGCATCCACGCAGACGACGCCGGCGTCACCGGCTCCAACATCTCCACCATCGGCGGGATCATCACCGCCAAAGACGTCAACAGCGGCGTCATCAACCACGCCCTCCGCTACGTCACCCCGATCGGGTCCGCGACCTGGATCGCCCCCGCCTCCCGCTCAGACGGAACCCAAAACGGCGGCATCCCCGCCGGCGAAGTGATGCGGCTCGACCCCACCCTCAACCTGACCGGGCTCGGCCTCACCCCCTTCCAAACAATGGTCGCGCTCGCCCTCCAAAAATACGGCGCCTACAACAGCGACGCCGGCGGCAGCTTCAAAATCACCGCCGAAAACACGATCAGCGGCGCCAGCTACAACACCGCAATCTCAGCCCTCCCCTGGACAGTCACAAACAGCCTCCAGTTCGGAACCACCACCCTCGGCAACACCACCACCAACAACAACAGCGACCCCAACTGCAACGAACAACACTAAGACACCACGAACCACACACAAAAGCCGGCGGGACGCACACAGCGACCCGCCGGCTTTTTCTTAAACCTGATCCGGATAGAAACCGAGCCGCGCGAGCGGCTCGACGAGCTCGTGCTCCTCGTAGGAGAGGTGCGAGAGCAGGGCATCGGTGAGGAAGTCGATCGCCTCCTGGATCGGCGCGTAGTTCCCCGGTGTCGAGATGTGCTCGATCAGCGCCTGGTCGATCCCCTGGATGGCGTCGTGGATCGTCAGGTGCTCCTCGACGAGGCGGTCGATCACCGGCTCGAGCGTGCTGTCGCTGCGGGCCAGGTGCGGGAAGACGGCGTCGTCCTCGAGCCCGTGGTGGCCGGTGACGAGTGCGCAGTAGCGCGAGCAGAACGCGCCGAGCGTCCAGTCGTTCTGGCGGAGCGCCATTTGGTTCAGCGCCGCACGCGCAGCGCCGGCCTGGACCGCGCCGTCGCGGACCTGCTCGAGCACATCGCGAAGCTGGGCGAGCTCGCTCCGGAGGTGGTCGTGCACCTCGATCAGGTGCTTGCCGACGAGGCGTCCGGTGCGCGAGTACTCGACCTCCGGGCCCGAGGTTGTTCGGCGGGGCCTGGTCGACTCATCCCACGCGGGAGTCGAGCTGACGCGGGTGCCGTCGTCGGGCGTGGGGGAGATGCCCAGGCGCTCGTATTCCGAGTCGGCAGAGGCGGACTGGCTGACGACGATCTGCTCCGGCTCGGGTTTCGCTTCGAGCTCAGGGCCGGCCGCGCGCTCGGTGTCGACCAGCCGTCGTACGGCGGGTGCCACCTCGGCTGCGAACGCCTCGATCGCCCTCGAGTCGTCGGCCATGAGGATGAACGTGCCCACGCCGTTTTCGAGCGCAAGCCGGGCGAGCCCCTCCGGCTGGGCCTCGGCGCCCGGGACGTTGAGGAGCCGCCGGATCGCTCGCGGGTCGCGGGCTGCGCCGACCGCGGCTTCGTCGATCGCGGCGTTGCCCGCGGCCAGGTCGCCGGGCTCCAGGTAGGTGAGGCTCGGCAGCCAGCCGTCGGCCTTCCGGCCGGTCAGTGCGAGCATCCTCGGCTTGTACGCCCCCACCCAGATGCTGAGGTCGTGGAGCGGAACGGGGCCGCGGGCGGCGCCCTCGAGGCTGTAGTACCGGCCGTCGTAGCTCGCCGGCCCGCTCTCGTCGGTGTCCCACAGCAGGCGGATCACGTCGATCGCCTCCTCGAGCGCCTTCACCGACGCACCGGGGCCCAGGCGGCGGCCGCCCATCGCCCCGATCCCGTCCCAGAAGGCCCCGGCGCCGAGCCCGAGCTCGACCCGCCCGCCGCTCAGCACGTCGAGGCTGGCCGTGGCGCGGGCAATGACCGCCGGCGGCCTGAGCGGCAGGTTGAGCACGTTTGCCGCCAGGCGCACGCGGCTCGTGCGCGCGGCCGCAAACGAGAGCAGCGTCCACGTGTCGAGAAACCGGGGCTGGTAGGGGTGATCCTGAAAGCTGACGAGGTCGAGGCCGGCCCGGTCGGCCACGGTTGCAAGCGCCACCACCGCGTCGGCGTTACCGGCGGCGGGCGTGACGAAGACGCCGAACTCGAGCTCGTGACCGTAGTCGGGCAAGGTCGCTCAGGCTACGGGTCGCTTGCTCGTTCGCAGCGGTACCTCTCGCAGGAGCCACGTGAGCAAGAAAGCGACCAGGCTGATGCCGGTGGCGGTCAGGAAGACGGGCTGGAGGGCGTCGACGAACGCCTGCACGTACGGCGCGTGGATCGCGGCGGGGAGGTGCTTGACGACCTCTGGGTTGGCCGATTTGGGGAGGACGGTGCCGGGCGGGAGCTTCGCCTTCAGCTCGCTTGCGAGCCGGTTTGTGAAGATGGCCCCGAAGGCCGACACGCCGATCGAGCCGCCGACCTGCCGGAAGAGCGTGGAGCCGGAGGTGGCGACCCCGAGGAGCTTGTAGTCGACGGCGTTCTGGGCCGCCAGCACGAGCACCTGCATCACCATCCCGAGGCCCAGGCCGAGCACGATCATTGCCACGATCAGCCGCCAGAGCGGGGTGTGGACGGCAAGCAGCGAGAGCAGGAAGACGGCGACGGTCATCAGGGCGGTGCCCGCGATGGGGAACGGCTTGTAGCGTCCGTAATGGCTGATCAGCTGGCCGCTGATGATCGAGGTGACGAGCAATCCGCCCATGAGCGGGGTCAGCGTCAGCCCGGAGCCGGTGGGGCTGTAGCCCTGCACGACCTGCAGGTAGAGCGGCAGGTAGGTGATCGCGCCGAACAGGGCGAGCCCCACGATGAAGCCGACGGCGCTCGTGACGACGAAGACGCGGTTCTGGAAGAGATCGAGTGGCAGGATCGGCTCGGCCGCGCGCCGCTCGACGAACGGGAACAGGGCTAGCAGCGCGATGCCGATCACGATCATCGCGATGATCGGCGCCGAGCTCCAGGCGTAGGTGTTGCCGCCGAGGCTCGAAAAGAGCACGATCGCCGAGATCCCGCCGGCGAGCACCGCGGCGCCGAGGTAGTCGACCTTGTGGGGCGTGCGGTCGGTCCGGGCCCGGAAGGCAACGCCGATCACGCCGAGTGCGATCGCGCCGATCGGCAGGTTGACGTAGAAGATCCAGCGCCACGAGAGGTTGTCGACGAAGAACCCGCCGAGGAGCGGGCCGATGATCGTGGAGACCCCGAAGACGGCGCCGAAGAAGCCCTGGTACTTCCCGCGCTCGCGGGGCGTGAAGAGGTCGCCGACGACCGCGAGGGTGAGCACGATGAGCCCGCCGCCGCCCAGCCCTTGCAGAGCGCGGAAGGCGATCAGCTCGGTCATGTTCTGGCTGAGTCCGCACAGGGCCGAGCCGGCCAGGAAGATCACGATTGCGCCCTGGAGGAGCGTCTTTCGGCCGTACTGGTCGCCGAGCTTGCCGTAGAGCGGCCCCACCATGGTCGATGCGAGGAGGTAGCTCGTGACGACCCACGAGAGGTGCGTGAGCCCGCCGAGGTCGCCGACGATCGTCGGCAGGGCGGTCGAGACGATCGTCTGGTCGAGCGAGGCCAGGAGCAGCACCAGCATCAAGGCGCCGAAGACCAGGCGTACGCGCGGTGCAGGTGCCGCTGCAGGAGGTGCGGCTTCGGCGACCGGGCCGTCCGCGGCGAGCTCGCTCATTGCTACTCGGGCTCGCGGCGTGGGGGGTGGGGCTTGCGCTGGAAGCGGTGCTCGCGCAGGCAGCGCATCGCCTCGGCGAGCTGGTCGTCGTCGAGCGGCGGCTCGGTCTGCGGCGTGGCCGCGTGGGGCCGGAGGCCGTCGAGGAGTCCAGTGCAGGTGGCGGCGCCAGGCGGTCGGTGCCGTTTCGGCAGTCGCATCGATCACGGGCGCGAACGACCACAACAAGACAGCCAGGTCGGGCAGGCGCGAAGTCGGGGCGCAGCGGCGCCTTCGGCATGCGCCCGTTCGAGCAGCTGGGCGAAGAGCTCGCGCATCTGCGCGCGGAACTCCGCCAGCCGCCCCTCACCGGGTGGATAGCGCAGGAAGATCTCCTTCAGCACCCGGTCGCCGGACTGCAGCTCGAGCATCGCCTCGAGGAAACCGACGAGGCCGTCCCAGGCGTTCGGCGCGGCGAGCGCGGCTTCGGAGAGGGCGAGCAGGTCGCCGACGCGCTCGGCGAAGATCGCCTCGACGAGCGCCTCGCGGGTCGGGAAGTGGCGGTAGAGCGTGCCGGTGCCGACGCCGGCGCGGTGCGCGATCTCGTCGAGGCGGGCCTCGACGCCCTTCTCGGCGAAGACCTCGCGGGCGGCTGCCACGAGCAGGTCGTGGTTGCGCTTGCGCGTCCTTGCGCGAGCCAGGCTCGCACGGGCAACCGTCTCTGTCATGAACAGAAGGTAACAGAAACGGAGACGGTGTCCGGTTTGTGCTACGGTCGAGGCCGATGCTTGCGCTCGCCCGTTTCTGCACCGCTCACCGCCGCGTCGTCCTCGTCGTCGTGGGTCGTCATCCTCGTCGGTGTCGGCGGTGCGCTGGCAGTCGCTCGGAAGCCACTACTCCAGCAACTTCACGCTCGGCCACACGGGTGCCCAGCGGGCGGCCGACCTGCTGCAGGGCGCGTTTCCGGCGCAGGCGGGCGACCCCGACCAGATCGTCTTTCACACGAAGACGGGGACGGTGAAGGACGGCTCCACGCCCCGCCGCGCGTGAAGGCGATGCTCGCGCAGGTCGCGAAGCTCCCGCACGTCACGAGCGTCATCGAGCCCGTTCGACGCGAGCTCGGGCAATCGCATCTCGCGCGACGGGACGATCGCGTTCGCGACGGTGCTCTTCGACGAGAAGGCGAACGTGCTGCCCGACGAGCGCGATCAAGAAGGTGATCTACGGTCGCGCAGGCGAGCCGACTCGCCGCAGCTCGAGGTCGAGCTCGGCGGGCAGGCGATCGCGCAGACCGCAGTTCTCGAAGCCGAGCTCCACGACGGCGATCGGCGTGCTGGCCGCGATCGTCGTGCTGCTCGTCAGCTTCGGCTCGTTCCTCGCGATGGGACTCCCGATCGTGACGGCCCTGCTTCGGGCTCGGCACCGGCATCGGCCTCGTCGGGCTCGCCTCGCACGTGCTCGACATGCCGAACTTCTCGATCGAGCTGGGCGCGATGATCGGCCTGGGCGTCGGGATCGACTACGCGCTCTTCATCCTCACCCGCTACCGCGAGGTGTATCGCGAGAACGGCGGCGACGTGCCCGAGGCGGTCGCGATCGGCGATGGACACCGCCGGCCGCGCTGTGCTCTTTGCGGGCGCGACGGTCGTGATCGCGCTGATCGGGATGTTCGCGCTCGGGGTCAGCTTCCTCTACGGGCTCGCGATCGCCGCGTCGCTCGCCGTGCTGCTCGTGCTCGCCGCCTCGGTGACGCTGCTCCCGGCGCTGCTCGCGTTCCTCGGGCCGCCGCGTCGGCGCGCCGGGCCGGCTGGCGCGACTGCTTCAGCCGTCGCAGCGCCGCGCAAGCGCGAGCGGGCGCGGCTTCTGGGCGCGGTGGATCGGCGTGATCCAGCGGCATCCCGAAGGTCGCGGCGGCGGGTGCCGCGGGGTTCATGCTGCTGCTCGCCGCACCCGCGCTGTCGCTGCGCCTCGGCTCGAGCGACGCGGGCAACGACCCGAGCTCGTTCACGACCAGGAAGGCCTACGACCTGCTGGCGCAGGGCTTCGGCCCCGGCTTCAACGGCCCGCTCTCGCTGGTCGTCAAGCTGCCGAAGGCAAACGACACCGCCGCGCTGACCCGCCTCGCGACGGTCGGTCGGCAAGACGCCCGACGTCGCCTCGGTCAACCCGCCGCGCCTGAGCCCGAGCGGCATGGTCGCCACGATCGCCGCCTATCCCACCTCTTCGCCCGAGAGCAGCGCCACGAGCTCGCTCGTGAAGACGCTCCGCAACGAGGTGCTCCCGCCGCTCGAGCAGCAGACGGGCGCCACGGTGTATGTCGGCGGCCCCACCGCGACGTTCATCGATTTCTCGAGCGTGCTCTCGGCCAAGCTGTGGCTCTTCATCGGCATCGTCGTCCTACTCTCGGCGCTGCTCCTCCTGGTCGTCTTCCGCTCGCTCCTGATCCCGCTGCAGGCGGCGGTGATGAACCTGCTCTCGATCGGCGCCTCGCTCGGCGTGGTCGTCGCGTGCTTCCAGTACGGCTGGCTCCCGGGCACAGCCTCCGGCCCGATCGACGCGTTCGTGCCGGTGCTGATGTTCGCGATCGTGTTCGGCCTGTCGATGGACTACGAGGTGTTCCTTGTCTCGCGCATCCACGAGGAGTGGACGCGCCAGCACGACGCGAGCGCCGCCGTCCGCGACGGCCTCACGGAGACCGGCCGCGTGATCACCGCCGCCGCCGCGGTCATGGTCGCCGTCTTCGGCTCGTTCATCTTCGGCGGCGAGCGCGTGATCGAGCTGTTCGGGCTCGGGCTCGCCGGCGGCGTTTCCTGGATGCGCTCGTGATCCGCTGCATCCTGCTTCCGGCTGTTTTGCACCTGCTCGGCCCGAAGGCCTGGTACTTCCCGACGTGGCTCGACCGGAGGCTGCCGCGTCTCGCGCTCGAGCACGACGGGCCGGTTCAGCGGCCGTCGTCGCGGCCGGCGTTCGAAGACGCCTAGCTCGCGCACGCTCGCTGCTAGCGGCGTGCGTCGAGCCGCCGCACGTCGTACCTGGCGATCTGCTCGTCGTGCCGACGACAGCGTGAGCCCGTCGACCTGGAGCCTGGGCCACGAGCACGGCAAGGATCGGTGTTGCCGTGGTCTCCCCGAGCATCGGCCTGTGCGACGGCAGCATGCTCGACTTCTGATCGGAGCCGCGGAACTCGCTACGCCACGACATCCACGTGCGGAGCTCGTGGCGCACTCTCGGCTTTCCTGTGCTGCGATCTCCCATCGCAAGCTGTGCTACGGTAACCACGTTCTCGGGTAACAAAGGTGAGCCTTTCAGGCTCCGATTCTCGCCGAGCACAGATGTCGCGGCTCGAGCAGGAAGCGCGACTATTCCGGCGATCCAAGCGTGCGATCGTCGAGTCTGCCAGCTGAGACGCGATGCGCACCCGGCGTTTCCCGTGCGTCGTCCTCTCGCTCGTGAAGACGCGGGCGCCGGCCGTGGGCGATCGGAACCGCGCTCGACGCGCGAGAACTGCGAGATGGCCGACTAGTTCCCGTCTGTCGATCAGCTTGTCATCGATACGCACCTGGCGCAGCGCCAGATCGGCCCCGCGATCGCCCCACCGCGAAGCAGTACCAGCTGGAGCTAGATTGCCAGGCCATCGCACGTGATCCCACCACGGGCGGATGAGTTGGACGGCGCTCGACCCGCTCGTCCGACACTCGGGAGCCGTCGCGAAGCTAGCGCTCGAGCGCGACCTACTCGGTCCGCGGAACGGCCGATGCTCGTCGACAGGGGCCACGACGTACGAGGATCGCCTGCAGAGCCCGACCTCGAAGGGCTCGACGACGACGCCGTTTTGACGCTCGCAACCACCGACGCGTGGGTGCTCGTGGACGCGGAACGCCCGGACTTCGCGCCGCTCGCCGAACCTGGGCGGAGGCGGGTCGGGAACACTCTGTGTGATCCTCGCTCCGGCCGCGTTCCCACCACGAGTTTGCTGCGATCGCCGCGGCGGTTATTCGGTGGCTGGACGATGGTCTCCAGGCGCAAGCTTGGCGCGGTCTCACGGTGGCGGTTTGACCGAGGCGGCCCGTACCGGCGTCGGGAGAGCCGGCCTCGCCATCGACCGGAGCAGGTCGAGTACGTTTACGCCTGGCGAAACAACGAGCGCCGCGCCGAGCTCTACGGCCGCCGCTGCCGTCTGATCGCCCAGCGGCCGGATGAGCACTGTCCTCATCGAGTTCCTCGACACGGGCGAACGCGTCACGACCTCCCGGCGAGCGCTTCGCAAGCCGGGAGATCGCGACTCGAACCTGAAGCTCTTCCTCTAGCTCTCTTCGTGCGCCGCGGCCTCGTGCGCCGCAGCCTTGGCCGGCCGCCTCGCCGCGTGCCCGTTCCCCTCGCCGTGGTGCCCGTTCTGCGAGCTCTGGTCGAGCATCCCCCGCAGCATCGGGATCGCCGCCGCGCCCATCCCGAGCACCTGGGTGAAGAGCTGCCCCACGCCCTCGGCCCCGTTCAGCACCGTGAGGTTCCCGATCGTGCCGAACGCCTTCGCGGCCTCGCCGACGATCTGCGGGAGCTGCTCGGCGATCTGCTGGCCGATCACGGCCTCCTGGTTGCTCGCGAGCGCGTCCGCGCGCGCCTTGATCGCGTCCGCTTCGGCCAGGCCCTTCGCCTTGACCGCTTCGCCTTCCGCGAGGCCGCGGGCCTTCGTCGCCGATGCCTCTGCGTCGCCGATCTGCTTGGTGCGGGTCGCGTTCGCGTCCGCCTCGAGCTTCACGCGCTTCGCGTCGGCCGCGGCCTTCAGCTCGACCTCGCGCGCGTCCGCCTCGGCCTGCGAGATGCGCGCGTCGCGCTCTGCCTCGGCGATCGTGCGCGTCTTGTAGGCGTCCGCGTCGGCGGGCTTGCGCACCTCGACCTGCAGCTGCTGCTCCTTGCGCTCGGCCTCGAGCTGGGCGACCTTCGTCTCCTGCACGACGACCTGCTGCTTCGCGGTCGCGGCGGCGAGCGGGCCGGCCTGCTCGGCTTGCGACTGCGCGCGCTGCGCCTCCGCGTGCGACTCGGCCTGCAGGATCTGCGACGAGCTTTCGGCCTTCACCTTCAGCGCGTCTGCCTCCTGCTCGCGCTCGGTCGCCTCGCGATCGGCGGCCGCCTGCGCGATGCGCGCCTCCATCGCGACGCGCGCCGCCTCCGGCGCCGAGAGGTTGTCGATGTAGCCGCTCGCGTCCTCGATCTCCTGGATCTGGAGCGAGTCGATCGTCAGGCCGAGCCGCTGCATCTCGGTGGCGGCCGAATCCCTCGTCGCCTTCGTCAGCGCGTCGCGGTTGCGGATCAGATCCTCGATCGTCATCGTGCCCACGATCGAGCGCAGGTGGCCGGCGAAGACGTTGTGCACCTTCACGTCCATCTGCTCCTCCTGATCGAGGAAGCGCCGCGCGGCGTTCGCGATCGACTGGAAGTCGTCGGCGATCTTGTAGATCACCACAGCCTTGACGTTCGCGCGGATCGCCTGCGTCGTCACGCACTCGAGGTCGAGCTCCGCCTCGTGGATGTCGAGCGACAGTCGCCGCACCTTCTGCAGCCCCGGCGTGTAGAACGCGCCCTTGCCGACGACGATCTTGAACCCCAGGCCGGCGGCGTCGCCCTCCGCGCCGCGATGAGCCCGCATCCCGGAGATGATCAGCGCCTCGTTGGGCTCTGCGACCTTGTAGAGGAACATCTTGTTTGCCCTGCCCCTTCTGCCGCTCCGCTTAGTAGCGGCTGACGATGATCGTGCGCGGCGCCTGCTGCTCCAGCACGAGCACCCGCACCCCCTTCGGGATGGTCTCGGCCGGGTCCGAGCAGTACGCGTAGTAGCTCTCGGAGCCGCCGCGAATCGGGACCATCACGTCACCCATGCCACCGGCCGAGATCTCGCTCGTCACGTGGCCCACCTTTCCGATGAGCTCGTGGTCAGCCCCCATCCCCACAGCCGAATTGTAATCCCCCGCAGGGCAAAGATGTTGCTCGGGTTACGACTCGTCGCCTCTCACATCGAAGTACCAGCGGGTGAGAGTGGCGCTGAACCGCGTCGTGTCGAACACGATCCACGCACACAGCGCGGCCAGCGGCAGCTCTGCCACGGCAGCCTCGAAGATTGCGACGAGCTGCTCGTCGTGCGACGTTGCCGTGATCGTGTCGAACCACGCGTCGCATAGGAGCATCGTCCCCGTGAGCGTGGCGAGCACCTGCAGCCACGGCGATCGTCTGAGCGCCGCCACGGCGGTTGCCGCGAATGCGATCGCGAGGCCGATGTCGAAGCCGACCCAGGCGATGTCGTAGTGGTGGGTGACGTGGCGCGTCGGCAGCGAGAAGGTGAGCCACAGCGTCCACGGGACGAGGAACACGGCGATCAGCGCGAACGTCCAGGCGAGCCAGCGTGGTAGGTGCTGGGCGTGTTCTGGCGCCGGAACCATGATGTAACTTATGCCTTGCGAGCTGCTTGCCGATGAGGCAGATAGCGGGGAGGGTGATGTGGGAATCCCCGATGCGGAAGGCCGCGAAATCCATCTAAATGAGACACAGCTTGAGAACCCGGTGACTGCCGTGCGCCATCCATCATGCTGAGTCCCACCCAATGAGCCGCACGCCCGTCAGGCTCGAACGGAACCCGCTCGGGCTCCGTCTCTTCGTGCTCGGGCAGCGCGTTCACGAGTGGCACCTCGGAGTGCTCGTGATCCTCGGCTTCGCCTCCGCTACCGCTGTCGGGGCGATCATGCCGACCACCGGCCTCGTCGCGATCCTGCTCGGCCTCTGGCTGATCATCAAGGACTGGCCCGACCTCACGGGCAGCGGGCGCGATACCGCCGGCTGGCGGCTCGGGCTGCACCGACGCCCGCTGCCGCTTCGCCCCTGGCGGTTCCTCGACGACGTCCCCACGATCGCCGCGCTCGCCACCGCCGCCGTGGGGATCGTCGACCTCGTCTCGTCGGTCACCCCCAACGTCTCGTGGCGCGGCCGGCTCCTCGTGCACGTCGAGCCCGTCGACCTGATGAAGAACGCGCATGCGCTTGCCGTTCCCGCTTCGCTCGCCCTGATCCTGACCGCCTACTACCTCTACCGGCGCCGCGCCCGCGCCCTGGCTTTCGGGGTGGGGTTGATGCTGGCGCTGACCGTCTTCGATCTCGTCAAAGGCCTCGACTTCGACGGTGCCTCGCTGTCGTTCGGGTGCGCCCTCCTGCTCTGGCTCAGCCGCTCGTCGTTCTCGGCCCGGCACACGCCTGGCACGTTCCGCGCGGCGGTGCTGCGGGCCCCGCTCCTGATCACGGCGGCATTCGTCGTCTCGTTCGCGGTCGTCGGGCTGGCGGCGCCCGCCGGCGTCACGACGGGCGCCATGATCCGCGAGACCTTCGATCTGCTGCTCTGGCAGCCTGGCCCGTTCGGCTTCCACGACGAGCTGGCAAAGACCGGGCTCGCGATCGAGCTCGTCTCGGCGCTGACCGTGCTGATGATCGGCTACGAACTCTTCCGGCCGCTCGCTGCTCCGCGCGACCTGCCCGACGCCGAGCTTCGCCACGCCGCCGCCGACCTCGTCCGCCGGTACGGCACCGACACGCTCTCGTTCTTCAAGCTCCGCGCCGACAAGCACTACCTCTTCGACCCCACCGGCGAGGCCTTCGTTGGCTACCGCGTCGAGAGCGGCGTGATGATGATCTCCGGCGAGCCGATCGGCGAGGCGCCGGCGGTGGCCGAGCTCGTCCGCAACGTCGTGCGCTTCGCCGAGGCACGTTCGCTGCGCATCGCCGCCCTCGGCGTCAGCCCCACCGGCCGGGCCCTGTTCGAGCAGGCGGGCCTGCGGGCGCTCTACCTGGGCGACGAGGCGATCGTCGAGACCGGGAAGTTCTCCACCGAAGGGCGGGCGATCCGCAAGGTGCGCCAGTCGGTGACGCGCATCGACAAGGGTGGCTACCGGGCCGAGCTCGTCGAGCTCGGCGATCTGGACGAGGCGAGCGTCGAAGAGCTCGAGACGATCTCGAAGACCTGGCTCCGCGGGGCACCCGAGCGCGGCTTCAGCATGGCGATGGACTCGCTCCGCAACCCGCACAGCGCCGAGACGCTCGTCCTGCGAGCGACCGACGAGACGGGCGCATCGCGGGCTTCCTGCAGTTCGTGCCGACCTACGGGCGCAGCGCCGTCTCGCTCTCGTTCATGCGGCGCCGGCACGACACCCCGAACGGGCTCACGGAGTTCATGGTGGTAAGGGCGATCGAGGAGCTCCGCCTTCGCGGTATCGACGAGGTCTCGCTCAACTTCGCCGCGTTCGCACGGCTCTTCAGCGAGCCGGAAGGCATCCTCCAGCGCATCGCCGGCCGCCTCGTGGCGCTGGGTGACGCCTGGTTCCAGATCGAGCGCCTCTACCGTTTCAACGCCAAGTTCTTCCCGCGCTGGGAGCCGCGTTACTTCATGTACGAGCGGCGCTTCGGGCTGCCGAGGGCCGGGATCGCGGCGCTCTTGCTCGAGGGGCAGCTGCCGCGGCCGCCCATCCGGCCGGGCGCCCGCGCGGTCGACCGCGCGGCTTAGGTAACCGCGATACGCGTCCGGCGTAGCCGCGCCACCAGCAAGGCCGAAATCCCGGCAACGACCGCGAGCAAGACGAGCAGGGCAGCGTCCGAGCCCGGCCAATGCGCTCCCGGCGCCCTCGACTGCCCAGAAGACGCCGTACGACGTGAGCATGATCCCGACCGCGAACTTGAGCGTGTTCTCGGGCACGCGCGCAAGCGGCGAGCGCAGCACCAGGCCGAGCGTCACGACCACGGCCAGGGCGGCCAGAGCACCGACCGACGCAAGCAGGATGCGCCCCTGCCCGCTGCCGAAGGTGAGAACGATGATCGCGACCTCGAGCCCCTCCAGGAACACGCCCTGGAACGACAGCGTGAAGCCGGGCCAGTCGAGGCCGGCCCGCGCAAGAGGCGCAGCCGCCTCGGCCTCGGCGCGCGTCTCGGCAAAGATCTTCTCCTCGTCGTGGTGCGCCTTCAGGCCGCTCGAGCGCAGGATCGCCTTGCGTAGCCACTGCAGGCCGACGACCAGGAGCAGCACGCCGATGCCAAGACGCAGCGCGTCGATCGGCACCTGCCTGAGCACGGGATAGAACGCGCCGACGAGAACGGCCAGCACACAGGTGGCGGCCGCGGCGCCGGTGAGCGACGAGCGCCACCCACGAACGACCCCCGCGGCGAGGACGATCGTCAGCGCCTCGACCATTTCAACCCCGCTGGCGAGGAAGGTCGAGAGCAGCAGGATTGCGGTGTTCACGGAGCCACGTTCTACCTTGCGGGCTGCCTGTGCCGGACGGGCGTCGCTGTGTGCTCGACAGTCGGCGCTGGGTGCGTGTACGGCGTCGCTCAGCCTTTGCGCGACGTCAGCAGGAGCGCGAGCGTGGGGCAGGCCGCGGCCGCGCGGCGGGCGAGCTGCACGAGCTCGCGGCTGACGGGTTCGCCTTCGACGATCGGGTAGCCCCAGTCGTCCAGGCTGATCCGCTCGGGAAGCAGCTCGGCACAGAGGCCGTGCGCCTTGCAGTCGATGGGATTCACGCGCAGTGTGGTGGTCATCGCGGACGCTCCATGTGCCGGCAAGGCCCATGGACAGGCAGCACGGGCGAGCCGTACCCGCTGCAGTGGCCGCGCAGGTGGAGGTCGAGCTCGTCCGAGAAGGCTTCGAGCGCCGAGGCGACGAACCGGGCGGTGCCATCGGGATGGCGGCAGGCGCCGCGTCCCCGCACCTGTTCGAGCCAGCGCTCGAGCCGGGTCGGAACGGCTCCTCCCTTCGCAGGGCAGAGCCAGATGCTCGAGCGCGCGGGCGATCGCGTCGAGACCGAAGACGCAGGGGCCGCACTGGCCGGCGCTTTCGGAGGCGAGGTAGCGGGTGACACGGGCGGTCTCGACGAGCCCGCAGGCGGACTGCGGGAAGCACGGCGAGCGCTCCCGCGCCGAGCGCGGCGCCGTGCCCGCGCAGACTCGACTCCGAGAGCCCGAGCCTGCGGGCGTTCTCGGCCGGGACCCAGGCGCCGAAGTACCCGCCGACGAGAAACGCCTGCGGCTCGCCCCGCACACCGCCCGCCGCCGAAAGGAGGGAGACGAGCGGCGTCCCGACGGCGACCTCGTAGACGCCCGGACGGCCGACGGAACCCGACACGGTCAGCAGTGCCGTGCCAGGCTCGTCGGCCGTCCCGACCTCCCGGAACCAGTCGGCTGCCGTGCCGGGCGATCAGGGCGACGTGCGCGAGTGTCTCGACGTTCTGGACAAGGGTCGGCGCACCACCGACGCCACGTTCGAAGGGAAGCGGCGGCTTGAAGGTCGGTAGGCCCGGCGGCCGTTCAGGAGGTTCACGACGGCCGTCTCCTCGCCGGAGACGAAGCCTCCAGGGGAGACGGCGAGACGCAACTCGACCTTGCCGTCGAGGCGGCGCCTGCCGCGGATCTCGAGTGCGCGCTCCAGGATCGCGCGCTCGGTGACGGCGCGCTCGCCGATCACGACGATCGCTTCGCGCGCACCCAGCGCCGTCGCCACCGCAACGGCGCCGTCGAGCACGAGGTGGGGAAGATGACGCAGAAGCAGCTTGTCCTTGCCGCTGACGGGCTCGGCCTCGGTCGCCGTTGACGACGACCACAGGTCGGCCGCGCTGCGACGGCGACCGCGCGCAGCTTCGCCCCCGCGGGAAAGCCGCCGCCGCCACGACCGCGCAGCCCGCTGGCGTCGAGCTCGGCGCAGATCGAGCCGCGCCGCCGGCCCATGAAGCTGCAGGTGCTCGTCGAGCGGCACGGGCCGGTCGGAGCGGAGCCCGGCGAGGAGCCGCGGAAGCTCGGGTGACGCGGCACGGGGCAGCACCGGGATCTCGGCGACCGCTGCGGCGCTCATTCGCGCACTCCGTGCACGGTGCCGGTAACGGCGTTCGTGGCGCCGTCGACGTTCAGGCTCAGCGCGAGCTGGTAGGTGCCGCTCGAGCCGGACGGAGACATCGGCGGTGACGTCGGTTCCGTCAAGCGCGATGATGCTGCCCTCGAAGACAGGCGTTCCTTTCGCCGCAAACGCGACCCCGCTCGAGGTCATGTCGACCCCGCCGCCGTCGGTCGCGAGCCCGCGCAATGCGAGGCGCAGCGTTCCCTTGACCCCGCCGCCAACCGCGGTGTCGATGTGAAGCGTGACGAGGCCCTGCGCAGTCGGACGCGGACTCGGTCAGCGCGCCGGTCAGCCGGCCCGAGAAGCTGCTCGGCAGCCCGGCTGTCGCACGATCGTCGTTTGCCGCACCTGTCGCGTAGGTGCTGTGGTCTTGCTCGAGGAGCTGAGCAGGTGCCGGGGGTGCCGGCCTTGGCCGCCCAGCCGGGCTTGCCCGGGCCGCCTGGTACCAGAGGAAGGCCGCGACTGGCAGCACGAGGGCGGCGCCGGCGACCATGCCCCGAACGGCCAGGTCGCCGGCGGCGCGGTAGAGCCGCGCGAGCACCGACACGATCACGGCACCGATGCAGACGAAGGCGAGCGGCGGCAGCCAGCTCGAGCGGGCGTCGCTGCCCGTCCCGAGCGAGTGCACGAGCGCGAGCGGCCACGACGCGTAGGCGAGCCAGTGCGTCGTCCGCCACACGCGGTAACCGAGCCTGACCCGGAGGAGGCTCGTCACCATCACCGCCACGATCAGGTCGCAGGAGAGGGCGCCGAGGCCCGAGCCAGATCGGCCGATACGGCGAGAGGAAGGGAACGAACGCATCCTGGAGCCGAATCGGCGCGTAGACGTCGAGGAGAGTCGTGACGACGTGGATGACCAGGAAGACGACCGCCAGCAGCGTGACGTTGCGGTGCAGGCCGGAGACGAGAAAGCGAGGCAGGCGCGAACTGCGCCAGCGGACGCTCGTGAGCACGCCGAGGCACACCGACGCGGTGAGCAGGACGAGCGTCACGACTCCCGACCCTCGGGTCAGGAACCAGTAAGCGCTGCCGGAGCTTGCGAGCACGGTCATGCCGACCCACGGGAGCTCGACGGGCCAGAGCTCGGCATGAAAGGCGGCGCCGTGGTCGTCTACGAGCCGAGCCGGAAGGTTGCGTTCCTCGAGCCAGTCGATCGCGCCGTGGCCGAGGACGATCGCGGCAATGCTGGCCGTGTTGGCCTCGACACACGATCCGGCGGCGACGGTTGCCACTTGCCAGGGGCCCGGCGTGGGGCGGCCGGTGCGGGGATCGACGATGTGGTGGCGCTCGCCTCGCCTGTGTCTGCCAGCGGCGCACCGTCGTACTGGAGGTTGCGAGCCCGCCTGAGGTGAGGGCGATCGTCGGACCGGGCTGGTCGAGAGGCTCGTTGTGGTCGGAGGCGATGAGGACGGGCCAGCCGCCTTCGAGGGGCTCGCCGGCAACGGCGATATCGCCGCCGAGCGAGACGAGCACTCCCGAGCCGGTGTAGTCGGCCGCCGCCGCGGCGATGCAGTCGGCCGCGAGGGCCTTCGCGGTTGCGCCCAGGTCGAGCTCGATACCGGCCGCCAGGCGCACGGTGCGCGTGTCGGGGTCGAGCTCGACCTCGGCGTAACGCCCGGCGAGCTCGCTCGACACCTCGACCAGACGCCCGTCGCGGCGGCGCACATGCATGAACGTCCGGTCGTAGCCGGCCAGGCGCAGCGTTCGTCCGATCGTCGGGTCGACGAGGCCGCCTGTTTGATCGGCGGCCGTAAGCGCGATCTGGAGCGCGTCCCAGAGGATCGCGCCGACCTCGATCGCCTGCCCGGGAGATCGGTTGAGGAGGCTCAGCTCGGAGTCCTCGCGAAAGCGACTGCACGCCAGGTCGAATGCACGGAGCCCGCAGACGAGTTGGGCGCGAGCCGCGGGCATCGCTGCCGGGTCCGTGGTCAGAAGCACGGCCGTCGTACCGAGGGCGTGCAACGAGGTGCGAGTCGGGGCGGTCACGAGCCCCCCGAGACGACGACTGGGGTGGCGGAAGACGCCGACACAGACGGCGCGGCCGACGACGAAGAAACCGAGGGGGAGGACGACGAGGACGACGAGGACGACGAGGACGGGGACGAGGAGCTACTCGAGTCCGAGGCTGAGCTTGAAGGTGTCGTGGCCGCAGGGGCGGGCACCGATGCGACCGCCGCGGTAGTGACGGCGGCTTTCGGTTGGGAGACCGTCCCGGCGACCGCTTTCTTCGTGCCGGTGCGTCGAGGCTGCGAGCCCCGCAATCGCACCTGCGGCCGCGGTCGCCGCCAGGAGGGTAGCGGCGGTGACGCGGCGCAGATGCGAGATCGCCGCGTCACGGGCGGCGACCGGCCGACTGGATGGGTGCGTGCCCTTCATGGCCGAACGCCAGAGTCGCAGGCCGAAATGAGACGGCAATGAGCAGTCCCTTAGAGAACGCTGAGACTGGGAGCTTTCTGGGAGACCATTCCCAAAAAACGGCGCCGACGCGACCCGTCGCGCCGCCCAGAGCCGCACCCCCGGGGTCAGACACCGGTCTAAACGTGCGTCAACTTCGTGCCAAGAAGGGAAAAACGGGCCGGAGGGGACACGGGCTCGGTCACCGGGGGCAACTAGGCTGAAAGGGCTGCCTCGTTCGTCGCCGGCGCTGAGCGGATGCCGCTCGGAAGCCGTCGCCGCGGGGAAACGACGCTCGGGCGGCGGCTGCAAGAAGCCTCCGAGCGCGTGGGCTCGACCCTGCCCGGTCTGCCCGGGACAAGGCACGGCCGGACAGTTATCCCGGAGACCAGCGGCCCTGGAGGCTATGCCGGAGACCAGCGGCCCTGGAGGGCCGAGCTAGCTGAACGGGCACCCCGAGGAGAGAGACGCGGGGACTCGCCGCCCAACCGGAGCGAGCGTCAGCGCTCCTCCGAACTTCTCGCCGCTCGTTCAGGCAACGGCCGGTATGCGAACGGCGCGCAGGGTGATCCAGACGTCGGCCCCGCCGCCGGGCTGGTTCGCAGCCCCCGCGCTACCGCCGTGAGCGGTGGCGATCAGCTCGACGATCGCGAGACCGAGGCCGGTGCCGCCGGGGCTGCGCGCATCGTCGGCGCGGCTGAAACGGTCGAATGCGCGCTGCACGAAGCTCGGATCGAAGCCGGCCCCCTCGTCGGTGACATGCAGCTCGATCGAGCTCTCGCGCCGAATCGCGGAGAGGCGCACCTGGCCGTCGCCGTGCTTGAGAGCGTTGTCGACGAGGTTGCCAAGCGCCTGCTCGAGGCGTACCGGGTCGGCGTCCATGTCCGCATCCTCGCCGTCGACCACCGTGACCTCGCGGCCGATTCGCTCGGCTCGGCTTGCGAAACGTTCAGCGACATCTCGCAGTGTCTCCTGCGCCGAAAGCTGCTCGCGCCGGACCGGCAGCATGCCCTCGTCGGCGCGGGCGAACAGCAGCAGGTCCTCGGCGAGGCGGTTCAGCCGCTCGGTCTCCTCGGCCGCCGAGCGCAGGGCCTGCTCGAGCTCCTCGGCCGAGCGGGGCCGGCGCAGGGCGAGCTCGAGCTCGGTGCGCAGGAGGGCCAGGGGCGTTCGTAGCTCGTGGCTGGCGTCCGCCACGAATCGCCGCTCGTGCTCGAACGCGGCCTCGAGGCGGTCGAGCATGGTGTTCAGCGTCTCGGCGAGCCGGGAGATCTCATCCCGTGCAGCCGGGACCGGCAGTCGCGTTCCGGGCGTCGAGGCCGTGACCGCGGCCGCCCGCCTGCGCATCGCTTCGACCGGCCGCAGCGACGCCGCGGCGACGAGGTAGCCACTCAGCACGGCCAGGATGAGAGCCGCGGGGCCCGCGAGCAGGAATTCGCGGCGCAGCCGCTCGAGTGTCTCGCGGCGCTGGGTCAGCGGCTCGGCGACGACGAGCGCTTCTCGGCTTCCGTCATCGACCTGTACGGGCTCGGCCAACATGCGCCAGCGATCCTTCAGGCCCACGAAGTCATCGCTCGATCTCGCTCACCGTGCGCCCCGACATCACGCGCGCGCGCCGGCCCGGATCGAGCAGCGAGGGCAGATTCGCCGGGATGCTCGAGACGACGCGGCCCGAGCTCGTGATCAGCTGCTCGACAGGCGCGACGTCGGCCGCGTCGTGGTCGACGAGACCGTCGCCGTCCTGAACACGAGGTGCCGCCTCGGCCGCCTGGGCCCGTAGCGTCTGGTCGACGCTCGTCAGTAGCGCTTTACCGACACGCACGTAGACGAACACGCCGGTCGCGACCAGGACGAGCACCATCGCGAACGCGAACGGCAAGGTCAGCCGAACGCGAATCGGGAGCGAGGTCATCAGGCGCCGTCCGTGCGCAGGCGGTACCCGACGCCGCGCACGGTTTCCAGCGAGTTCGCGCCGAACGGTCGGTCGACCTTCTCCCGCAGATAGCGCACGTACACATCGACGATATTCGACCGGCTCTCGAAGGCCATGTCCCAGGCGCCGTCGAGGAGCTCGGTGCGGGTGAGCGTGTCGCCGGCACGGCGCATGAAGAGCGCGAGCAGCGCGAACTCCTTGGCCGAGAGGTCGAGCTCGGCGCCGTCCCGCCACGCCCGCCGGGTGGCGGGATCGAGCTTGAGGTTGCCGACCTCGAGTACCGCCGGCCGCTCGTGCGGGACCCTTCGGGCCAGAGCGCGGAGCCGTGCGAGCAGCTCCGCGAACGAGAACGGCTTGACGAGATAGTCGTCGGCGCCCGTGTCGAGGCCCTCGACGCGATCGTGCACCCCGTCCCTCGCCGTCAGGAACAGAACAGGCGTCCAAACATCGCCCGCGCGGAGCTCCCGGCAGACCTCGCAGCCCGTCGAGCCCGGGCAGCATCACGTCGAGCACGATCGCGTCGTACTCGCGGGCGCGCGCCATCCAGAGCGCCTCCTCGCCGGTCGGGGCCACGTCGGCAGCGTGACCTTCCTCGGTCAGGCCTCGTTTGAGGAGGCGTGCCATCTTCGGCTCGTCTTCGACCACCAGCACCCGCATGAATGCATTGTCGCTGCGGATTTATGAGTGCAGCGTGAGGTCTCATCTCCTCCTCATCAAGCGTCGATTCACTGACGACGTGGAAGAAGCCGGACAACTTCGCGCCACCTCCCCCGCGAAGAGCCGCCGCTGGAGCGGCGGTGCCGTCGGGAACCTTCGCCTGACCGCAGTGGTCGGCGCGGTCTTGATCGTGCTGCTGGCCGTCGAGGGCGCGACGATTCCCTTCATCGGGTCGTACCTGACCCTGCACATCTTTGTCGGGATGCTCCTACTGGGGCCCGTGGCGCTCAAGCTCGGCACGACCGGCTACCGCTTTCTGAGCTACTACCGGGGGTCGCCGGAGTACGTCGACAAAGGGCCGCCGGCGCCGTTGATGCGCGTTGTGGTCGCGCCGATCCTCGTCCTTTCGACGCTCACGCTCTTCGGTACCGGTGTCGCGCTCCTCGCGTTCGGGCGCGTCGGGATGCTGTCGCTCCTCCACAAGGCGAGCTTCATCGTCTGGTTCGGAGCCACGGCGATCCATGTGCTCGCCTACATCGGGCGCGCGGCCAGGTACACGCTGGCCGACTTCGCCCGTACGCGGATCGGCGGAACGGGTGTGCGGGTCGGCCTGCTGCTCGCCTCGCTTGCGATCGGTCTCGGGATCGCCTTGGCGACCTTGCCGCAGGCCCGGGACTGGGGGCATTTCGGTTTTGGTGACGGTCACCACCATCGTCACGACGGCTGAACCGGGCGCGACGTGACGCGACGGGATGGCTCGGGCGGCCCGCTCACCGCAGTCGATCGACACTCGAGGCGCCGGACTGCCAGGCGGCGCAAGGGGCAGCGTCGCCTCGGTGGCGTTGCGCTCGTGATCGCCGGCCTCGTTGCCGTGCCGGTGATCGTGATCCCGGGAGGCGGCAGGCAGGCGGGTGGAACGCCGCCGGCGCCGACGACTACGACCGGAGCCCCGAGTCGCGCCTCCCGTCGGCCTCCAGCCCATGTTCTGGGCACTCCCGAGCGAACGATCCTTGTCGGCCACGCCACCGGCAGCCTGCCGGCGCCGTTGCAAGACCCATCGAGCGCTGTGGTCGGCGGCAGGGCGCTGCTTTTCGGCGGGCTGACCGCAGCCGACACCTCGACGGATCAGATCATCGAGCTCAGCCCGTCGGGCGGGCGCGTCATCGGCCGACTTGCCCATCGGCCCGTCACGACACGGGCGCGGCCGCGATCGGGCGTTACGCCTATGTCTTCGGCGGGGGCGACGGCGTCTCGCAGCTCGACCAGATCGTTCGCGTCGACCCGGCCACGGGCGACTCCTCGGTCGTCGGGAAGCTGCCTGCGGCGAGCTCCGACTCCTCGGCGGCGGCGATCGGCACCACCGCTTACGTGGTCGGCGGCTACACCGGGACGCAGTGGCTGACACGATCGTCGCGTGGCGCCCGGGCACCAGCGCGAGAATCGTGGCGCGACTGCCGTTCGCCGTCCGCTACGCAGCCGTTGCCGCGGCAGACGGCCACCTGGTGATCGCAGGCGGCTCGCTCGAGGACGGCTCGGCCGGCTCGAGCGTGTTCGAGTTCACTCCCGGGCACGCGGGCGCCGGTCCGGATCGGCACGCTTCCGTGCGCCACGACCCATGCGAGCTGCGGCGGCGTCGGGTCGACGGTCTACGTGATCGGCGGCAGCGGTGCGACGCTCGGCTCGGCGACGAGCCGGATCACGTCGGTCTCGGTCGACTCGCACAAGGTGACGGCGGGCGGATCGCTCGGCTCGGCGCTCTCCGACCTCGGCCGGCGTCGCCCTCGGGGCCGGATCCTCGTCGCGGGCGGCAGCGGGCCCGGCGGGCACGGTCGCCACGGTCGGCGAGCTGCGGCCGACCGCGTCGTTGCCGCAACGCGACAGGTCGCCTCGGCGACGACGACCGACATCTACAGCCACGACGGCGCGAACATGCTCACGCCGGTCACGCGGCAGGCGAAGCCGCTCGTCTACGTGCCGAACAGCCAGAGCAACACCGTCGACGTCATCGACCCGACCACGTATCCGCGATCGTCGAGCACTTCGAGGTCGGCTACCTGCCGCAGCACGTCGTCCCGGCATGGAACCTGCGGACGCTGTACGTGACGAACGACGCCGGCAACAGCCTGACGCCGATCGATCCGCGCACCGGCAAGCCCGGCATGCCGATCCCCGTCGAAGACCCCTACAACATGTACTTCACCCCCGACGGCCGCCACGCGATCGTCGTCGCCGAGCGGCTCCACCGCCTCGACTTCCGCAATCCACACACGTTCGCGCTGCAGCGGGCGCTCACGGTGCCCTGCGTCGGGATCGACCACATGGACTTCTCGGCCGACGGCTCATATCTGATCGCGAGCTGTGAGTTCTCGGGACAGCTCGTCAAGATCGACCTTCGTCGGACACGGTCGCGAAGGTGATCACGCTCCCCGACGGGGGTCGCAGGGATGCCGCAAGACGTGAAGCTCGCCGCCAACGGGCGCCTGTTCTACGTCGCAGACAATCGGGCGGGGGGCGTCTGGAGCTCGACGGGGCGACCATGCACGTTCTCGGCCTCATCCACACGGGTGCCGGTGCGCACGGCCTCTACCCGAGCCGCAACGGCAGGTTCCTCTACGTCACAAACCGCGTGGCCGGGTCGATCTCGGTGATCAGCTTCGCCACCAACAAGGTCGTCGCGACCTGGCAGATCCCGGGCGGCGGCAGCCCGGACATGGGTGGGGTCACCGCAAACGGGCGGGTGCTCTGGGTGTCGGGCCGTTACAACGGCGTTGTCTACGCGATCTCGACCCGCACCGGGCGGCTGCTGGCGAAGATCCCCGTCGGCCAGGGTCCGCACGGACTGTGCGTCTGGCCCCAGCCCGGGCGTTACTCGCTAGGCCATACCGGGGATATGCGATGCCAGGGACAGCTTCACATTTGCCGCGGTGGCAGTCTCACGGTTTTCTCACGTTCGTGGGATTTGCTGCAGCGGCAACTCTCGAGGGGAGACTGCTGTGATCGAGGCCATTGGCCTGACGAAGGACTACGGCGAGAAGCGCGCGGTCGACGGCCTCACGTTCACCGTCAAGCCCGGGATCGTGACAGGCTTCCTGGGCCCGAACGGCTCGGGGAAGTCGACGACGATCCGGCTGATCCTGGGGCTCGACCGGCCCTCCGCCGGCACGGTGACCGTGAACGGGAAGTCCTACCGCGACTTTCCGGCACCGCTGCACGAGGTCGGGGCGCTGCTCGAGGCACGAGCGGTGCACACCGGCCGCTCGGCCTATAACCACCTGCTCGCCCTGGGCCAGACCCACGGCGTTCCGCGGAGCCGCGTCGACGAGCTCGTCGACCGGGTCGGGCTGCAGGCGGTCGCGAAGAAGCGGGTGGGGCAGTTCTCGCTCGGGATGGGCCAGCGGCTCGGCATTGCTGCGGCGCTCCTGGCCGACCCGCAGGTGATCATCCTCGACGAGCCCGCCAACGGCCTCGACCCCGAGGGCATCCAGTGGGTCCGGAACATGCTCAAGGAGCTCGCCGCCGAGGGGCGCACCGTGTTCATCTCGTCGCATCTGATGAGCGAGATGGCGCTGACCGCACAGCACCTGATCGTGATCGGGCGCGGCCGCCTGATCGCCGACCTCTCGGTCGACGAGTTCGTCCGCCGCGCCTCGAAGGACCTCGTGCTGGTGCGCTCGCCTCAGGCGACGGAGCTTCGCGATGCGCTCGTCGGGCCCGACGTGACGGTGGAGGTCACCGACGACGGCGCTCTGAAGGTCGGCGGGCTCACCGCCGAGCAGATCGGCGAGGCCGCAGCCGAGCGGGGCCTCGTCCTGCACGAGCTCACGCCCGAGCGGGCGACGCTCGAGGAGGCCTTCATGGACGTGACCCGCGACGACATCGAGTACCACGCGTACACGAACGCCGATGCGCCCGAGCCCGAGGAGGTGGCGGCGTGAGCGCGTTGCCGCAGCCGGCCGGCTGGACTGCCCGCCTGCGCGTCACGCAGGCGCGGGTCTTCACCTCGGAGTGGACGAAGCTCCGCTCGCTGCGCTCGACCCGCTGGTCGATGCTCGTCGCGGTCGCTGCTGACGATCGTGCTCCCGCTCCTCTTCGCGCTCGTCGACCGGCGCGCACTGGTCGCACATGTCGTCCGTCGCGAGCGAGCCGATCGCCATCCGCTCGACATCGCCACTCGTCGGCGTCAGGTCGCTCAGCTCGCGATCGGCGTGCTCGGCGTGCTCGTGATCACCGGGGAGTACTCGACCGGGATGATCCGGGCGACCCTCGGTGCCGTGCCGCAGCGCCTTCCTGTCCTCTGGGCGAAGGTCGGCGTGTTCGCGGTCGTCTCGTTCGTGCTCGCGCTTGCCGTCGGTGCTGATCGCGTTCTTCGGCAGCCAGGCGATCCTGAACGCGGCATCACATCCTGCAGATCTCGCTTCTCGCAGGGGGCGTTGCCCGCGCGGTGATCGGCGGCGCGCTCTACCTCACCGTCCTCGGCATCTTTGCGATGGGCTCGGGCGCGATCACGCGGAACACGGCGGGTGGGATCGCCGTCTTCGCGGGGATCTTCTTCGTGATCCCGCCGCTGATGAACATCCTGCCGACGAGCTGGAACAACTCGATCTCCAAGTACCTTCCGAGCAACGCGGGCCGCGATGTCTTCTCCCTCACGCACGGGTCGCACGATCTGGCGCCGGGTCCCGGGCTTGGCGCTCTTCGTCGGCTACACGGCCCTCGTGATCGGGATCTCCGCGGTCCTGCTCGTCAAGCGCGACGCCTGACAGAGAGGACACGTCCGCCGTCGCGGGCGGCGATCGATTCGCGGAGCGCTCCGCTCGCAGTTGCCTGTCCGTTGCCACGGCTTCGAAATCCCTCGATCGAAGTCCGAAGATCACTCGATCCGGCTGTCTCTCATCCGCGGGCTGCGGCCGATTCATTGCCTCGCCGGTCAACGACCTTCCGATCGAAAGGATCTTCCATGCGCCGTACCTACGCTGCGACTGTTGTCGCATCGATCCTCGTCTGCCTCGGGCTAGCCTCGACCGCGAGCGCGGCACCGATACAGCTGCTCTTGCCGCAATCGAACGCCTTCGCGATCCTCGGCTACTCCTGCGGTGGCATTCAGGAACAGTCGTACGCGACGGGATTCGATCCGGCGAGCGGCGATCCGACCGGTGAGGTGTACATCCAGACGCGCTGCGGTGGAAGTGGACGCGGGGGCGGCTACCACGTCAATACGTACTCCGCGTGGGTCGGGGTGACCTGGGACTTCGCGGGCAACGTGCTGTCCGACGCCCGGCTCGCGACCCCGGCGACGGTCGACCCGGCGTTCACGGCCACTGATGCGAACGGCGACGTCGTCTACAACACCGGGACGGCCGCCTTCCTGACGGTTCCCGCGCCGGATGCGCCTGGCATCGACTCGGCCACGCAGGTCGGTGACCAGGTGCAGGTCACCTGGACGCCGGGCCTCGCGAACCCGGCCGCGATCACGTCGTCGGTGCTGACCGCGGCGGCGGTGGGCTCCACGGCCCCGACGGTCACGGCGACAGTCAGCGGTTCCGCGACGAGCGGGACGGTTGGGCCGCTTCAGCCCCAGACCACCTACCGGATCACGGTCGTGAACACCGACGCGGGCGGGACGAGCCCGTCATCAGTACCCGTTACGCTCACCACAGCCGCCGCATCCGTGGCGCCGTCCGCGCCCACAGGCGTGAAAGCCCACTGGGCCGCACCCGGATCGCCGACGGACACGCTCGTCGCAACATGGGCGGCGGCTGCGGGGGGCGATAGCCCCGTCGACTCGTACCAGATTCAGATCAAGGGGAGCGACGGCGCGGGGACGTTCGTTCAGACCGTCGACGGCTCGACGCTCACGGCCCTCTTCGAGGTCAGCGACAACCCCGACTGGACGATCCAGGTGCGCGCACACAACGCCGCCGGCTGGAGCGGCTGGTCGACGAAGGCGAGGCTCGGCGGGGCCTAGACTCGCTTCGAACTGCGGGCCGGTACCCCTAACGGGCGCCGGCCCGTGGCTCGGCGGCGATAGGTTCGCCGCCCCGCATGTGAGAACCTATGTCCGATGGAAGACGCGGGGCCTACGGTCACGGTTAGCCCATTCGGGACGACCCCCGCTGGTGCGCGCATCGACCTCTGCACGCTGGCGAGCGGCGCGGGACTGCTCCTGCAGGTCATGACCTACGGGGCCACGGTGCAGCGGCTGCTCGCGCCTGACGCCGACGGCGATCTTGCCGACATCGTCCTCGGGTACGCGACGCTCGAGGAATACCTCGCGGGCAACCGGGCGTACCTCGGGAGCACCATCGGGCGCTGCGCCAACCGAATCGCAAAAGGCAGGTTTGCGCTCGACGGGGAGACCCACCAGGTGCCCGCCAACGAGGGCGACATCGCGCTTCACGGCGGCACTGTCGGCTTCGACAAGCGCGTTTGGAAGGTCGAGCGCGCGGCGGCGGAACCGGAGCGCGCCGTACTCGGGCTCTCCTATACGAGCCCGGACGGCGAGATGGGGTTCCCGGGAACGCTTCGAGTCGACGTCACCTACATCGTCTCTGTCGACAACTCCGTCCGGATCGAGTACCGGGCAACGACCGACCGGGCCACGGTCGTGAACCTGACCAACCACACCTACTGGAATCTTTCCGGCGAGGGGACGGGCCCGATCGACGGTCACCTCCTGTCGCTCGACGCCGGCAGCTACACACCGTTCGACCCCGAGCTGATCCCGACAGGTGCGGTCGAGCCGGTCGCGGGAACGGCGCTCGACTTCAGGCAGCCGGTCTCGATCGGGGCCCAGTTGGCGATCGGTCATCCCCAGATCGAGTTCGGGGGCGGTGGATTCGACACCAACTACGTGCTCGACTCGGCCGCGATCGGCTCGCTCGAGCTCGCAGCTGAGCTGTCCGACCCTGCGAGCGGCCGCGTGCTCGAGATCTTCACGACGGAGCCGGCGATCCAGCTCTACACGGGGCAGCACCTGGACGGCAACGGCGTCGGGAAGAGCGGCGTGCCGCACCGGGCGCGCTCGGGAATCGCACTCGAGACGCAGCACTTCCCGGATTCGCCCAACCAGCCGCAGTTCCCGACGACGACGCTCGAGCCGGGCGAGAAGTTCTCGTCGAGCACGCTGTGGCGCTTCTCGGCTCGACCGGCGCGCAGCCCGAACTAGGCGAGCCGGCCGTCTCGATCTTCGTCGGTTTTGGCCGTGTCTCCGACTGGCCGAAAGGGACGCCTTTTTGCCGGTACCGGGCCATGTCCCCGCGGGAGAGCCCGAGGTGTCCGCGCGGGCGGGCACCTCTGGCCTCCGAGCCACGCCTCGCCGTGAGCCAGTTCTGGGGACTGTCCCCAGAACTGGCTGACGCGGACATGTGCTGCGCCGGGTTTTGGCCTTGGCTCTTTAGGGCTCTGTCCGGCGGTCGACGTACAGTCGCCCTCGCCTTGCAATAGCGAGGTGTCGTGGTTGCCAGCGAAGTCCGGTGCGATTCCGGCGCTGTCCCGCAACGGTGATGCCCCAGAGCACGTGGGGACAAGCCCGGTCGCCTGCTCCCTCGTCGTCGGAACCGTCCTCGGAAGAAGGACGCCCCGAACGCCGCTCCCCGGCCGACGGACGTCACTCCCGTCGAGCCAAAAGGAGATGGAGCGGTGCAGGAAGCAGACAAGCAGATCACCACGATCGGATCGCGCACCTTCGTGCTCGACCGCGCGAAAGCGGAAGCGGCGCTTGCCGCCAAGCGCGTCGTCGGCGGCCGCCGGACGATGACCTTCAACCTGCTGCCGCTTCGCTACGGCTGGGCCTACGAGCTCTACCGGACGATGAAGGCGAACCACTGGGAGCCCGAGGACGTCCCGATGCAGCGCGACATCCAGCAGTGGCGCAGCGATACGGCGCTCTCCGAGCTCGACCGCTGGGTCGTCCGCATGGGTGTCGGCTACTTCTCGGCCGCCGAAGGGATCGTCGGCGACAACATCCTCCACGCCGTCCGCGAGCTCGTCACCGCCTCCGAGCTGAAGCTCGTCCTCGGGCGGCACGCGCACGAGGAGAACATCCACGCCGACTCGCTCCTCTACATGATCTCGTCGCTCGGGATCGACCCGCACGAATGCGAGGCGATGTTCGACGACATCCCGACGATCGTCGCCAAGAACGAGTTCGTCACGCGCGCGTCGAGCCGGCTGCGCCGCGACCTCGACATGACGCTGCCCGAGAACAAGCAGCTCCTCGCCCGCAACGCCTTCGTCTTTGGCCAGTGCATGGAGGGGACGCAGTTCTACGGGCTCTTCGGGATGATCCTCTCGCTCTACCGGCAGGGAAAGCTGCCGGGCCTCGGGATGATGTTCCGCTACACGCTCCGGGACGAGTCCAACCACATCGAGCTCTTCCGCCGCCTGCTGCTCGAGCTCGTCGCCGAGAGCCCGGAGATCTGGACCAGCGCCTTCCGCGAGGAGCTCCGGGGCCTGATGGACGAGGCCGTCGCAGCTCGAGAAGCGGTTCATCGCCGACTGCCTGCCGATCAGCGCCGTCGGCCTCTCGGCAGCGGAGTTCGAGCGCTACATCGACTACATCGCCGACCGCCGGCTCGAGGGCGTCGGCCTGGAGCCGCTCGTCGGCGGCATCGACAACCCGCTCCCGTGGCTCGCCGAGCTGATGGACATCCGCAAGGAGCAGAACTTCTTCGAGGGCCGCGTGACCGAGTACCAGCGCTCGTCAGCCCTCGCGCTCGTCGCCGACGACGAGCTCTAGACCTCCGCCGAGAGAAAGGACACCACCATGATCATCGACTTCGACGAGATCCTCGACGACCTGGAGGTCAAGCGCGCCTCGCTGCTTCCCGCCGGCGAGCTCCCCGCATCGACCTGTCCGCTGCCGTCGGCGGCCTCGACGCCGGCGGCGTGCGCATCGAGGTGATCGACTGCGCTCGGAGACGTGCGTCCGCTCGACCTCACCGAGCTCTGCGGCTGGGTCGCCGATGCGCTCGGCACCCTGGCCGCCGCGCGTGGGCAGGACGCGGCCGCGGCCCGCCCTCGTAGCCGACGTTGGCCGCGCCGTGCTCGCACGGCTCCGGCTGCTCGGCGACTCCGGCCGCGTCACCGAGGCCGACCTCTCGGCCTTCGTCGAGGCCGCGCTGATCGAGCAGGGCGCCGTCGATGTCGCGAAGGCGCTCGTGATGCGCCGCTCGCACGTCGCACGTCGCACCAGCCGCGGCGGCCGCTCTGCGTCTCCGTCCGCCGCTCGGGCCACGTCGTCCCGTGGAGCACGCCCAAGATCGAGGTGGCGATCCGCAAGGCGTTCCTCTCGCTCGCCCTCGATCCCGAGCCGGCGGCCCGCCTCGCCGACCGCGTAAGCGTCCGCGCCCGGTCGCTTGCCCTCGACCCGGTCCCGATCGAGACCGTGCAGGACATCGTCCAGGAAGAGCTCGTCCTCTCCGGGCAGATGCGTGTCGCCGAGCGCTACATCCTCTACCGCGCCGAGCGGGCGATGCTGCGCGCCGAGGGCCGCCTCACGGGCGAGACGCTCGCCGGCCGAGGTCGCTCGGCGATCCACGACCGCGACGGGGTGGAGCAGAGCTGGGACGGCGAGGATCTGCGCGCGCGCATCCGCTTCGCGGCCACGGGCCTCGACCTGGGGCTCGACGAGCAGGAGCTCGAAGCGCGAGCTGCGCCGCTCGCTCCACGCGGGCATGGACCGGGCCGACCTCGACCGGCTGATCGTCCTGAACGCGAAGTCGCTGATGGAGCGCGACTCGGACTTCTCGTTCTTCGCGGGCCGGATCCTGCTGACGTTCGTCTACGAGGAGACCCTCGACTGGGACATCCGCCGCGACGGCGCCGCCGGGCTCGCCGATGCCCATCGCCGGGCGCTCCGGCCGGCCCTGGAGCGCGGAGTCGAGATCGGGCCGCATCGATGCCGGCGCTGCTCGACTACGACCTCGAACGGCTCGCGGCGGCGCTCGACCCGCAGGCCGATCTCGCTTTCGACTACCTCGGCCTGCAGACGCTCTACGACCGTTACCTCCTCGTCGACAAGCGGGCGGCCGAGCCGCGGCGGCTCGAGGCGCCGCAGCTCTTCTGGCTGCGCGTCGCGATGGGCGTCTCGCTCGGCGAGCAGTCCGACCGCGAGGAGCACGCGCTCGAGCTCTACCGCATGTATGCGAGCCGCCGCTTCTGCTCGGCCACCCCGACGCTCTTCAACGCCGGCACGCAGCACTCGCAGCTCTCGAGCTGTTACCTCTACGTCGTCGACGACTCGCTCGAGTCGATCGTCCAGCGGGGGATCGCCGAGAACGCGATGTGCTCGAAGTGGGCGGGAGGCCTGGGCGGCTCGTGGACGGCCGTGCGCGGCACCGGGTCGCACATCGAGGGCACGAACGGCGAGAGCCAGGGCGTGATCCCGTTCCTCAAGCTCCACAACGATCAGCTCGTCGCGGTCAACCAGGGCGGCAAGCGCGCCGGCGCCGGGCTGCGCCTACCTGGAGGTCTGGCACAACGACATCCGCGACTTCCTCGAGCTGCGCCGCAACACGGGCGACGAGCGCCGGCGCACGCACGACATGAACACCGCGTGCTGGATCCCCGACCTGTTCATGAAGCGCGTCGAGGCGCGCGAGCACTGGACGCTCTTCCGCAGCTCCGAGGTGCCCGACCTGCACGAGACCTACGGCAGGGCGTTCGAGGAGCGCTACGTCGCCTACGAGCAGCTCGCCGAGACGGGTGCGATCTCCGGCGAGCGGATCGAGGCGCTCGAGCTCTGGAAGCTGATGCTGAGGATGCTCTTCGAGACCGGCCACCCGTGGATCACGTTCAAGGACCCCTGCAACGTCCGCAGCCCGCAGGACCACGTCGGCGTCGTCCACTCCTCGAACCTCTGCACCGAGATCACGCTGAACACGAGCGCCGAGGAGACGGCCGTCTGCAACCTCGGCTCGATCGTCGCCGACGAGCACCTGACCGCGAGCGGCGAGATCGACCACGCGAAGCTCCGCGAGACGGTCAGGGTCGCCGTGCGCGCGCTCGACAACGTGATCGACGTCAACTTCTACCCGACCGAGGCGGCCCGAACCGCCAACATGCGCCACCGCCCCGTCGGGCTCGGCGTGATGGGCCTGCAGTACGCGCTCTACCGCAAGGGGCTCGCCTTCGGCTCGCCCGAGGCGGGCGAGTTCGGCGACGAGCTGCTCGAGGCGATCGCCTTCTACGCCTACGAGGCCTCGAGCGACCTCGCGGCCGAGCGCGGCCGCTACCGCTAGCTACCCGGGCTCGAAGTGGGACCGCGGCCTGCTGCCGCAGGACACGGTCGACCTGCTCGAGGCCGAGCGCGGCGTCGCCGATCGACGTGCCGCGCGGCGGGAAGCTCGACTGGCAGCCGCTGCGCGACAAGATCGCGGCGCAGGGGATGCGGAACTCGAACGTGCTCGCGATCGCCCCGACCGCGACGATCTCGAACATCATGGGCAGCTCGCCCTGCATCGAGCCGCTCTACAAGAACCTGTTCGTGAAGTCGAACCTCTCGGGCGAGTTCGTCGTCCTCAACCCCTACCTCGTCCGCGACCTGAAGGCGCTGGGGCTCTGGAGCCGCGAGCTGGCCGACCAGATCAAGTACTTCGACGGCGACCTGAGCGAGATCGAGCAGATCCCCGCCGAGCTCAAGGAGCGCTACCGAACGGCGTTCCAGCTCGACGCCCGCACGTGCTGATCGACGCCGCCGCCCGCAGGCAGAAGTGGATCGACCAGTCGCAGTCGCTGAACCTGTTCCTCGTCGAGCCCGACCTGAAGGCGCTCAGCCACATGTACCGCCACGCCTGGCGCAGCGGGCTGAAGACGACCTACTACCTGCGGACGCTCGGCGCCTCGACGATCGAGAAGGCAACGGTTCAGGCCGTCGCCGCCGTGCAGCCGCAGGCGGTGGCGCAGCCGGTCAGCTCGCTCGAACCGGCCGCCTGCTCGGTCGAGGCCGCCGGCCGGGGTGAGGACTGCGAGGCCTGTCAGTGAGGGCGCCGAGCTCGCGTCCTGCCGCGTGGCCGTGCTCGTTGCTCAAGCTGCAGCGTCGCCGATGACCGCCCGGTAGCCCTCCGGATCGGTCGGCCCTTCGGTCGCGATCAAGACGACTCGGCTTGCCGGGCCGAGTCCGGCCAGGTCTCGCAGCCCGGCGCAGTCCGGATCGTCGACGAGTCGGCGGAGGGCCGCGACCGGCGCCGCGCCGCAGTCGCCGATCGCGAGCCCGGCCTGGGCCAGGTAGCGCATTGCCGCGTGTGTCTCCGGATCGTCAACGACGATCGTCCCCGCGATCCCGTCGCGCAACCACGGCCAGGCGGCCTCCGAGACCTCCGCGCAGTCGAGGCCGGCCATCGTCGTCCCGGGGGTCGGAACCGAGGTTGGCCGGCCCGCTTCGAGCGACGCGGTCAGGCAGGCCGCAGCAGAAGGCTCGACGCCGAAGACGGGAACGCGTGCGGCCGCCGCGAAGCGGGCCGCGGCAGCGGCGAGCGATCCAACTCCCGCCGGGACGAGAATGACGTCGAGCGAGTCAGGCCCGCCGAGCTCCGCGAAGAGCGTCGCGTACCCGTCGACCACCCAGCCGGCCGTGTCGGAGAGCCCGGCATCGGCGATCTCGACCGAGCCTGGCTCCGTGGCCGCGGCGGCCGCCTGCAGCAGGGCCTCCTCGTAGGTGCCGTCGACGATCACGACCTCGGCGCCCTCCGAGGCGATCGCCCGGCGCCGGGCCTCGGCCGAGCGGGCCGGCAGGAAGATGCGGCAGGCAAGCCCGCGCATTGCGGCCACACGTGCGACCGCGCGGCCGTGGTTGCCGGCGCTCGCGGCCACGAGCGTTCCGAGCCCCGGTTGCGCCCGAACGGCCTGTTCGACGGCCCACGACGCGCCGAGGATCTTGAAGGCCGGGAGTCCGAGGCGGTCGGATTCATCCTTGAGGGACACGGCTGCAAGCCCGAGCTCCGAGGCGAGCCCCGGCAACGCGCGAAGCGGGGTGGGGCGGTAGCCGGGCAGTGTCTCGTGGAAGGCTGTCGCCTCGAGACCCGGCGCCGGCACGAGCTCCGGCTGCCACCGCTCGTTGACGACGGCCCTCACGCGCACACCCTGCGCGCAACGCCTAGCAGCGTCCGGGCGGTCGTCTCGGTGTCGGGGATGCTGACCCATTCCTCGCGGGCGTGGGCCCCCTCGCCGCTCGGGCCGAAGAGGACGGTGGGGATACCGGCGGCGGCGATCAGGCCCGAATCCGCCCAGTAACCCGCGCCGACGGTCGAAGGTGTGAGACCGATCTCGGCCGCCGCGTCGACGATAGTGGCGATGTGTCTCGAATCGGGTGGGGCCTCGAGCGGGTCGCGTGCAAGAAGCGTGCGGCGCTCGACGGCGAGGCTCGGGTTTGCCCGGCGGCAGGCATCGAGAAGCCGGTCGAGTTCGGCCTCGACCGACTCGGTCGTCTCGCCCGGGAGCGTGCGCCGCTCGACGCTCACGCGGCACCACGGTGGATAGCTTGAAAGTTCCGTGCCGCCCTCGATCAGGGAAGCGTGAATCGATCCGCGACCGAGCAGCGGATGGGTGCGCGCCCCGAGCGCCGTCTCGAGCTCGCCGAGCGCCGTCAGGATCGGGCCGGCGGCGACGATCGCATCGAGCCCCAGCTGAGGTCGCGACCCGTGTGCCGCTCGCCCGGTCACCTCGAGCTCGATCCACACGAACCCCTTGTGGGCGATAACGAGCTCGAGCTCGGTCGGCTCGGTCACGATTGCCAGGTCGGCGCGGACGGTGCGGAGCACCTCCTCGATTCCGATGCTCGAGTGCTCCTCGTCGGCGACCGCGGCCACAACGACCTCCCCGGCAAGCGCCAGCCGGCCGGCCTCGCGACAGGCGACGAGCGCCGCCGCGAGCCCCGCCTTCATGTCGTAGGCCCCGCGACCGAAGAGCCGGTCACCGTCGACACGGGGCAGGAACGGGTCGACCATGCCTCCCACGCCGACGGTGTCGAGATGCCCGCACAGGAGGAGCGTCTGCCCGCCCCCCGAGCCGCGAGCCCTGACGATTGTGCTCGGGCGTCCAGGCGTCTCCTCGACCAGTTCCGCCTCGAGCCCCGCAGCGAGTGCCCAGCGCTCGACGAACCGCGCGATCTCGTTCTCGCCGGCGCCGCCCTCGACGAGCGACGGGTTGACCGAGTCGATCGCGACGAGGGCCGAGGTCAGCTCCACGACCTGCGCCCGAAGTGCTTGGTCCTCCGTCCTTGGGTCGGCCCGCACGGGCTCGATGCTCGCCGCCCGTTCCCGTCCCGTCAAGGAACGAGGTCAAACGGCGCCTTGCCTGGCCCCACCGCGCCGCCGCCGGTAGGCTCAATCGGCCCATGGAGAAGGCTGAGCTGCAGGCAATCCAGCGGCCGTTGAAGGAGCGCTACCGAGAGGCGCCCGAGAGCGCGCTCGTCACGCTCTCGGCTACGGGTGAGATCGATGAGCAGACGCTGACCTGCTCGGTTTCGACCGGCCGCGCCCTCGTCGAGGCGGGACTGCATCCGGCCACCGGCGGAAGCGGCACGCTTGCTTGCTCGGGCGACATGCTCCTCGAGGCGCTCGCGGCCTGTGCCGGCGTCACGCTGAAGGCCGTCGCCACCTCGCTCGAGGTGCAGGTGAGCGGGACGATCCGCGTGGAAGGCGATCTCGATTTCCGCGGGACGCTTGGGGTGGCGAAGGACGAGAACGTGCCGGTGGGCTTCCGGGCGATCAGGCTCAGGTTCGACCTCGTGAGTGCAGCCGAAGCCGAGCAGATCGACACGCTCGTTCGGTTGACCGAGCGCTACTGCGTGGTGCTCCAGACCCTGACCGGGGGCGTTTCGGTGGGCGTTTCGGTCGCCGTGTCGCCTGCCTAGAGCGGTGATCCCTCGATCGAGGGACAGCCGGGCCTCCGGGCGGGACGATAAGACCGTATGGAGTTCCGTGACCTCGATGTCGCGGGCGACCTCGTTTCGGAAGGCCTGAAGGCCACCGGCGACGCCGTCGCCGAGCACGAAATGCTGCGAGCGCTGACCTCGCACGCTCTGTACGGCATCTTCCGCTCGAACGCCGAGGGTGCATGCGACTACGTGAATGCGCGCTGGTGCGAGCTCGCCGGCCTCCGGTACGAAGAGGCGCTCGGGGAAGGGTGGAAGGCTGCGATTCATCCCGACGACGCGGACCGGGTGACCGCCGAATGGGCCGAGGCCTCTGAGCAGGGACGTGACTCGGTGGTCGAGTATCGATTTCTTCACAGGGACGGCGAGATCGCCTGGATCGAGGGGTTTGCAACCGCGACGCGCGACGGCGAAGGAAGGTTGACGGGCTGGGTGGGGACGTGCCTCGACCTGACCGCGCGCAAGCGCGTCGACGAGAAGCTCCAGGTGGCAAACGAGCAGCTCCGCGCCGCGTTCGAGAACGCGCCGATCGGGATGGCGCTGATCACCCCCGACGGCCGCTGGTTCAAGGTCAACCGGGCGCTCTGCACCCTGCTCGGCAGGGACGAGGACGAGCTTCTTCGGTCGACCGTCTACGACCTCACGCTTCCGGAGGACATCGAAGCCACCCGGGAGCACTGGGCAACGAGGGCGCCGGCGCTGACCGACGTCCAGGGATTCGAGAAGCGGTATCTCCGGTCCGACGGCGAGACCGTGTACGCCTGCATCAACAGCACCCCGATCCGGGACGCCGCCGGGGAGCCCCTGTACATCGTCGCGCAGATCGAGGATGTCACCGAGCGCAAGAACTACGAGCAGGAGCTGACGCGGCTCGCCGAGTACGACTCGTTGACGGGCCTCCCGAACCGCCGGAAGCTCACCGCAGACCTGGCGCGGGCGTTCGAGATCGGGGACGCCCCCAAGTACCGGCTGATGGCCCTCTTCGACCTGAACGGCTTCAAGTACTTCAACGACACGTTTGGCCATCCGGCAGGGGACCAGCTGCTTGCGCGTCTGGGCGCCAATCTTGCGGCGGCAACGAACAACTGCGCGTACCGCATGGGCGGCGACGAGTTCTGCGTGCTCGCCGAGGTGGGCGAAACCTCGGCGGACGCTCTACTCGAGGCTGCGATCGAGGCTCTGAACGAGTCAGGGTCGGAGTTCACGATCTCGAGCTCCTTCGGCTCGGTCTTGCTTCCGTTCGAGGCCCGCGACCCCGAGCGGGCGCTGACGCTTGCGGATGAGCGGCTGTACGCGCAGAAGAAGCGGAATCAGGCGACGAGATTCAGCCTGCGCCGCGCGCGTTCGAACGCAGGCCGCAGGCGCTGGCTGCGCGGGGACGACGACCTGATTCTCGTCGTGCAGCCCGACCCGGACGAGCGGCCCCACGCGCGCGCCGGCTGACACGGCTCACGCGGTCGGTTCGAGCGTTGATTCGAGCCTCAAAAAACCGGGCTGGCCGCTTCGGGCGTATCCCTCTGCATCCCTTACTCATTGGACTTTGGAGGTGCAGGCATGTACGGATCTCGTTTTCTCAGACGCCGCATAGGCGCGACGGCCGCTGTGCTGGCCCTGACAGCGGTGTTCGGCGCCGCCGTCGCGGGTGCACGGTCGTCGGTGCTCGTCGCCTACAACGTGTACCCGCTCGTCTCGGACAGCTCGGCGGTCGCAGCGCCGCTCACCGACTCGGCGCTCGTCAACGGCTGGGGCCTGAGCGACACCGCGACCTCGCCGTGGTGGATCTCGAACAACGAGTCGAGCAACTCGACGCTCTATACCGGCGGGGGCTCGAAGAACGCTCTTGTCGTGAGCGTCCCGGGAGGCCCGACCGGCACGATCGGCAATCCGAGCACCACGGACTTCGCCGTCACCCAGAACGGGACCAGCGGCGCGTCGCGGTTCCTGTTTGCCACTTCGGCCGGACAGATCCTCGGCTGGGCGCCGGCCGTGAACGCCGCCGCCGCGGTCGTTGCCGTTGACGACTCGGCCGCCGGCGCTGAGTTCACGGGCCTTGCGACCGCGAGCGACCGGCTCTACGCGGCCGATTTCCACAACGCTCGCGTCGACGTGTTCGATGCCTCGTTCAAGCCGCTCGCACTGGGCTTCACGGACACGGGGATTCCGAAGGGCTGGGCGCCGTTCGGCATCCAGGCGCTGAACGGGAACATCTTCGTGACCTACGCGCAGCAGGATACGACGGGGAAGCTGTCCGTCGCAGGCGGCGGCCTCGGCTATGTCGACGAGTTCTCGCCCGACGGTGTCTTGATCGCCCGGGTCGCCTCGAAGGGCGGCAGGAAGGCGCCGCTCAACGCCCCGTGGGGCCTCGCGATGGCGCCGACGACGTTCGGCGCCTACGGCGGCGACCTGCTCATTGGAAACTTCGGGAACGGCCGGATCAGCGCCTACACCGTGCTGTCGAACGGCAAGTGGGGCTACAAGGGCCAGCTGCGGACGGCGAACGGCACTCCGATCGCGCTCGACGGCCTCTGGGCGATCGCGTTCGGCAACGGCGCCTCCGCGGGGCCGACGAACAACCTGTACTTCGCCTCCGGCCCGGGCGGCGGGTCGCACGGGCTGTTCGGCTTCATCGGCGTCGGCTGATCGCGTCGGTGAAAAAGCTCGGCGGGAACGGGTCGCGCCCCGTTCCCGCCGACTTGCTGCTTGCCCTCAGCTCAGGACGACGGAGACGTCGTCGACGCCTGCCTCGTTCGCATTGTTGTGATCCGTGAAGGTGATCACCACGGCGATGCTCGCCGTTCCTGCCGGGACGGTGCCGCTCCGCGTTCGGAACGCCATGTCACCGCTCGTGCTGATCGTCGTGTCCGGCCCGATCCGGAGCGCGGAGATCGTCTTCCCCGAGCTGTCGGTGAACTGGGCGCGCACCTGCGCCGTGTCATTGCTGTAGTTGCCGAGCCAGCCACTCAGGGTGACCTTGTGCCCGGCGGCGCCTGCCGGGAGCTTGATCACCTGGGTTCCGACGCTCTCGGGGAACTGAGCGCCGGGAAGGTCTCCCCCGAAGAAGTAGTTCTTGCCCTTGTCCTTCGGGCCCATCCCGGTGGGGGTGAAGTTGAGTCCGGCAGCGGTGTACAAGGCGGCGCCGAACGCACCGGTCGTCTTGGTCCAGCCCGGGACCGCACCCGATTCATTGACGGCGTTCTGGCCCTTGCCAGACTCCGCGCCCGGGTTCTTGACGAGGTTCTTACCGCAGAACGAACAGGCTGCCGAGCGGGCCGAGGAGCCCGCAGCGACGAGTGCAAGAGCGATCGCGGTGGAGAGCAGAAGGGCTGTTGCCCCTCGCCGGGCCAAGCTGGGACCGCCGACGAGCCCGTACACACTCGTTGCAGTGTCGTTCTTCCTTTTCATGCGTACCTCCGGTCGTGATTCGCGAACCGCCCGTTGACGCGACAGGCCGGCTCTGAGGGCGCGAAGAGCATCGCGGCCGGCTCCATAAGATCCCTTTAATTCGGCCGGCGAGCTCCTCGACGGGGCGGCATGGCGGACTCTGGGTCGAGAAAATCGCGGTCGAGAAAATCGCGGTCGAGGAAATCGCGGTCGAGAGAGCAGGGCCGAGAAATCGGGGCCGAGAAGCCACGTCAGGCGCCGAGCGAGCGCGCGAGCGCAATCGCGTCCGCGTCGGCTGTTCGCGTGCCGCTCGCGAACAGCCTGTCGAGTTCCTGCTCGCCGAGCGCACGTCCGAGCCCGGCCAGGGTGGTTTCGTACAACCGGAGCTCGAACGGCTTGCTCGTAGCATTGATCCGGTCGAGCAGCGTGCGGGCGAAGCCGAGCACGACCGCGGCGTCCTCGGGCCGTCCGCCGGCCGCTCCCAGGTTTGCGAGAGCGGTCAGGCACCACGCGATGTCTTCCTTGTCGTCGACGCTGCCCGAGAGGTCGAGCGCCTCGACGAGGAGCCGGCGCGCGTCTTCTCGGCGTTCCTGCTGCAGGGCGACCGCGCCGAGGTTGTAGAGCGAGCGCGCCACGTTCGCGACGTCATTTGCCTCCCGGAGGAGCGCAAGGCTCTGCTCGAACTCGGTGCGGGCGGCCTCGAGGTCTCCCTGCGAGAGCGCGACGTCGCCTCGGTTGTTCCTGGCGAGGGCAAGGAGCCGGCGCTCACCGAGCGTCTCGGCGGCGGTGACGCACTCGTCGAGCGTCGCGGCGGCGGCGTCGAGCTCGCCCAGGGAGTGGAGGATCGCACCCAGGTTGCTGAGCGCTCTGACGGTCCCGAGCTCGTCGCCGAGCTGCCGGTAGAGCGAAAGTGCCCGCTCGACGAGCTCGCGTGCCCGCTCGTAGTCTCCGCTCAGCACGGCAAGCGCGGAGGCCGAGCGGAGCGCATTCGCGGTCAGCTCCGGATGGGCGCCGCCGGCGTTCGCGACGCTGCTTTGCAAGCGTTCCAGCCCCTCGCTGAGGTAGCCCCGGATGTACCAGAACCGTCCGAGCGCACCCGCGAGCTGCAGCTCGAGCCGCGACTCTTCGCGGGCGGTGAACCAGTCGAGTGCGGCGCGAAGATCGTCGTTGGCGGCTTCGAGCCGTTCGAGCCATTGGCCCTGATCGGGCCCGACCAGCTGAGGCTCGGCGGACTCGGCCAGCGCCAGGAAGTGACGTGCGTGAAGCTCATGCCCTTCCTCGTCAGCCGACGGCAGGGATTGGGCGTACTCACGCACGACCTCGAGCAGGCTGAAGCTCTCGCCGGACTGGCGCACCATGTTCGACTCGACGAGCTGCTCGAGGGCGCCCGCCGGCCCCGCCAGCCCGCCCACGTCGGAGACTGCGGCTGCGTCGAAGCTTCGCCGAAACAGCGACAGGCGCCCGAGCAGGTGCTGCGACTCGGGATCGAGCAGATCGAAGCCCCAGTCGATCGTCGAGCGCATCGTCTGCTGCCGTGCTGGAGCGTCTCGAGGTCCGTCGTTCAGGACGGTGAGGCGCGAGTCGAGCAGGCTCAGGAGCTCGGTGGGCGAGAGCCGGCGAAACAACGGAGCGGCGAGCTCGATCGCGAGCGGCATCCCCTCGAGACGCTCGCACAGCGCGGTCGCGATCTCTTCCTCGACATCGACCGTGACCCCGGCAGCAGCAACGCGGCTCGCCAGCAGGGTTCTGGCGGCATCGACCTCGAGCGGGCGGACGTCGACGACGTGCTCGGCGGAGAGCCGTAGCCGTCGCCGGCTCGTCGCGAGCATCGTCAGCCGTGGAGCCGCGTCGAGCAGCGGCGACAGGGCGGCGGCGCCGTCGACCAGGTGCTCCATGTTGTCCAGCACGAGTAGAAGCTCGCGGTCGCCGAGATGGGCGCGGAGCAGTTCGAGCCATCCGGTCGCGTCGCCTTCGCGCAGTCCCAGGGCCCGTCCGATCGTCGGGAGGAGTTGCTGCGGGTCACCGAGTGGGGCCAGGTCGACCAGAGCGGCTCCGTCTGCAAGCTCGTCGCCGACCGCGTTGGCCAGCTCGATCGCAAGCCTCGTCTTGCCGATCCCTCCTGGCCCTGTCAGCGTGACGAGGCGGGTCCGCGAGCCGAGGAGCCGTTCACTGATCTCGGCGAGCTCCATATCGCGCCCGATCGTCTCCGTGTGAGGTAGCGGCACGCGTCGCCGCCTGGACGTCTCGGGCTGCGGCGCCGCGAGGCCTGGGTCGTGGCCGAGGATGCGACGCTCGAGCTCGCGAAGCTCGAGCCCCGGCTCCAGACCGAGCTCGGAGACGAGCAGGCGTCGTACCTCCCGGTAGGAGGCCAGGGCATCGGCCTGGCGGCCGCCGCGATAGAGCGCCGTCATCAGCTGGCCGCGCAAGTGCTCCCGGAGGGGATGTTCCGCGACGAGCCGCTCGAGGCCGGCCGTGATTTCGACGTGGCCGCCAAGCCGAAGCTCGGCATCGAACCCATCCTCCAGGCAGGCCAGACGGAGCTCGTTCAGGCGCGCTGCCTCCTCGCGGGCAAACGCCATGTCGTCGAGGTTGGCGAGCGCCTCTCCACGCCATAGCTCGAGCGCCGATGAGAACCGGCTCGCCGCGCGGCGAAGGTGCTCGTCGGCGCTCGCGCGTCGCCCGTCGGCAACGAGCTCTTCGAACCTGTCTGCGTCGACCTCGCCGGCTTGCAGGGCGAGACGGTAACCGGACTGGTCGGTTACGAGCCGTTCGGCCGGCAGCACGCGCCGGAGCTGGGATACGTACACGTGGAGGACGCTTCGCGCCGAGGTGGGCGGCGCGCCATTCCACACGACGTCGATGAGCCAGTCGGTAGTGACGCTCGCCCCACGGCGGAGCACGAGCGCAGCCAGCAAGGCCCTCGGGCGCCGGCCGAGCCTGACGGGCTCGCCGTCGACGAGAGCCTCGAACGGCCCCAACAGGCGCAGTTCGAGGCGGTGTTCCTGCCTCAAGGCCCGATTCCCCTCTCCTCACCGGTGTCGTTAGAGCTTCTTAGCCGTTGTACCTGGAGGGACCGACCCTTGACGCTTCGATCGTCGTGTTCGCTACGGATTCACTTCGTGAAGCGAGCCGCCTCGTCCGAGCCGCCGGTTGCGTCGCCGGCGCTGTAGGAGTGGGCGCCCGTGCCGGCGAGCGTGCCGGCGTCGACGATGAGGTACTCGTCGCGGATCGGCTTGCCGCCGAACCAGCACTCGAGGATTTCGCGCGTGCCGGCTGCATAGCGAGCCTGGGCAGAGAGGCTCGTCCCGGAGGTGTGGGGGGTCATCCCGTGATGGGGCATGGTGCGCCACGGATGGTCGCGTGGGGCTGGCTGTGGAAACCAGACGTCGCCCGCGTAACCGGCGAGCTGGCCGCTCTCGAGGGCCCGCACGATCGCATCGCGGTCGCAGATCTTTCCGCGGGCGGTGTTGATCAGATAGGCACCCCGTTTCATCTTCGCGAGCAGCTCGTCGTTGAAGAGATGCTCCGTCTCCGGATGGAGCGGCGCGTTGATCGTGACCACGTCGCAGACGCTCACGAGCGACTCGACCGTGGGATGGTAGGTGACGCCGAGCTCCTGCTCGACCTCGACGGGAAGCCGGTGGCGGTCCGTGTAGTGGAGCCCGACCTCGAATGGCTTCAGCCGGCGCAGCACCGCCGAGCCGATTCGGCCGGCTGCGACGGTCCCGACTTGCATGCCCTCCAGGTCGTAAGAACGGGAGACGCAGTCGGCGATGTTCCAGCCGCCCTCGACCACCCACTGGTAGGAGGGGATGTAGTTCCGCACCAGCGCGAGGATCATCATCACGACGTGCTCGGAGACGCTGATGCTGTTCGAGTAGGTCACCTCGGCGACGGTGATCCCGCGGTCGATCGCAGCCTGCAGGTCGACGTGGTCGGAGCCGATCCCGGCCGTGATCGCGAGCTTCAGGTTGGGGGCCTTCGCGATCCGTTCCGCGGTCAGGTAGGCCGGCCAGAAGGGCTGCGAGATCACGATCTCCGCCTCGGGGAGCTCGCGCTCGAAGACGGAGTCGGGACCGTCCTTGTCGGAGGTGACGACGAACCGGTGCCCGGCGGCCTCCAGGTACTTCCGTAGGCCGAGGCCGCCCGAGACGCTTCCGAGCAGCTGGCCGGGGACGAAGTCGATCGCCTCGGGCGTCGGGGCCGACTGCCCGTCGAAGTACCGCTCGATCTTCGGGACGGTGTCGCGCGCGTACGAGCTCGGATAGCCGTCGACCGGATCGTCATAGAGGACACAGAGAACGGTGGACAACAAGAACTCCTTTCGTCTGCCGGCGGACGGATCGAATCGGACACGGCCTGACCGGGCTCGGGCGGTCGTCTCGCCTTTTCGCGGCATCGTCGTCGTTCCCGGCGTCGCGGGTCAAGTCGGTGGTGTCGCATGGCCGTCTCGACAAGCGGCCGACGTCCAAGCAATCGAGGACGCCCGCACGACTGATTGACTGTCGCGATGGCTGTCAGCGGGGTGGCACAGATCGGTTCCGTACGGCGGACAGGCCAGATGTACGTGGCGCTGGCAGCGCTTGCCTGGTCGAGCGCCGGCCTCCTGCAGCGGGAGCTACCGCTCGACACACCCACCCAGGTCGCGGGCCGCGCGCTCTTCGCCGTGCCTGCGCTCCTCGGCTACGCGGCCTGGGTCGAGCGGGGCGGGGTGAGGCGCGCATTCGCCCGGATGGGCCTCCCGGGGCTCGGCGTGGCGGTGCTGACCGCAATCGCCTCGTCCACCTTCATCGTCGCCCTCAATCACACCACCGTTGCGAACGTGCTCTTCCTGCAAGCACTGGCGCCGCTCGCGGCCGCGCTCCTCGCATGGGTCGGCCTGCACGAGGCGGTCACCGTGCGCACGGGGGCAGCGATGGCGGTCGCATTGGCGGGAGTGGGCGTGATGGTCGGCGGGCCGGGCGGTGCGCGCGGGCTCGGGCTCGCGCTGTCGATCGTGATGACGCTCGCCTTCGCCGGGAGCGTCGTGATCACCCGTCACCGGCGTGAGGTCTCGATGACCCCGGCGGTCTGCCTCTCACAGCTGCTCGTGCTGCTCGCGTTCGCACCGTTCGCGAGCCCGGGAAGCGTCAACGGTCGCGATCTCCTCCTGCTCGTGACCCTCGGGGTCGGCCAGATGGGGCTCGGGCTCGCGTTCCTCACGATCGGCGCCCGGCTGATCCCCGCGGCCGATGTGGCTCTGATCTGCTTGCTCGAGGTGGTTCTCGGGCCGGTCTGGGTATGGCTGGCGTTGAGCGAGCGGCCGGGGAACGCCACCCTGATCGGCGGCGCCGTCGTGATCGGTGCGGTGATCCTCCAGGCGAGCGGCGATCCCCACCCGGACCATGAGTACGCCGGCTCGTCCTGACGGCCTGTCTCCCACGGGCCCCGATCCGGGCTCGCGTCAGGCGGATTTCCATGCGGCCGCGATCTACGGCTCGATCGTCGCGGCCGCGATCGCGGGCGCCTTCCGCGAGGAGCACGTCTCCTCCGAGGACACCGCGCTGGCGCTGGTCTCGACGCTGGGCGTGTTCTGGCTGGCCCACCTCTGGTCGGGGATCGTCGCCGAGCGGATTCATCTGGGCTCGCTCTTCAACGCCTCGCATGTCGTCGCGATCGCTCGTTCCGAGTGGCCGCTCGTCGAGGCGGCGTTCCTTCCCACCGCCGTGCTCGCGCTGGGCTGGGCCGGTCTCTTCGGGCACGACACGGCCTCGACGCTCACGATCGCCGTCTGCGACCTGCAGCTGCTCGGCTGGGGATTCCTCGCCGGCCGGCGGGCGTTCGATCGGTGGTGGGCAGCTGCCCTCGCCGGCCTGGCCGACGGCGTCGCTCGGGATCGCGCTCGTCCTGCTCGAGATCGCGGTCCTCCACGCGATAGGCTCGCTTCGAGCTCGCCGGTCGGCCACGTTTTTGGCGCGGCGGCGAGTCTATGATCGCTGCGCGATGAGGATCAGGGCCGCAGTGCTGGAGCAGTTCGGGGCGCCGCTTTCGAGTACAGGAGGTCGACCTCGAGGAGCCGCGGCCCGGCGAGGTGCTCGTACGGCTGGTCGCCTGCGGCGTCTGCCACACGGACCTGTACACGGCCTCGGGTGCGGATCCGTCCGGCTATGCGCCGGCCGTCCTCGGGCACGAGGGCGCCGGCGTCGTCGAGCGGGTCGGCGACGGGGTCGGCTCGCTCGTCCCCGGGGACCACGTCGTGACGCTGTTCTCGCCTCAGTGCCGCACCTGCGTCCATTGCCTCGACGACCGGACGAACCTCTGCCTGGCGATTCGGGAGCAGCAGAACAAGGGCTACCTGCCTGACGGGACGACGCGCCTCTCGCGCGGCGGCGAGCCGATCCGGCACTTCATGGGCACCTCCACCTTTGCCGAGTACACCGTGATGCCGGAGATCGCGCTCGCGAAGATCGACCCCGAGGCGCCTCTCGACCGTGCGTGCCTGTTCGCATGTGGGCTCTCGACCGGGCTTGGTGCCGCAATCAAGACCGCGAAGGTTGCGCACGGCTCGACCTGCGTCGTCTTCGGCGCGGGGATGGTGGGCCTCGGCGCGGTTGCCGGCTGCCGGCTCCAGGGCGCCGATCGGATCGTCTGCATCGACCTCTCGCCCGACCGCCTCGAGCTTGCGCGCGGCCAGGGCGCGACCGACGTGCTCGTCGGAGGCCCGGATGCCGTCGAGCGTGTGCTCGAGCTGACCGGTGGCCTTGGCGCCGACTACACGTTCGAGGCCACGGGAAACGTGGCCGTGATGAGGCAGGCGGTCGAAGCGGCGCGCATGGGGTGGGGGCTCGCGACGATGTGCGGCGTCGCCGGCAAGGGTGAGACTCTCGACATCATTCCGCGCTTCCTCATCCAAGGCCGACGGGTCGCCGGCTCCTCGTTCGGCGGCATCAAGGGCCGCGACGAGGTGCCGCAGCTCGTCGCGCGCTACGTCAACGGTGAGATCGACGTCGACCCGTTCATCTCGCACACGATCTCGCTCGACGAGGTCAACCGGGGCTTCGAGCTGATGGAGGCGCAGGATGGGATCAGGTCGGTGATCGCCTTCGGCTGACCGGTAGGAGCGATCCCTCCCGCCTGTCAGGTCGGGTCGGGTCGGTTTGGCTCAGGTTGCGAGCGAGTCCCGCTCGAGTTGGGGCTTCACCACGGCGGCGAAGCTCTCGACCGTGCGCCGCGCCTCGTCGAACGTCATGTCGCCGACGGGGAGTTGAAGCACGATGTGGTCGATGAGGCCCCCGTCCAGGATCGAGCTGAGGCGCTCGGCGATCTGCGGCGCGGTGCCGGCCCCAGCCTGGATCGCGTCCTCCATGTGGGCGAGGATGCTGCGAAGCGGCCCGAGCGCCGTTTCGCAGTCCGCCTCCGACATGATCAGCCGGTCGTGAACGTGGACGTTCTCGGCCCTGCGGACGAGACCGTCCATGCCTCGCCGGGCGATCTCGAGGGCCTCCCGCTCGCTGGGAGCGATCGCGACCAGCATCGTGCAGCCGACCCGGGGCCGTGAATCCGGGCCGTCGACACGCAGCTCACCGCCTTTGTGCTCGTGCCAGGCCTCGGTGTAGACGTCGTAGGCGCTTTGACTGACAGGGCCGGGCCACATGAGGCTCATGCCGTAGCGGCCGGCGAGCACTGGGTTGCCCGGGTACCAGAACGGAATCGGGTCCTGGAACGGCCTGGTCGAGAGGGGCACGGTCGGGAAGTCGTGGTAGGCGCTTCCTGCGCTCGAGATCTCACCGGTGGCGAGCGCGTTGCAGATGATCGCGAGCGAGTCCTCGAACCGTTCGCGGCGCGTCGTCCAGTCGCTTCCGAACCACGCGTGCTCGATCGGTGCGACGCCGCTTCCAACTCCGAACTCGAGTCGCCCCCCGGTGAGCTGGTCCAGAACGCACATGTCTTCGATGATCCGGACCGGGTGATGCAGGGGCAGGAGCTTGACCATCGGGCCGAGCCTGATCGTCTTCGTGACCTGCGAGGCCGCCGCGATGAAGATCTCCTGATTGGGCGCCATCGAGAGGTCGGAGCCGTGGTGCTCGGCCAGATGGAAGCCGGTGAAGCCGGCCTCGTCGGCGAGCCTGGCCAGCTCGAGCCTGTCTCGGAGCAGCCGGTGAGTGCCGGTGCCCGGAATGTTCTCGATGTGGTCGAAGATGCCGAAGGTTGCCCGGCCCACGTTGGTGTCCTTTCGGTTGGAGCTCAGAGGTGGTTGGAGCTCAGCCAGCCGAGGATGGGACCGAGCGCCTCACGGCTATTCCGTTCGAGCATCATCAGGTGCCCGTTGCCGTGGACGCCGTGCTCTTCGAGTCGGAGATGGTCGACGGTGCAGCCTGCGCCCTCGAGGAACGCGACGGTCGCACCGCCGGCGTGGGCGAGGAGCGATGCCTCCGCGTCGACGACGGCGATCGGAGTCTTCTCGAGGCTCGGAAGTGCACGCGGCTTCCCCTGGAGCTCGACAGCGGCGGCGGCGACCGGCTCGAATCCCATCGGAACCGCAGCGAGCCCCCACGGCAGGCTGAAGCCGAGCTCGCGATTGTCGAGAAACGGTGGCCCGAGTGGCTCGATCGCCACGATTCCCTTGACGAGGCACGGGCGTGCATCGGCCGTAAGCCATCCCATCGGCGCGCCGGCGGAGTGAGTGACGAGGACGGCGGGCCCGATCGTGTCCAGGAGTGAAGCGCCACGCTCACGCTCGAGAGCGTGTGCCACCGCGATGTCCGCGAGCATCGGCCCGGCTGCGGCCGCAAACTGGCGAACGTTGGGATCGTCTAGGCCCCCGTCTCCGGGCCACTGGGTATGGAGGTGGGCCGTCGGATGGCTCATCGGGCCCTCGGCCGCCGCGGTGAAGAGCGCGAGGACGAGCTCGTGGGTGAAGACGCCTCCCGGCGGGCCCAACACGTCCGGGTGAAACGGCGAGCGGCCGTGACCCGGGCGGTCGACGACGTAGACCGCATACCCCTCCTCGAGGAGGAAGGTCGCCCAGCCCGGCCTGCCGTCGGGTGTTCCGAGCCAGTCCGTCCCCTGGCCGCCGCCGCCGTGCACGAGGACGAGGGGGTAGGGCTTCGTCACCTCCGGGGGCGCTTCCCATTGCACGAACATCGGGCCTCGCGTCACCGTTCCCGCCCCGAGCTTGGTGGGCTCCACCCCGACCCAGAAGAAGCCTCGCCGGGCGGTCACCGGATCGCCGGCCCAGTGAGGCGCTGTCGGAGGTGCAGCCGTGCTCGCCAGAGCGGCAGTCGTACCGGATTTGCCGCCCGGGTGCAATAGCGACCACGGCTGGGATGTCCGAATGTCGCCTCGCTGCTCGGGGACTTGCCGGGCAGCTGTCGGCGGCGGCGGGAGCGTCCGGATCCCGGCAGCTCGCCGCGGTTCGCGCGGGGCGTGGCTCTCGACACGGGCCACCCCGGCGCTAGGATTGCGCCATGAGTGAGCCGCAACCCCATGATCCCGCGGTCGACGACGAGGATGAAGGCGCCGGCGGCGAGCATCCTGACGGCGAGGACCGCGACGAGGCCAACCGCGAGGGCATTGCTCGTGACGATCAACTCGAGCACGCGATCGACGAGGATGACAGCTTCTAAGAGCTCATTGCAGAATGACGCTCGTCGATCGGGCGCACTGGGTGGCGCGAGGCAAGGACGCTGTCTGTAAGAAACCTGGGGAGCCGCAATATCGAGGCGATCTTGGGGCGGTTGAGGACGCAGCCTCGCGCCGCCCAGGGTGTCCGAGCGACACCAGACTTCATTCTGCAATGGGCTCTAAGAAGCTCTAACAGAATGAGCACGTGCCGCCTGGACGCGCTGGGCACGCGCCCTGCGTTGTCCTCAGTCGCCCCAATATCGCAAGGATATTGGGGCTCCCTGCGTCCTAGCAGTGCACGCACCCGTCACGCCCAGTCAGCGCGAGGTCATTTTGTTAGAGCTTCTAAAGCACGGGGCGAGTACCGGGGTGGCTATGAGACGGCCGCGAAGGGAGTCTTTCTCGCCTAGAAAGAAGTGCGTCCGACGGCGTCGTCTCCGTCGCCCGCTGCCCACCGTCCGGTAAAGCCACCGTCCGGTAAATCGACCGTCCGGTTCGCTCGCAGCTCGCCGCCAACGTGGATCTGCGAGATGATGCGCCGTATGGCAGGCCCCCGTCTCCTGCGCGCATCGATCCCCGCACTCCTAGTCGGTGGTGTTCTGGTGATCGCTCCCGCGGCTTTTGCCAAGAGCTATCGCATCTCCTCGGCAGACGAGACGTTTCAGGTCGAGCCGAACGGCTCGATCCAGGCGACCGAACGACTCACCTTCGCCTTTGCCGGTGCCTTTCACGGCGCCTACCGGCTCATTCCCGTCGCCGGTGGCGAGCGCATCGATGACGTCCAGGTGTCCTCGGACGGGTTTCCCTACAGCGCGACCGGGAGTGCCCTCGTCGGCTCCAGCGGCGCGACGGGTACCTACGGGACGATGACGACCGCTCAGGGATGGAAGCAGGTGGCCTGGCACTTCGACGCCACCAACGCGAACCGCACCTTCGTCATCTCCTACCGGATGACCGGCTACTTGCGGGTCTACAAGGACATCGCCAATCTCTACCTTCAGGTCTGGGGTGCCCAATGGCCGGTCGCAGCAGATGCGGTGCACGCGGTTGTGCTGCTGCCCGGTCCGGCAACCAGCCGGGAGACGGCCGCAGGTGAGCTCCGCGTGTGGGGTCACCCCGCCTCGGTCAAGGGCTCGGTCGCGATTTCGGGCTCGAACGAGTTCACGATCGACGCGCAAACGATCCCGGCGCGGCAGTACGTGGAGATCGACTCCGTGTTCCCGAGCCGGCTCGTGCCTTCAGACACTCGGCGTCAGGCGGGGAACGGCCTCGCGATCGTGGTCGCACGCGAGAAGCAGATCTTCTCCTCGCCCTACGGCACGGGTGAGGCCGCTACCGCAACTTCGGGGAGCGGCGGTGGCGGCGGGATCGGCAGCCTGCTCTGGCTGATCATCGGGATCATCCTGGCGCCGTTCTTTCTGCTCGCACGGCTGTTCGGATTCGGCGGTGGGGGCAGCTCCGGCGGCGGCGGTCTCGGCGGCTCCTTTGGCGGTGGCGGCGGAGGCGGGGGTGGCGGTGGAGGCGGAGGGGCCTGGTGAGGAGGGGGTAGAGCGCATCCAGCTCACCCCGGCGACCAGTGACCTTCTGTTGGAGCGTCTTTAGCGGATCGCCGGCCGGCGGGCCTGATGAGCGGCCTCGAGCCGTTTGAGCGCCGATCGGGCCACCGGGAGTGCACACGCCTCCAGCACCAACGCAAGCACAAGGGCCGCCACCGCCGACAGCACGCTCGCGAGCCCAAGGATCGACCGGCACGGCCAGGACCAGTGCACCCATCAGAGCAAGCAGGCCCCGGCCGAAGGAGTAGCGAGCGTAACTCGGGGCACCGGCGCGCCGTCCGGCGCGCGCGCGCTGGAACGCCCGGAGCGCAAAGACGGCCTGCAGGAAGTCGACCGCCAGCAGTGGATAGAGAACGTCGCGCATCGGCGAGGACGATAACCGCCCGCGCTCGGCGGCGACTGCCGCCCGGCCGTCTGGCGGCACCGTCCATGCTCCCGTTGCTCGATGGACGGTGCCGCCTTCGAAGCGCCCGGTCTCAGCTCACGCGGTTGATCTGGCCGCGAATCTCGCCCTGGCTGTTCCTGCCCGTGTGGATGTTCACGTAGGTGCCGCCGCTGACCATCGCGTCGCGCTGTGACGCAGTCAGGGTGAGGCTGCCGTGCCGCGGCGAGCTGCAGCGGCGGCACAGTGTCTTGAACGCGACGCCGCTCGAGCCCCGCGAGCCTCGATTGAGCCCCGTGATCGTGGGCCGCCCACTGAGGTGCGAGAACGTCAAGGTCCAGCTGAGCGTCCTACCGGTGAGCCGCGCGGTGAAGCGACCGGCTGCACGGCTCGAGATCCTCTGCGGGTGCCGTACTTCCTGATTCGCTCGAAGCACAGCGTTGAAGCGAGCCGTGAGATTGACCTTCGCGGCGATGATCGACGCCGCCGAGGTGGCACTCGTCGTGCCGTTCGAGTTGGTTGCCGTGACGTTGACGCGAAGTGCGTTGCCGGTATCGACCTGGCCGATTCCGTAGCTTTGGCCGGTCGCGCCGGAGATGCTCGCGCAGCTCGTTCCATCCGTGTTGCAGCGCGACCACTGGTAGCCGAACGCGCTCGTGCCGAGGCCCGTCCAGTTCCCGGCCGATGCCTGCACGGTTTGCCCGACCGACAGCGAGCCCGTGATCACCGGCAGGCCGGTGTTCACGGGAGAGCTCGCCTTCGCGGTGACCGCTACCGACCCATTCGAGGGGGCCGAGGCCTTCCCGATCGAGTTGGCGGCCGTGACCGTCCCACGCAGTGTGGAGCCAACCTGGCTCGAGCCGACGAGATAGCTCTTGCCGGTTGCCCCGGCGATGTCGGAGCAGACCGCACTTGGGGTGCAGGCCTGCCACTGGTAGCTGAACGTGATCGGTTCCTCGCCGGTCCAGCCACCGTTGCTGACGGTGACCGTCTGGCCTTCCTGTGCCTTTCCAGACAGCGAAGGCGCCTTGGTGTTTGCGGGGGCGGTGCCGAGCCCAGCGACCACGCCGGTTGCCGCCGACAACGCCTGATTCGAGCCGTCGGAGTTCGACCCCGTCACCTGGACGCGGATCGTCGCTCCGACGTCACCGTTTGCTGCGACGTAGTTCTGGTTCGTGGCGCCGCCGATCGAGCTGCAGCCGCTCCCCGAGCCATTGCAGCGCTGCCACTGATAGGCGAAGGCGATCGGGGCCGTGCCGGCCCAGGAGCCGCTCGTGGCACTCAGGCTCTGACCCGAGCGTGGGGTGCCTGAGATCGTCGGCAGCGAGCTGTTTGATGGGCTCACGGCGGTTCGCACGCTCGCCGCGAGCGCCGGCCCGGTTAGAACTGCGAGGGCGCCGGCAACCACGGCCAGCAAGAAGGGGATACGTCTCATCGAATGCCTCTCTGTATGGATGGGAGATCTCGGGCGTGCGACTCGCAATGCGACAAGTCGCATGACGCTTCCGTGCCCGTGCCCGTGTTCTCGGACTGTCCGTATCGTCCGGGCTGATTGGTTCAACCCTCGACCGCGGTTGCATCCTGCAAACGGCGGTCGGTTGGGGGCCGGTTCGCTTCGGCGGCTGCTGCCGTAGCGTGCGGCTCGGTTTCGTGCCTAGTCGGCCGTGCCCGTGCCCGTCTCTGTGGCGGGATGCTCGACCGGGCCCTGCACCGGGGCGGGTGCCGGGTCGGATGAGGCCTGTGCTGCCGTTGCTGCCGGAGCAGATTGCACCGGCTTGCTGCTGAAGCGAGCGAACAGTTGGGTGAGAAACGACATGCTTTCGCCTCCTGTGTCCGTGGCCGCGACCGCCTCGGCCTGGTTGGCCTCGCGTCGGTACCGGCCGGGCTCACTATACATACGATCACAAGTTCGTGTATTCTAGATCGTAGTTCACGATGCCTCCGTCCACGTCCACGACCGAACGTGTCGCCCCGAGGTTCGGATTCCTCACGAATCACGGGAGCACCCTGCTCCTGGTGGCACAGGACCCGCGGATCCGGATGCGGGATATCGCAGCGCGTTTGAACATCACCGAGCGTGCGACGCAGAACATCGTCGCCGACCTCGATCGGGCCGGCTACATCGCACGGGAGCGCGAGGGGCGGCGCAACCGCTACACGGTGCGGGCTCATCTTCCGCTCGGGCTTCCGACCCAGCGGGACATCGACATCAGAGCTCTGCTCGACGTCCTCGGTACCGCGGAACCGTCGGCGAAGAAACACCCGTAACGTCGGGCGGCAAACGGGGGAGCCATTCCGGGTCCCCGGACGCTATGATGACGTTGGCTGCGCCGGAAACGACTGCGCGCCGCCAGCTGGTCACGGGCAAACGACAGGCCCGCGACAACGATCCGCCCTCAGCGAGTAGGCCGGAGTACCTGGTCGACCGAGCTCATGGTCGCCGAACCCGGCACTCGACGACACAGGAGGATCGAGCATGGCACTGCATCGCGATACGGATCCACTCGGGTCGGGTCGTCTGCGTGGACGCTCCGGCCGGCGTCGCGCAACACGGGACGAGAAGGAGTCGACCTCGGCCCGCCGCCGCCGGCTTCTCTGCGCTTTTCGTGAGAACGACGAGGTCGAAGCTCGCGACCGGCTGGTCGCGGACTGCCTGCCGCTCATCGCCTCGCTCGCACGCGGCTACGCAACCCAGGGAGAGCATGTCGACGACCTGATTCAGGTCGGCTCGATCGGTCTCCTCAAGGCGATCGATCGCTTCGAGTTCGACCGTGGCACCGAGTTCACCGCCTACGCCATCCCCGTGATCGTCGGCGAGATCAGGCATCACCTGCGGGACAACGTCCGTCTCGTCCAGATCCCGCGATCTGTCCGGGAGCTCTATTCGCGGCTCTATCGGGAACGGGAAGAGCTGACGCTGACCCTCGGGCGGGCGCCGACGACCCTCGAGCTCGGCGCGGCAGTCGGGATGACGGAGAACGAGGTGGCCGAGGCGCTCGAAGTGAGGTATGCCTTTCAGCCCGCCTCGCTCTCGGCCGTGTCCGGCGCGCACGACGAGACCGAGGTGACTCTGGTGGACATGCTGGGCGGCGACGACCCCGCCTTCGAGGCGGCCGAGAACCGGCTCGTGCTCGCTGCGCGCTTTCGGAGGCTCGCCCCTCGCGAACGTCGGATCCTCCACCTGCGCTACCACCAGGATCTGACCCAGTCTCGGATCGCCATCGAGCTCGGCCTGACCCAGATGCATGTCTCGCGCCTGATCCGCGGTGCGCTCCCGACGCTCAGATCGGAGGCCGAGCCAGCGGCCTGATCCGCCGGAGCGCCGCTTCGTCCCGGACCGGATCGAGCGACTCGAGTCCGGCCCGGCCGAGGCGTCAGGCGGCCGGCAGACGGGCGTGGATTTCCCGCGTGAGCGACTCGATCCGCTCGGTCAACTCCTTGTCCTGACGCGTGAGCTCGGTGTTCGCGGTCAGGAGCGCCTTCAGCTCGTCGGTCTCCTTCTTCAGGGCGAGCTCGCGGCTTTGCGCGTGCGCCATCACCTCTTCCCGGTGCGCCTCGAGCTGGTCGAGCGCGATCTTGTCGCGGTCGACCTGGCGCGTCTGGGCGAGCAGGATCAATGGCGCGGCGTACGCGGCCTGGGTCGAGAAGGCGAGGTTGAGCAGGATGAACGGGTAGGGGTCCCAGCGGAGCCCGACGGCGACCGCGTTCACCGCGATCCAGGCGATCACGATCAGCGTCTGGCCGATGATGTAGTTCGGCGTGCCGAAGAACCGTGCGGCCGCCTCGGCACGGCGCCCGAAGGCGTCCTCTCCGAAGGCGCCGGAAGAGATGTGCGGCATGAGCGAAGTGGTTCGCCCGAGCGCAGAACCGCTCCTGCCGGCAGGGCCGCCGCCCGAGCGCCGCTCGCAGGCGTCGCCGGTCGGGCGCCAGCTCGCTCAGGCGGCGACCGGGCCGAGCGCCGCGGCGATCTCGTCGAGGGCGCTGCCGCTCGCTCTCGCTGATGCTGTCTGCCATGCTCTCGGTGAGCGTTGCGACCTTGGTTGAGAGATCGAGATGAACGCCTGTACGCGCGGTCTCCTCGGGGCTCGCCTTTGGCTTCGAGCAGGTCGACGCCGCCTGAAGGTGTTCGAGGCCGGCCTCCTTCAGCTCCTCGGCCGAGTGGTAATGGGAGTGATCGAGCGCAGGCCTGCTGGAGACGATCTCGTCGAGAAGCTCGCTTTGCCCGTGCTGCTTGTGCGCCTCGGCGTAGGACTGCGTCAGTGCGAGCGTCTCACGGAAGACGCCTCCACGCTGGGCCGTGATCACGATCAGCGCCGCCGTGGGCGGCGCCTGCACGATCGTCTCCCATTCCTCCGGGGTGAAATCCGACTTGCCGGTCATGGCTCTCCTTTGGGTTCGACGACGGCTCGCAAGCTCGAAGCCAGCTCGTCGGCACAGTCTGTCAGCGGTCCGGGTGCCGGCAGCCTTTCGTCTAGAGGTTCTTAGAGTTCATTGCAGAATGCAGCTCGTCGATCGGGCGCGGTGGATGGTGCGAGGCAAGGACACTGTCATTGAGAAACCCAGGGAGCCCCAATATCCAAGCGATATTGGGGCGCCTGAGGACGCAGCCTCGCGATATCCAGCCTGTCCGAGCGGCACCAGACTTCATTCCGCAATGAGCTCTTCCGGCCTTCGGCGTATCCGCCGGGCGCGGCGCGCTGGACTCGGCAGCGGGGCGATCAGGAGCAGGTGGCTCTCGACGATCGCCTCGGCTACGTCGACCAGCTTACGGCCGTGCGTCTGGGAGTGGTTGCGCAGCATCTCGAAGGCCCGGTCCGCCGTGATCGCATGGCGCGCCATCAGGATTCCCTTCGCCTGCTCGATCGTCGCGCGGCTCCCGAAGGCGCCCTGAAGGTTCTGGTACTCCGTGAAGCGCTGCAGGGTGATGTCGATCGCGCTCTGCAGCTCTTCGGGGGTGCCGTCGATGATGTAGGCGAAGACACCCGCGCTTGGCGGCCTCGTGGATGTAGGCCGGATCGTTGGCGTGGAGCAGGGCGATCACGGGACACGAGGCCTCACGGACGATCTCGCCGATCAGGTCGAGTGCATGCTCCGACGAGAGGCCGAGCCCGACGAGCGCGACGTCGGGACGCTCCCTGGCCGTCGTCGAGCCGACTTCCTTGACGTAGATCTCGCGCGCGATCACGTCGTGGCCGAGCCCGATCACGACCTGCGCGAGCAGCTCGAGCCGGTCCCGCTTCTCGTTCGCGATCAGGACCCGCAGATGCTGCGTCTCGCCGGTGCGCCTGGCGGTAGGAAGTTCGACAGCTTGGCCGTCTTTCCCAGGCCATCGCTCTCCGCCGTGTCGGGGAACGTCACCAAACGCAGCTCATCCATCTCTCCTCCGGACGATCTCGAGGCATCATCACCGGCCACGAGAACTCGGACGGTCACTGTTGCTCCACCCCGCAGCGCCTGTGGGAGGACGTTCGCCGGGACGCTCGATCTGGGATCCGGCGGGCACTGCTCGTCACCGCGGAATACGGCACCGACAACCGCACATTAGCACCGTCGGTTCAAGGGCTTCGGCCGCCGAGCGCGTCAGGCCGCCGCATCACCTGGTCGGGCTCCCCGATCCGGATGGCTCCGGATTGAGCCGCTCAGGTTCGGCGACCAGGGTTTGGCGACTCGGCCCGACGACTCAGGTTGGCAGGCGCAGCCGGGAAGTCCCGTTACCGGGTTTCAAACGGGACTCGGTATTCGGGCGGGACTCGGTATTCGAACTCAGTACTCGAACGGGCTGTTGTGCCGAGGGAGCTCGGGTCGCTCGGATCCAAACTGTTCAAATCCGGCAGGCTCCGTTCCACCGTGATGGTCTACATCGTGCTGATCCACACGAAGCTCGTCCATGGCGTGCTCGTCCGCGACGTGCTCGTCCTACGCGATGCTCGCTTGAACCGAGCTCCGCTTGGCCGTCCAGGGTCGCATCAGGCTCAGCCCCGGAGGCTTCCGACCCGTCGACCTCAACCTCACCGTCGACCTCAACCTCACCGGCGAGCTCGCCGGGCGCTGACGGTGTCTCCGACGTGGAGGCCGGCTCCAGCCCGAGCCCTTCGAGGCGTACGAGCGCGTCGATCGCGCGGCCGGCCCACTCGGTGCGAAGGTCTTTGATCGCGGTCTCGAGCCGCGCGTTGCTGAGCTCCAGCTCGTTACGCCTGCGTCGTCGCCTCGGCCGTCGCCGCGGCGATCGAGTCTGCTCGCCCTCGGCACGCGCCGATTCGAGAATCGCGGCTGCACCGGCCTGCGCCTGCCTTGCGGTCGGTGAGCCTCACGGTGCAGAGCCGACGCGTGTTGCAAAGTGGCTTCGGCCTCTGCCAGGACCGGCGCGGCATCACGTCGAGCAGCTCCGACGATGGCTGCGGCCTCTGCGGTCGCCTCCGCGACCATCTCATCGGCAGCGCGCCGGGCGGCGATCAGGACCTCTCCGACGATCTCCTCGGGTGAGCGTCCGCCAGCCGGCCGGCCGTCCGATGACTCTGCGGCCGGATTCGTGCCGGGCGAGCTCCTCGTGGGAGGCCTTGACCTCGCCGAGAAGCGTCTCGACCGTTTGCGCGGCGTGCGAGAGCAGGTCGTCGAGGACGTCCGGGGCCTGCTCACCCGTCGCTGCGGGGTCGGGCGGGCCCTCCGGTGCGTCCGTCGGGGCGAAAGGAGCGCGACGGAACGGGTCGTACGGCCCGGGCTGATCGGTTGATTCGCCGGGCGACTGGTGCATTCCGGACTGGCCCATTCCGGACGCACCGGGCTCGTCCCGACCGAAGTTCGGCTCTTGCTCTGACACCGTTCGACGTCCTCCTCGAGTCGAACCCCAACCGCTTCTACTCCGTCGCAGTCTAACTGGTCTGGACCGAAACCAGCACGAAAGTCCTGCAAGGAATCACGTCAAGCGCTGATACTTTGCGGACTGATGTTCGCGGGGAATATGGCTGATCGCGACGAGATCAACGTGCAGTTGCCGCGGGCGCTCGTCGGCGGGCTGCGCAAGGCCCCGGTCGAAGACCTCCTGAAGCGGATTGCCCACGACTACGAGCAGCTCGAGCTCGAGAACAAGAGGCTCTGGGCGACGCTCGAGCAGTTCGGGGATGTCGAGCAGCTCGGGCGCGGGGCTGATGTGAGTCCGCCGCGGGCCCGGGACCGGGACGGAACGGTTCCCGATCGAACCGCGCCCGGCGGAACCACGCCCGACGCAACCGCGGCCCGCGGAGGGCGAGCTGTCCCGCCCGAGCTGGAGGCAGCCCCGGCAGACTCACAGCCGGCGCCCGAGCCGCAGGCGGGTTTCGAGTCCCACATGGTCGTCGGGCCCCAAGCTGCTGCCGGCCTGCAGGCCGCTTCCGAAGCCTGGCCGGCCCCGGCCGAGCTGGACGCGAGTTCCCAGGAGACCGTGCAGGACGAGGCCGTGCCAGAGGGGACCCCTCCTCGGGAGGCGGTGTCCCGAGAGTCCGTGTCCGAGGTCGGTAACGAGCTTGTCGCTTCCGATCGGGTCCCGCTGCCCTGTGGAGGCCTCGTTTGAAGGATCGAGGCCACACCCGGATCGGGAGGAGGCCGATCTCGCCGCGGCGTGCTGATGATCGCCCAGCGCGCCGCGAACGAGCTGCGCGAATCGACGCGCGGGCCGAGTGCGAGCTGATGATGAAGAAGGCCCGTGCCCACCTCGAGAAGCTCGAGCGCGAGAGCGAGCACAACCGGGCGGCGACCGCCGCGGAGCTGGCGGAGCTTCAGGCGATGAAGGTGAGTTGCGCGAGCACATGCGGGGGTCGCTCCAGGCGCTCCTGCGCACGTTCGTGGCCGAGCGCTCGGCGGCGAGCAGACCGCGTTCGAGTGGCGCGAGCCGCCGGCGTTCTTCGAGACGGTCGAGCCGGACCGCTCGGGCCGGAAGAAGAAGAAGCACAAGTCCTGAGGGCGGCCAGGCCGGCGCCGCCTCGCGGCCGTCGACTCAGTGCTCCTGGCTGCAGCCCGCGCCGGTGGTGGTGCGCCGGGCCGCCGGCAGCTGACCCGAGGCGAAGCTCGTGCTGCCGAACTGGAGCTGGCTGACGACGCTCCACGGCAGTGCGTCGGGCGTCTCGGCGTAGTTCGAGCCGTCGACCGTGCTCTCTGCGTAGACCTTGAACGAGCCCGAGTTGTCTGCGACGTAGCCGCCGTAGCGCTGAAGCGCGGTCGCGACCATCAGCTGGAACGGATCCAGGTCGAACTGGCTCAGGTCGAGGCTCGGATCGAGCCGCACCAGTTGGCCCTCGGGAATCCCGCCGGGCGGCCCCCGTCCGACGAGGTCGCCGGGAGCGACGAAGCTGGGCGAGTTGATCGGCGTCGCGATGCCGCAGGGCGTGGTCGATCGAGCCGCTTCGCGTCGTCTGCGGTGATGATCCCGCCGAGCTCGGAGATGTTCGCTGCCGGTCACCCCGGCATCGGCGGCATGGGCGCCTGTTCCGCTTCGACGTGAACGTCGCCTCGGCATGCGCGGTCAGCGACGAGGGATCGAAGGCCTGGAACTCGTACTCGCAGCCGGTCGACTCGTCGATCACTGCGAGCTGCGAGTCGCTCCTCGGATCGGGCACGAAGCTCGACTCATACGGGATCGTGATCTGCTCGCCCGTGTTCTCGATCGACACGGTGGCCGTCGGCGTCGAGGACGTCGGCGTAGTAGATCGGCGGCGCCCAGTCCGTGGAGTCGACCCACAGCCCGTAGGTGTTCCCTGCCTGAAGCTCGGAAAGCCAGTTCGAGCTGTTCGGATCGACCGTGAACGACGAGAGCGGCGTGTTCAGGAACGAGGTCGCCGACCAGAAGCCGGAGGCCGGCGGCGGCGCGGCGGGCGCGTCAGCCGCGGCCTGCGCGTCAGTCGAGGTCGGCGCCGGGCTCTGGGAAGCCGCCAGGGCTTGGCCCTCCGCAGCGCCCTGTGCCTCCGCCGAACCCTGGCTTACCGGTGAGCCCTGTGTCACCGGCGAGCCCGGTGTCACCGGTGAGTCCTGTGTCACCGGCGAGGCCTGTGCGACCGCCGCAGTCACGGGTGTGGTGTCCGCGGTGGGAGCGACGGGGTCTGCCGGAGTCGTGTCCGTAGCTGTGGTGTCGGCGGGCGTAGTGTCGGAAGGCGTCGTGTCGGCGGATGCCGCCTGCAGCGACGCCGGGTCGGTCGCGTCTGCCGTTGCTGAACCATCTGGCGCCGAGGGGGACGTGGATCCGGAATGGTGGGCCCACCATGAGTTGTGCTGGTAGGAGTGTTGACCGTAGGACAACTCGGCTCCTACGAAGCCCGATACGTCGACATGCTCGACCACCGGGCTCGGAATCCTGGAATGGGCCTTGACGGTCGACGAACCGAGTACGGGGTTGCCTAGCCTCGGCGCGAGCGACGTCTTCGGCGTCTTGCGGCCGATCGCCGCGTTCGAGCCCGGCTCCGGTGCCGGAGTGCGTTCGGTGCCCGCTGCCGAAGGATGGGGAAGAGCCGCAGGCCGTGCGCCCGTTTGGCGCGGCCGAGCGGCAGAGGCGTCCGGGGTAGCAGCGACGACCGGGGCAGGAGCGGCTACGGGCGCGGTTACCCGGGCGGGAACCGAATGGGGTGCCGGTGCGACCTCGAGCCGGGATGCCTTCCCTTGAGTCGTCTTCGCGGGCTGCCGGGAGCCTGAGCGTCACCGGGGCCACCGCCGCGTGCCTGACCGGCGGGGTGATCGCGTGATCGACCTGCGCGGCTCGTTTCGGTACCAGCACCGTCGTCGGCCGTGTCGCCCCGAGCACCCGCTCGATCGGAACCGCGGATGCAATCGCCCTCTGCCCGCCGAACAGACCCGCTGGCAGCTCCCTGGCGGGCCACCCGGACACCATCGCCCCACATCCCAGCGTCGCAGCCGCAACGAACGCGGTTGCGGCCGGGCCAATCGGAACTGCCGAGGTCCGATCTGCGAACGAGATGCTGAGCTCGCCCACCCGAATCGAGCCCTCCGGCTGTGGCTCACCCGGCAGGAATGCCGCGGGAACTCGCAACTCCGTGGTTTTTAGCTTTGTCGCTCGATTCCGCATGCGATAGGCGCCGGATCGGTTCCTGCGGCCCTAAGAGCCGGACATCGCGCAAGCCCTGAGCCAGCACGGGTGCCGCAACCCCCTCCAAAGCAGGACCACGCAGGGCCCTGCCGATTCCCCTGTCCCGGCCCAACCTACCGATCACTCGAACGAGGGACACCGAACCATCGAAGAGATTTCACGGAAAGAGCGCCCGATTTGACGCCAACGCTGCAACCCAACGGGTGGTTTCGGCCTCAAAAACACGCCTCAACCGGGTTTCGGCCGCTTGGTTTGCGGATCATCGTCGAACGGGCATCGCTCGTGTGGATCAGGCCGAATGCCGCGGCGCCGCCGAGGAGCGAGAGGATCGGCGGCAGCGAGGTAAGCGTGGTGAAAGCCCTCGAGCGGATGCTCCTTCTGGCTTGCGACGATCGTCGAGAGGATCGCGATTCCCGCGGCGATCGAAGCCTGCCTTTGTGCCGTGTAGATCGCCGAGGCGTGGCTCGTGTCCTGCGCGGAGATCGTCGAGAACATCGAGCTCTGCACCGAGAGGAAGGTGGCGCTGTTGATGGCCCCCATGAGGAACAGGCAGCCCGCGGATCGTCCAGAGGCTCGTGTGGGCGTTGATGAACACGAAGGCCAGCGAGCATGACTCCGACGCCGACGCTTCCGAAGGTCATCATCACCCGCGGCCCGAAGATGCGGGTACACCCTTCCGATCACCTGAGAGGAGAAAAAGACGCCGATCGCCTCGACGAACGTCGTCGCGCCGGAGCCGAGCGGCGATTGCGCCGTGAAGCTCCTGCAGGAAGATCGGCGTCAGGTAGAGGCAGCCGAGAAACGAGCCAGAGGTGAGGGCGTAGACGATCTGGGTGCTCGCGAAAGAGGCGATCGCCGAGCAGGTGCAGGCGCAGCAGCGGCTCGGGGTGCCGCAGCTCGAACCGCACGAAGGCGGCGCTCACGACGAGTCCGACGGCACCGGCGACGAGGATCGGCGTCGAGGCCCAGCCCTTGTCGGGCCCTCGCTGATCGCGTAGACGAGCGCACTCGAGGCCGACGGCCCCGAGGATCATCCCGACCACGTCGAGACGGCCCGACACGTGCTCCCTCCGTGTCCTCGAGATAGAGCACGCACAGCGACGAACGTGGCGAGGCCGACCGGGAGGTTGACCCAGAACACCCACCGCCACGAGACGCTCTCGGTGAGAAAGCCGCCGATCAGCGGGGCGCTTGCCGGCGCGATCAGGATCGGGACGATCAGGGTCCGCGTGATCCGCATCCGCTGCTCGGGCGGGATACGTGCGGAAGAGGAGCGCCGTGGCGACGGGCGTCAGCATTCCCCCGCCGACCCCTTGCAGGACTCGGGCGCCGATCAGCTCACCGAGGCTCTGAGCCGCCCCGCACAGCCCGACCCGAGCGTGAAGATGCCGAGGGCGATCAGGAAGGCGCGCTTCATCCCGATCCGGTCGCCCACCCAGCCCGAGGCGGGGATCACGACTGCGAGGCTGAGGAGGTAGGCGACGACCGTCCACTGGACCTCTGCGATCGACGCACCGAACGAGCTGCCCGAGCGTCGGGATCGCGACGTTCACGATCTGCATGTCGAGCGCGCTCATGAAGATCCCGGCAGACGTAGGCGAGGGCGACCGCCCGCCGCGGGCTCAGCAGGCGGTGCTCGGCTGTGCCAGCGCGCCCCTCCGGCTCGCCGGGCAACGGGTCCCGACGCCGGCGCGCTCATCTCGACGCTCTCGAGCCGCCGGGCGCAGGCAACGAACACGGGTCCGGCAGTCGCATCACCCCGAGGTTCTATCCCGAACCGTGCCGGCGGCCTGCACCTGGGCGCACCCGCGGTGCGCTTCCCGGACACCCGCCCGTCGGCTCGCGCGTACCCTGGTCGCTGTGAGCGAAGAGCTGATCCCACCGGACACGCCCATCCCCGTGGGCGATCGCGTCCGGGCCGGAGGAGGTCGAGGAGATCGAGCGGAGGACATCCGCGTTGCGTGGGCCTGGACGATCCAGCGCGGCGGCGACAGGCACACGGTCCACGTTCTCGTCGCCGCCCAGGCCATCTCGGCTCCGGTCGATGCTGGGCCGATCGCTCGTCGCCGCGAACCTGAAGCTCGACGATCCGCCGCGGACGATCCTCCTGAGCGAGTAGTTCTCGCTGCTACGAGGCCGACCGTCCGCTTGCTTCTGATTCGGGCCTCGGTAGCGCCCGCACGCGGTAGAGCTCCCCGGGGCTCGTCTCAAAATGAACGTTCCTTCTCGGAGGGGTCCCACACAGAGCCGTGTCGGGGGCGCTCATTCTGAGACGAGCTCGAAATCCCGCTAGGAGAACTTCACCTTCCCGATCCCCGTGATCGAGCCCCAGAAGGCGATCGGCTGGGCGTTGTTGCTCATGTTGCACTTGCCTTTCTTGGCTCCCGTCTTGTAGACCGGTCCGATCCCGGCGAAGGTCTCCGTGATCTGCAACGTCCCGGAGATCCCGGCGTATTCGCCGCTCCCGTTGTACAGGGTGACCGGGCCCGAGCCACCGAAGACGAACGAGCAGGTGGCGGCGTTGACCAGAGTGGGGGGTGCATTGTTCGTCTTCTTGTTCAACGCGACCGAGTTCACCTCGAAGCCGCCGTGCTTCAGCTTGATCCTCACGTAGTCGCCGTTCGCGTTCACCTTCCCGTCCTTGTCGATCGAGGTGGCAGTCCCGTAGTCCCCGATCGCACCCGCGACCACGATCTTGTAGACCGCGCCCGCGTTCGGTGTCACGTAGATCCGCATTGGGCCGCCGGCCGGTGAAGCTGCCGAAGCGATCGACGAGAACAGCCCTCCAAGCGCTACGACCAAGCCAATCGTGACGCACAACCTCCTTGCCGCCATAACCGTCCTTTCGTGAGGGAGAAGCGCCCGCCGCTACCCGCCCCGCGAGTTTAGTTTCGAGCGGAGTCGACATCCATACGTCTTTCGGCCTACGTTCGGATCAACCCCGCGCAAGCGCCTCGATCGGATCCTGGCGATGCGAGGCGGATTGACCGCCGCTAGCTGCCGGCGTCCCTCGCTGGAGAGCGAGCGGGTCGGTGGGTGGGATGGCCGGCTCGGAGGCCAGGCTGGTTGCCTGTCCGAGTGACGGCCGTTTCAGGAAATGAGCCGATTCAGTCGAGCGCTAGACCGGCTCAGCGGGATCAAGGTCGCCGGAAGCTCCGGCCGCGAGCGCGAAGCGTTCGTGCCCGAGCTGGAGGAGGATCCGAGGGCGCCGGGAACGACGCTCATTGTGATTCGCGCTCTTTAGACAACATTGTGATTCGTGCTCTTCAGACGAGGTTGGTGCGATACGCGAGAGCGACTGCCTGCGCCCTCGTGTTGACGCCCAGCTTCGCAAGCACCCGTTGAAGATGGCTTGCAACCGTGGTCTCGCTGATCCCGAGTGTCGAGGCGATCTCGCGGGTGCGGTTGCCGGCGGCGAGCAGGCGCAGGACCTCGAGCTCCCGATGAGTGAGGGCATCGATCTTCTCTTGCCCCGCTCTCCCGCTCGCCCGTACTTCGTTGTTTCGGCCGAAGCCGCGACGCTCGTTGATCCTGCGGACACGCGCGAGCAGCTCGCCCGGATCGAACGGCTCGACGACGTAGTCGTCGCCACCGACGAGGAAGCCCGTCGTCCGGTCGACCGAGTCGGTTCGCTCGCCCGAGAGGAGGACGATCGCCAGCTCTTCGCCGAACTCGTCGCGAAGCTCCCGGCAAAGCACGTAACCGCTCACATCCGGAAGGCAGACATCGAGGAGCACGAGCCACGGCTGCTCCGACCGTGCCGCCGCCAGAGCCTCTTCGCCCGTGGAGGCGTGAACTGCGGAAAAGCCTGCTCGAAGCAGCAATCTCGAGAGCTTTTCGCGTGCCTCCTCGTCACTGTCGACGATCAGCGTTCCGCCCCTGTCCGAGCCCATCCGTCCACCCCTTGTCAAGTCGCCCCGTGAAACAGGTCCCGATCGCAGCTTAACTTGGTGTTACGACTAATGCAACCGCATTACTTGTGTAGTCGAAATCAAGTAGGGCAGACTGCATGGATTGGCATGTAGCCGACGTTTCGCGGAACCCGTAGTCTGAGTCCTCTATTAGTTGCGGATGTTGTTCCGTGTTCGAGATGTGAACTGTATTTGAGGGTTCTTCGGAACGGGGGCAGTTGGGGATGCGGCTTTACGAATCAGCGGGATCGCTGTGCCGTACGCTGGCGCACGGGCACAGCGAACGTATCGGCAGGCGACGGTCCATCCCGGACGGGTAATCGATGGCCACGGCATCGACCTCTCCGCATGTCGTCGAGAACCTCCAGCTTCGGGACGCCGTGCTGCAGCCGCAACGGGATGTCCGGCGCGACTGGTTTCGGCGGATTCTCGCCGCCGACGTGGCGGGTGTTTGCGCCGCGATCGCGCTGATTGCCGGCGTCTTGAGCTGGCGTAGCTCGGCCCTCTTGCCGGCCGCCTGGACGCTCGCGCTGATCCTGCTCGTGCCTGTCATCGCCCGTGCGCGCGGGACGTACTCGTGGCGCATGCATCTCGACGTCATCGAAGGGTTCTCGGTGCCCTTCGTCGAGGTCGGGCTCGCCTGGCTCGTCGTCGCATCGAGTTGGTCGCTGCTCTCGCCGGCAACGTTTCGCTCCCGGCTGCTGCTGCTCGCGTGCGCCACGGTCGCAGTTACGGTCTCGATCGCCCGGGGGGTCGTGTTCACCCAGGAGGCAGCGTCACGCCGGCGTGGCCAATCGCTGCGCCCGACGTTGATCGTCGGTGCTGGCCGGGTCGGGAACCTCATTGGGCGGCGGCTTCTGCAACACCCGGAGTTCGGGCTGCGTCCGGTCGGCTACCTCGATGACGCGCCGCTCGAGCTCTCCGGTGACCATCGCCCCCTGCCGGTGATCGGAGGTACGGCCGGGCTCGATGCGGCGATCGCCGAGCATGCGATCGAGCACGTGGTGATCACCTTCTCCCTGGCGTCACATGAGGAGCTGGTGGCGGTGGCGGAGCGCGCTGCTGCGCTTGGGGTGGAGGTCGCCATGGTGCCCCGCCTGTACGAGAAGACGAGCCGGCATGTCGCCCTGGGGCGCATCGGCGGGCTTCCCGTGCTCGACATGCGGATCGTCCATCTCGAGAGCTCCCGCTACTTCCGGATCAAGTACGCCGTCGACAGGCTCGTGGCGTCGATCGTCTTGCTCTTCGTCTGGCCGATCTTTCTCCTGACGAGCCTTGCGATCTGGTCGACCATGGGGCGGCCGATCTTCTTCCGTCAGGTGCGGGTGGGGCTCAACGGGAGGCACTTCTCGATGCTGAAGTTCCGAACGATGGCATCGGACCCGGCGGCCGAGGTGGCAAAGGAGCTGCCTCCCGACACAGCACCGGGGGGAGTCGAGGGCGGAGCCGACCGGCGGACGGGACTTGGCAGGCTTCTACGGCAGCTCTCGATCGACGAGCTGCCGCAGCTGATCAACGTCCTGAACGGAGACATGAGCCTGATCGGGCCTCGACCCGAGCGTCCGCAGTACGTCGACGACTTCACCTCGACCGTGGACGGATATGCCCGCCGCCACCGTGTCAAGGGCGGCATCACCGGTTGGGCGCAGGCCAGCGGCCTTCGCGGCCAGACCTCGATCAGCGAGCGGGCGGAATGGGACAACTACTACATCGAGAACGTGTCGTTCCTGCTGGACATGAAGATCGTGCTCCTGACGATCGGGGCGCTGCTCCACGGGCTCGTGCCCTCCTCGTCCGCGCCGGAATAAGAAGCACGCCGGGCGTCCGGCATTCGCATACTTCGTAGATGGGCTCCGATGTACGGAATCTCGTGTCGACGCTCGACCCTGACGCTGTGGGGGCCGAGGCATATCGCGTCGTCCATGACCTTTACCCCGTCAACCGGAGCATCACGGGGGATGGGATTCGCCAGACGCTCCGCTACCTCCGGGAAGAGCTTCCGCTGGAGCTCGTCGAGGTTCCGACGGGTACCGAGGCTCTCGACTGGACCGTGCCCCGCGAGTGGAACCTCACCGATGCGTACGTCAAGGACTCCTCGGGCCGGCGGCTGATCGATCTCGGCAGCTCGAACCTGCATGTGGTCGGGTATAGCGTCCCGGTCAGGGCGAAAATGCGTCTTGCCGAGCTGGAGCCGCACCTGCACTCGCTACCCGAGCTTCCGGACCTGATCCCGTACCGCACCTCGTACTACAACGAGACGTGGGGCTTCTGCCTCAGCCACAACGATCGAGCGTCGCTCGACGCCGACGCGGAGTACGACGTCTGCATCGACAGCTCGCTCGAGGACGGTCATCTCACCTACGGGGAGTGCCTGATCCCCGGGGAGTCGAGCGAGGAGGTGCTGCTGTCGATCCATGCCTGCCATCCGTCGCAGTGCAACGACAACCTCTCCGGGATCGCGGTGGCGAGCCGGCTCGCCAAGCACCTCGGCCCGCTTTCGCTTCGCTACTCGTACCGCTTCCTCTTCTTGCCGGGAACGATCGGCGCGATCACCTGGCTGTCGAGGAACCGTGAGGCTGTCGATCGGATCGAGCACGGACTGGTCCTCACCTGCCTGGGCGATCGAGGCTCCCCGACCTACAAGCGGAGCCGCCGCGGCCAGGCGGAGATCGACCGTGCCGTCTGCCACACCCTCGAGCATTCGGGCGGCCCGTTTTCGGTGCAGGAGTTCAGTCCAACCGGATACGACGAGCGCCAGTACTGCTCGCCGGCGTTCGACCTGCCGGTCGGGTGCCTGATGCGAACCCCGTGGGGGCGGTTCCCGGAGTACCACACGTCGGCCGACGATCTCGACTTCGTCGATCCCGCAGCGCTCTCCGACTCGTTCTTCACCGTCCTCGGGGCGATTGCGGTACTGGAGGAGAACAGGGTCTATCTGAACCAGAGCCCTGCGGGCGAGCCGCAGCTCGGACGGCGCGGCCTGTACCGAAAGCTCGGAGGGTCGAGCGAGGAGAACCTCGACGAACAGGCGCTCCTATGGGTGCTGAACCTCTCGGACGGTGACCACAGCCTGCTCGACATCGCCGAGCGTTCCGGCCTGCCGTTCGCGAAGGTCAGCCGGGCTGCGGACGCGCTGCTCGAATGCGACCTCCTCCGACCCGACGAGCAGGTGGACGCTTCCTAGACGAGCTCTGAAACGACCTCGTTCGCGGCCCGCGGGCCGGTCCCGGCGGACTAGTGCTCGTGGATCGACCAGTCGTACGGAATCTCGTTCTCGTGCGGATCGAGGCGGGTCGTGCGTTCAGGGTCGTGAGCGTGGGTGCAGCAGTTGGCGACAATCGAGAACGGCTCGGTGAGCCCCTTGAAGCCGGTCCAGATTCCGGGGCCGATCACGACGAGCGAATGGTTGTCGGGCCCGAGAAAGACCTCCTGCACGACCCCTGCCGTGGGGGACTCGGGCCGATCGTCGTAGAGCGCCAGCTTGATTCGTCCGAAGATGCAGGCGTAGTTGAGCGTCATCTCCCGGTGCTTGTGCCAGCCTTTGACGACCCCGGAGTAGATGGTTGAGAAATAGATCTCGCCGAAACCCTTGAAGTGCTCGTCGGTGCTTCTGAGCATGTGCAGGATCGTCCCCCGCTCATCGGGTATCCGCCGGAGCGCGACTACCTCGACGCCCTCGATTCCGCCAGGGCTCGTCATAGCGGGTCGAAGGCCAGCTTGCGGCAGTAGAACGCCTCGGCATGGCCGCTGGGCGCTCCGCCCTCCATGCCTCGGAGCCGAAGCACCGACCGGAAGAGGTCCGGCGTGAACCAGCGCCGGTCGAGCTGGGTCCCGAAGTGCTCCATCAGCTTCGCGATCTTGCCGTCGCACGTAGCGTCGTCAAGAGGGACGAAGACATTGGGCGTTCCGAAATCGCCGTCGAACTTCGGGATCTCGTACTCCAGGATGAAATGGTCGCGGAAGGTGTTCCACGTCAGCTCGGACACGCAGCGATGGTCCTGGTGCAGGTCGTTGCGCTGGTGCGTGAAGATCAGGTCCGGCCTGAGCTCTCCCTTGAGCGCCTCGAAGAACTCCTTGATCCGGGCGCCCTCGTACGGAAAGAAGCCGTCCCGGAAGCTCTCGATCACGATCCGCTGCTCCGCGGCTCCATCGAGGAAGGACTCAGCGCTCGCCTGCGCCTCTACCGCCCGGGCGGCGTTCGCGCTCAGAACGACCCAGTGCACCTCGAGCTCGAATGCCGAGGCCACCAGACGCAGGACCGCCCCGCCACAGCCGATCTCGATGTCGTCGGCGTGCGAGCCCAGCGCGAGCACCACCAGGCGAGATCCCGGAGCGCTGTTGAGGTTGAGGGTGAGCACGCCCCGAAATCCTACGAGTCGAGTTGTCCGTTCGACTCCCAGACCTGCCAGGGACTGTTGCCGTTTTGATGCAGCGCTTCGAGGTTGTGCTTGTCCTTGAGCGTGTCCATAGGGGCCCAGAAGCCCTCGTACCGGTAGCCGAAGACCTGCTCGCGCTCGATCAGGCGGCCGATCGCGCCGTCGATGAGGTCGTCGCCCGCGCCAAGATGATCGAAGATCGAGTGCTCGAGGACGAAGAAGCCGCCGTTGATCCAGATATCGGCCTGCGTGATGTCGTGAATGCCGCCCACGAGACCGCCGTCTCTCAGATCGACGGTGTGGAACGAATAGTTGTTGGGTCGCACGCACATGAACGTGGCGATCTTCCCGCGCTCCCGGTGCGACGTGATCACGTCGGGAAGCGGCGCGTCCGTGAGGCCGTCGCCGTACGTGGCCAGGAACCGCTCCTCGCCGTCGAGATGCTGGCGCACGGCCAGCAGCCGCCCGCCGATGCTGTTGTGGAGGCCCGTGTCGACGAAGGTGATGTGCCAGTCGTCGATGTCGCTCTGCAGGAGGTCGAGCCGCCGGCCGCCGTCGGAGAGGACGAAGTCGTTGCTCATCGCCTCGCTGTAGGTGAGGAAGAACTCTTTGATCGCCTCGGCACGGTGACCCAGGCACAGGATGAACTCCTTGTGCCCGAAGTGGGCGTAGTACTTCATGATGTGCCAGAGGATCGGCCGGGTGCCGATCTTCACCATCGGCTTGGGGATGCTCACCGAGCCGTCGCTCATTCGCAGGCCCATGCCGCCGCAGAAGAGGACGACTTTCATCGCCGGTCCTTCACGCCAGGATCTCGAGTTGAGGGATCGCGACGACGAAGCGCGCTCCCCAGCTTCTGGCATGGTCGAGCTGCTTCACGATCTCCTTCTTGAGGTTCCAGGGCAGGATGAAGATGAAGTCGGGCCGTGTCTCGTCGAGGTGCTCCGGCTCGAAGATCGGGATGTGTGTGCCCGGGAGAAAACGCCCGTGCTTGTACGGGTTGCGGTCGACCGTGTACTCGAGAAGGTCGGAGCGGATGCCGCAGTAGTTCAGGAGCGTGTTTCCCTTGCCCGGGGCTCCGTAGCCGACGACGGAGGCCCCTTCGCGCTTGGCGTCGATGAGGAACTCGAGCAGCGACCGCTTGGTCTCTTCGACGCGGGCGGCGAAGTCCCGGTAGGGCGTCAGCGTCCGGTAGCCGGCCTCCGTCTCGACCCGAGCCAGCTCCGTGACCCGGCTCGTCGTCGTGTGGCTCGAGTCCAGGTGGCTGACGTAGAGACGGAGTGACCCACCGTGCGACGCGAGCTGGTCGACGTCGAAGATGCGGAGCCCGTGCCGATCGAAGATCTCGACGGCGGTCAGGAACGAGAAGTACGAGAAGTGCTCGTGGTAGATCGTGTCGAACTGGTTCTCCTCGATCAGGCACTTGAGGTGGGGGAACTCGATCGTCGCGACGCCCTCCGCTGCGAGCAGCTCCGCAATCCCCGCCACGAAGTCGTTGAGATCGGGAACCTGCGCAAGGACGTTGTTTGCGGCGATCAGGTCGGCGCGGCCTCGCTCCTCGGCCAGCGACGCGCCAAGCTTCGAGCCGAAGAACTCCGTCAGCGTCGGGATTCCGCGCTCGATCGCGGCACGCGCGACGTTCTCGGCAGGCTCGATTCCCAGCACCGGAATGTTCTTCGCGGTGAAGTGCTGCAGCAAGTAGCCGTCGTTGGAGGCGAGCTCCACGACGAAGCTCGTGTCGGAGATCCCAAATCGCTCCACGGTCATATCCGCGTAGTCGGAGGCATGCCGGACCCAGCTCTCCGAGTACGACGAGAAGTACGCGTACTCGGTGAAGATCTCGGCCGGCGCGACGTGCTCGGGCAGCTGGACGAGGTAGCAGCGCTCGCAGACGCGGACATGGAGGGGATAGAACGCCTCCATCGCGTCGAGCTGGTCGGGCCTCAAAAAGCTCTCGCATGGAGGCGACATCCCCAGGTCGATCACCGTGTGGCGCAGCTCGGCCCCACAGAATCGGCAGTGCGGGAGGCCGAGCTCCGTAGCGGTCGCGCTCGGCTCCACCTCAAGCAACGGCCGCATGTGCCCCCCTCAGCCACCGCATGTCGGTATCGAGGCGGCCGTCCGCCTGAAGCCGTTTCAAGCGCTTGAGCCGAACGTACCGGTCGCTGTCGAAGTCGGGGAACGTCAGGTGCGCAGCCTCGTAGGCGTCGGCGAGCTCTGCCGCGCCGGCGCGTGCATCCCACTTGAACTCCAGGTTCGGAAGCACTCGGGCGATCTTGCTGAAATCGACCCGGTAGCTTCGGGGGTCGGGATCGCCGGTGCCGGCATAGACGATCTGGCATCCGGGCACGACCTCGCGGACGATCTCCGCCAGGTCGCGCACCTGATAGTTCTGATCGTCGGCGCCGACGTTGAACGACTCACCGTGCACGGCCTCACGCGGCGCATCGAGCACGGCCAGCATGGCGCTTGCGATGTCGCGGATGTGCACGAGCGGCCTCCAAGGCGTGCCGTCGCTCATGATCCGGATCCGGCCCGTCGTCACCGCCCAGCCGACGAGGTTGTTGAGAACGACATCGAGGCGGAGCCGTGGCGAGACGCCGTAGGCGGTCGCGTTGCGCATCGAGATTGGCGAGAAATCGTCGCTCGCGAGCTCCGCCAGCGCAGCCTCGACGTGAACCTTGGATTCGGCGTAGGCCGTCAGCGGCTGCAGCTCACCCGTTTCGTCGACGGATTCGTCGGGGCGGCCGGCCCCGTACATGCTGCATGACGAGGCAAAGACGAAGCGCTCGACTCCCGCGGCCTTCGCAGCCCGGGCGAGCCGAATCGTCGCCTCGAAGTTGATCTCCTCGGTCAGCTCCGGCCGAAGATCGCCGACCGGATCGTTCGAGAGCGCGGCCAGGTGGACGACAGCGTCGAAGGATCGAAGCTGACCGGGCTCGACATCGCGGATGTCCATGCGCACTGCCGGAAGCTCCGGCGCCGGAACGAGATCGCAGCCCTGATAGAGAAACGTGTCGAGGCCCATGACGTCGTGACCCGCCTCGATAAACATCGGTGCAGCAACCGACCCGATGTAGCCGTGATGACCGGTGATGAGAACCTTCATTGCTTATCCATGAATGGCTGCCTGCCCAATGATCAGCGATAGGGAAATTGTGTCAATCGTTCAAGAAACTACGTAAGCGATGAGGGCATCCTCGTCAAGTCCGCAGCCATGTGCCGCCGGCAATCGGAGCTCCGGGCGCCTCGATCCAGCTAGCTCGTCCCGACGTGATCGGATTGATCCTCGGTGACCGGCTCGAGCCAATCCTCGCGCCACCACGGATAGACAGCCCTGGGGCAGAACCACCGTTTCGCGGCATGGTGGCCGCTGCACGCACATCCCTCGAGAACGATGGCGTCGGTCCGGAGCTGGACCATCTTCCCCGAGTTCTCGTCGATGAACCGGTCGATGCGGGCGAGAACAGGCGCCTCCTGACCGCAAAAAGGCGCCATCTCCGGGAAGTCGAAATGAAGGCCGCGCAGCTTGCCCGTCGGATCGAGTGTGGCTGCGATCTCCTCGCGAGACCTGACCCTGACCAGGTCTCCCGGCTGAATGGTCTGGGGGCTCTCGAGCACAGGTGCCTTTCGGCCGTGCTTCGCTGCCGGGCGCTCGCGGAACAGGCGTTTCTTGACCTGGTCGACGACTGCGCCGGCGATGACCCGCACGAACTGCACCGGGCCGACGTTCCCCGACGAGAGCTCTCTGAAGATCGAAGCCGGGCTCCACCATCTCACCGGTGCGGACGCGGCGAGAAGCTGAGTCGCCTGACAGCGGAAGATCTTGTCCCCAGCTGCACCCGGACGGGTTGTCGCTCGCTGTGAGAGCTCCGCGAGGCGCGCAAGTGCCGTCTCGTCCGCGCTCGAGCTTGCCGCCGAGGCGGACACATCGGCGGCCGGCCTGAGCCAGGCTTCCCGCCAGAAGAGGAGGCAGCCGGCGCCGCAGCCTTCGTGCGCTGCGCCGGTGCAGCGCAGGTCGTCGAGCACGACCGTGTTCTCGAAGCGCCGGACGCCCGTCCAGGTCAACGTGTCGCAGGCGCGCTCCAGCCTGGCGCCGACCCGCACCGTCTGGCCGAAGAACTCGAGCATCTCCGGCATGAACGGGAGGTTGTCCATGCAGCCGTCGGCATCGAGAGTCGAAAGAATCTCGGAAGGACTTCGTAGTTGAACAAGATCGCCTTTCCGCATGAACCTTCCACCAAATCTACTCAGATTCGCCCAGAATTGAAATGGGAGCCGAGTCTTTCCTAGACGAAGGGCTAGGTTGGAGGATGGCCGGCCCGTGCGTTGCACGCACTAACCTACGAACCGATGCCCAATGGTTGCTGACAACTCTCCTGCGGCCGGCGCGGATGCCGTCACGGTGTCCGTTCTCGTCGTGACCTATCGGGATCTCCCGCTCCTCGAGCGTGCTCTTCAGGTCTTTGCGGGCGCCCCGGGCATCGAGGTCATCATTGTCAACAACGATCCAGCGCAGGACGTGCAACACTGGGCCGATTCGCGGTTTCCGGACGCACGTGTAATCGATATGGGTTTCTCGGCTGGATATCCAATGGCAATTAATGCCGGAGTCGAGGCGAGCAGTGGAGAATACGTGCTGTTCTTGGATTCCGATCTTTTTGCCTCCGAGTCGTACGTCCCGGAATTGGTCAGCTTTCTCAGCGCGAATCCACAAGTCGGGGCCGTTGGCGGCAAGCTGCTTCGCTATGACCTCAAGAACGACCGCGAGACCACCGTTATCGATTCGGCGGGAGTCATGCTCGGCCGGAACCGCAGGGTGATGGCTCGTGGAGAGGGCGAGCAGGACCGGGGGCAATACGATTCGGCGGCTCAGTTGTTCGGGGTCGACGGGGCCGGGATGTTCCTGCGGCGTTCGGCCCTCGACAGCATCGCGCTGGACGGCGAGTACTACGACTCGTCGTTTTACATGCACAAGGAGGACACGGACCTCTGCTGGAGGCTGCGCCTGGCCGGTTGGGAGATCTGGTTCGTGCCTGCCGCCGTTGGGGCGCATGGGCGGACGACACAGGGAGTAGGGAGCCGTTCCTACCTCGGTGCGATCACCGCCGTGCACCAAAACGAGCGAGGGAAGCGTGCTCCTGTTCGCTACCACGCCATGAAGAATCAATGGCTAATGCTTACGAAGAATGAAGACGGAAGGAATTTCTCCTAGATTTACCGTTCATTCTCGGCCGAGAAATCGCTGTCCTCGGTTACAACGCGATCTTCGACCCGAAGGAGCTTCTAGCCGTACGTGAGTATCTCCGCCTGCTTCGACCGACGATCCGGAAGCGGCGGCTGATCAAGCAGCGACAGGCGATTGGCCCCTCGGCGATGCGGTCCTGGTTCGGGATCCCGTCAGGGCCTGACCGCCCCTAGCCCCGCCTGCCGGGCGTTTGGGTCCTGAGGAGCTCAGTCCGAGCTTCTGGGCCTCCGAACCGGGGAAGGTGGGGTGGAGCGGCGACGACTGTCCGTCCCGGAAACGAGCCATGCGCGCACCAGGTTCTGAACGCGCTCGAGTGCCGGGGTGTCCTTGGCAGGTTCTGTGAGCACGACTCCGAGTAGCGGTGTCGAAAGCGTCCCGAGGAGGAGCCGGGCTGCGAGCAGATCGGAGCGCGTCGTCTGCTGGATCCCCGCCACCATGACGATCGCGTCGACCATGGCGGTCAGGGCGGCTGTGTCGCTCGCCTCGAGCAGAGGAGGCGCGTTGATCACCACCAGGTCGCTGGTCGCGCGAAGCTCCTCGAAGAGCGCCGGCACGATCTCGGCATCGACGAGGTCCTCGTCCTTCGACGGGTTCAAGCCTGATGTGAGCACGAGCAGTTGGCCGCCGCGGCCGGCGCGGCCTCCCTTGTCGGCCGGGCTCGCCTTGCCGGCGCGGGCAGCGGGGCTCCTGGCACCCGCGGCCTGCGGGCGGGCAGCACCTTGCCGCGGCTGCGCGGTCGACCGTGGGACCCTTCTCGCGCCGGTCGGGGCCGGCCGGTCGCCGGCAACCTTCACGCGAACGAGCGCCTCCTCGAGCAGGGCACGGCCGGCGATCACGTCGGTGAGCCCATACGGTGCATTGACACCGAAGACCTCGGCAAGTGAGGGATCTCCGAGGTCGAAATCGACGAGGCTCACGCGACGCTGGCCGCGTGCGAGGCTCAGGGCGAGATTTGCGACCACCTCGAGCTGCCCGTCGTCTGTTGAGGCACTCGTGAACATGATCGTCTGCGCGGGACGGACGAGACTCGAGGTGACGAGCTTCGTCTTCAGCGCTCGAACGGCCCGGGCGTGCTGGTCATCCTCCTCACTGCCGACGAGCGCGGCGGCGTCCGGCCTCCGTTGCACCAGACCGAGCAGCGGCGATCCGAGCGCCTCGAGCGCCTCCGGAACCGACCGGACGCGCGCGTCGAGCGCATCGGCGACGAGGGCGAGAGCGGAGCCCAGCACGAGTCCGAGGATCAGCCCGAGCACCAGGTAGAGCGCCGGTCGCGGCGAGCTCCGGCCCGCGGTCGTAGCCGTCTGCAGCACGCGGACGTTCGAGTTCTGCACCTGCTCCTCGGTCTCGAGCTGTGTCTCCTTGGTGCGCAGGGAGATAATCAGCGCGTCGTTCGAGGCCTGGTCGTTGCCGAGCTTGGCCAGCTTCGCCCGGATCTCCCCGATCGTCCGCACGAGGGGCTCGGTGTTGAGGTTGCCCTGGTAGAGGGTGAACTGGGACGCGTAGGCATTCACCAGCCTGGTCGCAACCGCCGAGTCGCGATCCTTGACAGAGAAGTCGAGGATGTCTGCGTTGCTTCGTGCAGTCACCGTCGACTGGGCGAGCAGATCGTCCGCCGTCCGCCCACGAACGTTCGCCGCGTTGAGCGCATGCAGTGCCACAGCCGGGACGCGAGCCACGCTCACCTCGGTCTGGGCGACGCGATCGGCATCCGATGAGGTGCTCAGGTTGGTGATGAGCACCTCGGCGTCGGCCTGATACGAGGGGCTCTGACTGACCGCGAAGATGAATGCGACGACCGGAACGAGGAGCAGTGCCGTGAAGAAGATCGTCTTCTGACGGCGAAAAGCTCCGACGTAGTCGCGCAGCGATCCCTCGCGAGAACCGTCGATTTCCTGCAAGCTCGCCATCCCTTCCTACCGCCGCATCGACCGGTCGTAAGCGCCGCGGGTCGCGTCGCGAACTATCGTACGCGCCCTTCTCGCGCGTGCCAATCGAAATGGTGGAATGAGCCGGGCCGAACGGCTGGGACAGAGGTGCTGTGAGGTCACCTTGCCTCGTTCCGCTTCGGGTTTCGCTCGGCGAGCGACTCGATGAAGCGCTCATATTTGGCGAGCGCAGAGTCGGCGGACAGGTGCTCGAGCGCGTACCGGCGCCCGTGCCGTGCGAGCTCCGCCGCCTTCGCAGGATCGGTGCAGAGCGATTGGATCGCCGCCGCCAGCTCGCCCGGTGCGGCCGGGGGAACCAGGAGCCCGCCCCTGGACTCGATCAGTGCGCGTCCGGTCTCGCTTGTCGAGGCGACCGCTCCGATGACCGGCCGCCCGGCAGCGAAGTACGAGGCGAGCTTGCTCGCCAGCGACATGTCTCTGACCGACGGCCGCTGGTTGACGAGCAGCACGTCTGCTGCGCGCAAGAGTGCCTCGTAGGCGCCGGGCGGTTGGACGCCCAGGAACTCGACGTTGCCGAGCCGGAGCTCGTGGGCGAGGCCTTCGAGACGTGGCCTGTCGCTTCCGTCGCCGGCCAGGACGACGCGAACGCCCGGCGGAAGCCTCGTGGCGGCCTGCAGGGCGTTGTCGAGACCCTGCTTGTGCCCCATGCTCCCGGCATAGAGGCAGACGAACTCGGCGTCCGACCAGCCGAAGCGCGCGCGCGTCTCCTCGCGCGAGGCACTCGGTGCGACTCCGAGATCCCAGTTGTGGATCCGGAAGATCTTTTCTGGCTCGATCCCCCTGGCCTCGAAGTACGACTGGAAGCCGGGAGACACCACGGCGAGCGCTGTCGCCTGGCGTGCCAACCGGAGCTCAACCTGGCCGACCACACCCGCGACGGGCCCGCCCCCCTTGACGCCGCTCTCAACCGCCGCACGCCCCATCAGATCCTGGAACACGATGCCGGCCGGCGCGCCGTAGGTTCTTGCCGCGACGAGGGCGAGCGATGCCGCTGCCAGTGTGGGGCTAACTCCGACGACGACGTCGAAAGCATGGCGCCGTTCGCGCATCGCTCGGGCCCCGGTCGCGAAGAGTGCGGTCTCGTAGAGCGCTCGCCGCGCGGCCGATTGCACCGGCGGGACGTAGTGGCGCCGCCTCCTGACCTCGACGCCGGCCCTGCTCTCGCGTGCCCGCCCGACGTTGGCGGAGGACCGCCATTCCGGATAGTGGGGGAAGCTGGTGGAGACGACGACCTCGTGACCGCGCGCGCTCAGGTACTCGGCAAGCCCGGTGACGTAGGGAGCGTTTCCCGAGGCCTCCGGCCAGTAGTACGTCGAGGAGATCAGGACGCTCAGGCGTCGCGCTGCATGTGTTTCCGGCAAGTCGCCGGCAATGATCGTCTCCGCATTGGAAGCTTGCACTCTCTAGTCGTAGCGTAGTTCGGCCCCAAAATGGACGTGGATTGCAAGTCCAGCGTTTTGCCCTCTTCCACAATTCGCAGAACGCTCCTACAATGATTCGAGGCGGGGTTGGAAGGGGCAATCATGGGTCTCGAGAGAACGGGGGGCGTCCTGCTGACGTTCGGGTGGGCTGGCGGCGAGCGCACGACCAAGACTGTCTGGATCGGTGCCGTGGCTGCGGCTCTGAGCGCTGCGGCCGGTCTCGGGCTGGCGGCGCTCCCCCTGGTCACAGCAGAGGCCGCCACGGGCGTCGCTCTCTTCGCGGGCCTCCTCGCGATCACTCACGTGGTCCTGAAAGCGCCCGCCGGCGCGCGGATCGGTGCCGTTTCGCGTTCAGGCGCCGCGAGGATCCCCTGGGCCCGGGCCTCAACCGAATCCCGGCTGCTCACGGGTTCGCGCGGCCTCTATTACCTGGGCGCGGGGACGATCGGTCTCCTCACGGTCAGGCCCGCACTCGTCTTCACCGTTTCGGACTGGCTCTTTCTGCTCGCGCTCGGAATGACCACCTTGACACTTGTTCGCGGGCGGAGGGTCGTGGGCATCGGCCTGCCGCCCCTCGTGCTCGCGGGGGTGGGGTTGTTCTCGATCGGTGGGCTGGTCTCGTCGTTCGGAGCCGCCAGCCCGCTCGGATCGGCCGCGGTCGTGGTTCGCGTTCTCTACCTGACGATCCCCTGGTTCTGGCTCGGCACCGTGCTCCTTCGGACCGAGGCTCAGGTTCAACGGGCGATCACCGCCTGGGTCATCTCCGCGGCGCTTTCCGCGGCGGGTGCGGTTGCCCAGCTGTTCTTCGGCAACGTGATCCCGGGCGGCTCCTACGACGGGGCGCGAGCCACGGGATTCACCGCCCAATCGAACGACCTCGGTGGCCTGACGGCGATCGCGTTCGTCCCGGCGCTCATGCTCGCGATTCGCTCGCGCGGCCGGGCGCGATTGCTGACCATTCCCGTGGTCGTGCTGATCGCAGGTGGCACGCTGCTTTCGGGCTCGGTCGGCGCTCTCCTGACGATCGTGATCGCGACGTCGGTGTGGCTCGTCTCTGCCGGACGGGTGCGCCAGACCATCTCGCTGCTCGCGCTCCTCATCATCTCGGGAGTGATCCTGCTCGGCGTCAAGGGAGGGACGAGCTCGATCTCTCCGTTCCATCGGGTCACGCTCGTCACGAAAGCCGATGAGCCGCAAGCACAGGGCGCCACGTTGTATTCGCGGATCGACGTGTATCGCGCGGCCTGGGCGCATATTCGCTCGGAGCCGATCGTCGGGGTCGGCCTCGATGCGGCAAGCAGCACGAATCGGCTCGGGCTGCAGGTCCACAACGTCGTGCTTGCGCCCTGGTACACGGCCGGGATCCTGGGGTTCCTGGGGATCTGGATCCTGATCGGCTCGCTGGCACGCGTGACGCTCAGAGTGATCCGGAGCGCGTGCAGCTCCGACGAACAACGCGTTGCCGTGTCGCTCGCCGCCGGCTTTCTGGCCTTCATCGTGTTCGCGATGAGCGAACCTGTTCTGTACGTCCGCTACGGGTGGGCGCCGGTTGCGTTCCTGCTCGCAATGCGGGCCCAGCAGCGACGGAGGGCTCTTGTCGAGGCTTGAGGATCGCCTGAGCTCGTCGAGTGACGAGCAGCGCGTGCTCAGCGAGCGCGCCCACGCCGTGATTCCCGGTGGGGCTCACACCTATGCGAAGGGAGACGACCAGTTTCCCGAGGGTGCGCCCGCCGTGCTCGTCCGCGGCGAGGGGTGCCGGGTGTGGGACCAGGCGGGGAACGAGTTCGTCGAGTACGGAATGGGCCTGAGGTCGGTGTCGCTCGGCCACGCCGAGCCGCGGGTGCTCGACGCGGTGCGCGAACAGCTTCTTCTCGGCGTCAACTACACGCGGCCCTCCCTGATCGAGATCGAGTGCGCGGAGCTGCTCGCCGAGCTGGCGGCCGCCGACATGGTGAAGTTCTGCAAGGACGGGTCGACGGCGACGACTGCCGCGGTGAAGCTCGCTCGCGCACACACCGGCCGCGAGGTCGTCGCGTTCTGCGAGGACCATCCGTTCTTCTCGTACAACGACTGGTTCATCGGCGCTGCGACCCCGATGGATGCCGGGATCCCAGCGGCGTTCCGGCAATGGTCAGCCACGTTTCGGTACAACGACCTCTCGAGCCTGCAGGCTGTCTTCGACGCGCACCCCGGTGCCGTCGCCTGCGTGATCATGGAGGCCGAGCGCAGCGACCCGCCGGCCGAAGGCTTCCTGCAAGGCGTCCAGGCGCTGTGCGCGGAGCACGGAGCCCTGTTCATCCTCGACGAGATGATCACGGGCTTCCGCTGGCATCTCGGTGGCGCGAAGGCCTACTACGGGCTCGACCCGGATCTCTCGACCTTCGGTAAGGCGATGGCGAACGGGTTCTCGGTCTCGGCGCTCGTGGGCAGGAGAGAGATCATGGAGCGTGGTGGGCTTCGGCATGACGGGGAGCGGGTCTTCCTGCTCTCGACGACCCACGGCGCCGAGACCCACGCGCTCGCGGCGGCGCTCATGACCATGACGATCTATCGCGAAGAGGACGTGGTCGGCGAGCTCTGGGAGATCGGGACACGGCTCCGCGACGGTGTTCGCGCCGTGGCCCGGGCTGCCGGAGTCGAGGGCTTCTTCGAGGTCGTCGGACAGCCTCCCAATCTCGCGTATGCGACCAGGGATGCCTCGGGCGCGCCCTCGCAGGTGTTTCGCACGCTCTTTCTGCAGGAGTTGCTCGACCGGGGGCTGATCGCCCCCTCGTTCGTCGTCGCGACCGCCCACGATCGCGAGATCGAGGGGACAGTCGAAGCCGTCGGCGCCGCGCTCGAGGTCTACGCCGCCGCTCTCGAGGACGGGCCGGATCGCTTTCTCCGCGGGCGCCCTGTCCGCCCTGTTTATCGCCGCTTCAACAGGACGGCCTGACCCGATGGTCATCGATGGCCGGTCGCTCGGGGAGGGGGATGAGCTCGAAGCGGACGTTTGCGTGGTTGGAGCCGGGCCCGCGGGAATCACCATTGCGCGAGCTCTTGCCGAAGGCGGCTGCCGGGTTTGTGTCCTCGAGAGTGGAGCGGTCGAGCCTCACGCGGAAACGGACAAGCTCAGCGACGGGAAGAGCGTCGGCTACTGGTACTACCCGCTTCGGACCTCGAGGGCGCGGGCCTTCGGAGGGACTTCGCAGCGCTGGTTCGAGACGTCGGCGAATCGCGAGGAAGGCTGGCGTGCCCGGCCACTCGACGCAACGGACTTCGAACGTCGTGCAGAGATCCCACACAGCGGCTGGCCCTTCGGGTACGAGGAGCTTCATCCGTACTACGAGCGAGCGCAGAGCCTCTGCAGGCTTGGGCCGTACGACTACTCGTTGGAGCGATGGGAGACCGAGCAGGCCCAACCGCTGCCCTTGAACGGCGACATCAGAACCTTGCTGTTCCAGCACGGATTCGAGAACTTCGGGTCGTATTTCGACGACGTCTCGGCCTCCGACCGCGTGCAGCTCGTCTTGAGGACGACGGCGATCGAGATCGAGACGGACGGGGCCACGGGGGGTGTGACGAAGCTCGTGGCAACGCATGAAGGACGGGCGCGGATCCCGGTGAAGGCGCGGGTCTTCGTGCTCGCGGCGGGCGGGATCGACAACGCCAGGCTCCTGCTCGTGAGCAGGGGCTCTCAGCCCGGCGGTCTCGGCAACGGCGAGGATCTCGTGGGTCGCTTCTTCATGGAGCGCCTGACCGGCCGCACCGGGTACATCACCCCGGCCGGCGACGGGCTCATGGAGCACATGCCGCTGTATCGCGGGATCGACCGCGGGGATGCCTTCGTGTGGGGCGTGTTGTCTCCTTCAGCCGCCGCGATCCGTCGCGAGGGGCTCCTCAACTGCGGCTTCTTCCTGGTGCCGGATTCACGCGCGAGCTCCTCGGACGGCGTCCGTGCCGTCGCGACGCTCGTTCGGTCGATCCGGCGCCGGCCGCTTCCGGGCAATCTCGGCGAGTGCTCCTGGGAAGCCGTTCGCGGGGCTCCCGACATCGTGCGGGCACGGCTGTCGGCGCTGCGGGGCGCCCGGCCCGAGATCGTGGCTCTGCGCGTCCAGGCAGAACAGGCGCCGAACCCCGACTCGCGGGTGACACTCGGCGACGACCGCGACTACTTCGGGCTCCCGAAAGCGCGGCTCGACTGGCGTTTGACAGAGCTCGACAGCCACTCGATCAGGCGGACGCAGGAGCTGCTCGACGTGGAGTTGCGGGACAAGGGCCTCGGTCGGCTCGAGCAGAAGCTGGGCGACGAGCGTCCGGCGGCCCTGTTCCTCGGCAGCTACCACCACATGGGCACCACGCGCATGCACGAGAGCTCGAGGCAGGGCGTCGTCGACGCAAACTGCCGGGTGCACGGGGTCGAGAACCTCTTCGTTGCGGGAGCGTCAGTCTTTCCGACTTCGGGTTTTGCAAATCCGACGCTGACGGTCGTAGCGCTCTCGTTCCGGCTCGCCGATCACATCAAGGAGCGTCTTGCGTCCTGAGCCGAGCTTGCCGCGGTTCGGGTCGCGGTTGCGCTCGAGAGTCGTGAGGGCCCGGTGACCGGGCGGGCGCTGGTCGCCAACGGCGACGTCAACGACCTGAACATGTGGGGCGGTCACCCGTTTTTCTTCCTGCAGGCCGGAAAGCGAAACGGGCTCTTCTCCGGGGGTGTCGCCGTTCATCGGGACCGGCTCCGGTACCGGCGCCTGCTCTGGAACGCACTCCGACCCGTTCGGTTCGAGCGACCGAGGGGCTATCAGTACTCGCGAGGCTTCGGCCGGCAAGCCTGGAGCGAGCGAAGCGGGCCCGAGGTCAGCGAATACGTGAGCCACTTTCCGCTGCTGCCGCCCCCGGAGCTCGTTCGCGAAGGCGTGACCTATTACCTCGACGCGACCCTCCATCAAAACTTCGACTCGTTTCTTGCCAACCGCGTTCCCAGGCGCGTGCAGGTCGAGGCATTGGCGCGCGAGCGCGACGCCTACGCCGCCGCGCGATTCGTCGTCGGCTGGTCGAACTGGTGCGCCGACGACCTCAGATCGTTCTACGGACTGCCGGAGGAGAAGGTCCGGGTCATCGCGCCGGGCGCCAACCTCGGCGAGGCCGAGCCCGATCCGCTTCCGTGGGACGGCAGCCTTTCGCCGCTGCGCCTCGGCTTGATCGGGGCGAACTGGAAGCAGAAGGGCGGCCTGCGCCTGCTCGAGGCGGCAACGGCTCTCGAACGGATGGGGCATGACGTCGAGGTCGTCGTCGTCGGCCCGGCGGCTGCCGAGCTTCCGCAGCATCCGGCCGTCCGCGCGACCGGTTTCATCGACAAGACGCGCGAGCTCGAGCGTTTTGTCGGTGTCATCCGCTCACTTCACTTTGGCTGCCTGCTCTCATCCGAGGAGGCGTACGGCATCTCGAATCTCGAGTGCATCCGCCTCGGCGTTCCCGTGATCTGCACCGCAGTGGGCGGTAGCCCCGAGACGGTGCCTCCGGGAGCGGGGCTGGTCGTGACGCTGGAGCAGACCGGCGAGGAGATTGCCGAGGCGGTCGACGCCGTTGTCCGAACGCCGGCTGCGTACGCGGGCATGCGCCGCGCCGCCCAGGACGCCGCCCCTGCACAGTCTTGGAATCGCACGGCCGACGAGTTCCTCTCGCTCCTCGAGAGCCGGCCGCGGCAGGGAGAGGAGCTGGGATGAAGATCGCCTGCATCTCGCTCTCGCCGATGCCCTACAACACGCCGATCCTCAATGCGCTCGCGCAGCAGGCGGATGTTCACGCGATCTACCTGTGCAAGGAGGACCGGATCAATCGCTTCACGGACGTCTGGGGCGTCGAGCCGGTCTACGAGCACTCGTTTTTCCCCTCGAAGTCGCTCCACTCGGAACGGACCGATCTCCATGTCCAGGTCTCGCTCGGGACCTCGCAGCGTCTCGCCAAGCTTCGCCCCGACGTTGTCGTCGTCGTCAGCTGGAAGCCGGTTGTGATCGAGCCGCTCCTCTGGACCCGATGGTGGGGCCGGGGTGCGGTGATGTGGTCCGAGAGCACGAGCTTCAGCGGGCTTCTTCGCGGCCGGGTGTCGACCGAGTTGAGACGGGCGATCGTGAGAAATGTCGACCACTTCGTCACGAACGGATCTTGCGCGACCGGGTACCTGGAGCTGCTCGGGGTGCCGCAGGAGCGGATCGTGACCTCGTGCCTTCCCGGTGGGCAAGGAAGCCCAGTTGCCGAGATGGCGCCTGGAGGCAGCACCGGGGCCCGGTTTCTCTACGTCGGCCGTCTGATTCCGAGAAAGCGCCCGCTCGAGCTGATTCGGGCGTTCGAACGGGTTCACCGAGATGTTCCCGGCTCGACCTTGACCGTCGTCGGGCAAGGCGAGCTCGAGGCGGAGGTGCGCGAGGCCGCCGAACGGGCTGAAGGCGTGAGCTACGTCGGATTCGCCGAAGGGGATGAGCTTGCCGCGCGGTACGCGGCGGCGGATGTGCTGGTGCTGCCGGCGCTGCGGGAGGTCTGGGGGCTCGTCGTGAACGAGGCGCTCGCCCACGGGCTGTACGTGATCGCGACGGACGAGGTCGGCGCGGCCTACGACCTGTTGAGCGAGCGCTCGGGAACGATGGTGCCGGCGCAGAGCCTCGACGAGCTGGCGCTTGTGATGACGCACACCGCACGGACGCTCGACGTCAGCGAGGCTGCGCGGAGGTTGCGCGCAGCCGACGTCGCCGATTGCACCCCGGAGCAGTTTGCCGCCGACATCTACGAAGCGGCGGAGCTGGCGGCCGAACGGCGCCGGTCCCGGGTGCGGTCGCTCTACTAGAGGCTCAAGCCTCGTTCACGATCAGCGGCTCCCCATCGAGACTCGGCGGGGCCGAATCCATCCCGGGCGGGACACTGTGCGTGTCTCGTGCCCGTAGCAGCGCGACGACGAGGATCGCAAGGCTCAGCGCCGACGAGATCACGATCGATGAGGCGGCTCCTTTGAGGCCGTATCTCGGCATCAGGATTGCGAGCAGCGGCACGAGCGTCAGCCAGGACCCGGCCTCGGCCATCGACCCGAGCCCGGGAAAGCCGATGCCTCTCGCGCCCTCCGTCAGGACTCGGCGGATCGCCAGGAACAGGGCGCCGATGGCGAGGATGCGCGTTACGCCGATGGCTCCGTCGAACTGCGAGCCGAAGAAGAAGGGGACGAGCCAGCCGGCTGCCAGCTCGAGCGGGATGATCATTGCGATTGTGATTACCGCGATGAAGAACGTGAACTGCCACATCGTCCGCCGCCCGCTTGTCTCGCGGTCGTGCGCGGCCCGTGGGAACGCAATCGCTCCCACGCTTGCCGAGATGAAGCGCGGGAGGTTCGTGAACGACAGCGCGACGACATAGAGGCCGAGCGCCTTCGGGCTCAGGAAGATCCCGATCGCAGACTGATCGAGCCTGAACGTCTCGACCGGAGACAGAGCTGTCAGATAGCCCCTGAACCCGAACCCGAAGATCTGGCGCCGGGTCGGGACGTCATCAGCCGGGCTCGAGCGTGCGAGCCCCCTCAGGGCCAGGTGGAGCATCAGGCCGGTGAAGACGAGAAAGGGGACGAGGTTTGCGACCGTGATCCAGAAGAGCGATGTCTTTCCGATCGCGTAGAGGAACACGATCATCACGCCGTAGCCGCTCACGGGCAGCGACCGCAGGACGTTGTACGCGAGGAAGCGCCCCTGGCCCTGCAGGATGCTGAGGGCATAGTCCTGGCCGATGACGCTCGGGACGAGGGCAAGCGTGAGGAGGCCCGCAACCCAGACTCGGTGAGGGTCGTCGCGCACGAAGATCAAGAGCAGCCCCGCCTGGACGAAGGTCAGAAAGCCGAGCTGGAGCAAGACGGGCGTTCGAATCGCCCTGACGATCTGGTCTGCGTGGGGCCGGTCCCGGGCGATGAAGTACGCCATCGACGACGAGAGCCCGAGACCGCCGACCTGCCGCACGATCGACTCGAGCAGCAAGAGGAAGGCCAGGTAGCCGCGGTCGGTGGGCCCGAGCGCCCGCGCCACCACCACGCCTGTGACGACGAGGACTGCTTGCCCGTACAGGCCGGCAGCGATCGAGCCGACGACCGGCCGCCTCGACGGGGTCAGCCAGCGTGCGAACGGACGGGCGAGCCAGAGCGCCGGCGTCCCGCCCTCATCGTCAGCCGGGTTCAGGGTGCTCACAAGCGCCCGCCACGCACCGGATCGGGCCACGGGCCGGAGGTTCCGGGTCGAGCGGCCCGCGCCCGTCGCTCGAATCGCTGCGAGGCCATCCACCGACCCGGCTCCCCGGCGCCGGCAAGTGAAAGCACGCATCCTGGCCCGTCGCTAATCGGCATCGCTCGTAGCCCCACCGGCTGCTACCAGTAGGCGCCGCCGTCCTGCTTCCAGTTCCGGCGTGGTCGCTCGTGGGTCAGAGGTCGGATCCATTTGTCGGTGAAGAGCCGATCGAAGAACTCATGACCTTGCTCCCAGCGCTTTCCGCGAATACCGAAGAGAATCTGGAGAGCGCCACCGAGATGGACGGCCGGTCGTTGCAGATTCTCCCGTACGAAGGCACAGAGCGGAACGGACCAGGCGCCTGCTCCGACCAGACAAACGTCGAGTTCCGTGGCGGCGATTTGCTCCTGTAGGTCTTCGAGCGCGGTGTGCCAATCCGGATGCACCGGCGGCTGCAGGCCCGCAGAGAACGGCGACCGCACGACCCTCAGCTCGAAGTCGGGCAATACCGTGGGGTCGTCGGGAAAGAGATCCTTGCCGCCGTAGCGTGCATGCTGGTGCGAGATCGAGTCCGCGAACGGCGTGACGACGGTGACGCGCCTACCCTCGAGTGCCTGTGTCCACGGGGCCTTGTGGTAATACGGCTCGAGGGCTTCGATCCCGGTGAGAGTCGCCTGAGGGGCCCGTTCGGCGACGAGCTCGCGCTCGCCGGTGTTATGCCACACGGCCAGCAGATCGGTCTTCGCCAGCGCCTCGAGATACACATCGGCCCAGCGGACGACGATGTCCTGCCGTTTCGGGAAGACACCCGTGTTGATGTAGAGCAGCTCGAGCTCGTGGCCTTCGGAGATGGACTTGAAGAACTGGTCGGGGTCGGATTCGAAGCGCTTGTACTTCACGAGCACCTCGAGCTCGGTGTCCCCGATCTTGACCGCGGCGGTCGGCCTTGCCGCTGCAACCCGGTCGCGCAGAAAGGCGTTACCGGCGGCGGCGTCAAGGATTGGGCGTCCCTCGTTGCTCTCGACTCTTGCCTCCTTCTTGAGGAGGCGAACCCGCTTGATGAACGGGAGCTGAGCCTTGGCGATCTTCAGCCAGATGTAGGCTCGTCCGCGAATGCGCATCGGTGAGTGGCGGTTTCGGGCCGGGCTAGCGGCCGGGAGACGAATCGCGGCCCGGCAGGGCCTCGAAGGCTGACTTCCGGGCGAGTTGCGACTCGCACCCACCGTGTCGACTCGGTGACGGGGCGAGAGAGGGGATGGGCGGAGGCGTTGTCAGCCGGCCTCGCGTCGCCAGGGAAGGGCGGTTCACCGACTCATGATACTTCAGCTTTGGAGCGGTTTCTGATCCGCGTCCGTCTCTTGGCTCGGGGGCCGGCTAGGCCGGTCGCTGCCAGACCCGGACCCAGTTGACCTCGGTCTGAAGCAGGCCCGGCCCGGAGGCAGGAGGCTTCGAGGCGCCGCTAAGCGCTCCGCCGTTCCCCATCGTGAGAACGATGAACATGGGCTGGTCGGTCGAGTCCGGGAATGTCGGTGCGGTGGCGATCAGATTGCCGTCGAGGTACCAGCTCACCTTCGTCGGCGTCCAGAGAAGCGCATAGGTATGCCAGGTGTTGGCGAGATCGCCGAGATTGAGCTCCGGGTGCCAGTGCACCCTCGGGGCCGTCTTGTCGGACACCCCGAACTTCATGCTGCTGTTCCGGTGGAGGGCGGTGTTGTAGCCGTCCGGGTCGGTCCCATCGCCTTCCTGGATGTCGACCTCGGACGTGAGCAGGTGGGCATTCGTCTTCCCATCGCGCTGGGCTTCCGAGATGAGCCAGAATGCGGGCCACGCGCCGGGCGACCCGGTCCATTTCAGGCGTGCCTCGAAGTACCCGTATGTCCAGGCGTGCTCGCGGTTCGTCTCCGCGTTGGCGCTCCCCCAGCCGTCGGCCCGCAGGCTTTCCACGTGCAGGACGCCGTTCTTCGCGAATACGGTGTCGGGAGTTCCTCGCCCGTACCAGATGTGCTTATCCCAGACGGATGAGTCGAACGTGTTGAAATCGTCGCTGAAGACAAGCTTGTAGCCGAGCCTTGAGACCGGCTCCGGCGGCGTCTGGGGAGAGGGGAGGGCGTGCGTGCGGCCGCTACCGGCTGCGAGCGCCCTGGCGGCAGGCGTTGCGCTTGCGGCCTTCACGGTGGCTGCGACGCTCGCACTCACAAGAACGAGCACCGCGATCGCGGCTGCCGACCGGGCCCGCCGGCGCGGAAACCGGGAAGATGTCATCTCTGCCTCGCCGGTTCGTCTATGAGGGTTCTTGAGCGTGGGCACAGGGCTTGGGCTGACATTCCTCTGCATCTTCATCCGCTGCATCTTCATCCGCAGTTCATGCGTAGGCGGCAAGCTTGCAGAGTGCGCACGCGCGGGCTCTTACCCCAGGCGCTCTCGGTTGGACTGATTCTAGCCGTCACGCTCGTTCCCGCTACGGGGCGTAACACGCTTGAGTTGAGCCCTCTGGCCGACTTCCGCCGCGCGCTCGCGCATCCGTCGGACTCGTCCGATGTGCTCGAGGTCTTGGGCAACGTCGCCCTCTTCTTGCCGTTCGGCGCCACGCTTGCCCTGCAGCGATGGTCGTTGCGGCGGGCGCTTCTCGTGGCTCTGGCGTTCTCGGCGGCGATCGAGTGCGTTCAGCTCTTCATTCCGGGCCGGACGACGTCGGTCGACGACGCGATCTGCAACACGGTCGGCGCCGGAATCGGGTGGTTCCTGGTCGGCCGCGGCCGGTTCGAGTTCTCGGTTCAGACCACGCGGATCGCACGCCGCCTCGCCTGGGCTTTCGGCGGGCGAGGCCGCTGAGCTCCGGTGAGCGCTTCGTAGGCAAACTCGAGGCGTGGGCGGCGCGGCGAGGAGACAGATTGCGCGCGTCGTCCTCGAGGTTCCCCGCGACGACCTTGGTGCCCGGTTCATGCAGCTCTACGCCGGCCTCGCCCTGTACGGCGTCAGCTCCTCGCTCCTCGTGCTCGGACGTCACGGGCTCGTTCCGTGGGATGTGCTCCACCAGGGGCTGGCCTCTCAGACGGGGATCGCGATCGGCACCTGGTCGATCCTCGTCGGTCTGCTCGTGCTTCTGCTCTGGATTCCGCTGGCGGAACGGCCGGGGTGGGGGACGATCAGCAACGCCCTCGTGATCGGCGGATCGATCGACCTCGTCCTGTGGCTCATGCCGCCGCTCCACGGCGAGCTGCTCCGTTGGGGCTGCTGCGTGCTCGGGATCGTCCTGAGCGGCGTTGCAACCGGCCTCTACATCGGGGCGGGTCTCGGGCCGGGCCCGCGAGACGGCCTCATGACCGGGATCACGCGGCGCACGGGGTGGTCGATCCGCCTTGTCCGCACCTCCATCGAGGCGAGCGTGCTCGGAGCCGGTTGGCTGCTCGGCGGCACGGTCGGGATCGCGACGGTTCTCTATCTGCTCTCGATCGGGCCGTTGGCGCACATCTTCGTGCCGCTCCTCTCGCGCGGCGCCCACGGCGGGCGAACGCGTCCGCCCGCGGTTCTGACGGTCGACGACTGAAACGGGCGCAAGAGGGCGCGTCGCGTCACTAGTCTGCGCCTGCGGCCTATGCGTGCTCGTTCGTTTCGTCTGTTCGTCTGCGGCATCCTCGGACATCGGCTGCCGCGGCGGCGGCGCCCCTTCTTCCTGACCGAGCGCTTCCAGCGCTGCCAGCGCTGTGGGCAACGCGTCCTCGTGCACCGGTAGTTCGGGCCCGAGCTCGTACTTGCCCGGGCCCAGCTACTTGCTCATGCCCATCGTGAGGCCCCTGATCAGGTAGCGCTGGAAGATCAGGTACACGACCACCGCGGGGAGGGCACTCACGAGCGAGCCGGCCATGAGCATCGGGACGTCGAGGAAGTGCTGTGACGGGATCGTCGCGAGGCCGACGGTGATCGGGCGCTTGGCGGGCGTCTCCAGGAAGAGCAGGCCGATCAGGAGGTCGTCCCAGATCTGGACGAACTGGAGCACGGCGACCGTCACGATTGCCGGCACTGCCAGCGGGAGCATGATCCGGAAGAAGATCTCGCCGTAGCCGAGCCCGTCGATGAGCGCAGCCTCGATCACGTCCTCGGGAAGCCGCCGGAAGTACGTCGTCATCAGGAACGTCGCGAACGGAGCGCCGATCGCCGAGTACACGAGGATCGCCGCGTAGTAGTGGTTGATGAACCCGAGATGCGCGAGGTTGATGAACTCCGGGATGATCATCGACTGCAGCGGGACCATCATCGCGCTCGCGATCACCAGGAAGACGACGCCCGAGAAGCGATAGCGAAGGGTCCCGAGCGCGTAGCCGGCAGTCGTTGCCGCGACGAGGATCAGCAGGATCGAAGAGACGGTGATCAGGGTCGAGTTGAAGAGCTCACGCCCGACCGGGAGCGCCTGGAACAGGTCGTGCCAGCTCGAGAGGGAGTAGCCGTGCCCGAGGTAGTACTGGTCGAGCGACCGAAACGACGTTCGCCCCATGAACCAGAACGGGTAGAGCATGATCACGCTGACGCCCAGGAGCGACGCGTAGATCAGGCCGCGCGCCACCCGCCGGCGCCAGAGCGTCGCGAGCGAGCGCCGTTCCCAGCCGAGGGCGGTCAATCGTCGCTCCGGAGGAAGCGGAGCATGATCATGCTGACTCCGAACACACCGAGGAAGAGGACGACGCCGGCGGTCGCGGCAATCCCGAAGTTGTTCTCGGTGAAGGCCTGCTCGTAGATGAAGAACTCGAGCGTCGTCGTGCCAAACCCGGGCCCACCGCTCGTCATCACGTAGATCAGGCTGAAGAGCGCGCTGAACGCCGTGATCAGGCTGATGATGAAGGCGAGTTGGACGAAGCGCTTCAGGAGCGGGAAGGTGATCTCGAACATCACCGAGAACGTCCCGGCGCCGTCGACCTTCGCCGCGTCGTAGATCTCCTGGTCGATCGTCGACATTCCAGAGAGGAAGACGATCATGTTGGTGCCGAACATCGACCAGACGAACGTGATCATCACGGCGAGAAGCGCCGAGTGCTCGTGGTCGAGCAGGTTCGGATGCCAGAAGCCGAGGCCGACGTGGTCGAGGATGCTCTGGAGGATCCCCTTGTCGTCGAAGAAGTTGCGCGCCACGAAGGCGATCACGACCCACGAGACGGCGGTCGGCAGGAAGAAGATCGAGCGAAAGATCTTCCAGCCTCGAACATGCGTGTTGATCAGGAACGCGACTGCCAGCGGCAGTGCGACGGCGAAGGGGATCGCGAGGAGGATGAGGCCGTTGTTCTCGAGGACGCTCACGAACTCGGGATTCGCGAACAGGTGCCGGTAGGCCGAGAACCCGATCCACTGCGCCGGGCTGAATCCATCCCAGTTGGTGAAGCTGTAGTAGAAGGTCTGGCCGATCGGATAGAGCAGGAGCGAGCCGACGAGCGCGACCACCGGCACCGTGAAGAGCAAGCCCGCCCGGCGACGCCTGCGGGCAAGGGGGCTACGGGAGCGGCGGCCGGGCCGGAGCGCCTGCGGGACCCCGGCTCCAGTCCGGGTGCTCGTCTCGGCGTGGCTGCTCATCGCTCGGAGGTATGTGCGGTCCGGGGGGAGAACGGTTCAGAGCTGTGCGGGCGGCGCCGCCCTACACCGGGAAGCGCCGCCCGCAGCGAACCGGTTCCTAGTTGCTGTAGACCGTGCTCCGCTGGTTCGACGGCAACGAGCTCACGGTCGACTTCATGCTGGAAAGCGCGGACTGCGCCGAGATGTCGCCTCCGAGAGCGGCGTCGAGCTGCTTCTGCCCGGTGGTGACGACATCACCCTGGATGACGTTGTCGATCATCGGATAGGGGGTGAGGCCGTTCTTCGCGAACGCGAGCATCTCGTTCGAGAGCGGGTTCGTCGTCGTGGCCCCCTTGAGATCGGGGATCAGGCCGGCTGCTTCGATGATCTTCTGGGCCTGAGGCGTCATCAGGAACTTCAGGAACGCGACCGCCTGCTGGGGATGTTTCGACGACTTCGAGACTGCGAACCCGTCGCCGGAGAACTGGACGACGCCCTGCTGCGGTTTCGTCGAGAACGGCGGCACGATCGGGGCGACGTTCGAGCCGAGGCCCTTCTGCAGCGTGGTCGTGTCCCAGTTGCCGTCGACGATCATCGCGGCCTGGCCCTTGAGGAACGCGCCCAGGATGTTCGTCTTCGTCAGGACGTCGGTGTTGGTGCAGCCCTTCTTCGGGAGATTCGCCCAGTTGCTGATCTGGGTGACGATGTTCGGTGACGTCCAGGGGATCTGGCCGTCGTAGAGGCCCTTCCACTGATCGGGCGAGTAGAGCCCTGCCATCAGGTAGCTGAGGTCGTAGAACGGATACGGCGAGGGGCCGATCCCCTGGGGGTCGGCGCCGTACACGATCGGAGTGACCCCGATCTTGTCGAGCTTCGAACAGGCCGCGTAGAGCTCCGTCCAGTCGCGCGGAACCGAGGCGATGCCGGCCTTCTTGAACAGGGCCTTGTTGTAGAAGCCCATGTAGAACTGGTCCTCGAGCGGCATCACGAGGAGCCCCTGGGACGGCTCGAAGTTCGCCGAGACCCACTTGGCGCCGTTGATCTTCGCGATCTGGGCCGAGCTGAAGTACGGCTTCAGGTTGAGCAGCTGGTTCTGGTACTTGAGGTCGAACAGCCCGGTCCACTGAACCGACAGATCCGGGGCGGTTCCAGCGATCCAGGCGGCACTCAAGAGCTGGAAGTAGTTCGACGCCGGCTGGCTCACCACGTTGATCGTGATTCCTGGGTTCTGCTTCTCGAAGGCCTTGACGAGGTTGTTGGTCGCAACCGCGTTGCCCTCCGTGCCGTAGTTGTGCCAGAGCGTCAACGTGACGTTGTCGCTGTGATGTGAGCTCGTCGCGACCGCCACACCGGTCGCCATTGCCGCAACCGCCACCGCTGCGGCGCAGCTCGCGATCCACCTCTTCTTACGCAATGTGCTCCTCCTCCTGGTTCGATACGAGTTGTTCAAGCCTGCGCGCGTCGCTCTTCTGGCCCGGATCCGTCGCAGCCGGGGCCCCGAGGCCGGGAAGGGCGACTTCGGGTGAGCCAAGGCCGGGAACGCCGAGCCCCGGCGCGCCGGGCCCGGATTGAGTCAGCTCGGGCCGAAGACGGGAAAGCCATTCGAGGGCGACCGCAGCGCGATGCACCTTCTCGCGCGCGATCAGGCACGCCTGCTCCACCAGGTGCGCCCCTGCCGGATAGAGCGGCTGCGAGTTCCGGAGCCCGAACTTGGCGTAGAGCGGGGCACCCGCAGCGACGAGATCGCCGAGCTCGTTGCCCCGGACAACGCCCCCGAGGGCATCCGGTGACTCGACGTAGAGGTCGATCGGGATCGAGATCGCGGACCTGAGCTCGAAGAGCTGGGCCGCAGTCATGTCCGACGGCACGTTCACCGTCGTCGCCCCGAGCTCCTCGAGCAGGCGGGCCGACGCAGGGTTCGACGGGGCCATCATCACCGAGATCTTCCAGACGACATCTGCCGGCAGCTCCCCGGCCCGCTGCATGTCGACGACCACGCGGAGCAGTCCGAGGTCGGCGATCAGGAAGCTGCGGATGCCGCAGTCCACGGCTCGCGCGATGTCCTCGACCGCGTAGTCGAGCCCCCGCGAGCCGCGGAGCTGGCCGAAATGAGCCGAGCCGTCGGGCGTACGGGCGTGGGCTGTGATGTCGAAGCCCTCACGTGGGCCGACGAACAGGGAGACCTCGATTCCCGCGGCCCGCCCGAGCGCCGACAGCTCGAGGAGCTCCGAGGTGCGAAGCAGCATTGCGCCGGAGCCCTGGGAGACTCGGTTGACGATCACGTTCTCGGCCTGAGCCGCCTCGAGCACCGCTTCGAGGACGCGCGGGCCCTCGACGCTTGGGATCTCGATCCGGAACGCGGCGCCGTCGGGGAAGCGGGCGCTGCTCGACGGCGTTTCAGGCGGCGCCGGAACGCCGAGCCTCGCGAGAGCCTCACGAGACCTCACGCCGCAAGCCCCGTGGTGATGTCGAGCACAGCCGGCCGGTCGTCGACGAGGGGCCAGGTGCCCGTGTCGGTGAGCCGGCGAAGCCCGGCTGCCTCGACGAGGTAGGTGTCCTCTGCCTTCCCGCCTCCCGCGATGCTTGGGTTCCAGGCCAGGGCGTGGGCCTCCTCGATCTCGAGCTCGAACCAGCGGCTCTCCGACTGGGTCGGAACGAGCTCGAACTCTCGCTGCCTGTAGCCGATCGGCCCGCCCTGGTAGTGCTCGCGCCAGACACCGGGGTGGCCGCTCGCGGCATAGGCGCGCTCGCCGGCGAGCAGGACGCCGCCGTAGGTCGTGCGGGCGGACGACGCGGCCAGCATTGCCTCCTCCACCGAGAGTGCAGCCGCGCGCGAGGCGCGAATGCTCTCCGGGAGCTTGCCGCTGCTGGCGAACCTCGTCGCGGCAGCGTGGAGGCCGTTTCGCTCGGCAACGACGACTGCCATCACGAAGGCGTGCATCTGACTCCCGTTCGCAAGCGGATGCCGGAAGCGTTCCACCCGGTTGTCGCCGCCGACGATCAGGCACGCGGCAAACGCCCCCGTGCGCTCGAGCGCCTCGTCGACCCGGGCCAAGACCTCGACGTCGCGCTCGCCCGGCGACCACGAGGCGAGCGCTCCCTCGAGCGCGCCCGCGGCGTCGAGCGAAAGCCGCTCCAGCCGCACCTGCTCGAAGGGGGACAACGACAACCGGAGCTCGACGAGATCGTCGCCGCAGAGCCTTGCGAATCCGGGAAGCACGTCCGAGGCAAGTTCCTCCACGGGGGCGTTGCTCAGCTCGACCGCGACCCGCTCGAGGCCGCCGGGCTCGTACCACGATCCTTCGACCAGCGCGATCCCGAGGCTTGGAAGGCCCGACTCGGCCTCGAGCCGGGGCTGTTCGACGTTCGTGGTCACAGCCGCAACGGTGTGCTGCGTCACCACGAGTCGAAGCGGCTGGACGGCGGCCCCGCGCTCGATCGCGGTCGTTGTCCCGTCGGTGACCCAGGCGATCGCGTCAGTACCGGCCAGAACGACGCCCGTGAGCTCGTGCTCCTGGAGCCAGCTCCGGACGAGACCGAGCTTTCTCTCGACCTCGTCCTTGCGCGTCGCCGGGTCGCGCTCGACGGGTTGTAGAAACTCAGTCTGTTCGCTAATGTCGAACACCGTTCTGTGCTGCCGATACTTCCACAGCCGGTTTCTCGTGTCAATCGGGTTCCAATGCCCGGATCGCCGTTCGGAGTGGCAGAACCCGCGGACGGGGCAGCAGCGGTGAAATCGGGGCCGAAAGGCCGCTCGAGGCCGTGAGCAGCACCGAGGTTCGGTACCGGGTCCAGAGTGTCGACCGGGCGCTGACGCTGCTCGACGAGCTGGCCGAGGCGGGGCAGGAGGGGATGACGCTCACCGAGCTCGGACGGCGCCTCGGCGTCTCGAAGAGCACCGCCTACTCGATCCTCCACACACTGCTCACGCGCGGGTTCGTTGCGAGCTCGGGGAGCGGAATGCATCGTCGCTACCGCCTCGGCATGGCGCTTGCGCGCCTGGGCGACGTCGTCGTCTCCCAGCACCTGCTCCACGACGTCGCGATGCCGGAGCTGCGTGCGCTCACGGCCGAGACGGGGCTGACCTCGCGCGTCGCGATCCTCGACGAGATCTACGCCGTCGCGATCGGGAGGGTCGACGCGCGCCGGGGCGTGATTCGCTTCGCCGCCGACCTGGGCCGGCAGGAGCACCTTCACAGCTCCGCGGTAGGCAAGGCAATGCTCTCGCTGCTCGAAGAGGACACGGTGCTCGCGATCGCGGCGGAGACGGGGCTTCCCGCAAAGACCCAGCACACGATTGCCGACGCCGGCGCGCTCGTGCGGGATCTCGCGACCGTACGCCGCCGCGGGTACGCGATCGACGATGAGGAGGACAATGAGGGCGTGTTCTGCGTCGGCGCGGCGGTCGTCGATCATTCCGGACGCTGTGTCGGGGCGATCAGCGCCACCGGCCTCAAGCTCGACTTGCCGGCCTGGCAGATCGAGCAGCTCGGAGAGACTGTACGCACGCATGCACTTCGAATCTCGGCCGAGCTCGGTGCCTCGCTGGCGGACGACCGGCCGCCCGGGGGACGCGGGTGAGCAGGCGGGCGCTCGTCGTTCGCGAGCCAGGCTCCCTGGACCTCGTCGACTACGACTCGATCGAGCCTGGACCCGGCGAGATCGTCGCCCGCACTCGGTTCTGCGGTCTGTGCGGCTCCGACCTGGAGCTGATGCGCGGCGAGATCGACCCGGCCTTCGTCCGCTACCCGTTGACCCTCGGGCACGAGTGGGCGGGGGTGATCGAGGCGGTCGGGCGCGGCGTCTCCGGCCTTCGGCCGGGCCAGCGGTGTGTGGCCGAAGGGATCATCCCGTGCGGACGCTGCGAGAGCTGCCTCGCGGGCGCGACAAATGTCTGCGACACCTACGACGAGGTCGGCTTCACCCGAGAGGGAGCCGCCGGCGACCAGGTGGTCGTCCCGGCTCGCATCGTGCACGTGCTCTCCGACGAGGTGTCGCTCGTCGACGCCGCGCTCGTCGAGCCTGCGGCCGTTGTCCTGACCGGTCTACAGAAGGCCGACCCGCCCCAAGGAGCCCGGGTGCTCGTGATCGGGGACGGCACGATCGGCCTGCTCTCGGCGCTCATCGCCGGTCTCTGGTCGCCCCGCGAGCTCGCAATGGTGGGGGGCCGCGCGGAGCAGGAGGGGCTGGCGCGATCGGTGGGGGCGACCTCGTTTGGGCTCGCGGTGCCTGCGGGCGAGGCTTTCGACCTCGTGATCGAGGCTGCCGGCACGCCCGCCTCGGTCGAGACGGCCGTCGCGACGGCGCGCCGAGGCGGCAAGGTGCTGCTGCTCGGACTGCCTCCGACGGGACAAACAGTCACGTTTCCGGCGGATCTGCTCGTCAACAACGATCTGACGGTCGTCGCCAGCTTCGGCTACACCTCGACCGTCTGGGCGCGCGTGGTGGAGCTGCTCAACGCCGGGCGTCTCCCGCTCGGGTCGGTCGTCACGCATCGCTTCCCGCTCGAAGCGTTCGGCGAGGCGTTCGAGGCGCTGACAAGGCCGACGGGAGCGAGGGGAAAGATCCTGCTCGAGGTGACCGGTGGCTGAGATCGCTCTCGACCGGGTTTCGAAGGTCTACGGCGATGGGACGGTGGCCGTCGACGAGCTCGACCTCGAGATCGGCGACGGCGAGTTCGTCGTTCTGGTCGGTCCCTCGGGATGCGGAAAGACGAGCGCGCTGCGGATGGTGGCCGGGCTCGAGGAGGTCTCGTCGGGGCAGGTCAGCATCGGCGGGCGCACAGTCAACGACCTGCTGCCGAAGGATCGCGACATCGCGATGGTGTTCCAGAACTACGCGCTCTACCCGCACATGACGGTGTACGACAACATGGCTTTCGGGCTCAAGCATCACAAGGTCGCGAAGCCCGAGATCGCCACGAGGGTTGCGACGGCGGCGCGCATGCTCGGCCTCGACGATCAGCTGCAGAAGAAGCCGAGGACGCTCTCGGGTGGGCAGCGCCAGCGCGTCGCGATGGGCCGTGCAATCGTCCGAGAGCCTCAGGCGTTCCTGATGGACGAGCCGCTGTCGAACCTCGACGCGAAGCTCCGAGTCGAGATGCGCGCCGAGATCCTCCGTCTTCAGCGCGACCTGGCGGTAACGACGATCTATGTGACCCACGACCAGATCGAGGCGATGACGATGGGCGATCGGGTCGCCGTCATGCGCGAAGGGGGTGCTGCAGCAGGTCGACGCACCGCAGCGCCTGTACGAGCGCCCGGCGAACCTGTTCGTTGCGGAGTTCATCGGCTCGCCCGCGATGAATCTGGTCGATGCAACGCTCGAGCGGGGGCCGGACGGCCTGTCGGCGGTGTTCGGCCGCCATCGGCTCGGGATCAGCCCGAAGCTGGCCGAGTCGCGCGCGGCGCTGGCCGCGTGGGAAGGCAGGCAGCTGATCGTCGGCTTCCGGCCCGAGGATCTCGAGGACGCGGCGCTGGTGCACGAGCGCGACGCAGGAGCCGAGCTCTCGATCGTGGTCGACATCCGCGAGGATGTCGGCTCGGAGGTGTACATCCATTTCGACCTCGGGGTTCCGGCCGTCCGGCGGGCGGAGGTCGTCGAGGCGAAGGACCGGGATACGGTTGCGGTCCCGGGTGCGAGCCCGTTCGTCGCGCGGCTGGCGCGGGCAACGACGGCGCGTGAGCGCGAGCCGCTCTCGATCTCGATGAATGCCGAACGGCTGTACTTCTTCGACCCGGAGACGGGCGACGGCATCTACGGCAGCCGCTGAGCCGTTTGGCTGCCGCGCGAGCGCTTTCTACCAGCCGCCGACCCAGCCGCTGAGCAGTCCGAGCGGCTCCTCTTCGGGCGCATCGGAGCGGCCGCGCAGGAAGTCGAAGTCGCAGCCTTGCGTCGCCTGGAGCACGTGCTCGCTGATAGAGCTGGCGCCGTAGCCGCGCTTGTACTTCGGAGGCGCCGGGTCGAGCCGGTCCAGCCGGCGCCGCGCCAGCTCCTGCGGCCGACAGCGTCGACGTCGAGCCGGCCTGCGTCGACGTCGAGCACGATCGTGTCGCCGTCGCGAACCGCTGCAAGCGGGCCGCCGACAGCGGACTCCGGCGCCACGTGCAGCACGACGGTGCCGAAGGCGGTGCCGCTCATGCGCGCGTCCGAGATCCGCACCATGTCGCGGACGCCCGCGCTCGAGCAGCCTTTGCGGGATCGGCAAGTGTCCCCACTCCGGCATGCCGGGCGCGCCCTTCGGGCCGGCGTTGCGGAGCACCAGCACGAGTCGTCGCCGACGTCGAGCGCCGGATCGTCGATGCGCCGCGCCAGGTCGTCGATGTCGTCGAACACGACCGCCGGGCCGCGGTGGCGCAGCAGCTCGGGCGACGCGGCGGTGTGCTTGATGAGCGCACCGTCCGGGCGCGAGGTTGCCGCGCAGGACCGCGATGCCGCCCTCGGCGCTCGAGATCGGCTCGGCGAGCGGCGCGACCACGTCGCGGTCGAGGACGCCCGCGTCCCGCCCAGCCGTCGGCGATCGTGCCGCCGGTGACCGTCGAGCGTCTCGCCGTGCAGCAGAGGGGCGAGCTCGCTCAGAAGCGCGGGAACGCCGCCGGCGCGAAGAGCTCCTCGATCGAGATGCTCGCCGCGCCGGCGAGGTTGGCGAGCACCGGCGTGCGCGCTGAGAGCTCGCCGAACCGATCGAGCGGTAAGCGGCACTTCGACCCGGCCGGCGATGGCGAGCAGGTGAATGACGGCGTTCGTCGCGCCGCCGATCGCCATGCAGTGTCACGATCGCGTTGTCGAAGGCCTGCTCGGTGATCATCCGGACGGGCGCAGAGCCCTCGCGCGCAAGCTCGACGGCCTGTGCGCCCGCTCGCCTCGGCGGCCCTGCAGCGCGGCGGCGTCGACGGCCGGGATCGCGACGTACCGGGAAGCGCCATGCCCAGTGCCTCCACGACAGACGCCATGGTCGAGGCCGTCCCCATCTCGTTGCAGTGGCCGGCGCTCGCGCCCGAGGCGGCCTCGAGCTCCGCGAACGCCTCCTCGCTCATCCGCCCGGCGCGGAACTCGTCGGCGTAGCGCCAGAGTCGGTCCCGGCACCGAGCTCCTCCCGTCGAACCGGCCGCTCGAGCATCGGGCCGCCGGTGACCATGATCGCCGGGATGTCGGCGCTGGCGGCGCCCATCAGCTGCGCCGGCATCGTCTTGTCGCAGCCGCCCAGCAGCACGACCGCATCGATCGGCTAGGCGCGAATGCACTCCTCGACGTCCATCGCCATCAGGTTGCGGAAGAGCATGCGCGGTCGGCTTCATGCAGGTTCTCGCCCAGAGAGATCGTGGGGAACTCGAGCGGCAGGCCGCCGGCCTGCGAGCACGCCGCGCTTCACGGCCTCGGCGAGCGCCGCGGAAGTGCATGTTGCAGTTGACGACCTCGGACCACGAGTTGCAGATCCCGATCACCGGCCGGCCTGCGATCGCGGCTCGAGAGATCCCTTCGGCATGCAGGGACGAGCGGTGGATGAAGCCCGCCAGGTCGTTTGCGCCGAACCACCTGCGGCTACGCAGCTCTCCGTTCCCGGTCACGGGTACGAGCATACGGCTGCCCGCCGCCGGCTAGGGATCGACGTAGATCGTGACGAGATCGGTGTAGAACTCGAGCGCGGCGCGCCCCTGCTCGTGCGGGCCAAAGCCGCTCGCCCCGATCCCGCCGAAGGGCACGTGCACGTCGGCCCCGGCCGTCTGCGAGTTCACATGGATCAGGCCGGCCCGGATCCCGTCCTGGAATCGGTGCGCGCTTTCGAGGCTCGAGGTGAAGATCGAGGCGGAGAGCCCGAACGAAAGCGCATTCGCCCGCTGGAGCGCCTCGTCGAGGGTCGAGAATCGGTAGAGGGAGACAACCGGTCCGAACACCTCCTCGCAGGAGAGGAAGGCATCGTCGCGGACCGACTCGAACACGGTCGGGAGGATCAGGAACCCGCCGGCGCCGGCAGCAACGCCACCGCATGTGAGCGCACCGCCTTCGGCCTGGCCGCGGTCGATCGCGGCCGCCACCTCGTCGAACTGGCTCTTGCTCACGATCGGCCCCACCTCGACGGAGGGGTCGGTGGGATCGCCCACGCGGCCACGTTCGATGCGGGCGAGAAACCGCTCGCGAAAGGCGTCGTAGACGTTCTCCTGGATGTAGATCCGGCGGGTCGCCGTGCATTTCTGTCCTGCCGACCAGAACGCGCCTGCGAATGCAGCCTCGGCGGCGCGATCGAGGTCGGCGTCGGCCGCGACGATCAACGGGTTGTGGCCGCCGAGCTCGAGCTGAACCCGTTTGCCGAGGCGGGTCGCCTCGTCGCGCACGAGCCGCCCGGTAGCGACGGAGCCGGTAAACGAGATCGCCTCGATGCGGGGGTCGCGGACGATTGCGTTGCCGATCGTCGAGCCGCGGCCGGTAAGGACGTTCAGCACGCCTTCCGGCAGTTCCGCGTCGAGGAACGCCTCCGCGATCTGGAGCCCGTGAGCGGCGCTTCGTATGCCAGCTTGAGCACGACCGTGTTCCCGTACACGAGGGCCGGGGCAAGCTTCCAGACGGGAATCGCGCACGGGAAGTTCCACGGGGTGATCAGACCGACGACCCCCACCGGGCGGCGTCGCGTGTACACCGGCGCGCCGCTTGTCGACTGCTCGAACTGCTCGCCGACAGGTCTGAACGCCTCGCTGGCGGCGAAGCGGAGGATCTGAACCGACCGCGCCACCTCACCCCGGGCCTCGCGGATCGGCTTGCCCATCTCCGCCGTCATCGCAGAGGCGGTCTGCTCCGACCGGGACTCGAGTGCCTGCGCGGCGCGATCGAGGAACGCGCCGCGGCGCGCAAACGGCAGGGCGGCCCAGCCGGGCTGTGCGTCGTGCGCTGCGGTTACCGCGGAGTCGACGTCGGCCGGGGTCGAGAGCACGGCCTGCCCGACGACCCGGTCGGGGTGCATCGGATCGTGTTTCGCATACGTCTCCCCGGACGACGAGGGCCGAAAGCTCCCGCCGAGGTAGTTCCCGCGTGCGGGGAGAGCTTCGACGATAAGGTCAGCCACGCCCGGATTGTGGCAGCGCGATCGTGGCTCCCGGCACGTCAACGTGCTCGAAGGCAGCCCCGGTGCACGATCGAACCGATCCACGGGCGCTCGCGAATGGTTCGCATCAGGCAGTTGCCGGGCTCGGGGATCGCAGAGAGAAAGGACGGCGGGATGGAGGCGATGGCGTTGCGGGTGGGGAGGCGGCCCGGCCTGCGGTCCTTCTGGGACTCACTCGATCCGGGGCAGCGGCGGACGCTGCTGATGATGGGCGGCCGTCGTCGGCGGCCTTCACGTCCTCGGCTTCGGGATCCTGCTCGCGCTCGTCGCCCCGCACCACTACGAGCTCGGCAGCACCGGCGTCTTCACCCTCGGGATCGGCGTGACCGCCTACACGCTCGGGATGCGCCATGCGTTCGACGCCGACCACATCTCGGCGATCGACAACACGACGCGCAAGCTGATGGCGGAGGGCAAGCGGCCGCTGAGCGTCGGGTTCTGGTTCTCGCTCGGGCACTCGACGATCGTGTTCGCGCTCGCGTTCCTGCTCTCGATCGGGGTCCGGTCGCTGGCCGGGCCGGTCACGAACGACGAGCTCGCAGCCTGCACCAGGTCACGGGCTGGGTCGGCACGCTCGTCTCGGGCTCGCTTCCTCTACGCGATCGCCGCGCTCAACGTCGCGATCCTGGTCGGGATCGTCAGGGTCTTCCGCGAGATGAAGCGCGGCATCTACGACGAGGAGGCGCTCGAGGAGCAGCTCAGCAACCGCGGCCTGATGAACCGCTTCCTCGGCCGGCTGACGAGGACGGTGACGAGGCCCGGAGCAGATGTATCCGATCGGCGTCCTCTTCGGGCTCGGCTTCGACACCGCGACCGAGGTCGCGCTGCTCGTGCTCGCGGGCGGCGCCGCCGGGGCAGGGCTGCCCTGGTACGCGATCCTCTGCCTGCCGGTGCTGTTCGCCGCCGGCATGTCGCTGCTCGACACGATCGACGGCTCGTTCATGAACTTCGCCTACGGCTGGGCGTTCTCGAAGCCGGTCCGCAAGGTCTTCTACAACCTCACGATCACCGGCCTCTCGGTCGCCGTCGCGCTCGTGATCGGCACGATCGAGCTCGGCGGCCTGCGTCGCCTCGCAGCTGAGCCTCTCGGGCTCGTTCTGGACCTGGTTCGAGAACATCAACATCAACCTGCTCGGCTTCGTGATCGTCGGCATGTTCGTCGCCACCTGGGCGATCGCCCTCTCGGTCTGGCGCTTCGGGCGCATCGAGGAGCGCTGGAGCGCGCACCTCGCGACAGCGACGTGCCTCGACTTTAAGACAGGCGGTCCCCGCCTCCGTGGTTGCGTTCGCGGGCTACCCTGAGGAGGCGCTTCGTTGTGACCGCAACCTCTGGGGGGTTCGAGACATGATTTCCGCGACGCTTTTCAACGATGCAGCATGTCCGTGGGGGTACTCGGCGAATCCGTCGCTTCGGGTGCTCGAGTGGCGATACGGCGACCAGATCGAGTGGCGTCTCGTGATGATCGGGCTTCGCGACGAGGTGAGCGACCTGATGAAAGAGCAGTTCGACCCTGCCGGGGTTGCGCGGCTGATGGTCTTCCGCGAGCGATTCGGGATGCCGTTCTCGCTGCAGCCGAAGGCCCGCCCGGCTTCGACGGGTCGCGGGTGCCGGGCAGTCGTCGCGGCTCGCCTCCTTTTCCCCGGTAGCGAGTTCCGCGTCCTGCGGGCGTTGCAGCTGGCCAACTTCACCTCGACGCTTCTCCTCGACGACGACGACCAGATCCGCAGCGTGCTTGCAGAGACAGGCGGCGTCGACGCCGATGCGATCGTCGAAAGCCTCGACGGCCCGGATGTCACCGAAGCCTACGAACGCGACAAGGCAGAGGCGCGCAGCGCCGCCGGTACGGCAATCGAGACGCAGGGCAAGGCTTCGACGTCGGATGAGGGCGTCGTCCGTTACACGGCACCCTCGGTCGTCTTCGAGCACGACGGGCGACGGCTCGTCGCAGGCGGATGGCAGACCGACCTTGCCTATGACCTCTGCGTCACGAACCTCGACCCGACCGTTCAGCGCACGCCCCCGCCCGAAACACCGGCGCCGCTCCTCGAGCGCTTCCCGGACGGGCTCACGATCGCGGAGATCGCTGCCCTGCTCGCGCAGGGCCCCGACTACATCCCTGACGCCGAGGCTGCGGAGCGGGCGATGGTGAAGCTCGCGGCTGAAGATGGCGCCGTCCGAGTGCAGTCGGGTGCCGTCTGGCGGTCGACGGGGGACCGCGAGCCGGTCGCCGGTGCCTCTCTGGCTGCCTGAGCGGCTGCTGGGACCCAGGCCAGGGAGGGAGGCCGGGGCACACGGGCTGTGAGGTCCTTTCGTCGGCCGGCGGGTGTCGGGCTCCAACGGGAGAGGACGGGGCGGATTGTCCGTTCACCACATCGTCACTCCGGTGGCGGGGTGCACTGAAAGACTCCCTGAATGTCCGACCCGGACAAGAAGAAGAAACGCAAGCGGGCCGAGAAGCGCCGCCGGCGAGAGCTCGAGCGGGCCGTCGAGCAAGACGGGCACCACTCGCGCGAGAAGAAGCGCGGCAAGAAGCGGTAGCGAAGGGACGCATACCGGTTCGCGTAGGCACGGTGAAATCACGAGGGCCGGCGGAATCGATGCGTGGTCGCGCTCGTTTCAAATGCTGTGACGATCCAGATCTACACGACGAGCTGGTGCGGTTATTGCACTGCCGCAAAGCGCCTCCTGCAGGAAGCGCAGGTCTCGTTCGAAGAGATCGAGATCGACGATCTCGATCCTGCGTTTCGGAGCAAGCTCTTCGACCTGACGGGCGGTTGGACTGTTCCTCAAATCGTGGTCGACGGGAATGTGCTGGGCGGCTACCAGGAGCTGAGGCGGCTCGGTCGCGACCGCCTTCGGAAGCTCGCGCAAGCAGCCTGATAGCGCCTCCCGACGACGCCTGAGGTTCGGGGGGAACCCCCGACGGAGACACTTTTCGGGCGGGTGATCCCGGAACGCAAAGGTGCCGGCGGCCGATCGGCCGGCAGCGCAGAACTCGTCGTCGGTCCGGCGCCTCCGTCCAACGGCGATGCGGGTGGCGCGTGCGTGCGGCGCACTGCCGTTCTGGAGCAGGCGTGATTTGGAGCTGCACACGTTTGCAACCTGCGTTTACGGGCAGCCACTAGGTGTGGTCCCATTCCGAGCATCGCTTCCCGCTCGTGTCTCCGAGTTGAGACGACTGCGTTTTGACTTCAACGACTGGCTTGGGGAAACGGGTCTGAATGGCGATGTTCGTGCCGAGCTCGTCCTGGCGATGCACGAGGCCGCGGCCAATGCGATTGAGCACTCTGGATCGTCGACGGACGTTCTTGTCCGTGCGAGGCTTGCTGAGAACGAAGTGGCGATCGAGGTGACGAATGCCGGGGGATGGAAGGAGCCCGATGACGAGAATGATGAGCGCGGCCGTGGGCTGCGGATCATTCGAGGCCTCGTTGATCGCGTCTTCGTCACGGCGGACAATCAGACGACGATGGTGAGGCTCGAGCGTGCGGTCGTACCGCCGCGCGTCTGAGTCACCCGATTTGGGCCACTCCGTCCTGGGCTAGTCGCCGCGGGTTCGCTTCGAACACGAATCAAGATGAGCGTCGTTCCCGGCGCTCTCGGATCGTCCTCCAGTTCGGGCCGCGAACGCTTCGCGCCCGGGACCTGAGCTTCCGGCGATCTTGATCCGGCTGAGCTGGTCTAGCGCTCGACTGAATCGGCTCAGTTCGGGATCGGCTCAGTTCGGGATCGGCCCAGTTCGGGATCGGCCCAGTTCGAGATCGGATCAGTTCCGCAGGATCAGGGCTTCGCGGCTGAAACGGCCGCCTCTCGGACGGGCAACCAGCCTGGCCTCCGAGCCGGCCGTCCCACCCGCTCGCTCCGAGAGCCCCGGACAGGGACGCCCATTTTGATTCGTGCTCTTACTGGGCGAGCGCTTCCTCGATGGTCCGGACGCGATTGAGCCGCTCGAGCACATCCGTGATCTCGAGCACTCGCTCGACGATCGGAGCACTGCCGAGCAAGAGATTGAACTGGCAGCCTTGTGTATCTGCATGTTCCTTCACGGAGATGAGGACGCGGATCGTGCTCGAGTCGATGAAGGCCGTTTGCGAGACATCGACGATCAGGTGCGCGCTGTCCTTGACCGCCTGTGTCAGCGTGCGGTCGAGCTCATCGGCGCTCGAGAGATCGTGCTCGCCGCCGAGAACGGCGCACGACACGCCGGGTTTCAGCCACTCCACCTCGATCGTCGGCGGGTTGCCGTCGTTCGTCGCCATACGTTCGTTCCGATCTTCCGCTCGACCATGACGGGCGTCCGGGAGGAGAGGAGCGGAAAAAGTTAACCCAGCGAACGTTGGCTTAGTCTCAAGCCTAACAGTTCGCGACAAAACGGGCTCGTCGATCGCCGGTCGTCAATCGATAGGCACGACGATGGGGCACGGCGTGCGTCCCCTGGACGGTCTACTCGTCGTCTTCGCCGCTAATCAGCGACAGGTCCAGGTCTGCCGTTTGCTTCTCGATCTCGATCAGGCGTTCGGTGATCTCGGCAAGGAGCTCGAGGATCTGGTCGAGCTTCTCATCGACGGATTGGAGATTCTCAGTCATTTGCGGAGACTAGACAAATCCGTTCGAGCCCAACCGCGCCAACCCAACCCCCGGAGCCGCCGATTGGCCCTCGACGGTCTCTCGAGTCGCCAGGGTTGAAATTCTCCCGGACTGGGAACCCTATGCCGCGAGCTTCTTCTCCTTGAAGCGGTCAGCAAACTGTAAGGGAAAGGTGGGAGAACAATGGGTATCAGTTTCTCGCTCTTGCTCGCGGCGGCCGGCGCGGTTTTGATCTGGGCCGTTAACGCGACTTCGTCCGGATTCAATATTCACACAGCGGGCGTGATCCTGCTTGTCGTGGGGATCATTGGTTTTGTCGTCTCGCTCGTTTTCTGGTCGTCCTGGGGCGGGTTCAACTCTCAGTCGCGCGGCAGCGACCAGAACATCACGGTTGTCGACCGCTAGTCGGTCGTAAGCGCCGGACTTGCCAATCCCTAGCTGGAGGTAACGAATGTTGTGGCTATTGCTCCTCGTGCTCTTGATTCTTGCGATCGGCGGCGGAATCGTCATCTCGAAGTTCCTGTTTCTCGTGCTCCTCGTCGTGGTGGTCGTGGCCCTCGTCGGAGGAGTGGGGCGCCGAACCAGCGCCTGATGAGCTCGCCCAGTCGGGCGGAGGCCTCGTTGTGGACGGAGGGTACGGGCTCGGGGGGTCTCGAGCCTTCCGTCCGCAACCGCCGGAAATGATTGCGTTGCACGCAGTCGGAACCGGCAAAGCTGCCTGTATCTAGCCGTCGACCAGGAGACCCATGAGAGGCCCGAGCAGCCTGCTCGAGCGCCGGGAGACGTGGGGCAGGCAGACGAGGCGATGGGTGAGCGCGTGCCCGGCCGTTCGGCGCTCGAGCTGCTCCTTGCCGATCGGCTTCCAGAGCGTGTCGATGACCTCGGCCGGATCGTGATCGACCTGGTCGATCGGGAAGCTCGAGATGCTCCGACCAGAGGCGTAGGCGGGTCTGCCCTCGCGAGCTCGGGGTCATGGGTGACGATGTTCATCTCGGTGTCGTTGAAGAGCGAGTGCTCGTTCAGGTTCGCGGATCCGATCGTCAGCCAGTCGTCATCGACGATCCCGATCTTGGCGTGGACGTAGATCGGGTCGGCCCGGTCGCCGGCGCGGGCGAAGATCGTGGCAGCGAAGATCCTTCCGGCGCCGTCGTCCGCCTCGAGCAGCTCGCCGAGCACCCCGCGCGTGTCGTCGACGCCCGTGTTCGGCCTCACGGGCAGCAGCACGAGGATCCGGAAGTCGTCGGACGGCGGGTGCGCGATCTTCTCGGCGAGGATCGGCGGAGATCTCCGGCGACCAGAGGAACTGGTTTTCGAGGTAGATGAACCGTCTGCGCGCCGCGGAACGCCTTGACGTACGACTCGAGAATGCTGAAGTCGCCTTTCGGCGTCGCCTTGTAGATCTTCTCGGGGATCGTGCGGATGATCTGCAGCTCGACTTCGCCGGCGCCGGCAGCGACGGCAGGAGCGGGAAGCTGCTCGCCGGTCACCTCGTGCCAGCGCATGTTGAAGTGCTCGGCGACATCGGCGACGGCGGGGCCCTCGATGCGCGCGGCGACGTCGTGCCAGCCCACCGCGGCCCGCGCCGGATGATGGCTGGCGTCGTAGCGGTCGCCGGCCTCGGATGTGAGGTCGACGCCGCCGACGAAGGCGACGCGATCGTCGATCACGATCGTCTTCTCGTGGTGGCAGTGGAGGGGCCGTTCGTGCGCAGTCGAGCGCGACCTGCGTCCGTGAGTGCTCGATCAGCCGGTCGCGCATCTGCGAGACGTCGGCTCGGGACGGGCGAAAGAGCGGGAGCGGAGCGCCCGCCCAGGCGAGCACCCGCACCTGAACGCGCTCCGCAAGCTCTGCGAGCAGGTCGCGAAGCACGAGCGGGTCGCCGTCGCGTACGAGGGCGAACGAGGGCGTGAAGTACCAGCCAGTCACGTGGACGTGCGACTCGGCCCGCATCAGCTCCTCGGCGATCGCGGGTAGCGCCTCGGCGCCGTCGATCAGGATCTCGACGGCGTTGCCGGGGCGGGGAGGGGGCACGGTTTCGGCCCAGCCGCCCGCCGACGCTGTCGAGAGCTCGCTCCCAGCCGATCCGGCGGAGCCGACGAGTGTGATGCCGGCAGATCTGCTGGCTCAGCTGGCTACCGAACCAGCACTCCACGGGAACGGTGAGGGTCCGGAGCCAGTCCGCCGGGACAGATTCTTCAGCTTGAGTTGGTCTCGACATGGCGACGGGCGAACGACAGTAGCTGGTGCGGTCGTGCCGGCCATCAGGACCGCCGGGTCTGGAGCGCTCGACGTCGGCCTCGGCGCGACCGGGCCGAGGCCGAGCTCGTGTCCCGGCCAGGTTGCGTGAGGTTCTCGGCGACCTCGACGACAATGCCGAACCGCAGCAGCCGTCCGCCGAACGCGATCGAACAGATCGCAAACCATGCCCAGCCGAGCGCGAGACCACCGATCACGTCCGTGAGCCAGTGGACGTCGAGAAGAACCCGAGTTGTCGCCACCGCCACGGCGATGCCGGCGGCTGCAGCCCGAGACGACGGGGTGCAAGGCGCGAGACCGGCGTCGACTCAGGAGGAGCGCCGCGGCCGCGTAGAACGCTGCTGCGGTCGTCGTGTGGCCGCTCGGGAACGAGGGACCGAGGCTCGCCGCAGCGGGATTGAACGCCGGCCGCGCACGGTCGACGATGTCCTTGATCACCGTCGCGAGAACCTCCTCGCCGCCAACCACCGCGACGAGGAACGGGACGACCGAGCCGGTCCGTGTGCGGTAGAGCTCGATCGCTGCAAGCAGGACGCCGAGGCCGATCACGACATCGATCGAGCCGAGCTGTGTGATCGCGGTCAGGATGTGCGTCGAGAGCGGGGAGGCGTTACGGCTGCCCCATCGCGCGACCCCGTTGTCGAGCGCAGCGAGTCGCGCGTTCGTGCGCACGAGATACGCGAGCAGTCCGAGGACGATCCCGGCGCAGACCGTGAATGCAAGCGCAGCCGAGAGCGCGAGGCCCGTCATCGCCTCCGGATCGAGCCGGCGTCGCAGTACCGGTCTCAGCACCGCCGACCAGATCCCGCGTTGAGCGGCAACCGTTTCTGCGAGTGCTTCCCCTGCAGACACCGCCGGGTCCGCGACGACGCCGCGGCCTCCGCTCGACCAGCGCGCCGCGAGCGCGACAGTTGTGCCGCTTGCGAGCGCCAGGGCAATCACCACCAGGACCGGCATCGGCTCTGCATACCTCGTGGGCGGTTTCTTGAACCGTGCGCGTCCCGGGGCGCAGTGAGTCCTCCGCTCGGTTTGTGCTCGCCCTTCCCCGGGCAGACACGCTCGCATGGAATCGGCTGCACGTTGGACAACGCCCGCACTTCCTGGCCCGGGGCGCGCCCACGATGTCGTGCGGGCGTGCCGGTGCTGGAGGCGACACCGGGTGGTCCGGCAGAGCGATTCGCCGCCGCCTTCGGGCGGCGACGTCATCCGGCCGCGATCTTCTCCGTCGCCCTGGTCGCGGGTCTCGCCCTCCTGACAGCTTGTTCGGTCGCATTCGGCTACCTGCTGACCGACGTGATCGGCCATGTCCCGGCAATCCACTCGGAAAACGTCCACGTCGACGAGTGGCTCGCGTCACATCGGACGCCCGGCCGAACGAAAGCTTCGTTGATCGGCTCGATCTTTGCCGGCGGCGTCGTGCTCCCGATCGTCGCGGGAGCATCCGCGGCAGCGCTTCGCCGTCGCTCGAAAATGGCGAGTCGCGGCGCTACGTTCTCTTTTCGCTTGCGCTCGAATCGGGGGCCTACCGCGCGACGACGCTCCTTTTCCACGAGCACCGGCCCCGCGTTCGCCGCCTCGAGAGCTTGCCCGTGGACGCCGGCTATCCCTCGGGGCATACAGCGGCGTCGATTGCCGTCTACGGCGGCTTGACGGTGCTGCTGACCTCGCGAATCCGCAATCGCGGCGTCCGGACGATCGCCTGGCTCGTAGCCGGTGCGATTCCGTTCTACGTGGCTCTCTCGCGCATGTATCGCGGGATGCATTACCCGCTCGACACCGTGGGTGGAGCGTTACTCGGGGTCGCGGCGCTCGGCGTGATCGTCTTCGCATGCCGGGCGGCGGGAGCGGCTGACCGATGGAGGAGAGCCGGATGAGAGTGGCCGTCGTTGCCCATTCGGGTAAGACGTTGGGGGGCGGGCTCCTCGAGCTTCGGAGGCTCCTGGAAGCGGAATGTGGCGGCGATCTCTTCTGGGCCGAGGTTCCGAAGAGTCGCAAGGCTCCCGCAGTTGTCCGCCGCGCGCTCGAAAGCGGGGCCGAGCTGATCTTTGCCTGGGGTGGGGACGGAATGGTGCAGCGGTGTGTCGACGTGCTCGCCGGTTCGGAAGCGGCGCTCGCCGTCATCCCGGCGGGGACCGCGAATCTCTTCGCGACGAATCTCGGGATTCCGATCGACCTCGGGCAAGCCGTAGCGCTCGGGCTTCGCGGCCCGAGGTGCCGGCTCGATCTGGGGTCGTTCAACGGCGAACGGTTTGCGGTGATGGCGGGGGCGGGCTTCGACGCGGCGATGATCAAGCAGGCAGGGGGGCTGAAGGATCGTCTCGGGCGCGTCGCCTACGTGCTGAGCGGCTCTGAGAATCTCCGCCTGAAGGCCTTCGACGCCCGGATCAAGGTGGACGGGGCGACCTGGTACAAGGGCTCGGCCACCTGCATCCTGCTCGGCAACGTCGGGAAGCTCTTCGGCGGCGTCGAGGTCTTCGAAGGCACGCGGGCTGATGACGGCCTGCTCGACGTCGGCGTCGTCACGGCCGAAGGCCCGGTCCAGTGGGCCCGCACGATGGCGCGGGTTGCCTCCGGATCCGCTGCCCAGTCGCCGTTCGTTCAAGTTACGAAGGCGAGGTCGATCCGGGTCAAGCTGAGCAGAAAGGTGATCTACGAGTTGGACGGCGGCGACCGGACGAAGCTGAAGGCCTTCAGGGTCGACGTGGTACCGGCTGCAGTCAACGTCTGCGTTCCGCCGAGCTTTCTTCGAGGCTCTGCGACCGAAGGGTCGGCGGCGCGCCTGCTCGCGAACGGTGCGTTCGCGCCCCGAGGATCGGCCGGTTCGACAGAAGCCGACCTCCCGGCGATTGGTCGATGAACGTGTCTCAGCTGACAGGCACCAAACGTGCAGTCAGGACGGCGGGCGACGGCTTCGTCCACTCGGCAGCGTTCGAGGGGCTTGCCCGCACCGGGTTCGTCGCCCGCGGGAGCGTGTACGCAATCATCGGCATCCTTGCCTTTCGCCTGGCAGTGGGGGCGGGAGGGAAGCTCACGAATCAGCAGGGCGCCTTTCATACGGTTGCGCATCAGCCTTTCGGACATGTGCTGCTGACGCTCCTCGCGATCGGGCTCGGAGGGTACGCGCTCTGGCGGCTCTTCCGCGCGGCGCTTGGACACGGCCCGGAAGGCACGGACAGCAGCCTCGATCGGCTCGCCGCGGCCGGCAGCGGGATTGTCTACGGGGTCTTGTGCTTCGTTGCAGTCGAGATCTTGATCGGCTCCGGCACCTCCGGCTCCGGCAGCGCGTCGAAGACGACAGGTGGAGTTCTCGGCTGGCCCGGCGGGGTCTGGATCGTTGCCCTCGCCGGTGTGGTGATGATCGGCGTTGGTGTCTATCAGGGCTATCGCGCGATCTCACGATCCTTCCTCGACGACTCGAAGACCGAGGAGATGAGCCCGTTCATGCGCCGATGGATCGCCCGGATCGGGACGGCCGGCCTCCTCGCGCGAACCATCGTATTCGGGCTCGTCGGCAGCTTCCTGATCAAGGCTGCGCTCGACTACAACCCGAGCGCGGCGGTGGGACTGGACGGCGCGCTCGCCAAGCTCCTGCATCAGCCCTACGGCTCCTATCTCCTTGGGATCGTCGCGGCGGGGCTGGTCGCGTTCGCCGTCTACTCGCTCAGCGACGCCCGGTTCCGCCGGATCTGATCACGCTTTCGATCACCCCTTTCGCCGACCGTGGCGGTGACTCGAGACCGGAGGATTGAGAATCGTGGTCGCGGGCACCATCCAACAAGCAGTTTCGAGCGTCTCGACTATCGAGGATGAAGTCGGCGAGGCGATCGCGGCCGCGGCGCCGCACCCGAGACCTCCCGAACCCGAGATGTTCCGAACCCGAGAGATCCCCAAACCGAGAGATCAAAGCAACGCAAGTCGATGAAAGGAGCCCTATGAAAATGCAAGCTGCAAAGCTCGCCGTCGGTACTGCGCGAAAGCATCCAGAGGCTGCGTTCACGGTGGCCACGTACACGGCTCGCCATTGGGACGAGATCGCGAAGGCACTCGGAGTCAGTCGTCGGACCTCGCAAGTTGTCGTCCGGGCCGGAGATCCGCACGTGCAGCGCGAGGTCAGGGCGGCAATCGGGAATCTCGGCTCCGCGTTGACGAGGGCCCGGGCGATCGGCGTCGGCAACGTTGCGGGTGACAAACGCGTGACACGTGAGCTCGGCTCTGCCCTGACGCACACCTCGAACGCACTCCACGAGGTACGGGCAGGCAGGCCGCACAAGGTGCGCCGCTTCGGCGTCGTCGGTCTCGCAGTCGCCGGCGCCGGTCTCACGGCGTGGCTCGCCAGACGCGGCGAACGCTCGTAGTGAGCTCAGTCGCTCCAGCATGGGAGCCGGGGCTGAGCCCCGGTGATCGCGGCGGGGTCGTCTTCGTCCGGCAGGCGGAGGAACGTCCTCCGCTTCAGATCTGGATCAACTTCGGGATCCTTGCCGGTCGAAGCGCGACACCCGCCGAGATCGAGCGCCTCGCGCGAGTGACCCTGGAAGCGGCGTCGAGCGCGAGCCCGCCCGTGACGGTGGTGAGTGTGACGATCGTCAGCGAGGAGAGGTACGAGATCGGAGCGCAAGCGGAGGCTTCCGTCCATCAGGTTCGCATCGAGCTTGCGGCCGACGCACTGCCCGAGGATTCAGCGTCCCGAATGGAGCTCGTGGAGGGCCTGCTCGAGCAGGCCCACGCCTGGGCCCTGACCTGCGTGAGCGACCGCCCGAACAGTCGCGCCGGTTCCTGACCCCGGGTCTGCCGGGAGCTCGGGTGTCAAGCGACTAGGCGGCGAAGAGTGGTTCCGGAGTAGGAGCGCCGGCGCCGTCGGCCGTCCGGGACGAGCGCTTGTGATCGTAGAGACGCTGGTCGGCTTCCCTGATCACTTCGTCCGCACTCCGTGCATCCGCGGTGATGGGCGTGAAGCCGAGCGAGCAACTGATCGTGATGTCGTCGATCCGCTCGGTGAGGCTCGCTTGAGCGCGCTCGAGAACGGCGAGTGCCTCGTACCCGTGGGCGATCACGCAGAACTCGTCGCCGCCCATGCGGTACGTGGTTCCGTGCCCCTCGACGGCGGAGTTCAGCCGCTGCGCAATCCGGGTCAGGAGCGCGTCACCGGCCGGGTGGCCGAATCGGTCGTTGAAGATCTTGAAGCCGTCGAGGTCGAGCACGGCGAGGAGAACGGTGTCGGCGCGCCTGGGAGGGGCCAGGAGCTCGTCGAGGTCCGTGAAGAGCTTCCTTCGATTCCAGAGACCTGTCAGCTGGTCGGTGAGTGCGTCCTTCCGGCTCCGGGCGAGCAGCTCGTGCTTCTCGCGTCCAAGCCGTGCGGCATGCCAGAGGGCGACCGAGAAGGCGACTAGCAGAAGGCCGATCGCGAAGACCGATCCGATCTCGGCGAGCTCGCGCGCCGATGAGGCCTGGTGATCGTACTTCGTCCCGATCGCCTCGAAGGTCGCGTTCAACCGATACCCCGGCGCTCCTGGAAGCAACGCGAGCCCGAGCATCACCGTGGCGGTGCGCAAGTGCCCCGAGCTCGCGATGGTGTTCGCCCGGGCCAGGAGGGGATAGAGCGCCCCTGCTTCGCTCATGATCAGTTGTGAGTCGCTGCGGTTGCCCGCGAACCGGTTCAGTGTGTCCGCGGTGGCGGTGATCTGCTGCTCTGCCGACGACAGCTCTGACTGCACCGCCACACGCTTGTCCGGGCCGGCGAGCCCAAGCGCAATCTTCGGCAGCGCACCTACCTGGACGCGCAGGCTGGCTACCGCGAGCTGGGCGTGCCGCCGCTGATCGAGCCGTCCTTCAAGCAGCAACACCGACGCCAGCGAGGCCAAGCCGAGCAGCCAGATGGCAATCACCACGAGGTGCTCGCGGCGGAGCCGCACGGCCGGGAGCGGCCGTCGAAGGGAGTGCGCGTTCACTGCATTTGGATCGGCCGGCCCCGATCGCACCCCGATCCCCCCAAAGGGGTGACTGACTCCGGATCCTCCGTGCTCGATCGACGAGCGTCATTCAGGAATGAAGGCCGGGTCCGTGAACGTTTGCGCCCGCGGGCGGCGGACTCGGCGATCTACGCAGGCACGGGGCGCCGTCCGCAAAGCTCACAGACGACCCCGTAGCGCTTGACACCCGCGGCGGTGACGGCGATCTGGCGTCGAACGAGCCTGTGGGTGCACGAGGCGACGGGACCAAGAAACCTGTTGAGCGGCGTCACCTCGGGCACGAGCCGGACTGCGCCGCCCACGGCAGGGCAGGCGGGCACGTGCTCCGACCAGACAAGGTTCGGGCCCTGGCTCGTGACAGCCATCCAGCCGCAGGCATCACATACGACCTCGATCAACGGAGGACCCAGCGAATGCATCTGAGCGAGTGACACACGGTCAAGTCAGGGTACCCGCCTCCGGGTGTCCGGCCACTCCGGCGCTTGGCCGGCTTTGCGCTGGACCTTCATGCGGCTTTGCCGCTGGGCCTTCATTCTCCGGTAAGTACCGCTACCGATCCAATGCTCGGAACAAGACATCTTTCCAGGGGGACCCGCGCCTAGCCATGCCGGTGGGTTTGGCGAAATGGCCGCAGCTCACGGCCGGTGGCGCGAGATGCGCCGTCGCCGTCCTTGTCCGTACATCAACTCGGGAAAGCGACGGCCGAGCAACCCGGAAACCACCCCTGCGAGCGCAGCGATGGCCAAGAGATCTGCCCACCCTTCGAGGCCACGTCCAATCGACAGCCATAAGCCTCCAACCAGGGCAACGGTCAAGAGGACGAAGTCGCCTCGAACTCGCATAATCTCGTTATACAACGACATCGGGCGCATTTCCTTGAGCGACGGCTAATCCGGCGGTGTCTCTCGTAACGCCTTGAGCCTTCTGCAAAACCCTATTCCCGGCGGCGATTCCCACTCGTTAGTGCGCGTGCAACGTCCCGGTAGGTCTCAGCGGCGGGCGCTTGGAGCGTGCCGGGGACGGGTTTCGACCTGTCAAGCCTCGCCTGCGCGAACTCCGAAAGTGATCGCGTATCTGCGCGAGGCGCGTTGGGACGGCCGCTGGCATGATTTCGACCTTCAGGGCACGTATTCGCGAAGGAGGGTTCGTGATGGAGATTTCGCGCGGCTTCCACAGACGGCACGACGTCGAGGCGGACCCCTCACGCGTACCCCCGGGCCAGTACGTCACCTCTGACTTCCCGGTCCTCTCTGCGGGTCCCACACCGCATACGCCGCCCTCGGCGAGTGGAGCTTCACGATCCGGGGAGCGGTCGAGCAGCCGGTCTCATGGTCGTGGGACGAGTTCGCAAGCGTTGGCGAGCGAGTCGGTCACGCCGACATCCACTGCGTCACGAAGTGGTCGAAGCTCGACACGGGCTGGACCGGCGTTTCGCTGGACACGCTGCTCGCCGGCGTCGAGACAGGCGCCGGTTATGTCCTGGCGCTTCAGCGACGGGGGGTATACGACGAACCTCCCGCTCGCGGACGTCACGGGAGGCAAGGCCTGGATTGCGCTCATGCTACGACGGTCGAGCCGCTCGACCCCGAGCACGGGGGGCCGGCACGCCTGCTCGTTCCCCACCTGTACTTCTGGAAGAGCGCGAAGTGGGTGCGCGGGATCGAGCTGCTCGAGCATGGACGAGCCCGGATTCTGGGAGGGCTATGGCTACCACAACTACGGCGATCCGTGGCTAGAGCAGCGCTACGCGGGCGACTGAGCTGGCAGGTCGGCGACGCGTGCTCGAGCTCGTCGACGAGACCGGCGCGTACGACGAGCATCGTGCTCGACCTGCCGGTCTGGCCGGGCCATCTCGCCGGTCAGCACGTCGACGTACGCCTGACCGGCCGAGGACGGCTACCAGGCGCAGCGCAGCTACTCGATCGCCTCGGCCGCCGGAGGACGACCACGTCGTGCTCACCGTCGAGCGGCTCGAGGACGGCGAGGTGTCGCCGTACCTGACCGACGAGCTTCGAGCCGGCGACCAGCTCGAGCTCCGCGGCCCGATCGGCGGCTACTTCGTCTGGGAGGAGCGCGCTCGGCGGGCCGCTGCTGCTCGTCGCGGGCGGCTCGGGAGTCGTGCCGCTGCGGTCGATGCTTGCGCCATCATCGCGCCGCCGGGAGCAGCGTTCCGGTCCGGCTCCTGCTACTCGGCCCGCTCGCTCGACGAGGTGATCTATCGCGACGAGCTGATCGCGCCGGGGCCGGCGAGCCGATCGAGGTCAGCCTGACGCTCACCCGCGCACAGCCGGCCGGGCTGGCGCGGCTATGCCCGCCGGGTCGACCGGGAGATGCTGCTCGAGGCTGGCGCTGGCCAGCGACCGAGCGTCCGCTCGTCTACGTCTGCGGGCCGACCGGCTTCGTCGAGACGGTTTCCGACCTTCTCGTCGAGCTCGGCCACGAGGCCGACCGGATCCGGACGGAACGGTTTGGGCCGACATGACGGCTTCCCGCGGTTCGGGCGGGCCGCGTCCGAACGGGCGCACCTGCCGCATCGAATGTCACCTCGACGAGGGGTAGAGAGACCGTGCTCGACGGAAACGCAATCGCCGGCCTCCTCTTCGATTTCTACGGGTTCGAGCTGACGAGTGCGACTACCGAATGCGCGCACTGCCATGCCCGCAAGCCGATCGCCGAGACCGAGGTGTATCTCAACGCTCCGGGAACGGTCGTTCGCTGCCGATCCTGCCGGAGCGTCCTGATGGTGCTCCTCACGGTGAACGGGACGACCTGCGTCGACCTATCCGGCCTGTCCGGCCTAGAACCGGGCCCGCGGGCTCTCGACCCACCGGATACTGCCCTTGCCTCCTGAGCCGCAGGGAGTGCTGACCGGCCTGACCGAGGCCGCGATCTTCCTGGTCCTGACCGTGAGCCCGGGCGGCGAGGATCGGCTGCGCGACCTCCTTGCCGACGTTTCGGGGCTGAGGCGCTCTGTCAGCTTCCGCAGCACCGAAAGCGAGTTGAGCTGCGTTGTCGGGATCGGTGACGAGCTGTGGCGTCGACTCTTCGCCGCACCACAACCGGCTGGGCTGCACCCGTTCCCGGAGTTCGCAGGCCCGAGGCACACGGCGGTAGGCACGCCCGGCGATCTTCTCTTCCACATCCGGGCCCACCGCCTGGACATGTGCTTCGAGCTCGCCGGGCAACTCATGAGTCGAATGACCGGATACGCGAAGGTGGTCGATGAGGTGCACGGGTTTCGCTCGTTCGACGAGCGTGATCTCCTCGGCTTCGTCGACGGGACGGAAAACCCGGAGGGCGCAGCGGCTTCCGAGGCGGTCCTGATCGGCGACGAAGACCCTGATTTCGCCGCCGGCAGCTATGCCGTCGTTCAGAAGTACGTGCACGAGCTCTCGGCCTGGGATGGGCTCCAGGTCGAGGAGCAGGAGCGAATAATCGGGCGAACGAAACTCACTGACATCGAACTGCCCGACGGCACGAAGCCGACGAACTCTCACGTAGCGCTGAACACGATTGTCGATGAGAACGGTGACCAGATGCAGATCGTCCGTTTCAACATGCCGTTCGGGAGAGTCGGCGCCGGCGAGTTCGGCACGTACTTCATCGGCTATGCCCGCAGCCCGGACGTGATCGAGCAGATGCTGAGGAACATGTTCGTTGGAAAGCCGCCGGGAAACTACGACCGGATCCTCGACTTCTCAGCAGCCGTCACGGGGAATCTGTTCTTCGTGCCGTCCGCAGACTTTCTCGAAAATCCGCCGGCGGTTCGGTCCGCGCCCGCCGTAACCGCGAATGCCGGGAATGTAGAGGGTGAACCGCGAGCCGATCTCGCCGGGCCCGATGGGTCGCTCGGAATCGGAAGTCTACGAGGAGGGTCACAATGAGCCATCTGCTTCGCGCCCAGGCACCGATCACCGATGCGGGCTGGGCGCTTCTGGACGACGAAGCGCGCGAGCGCCTTTCGCCGGCGCTCGCCGCCCGCAAGCTGGTCGACTTCTCCGGGCCGCTCGGGTGGGGATATTCAGCGACGTCTCTCGGGCGGGTGGAACCACTGGCGTCGGCACCGGGTGAAAAGGTGTCGGGACTGCAACGACAAGTGCTTCCGTTGGTCGAGCTGCGAGCCGATTTCGAGCTTCCGCGTGGAGAGCTCCGGGCTGTCGATCGTGGCGCGAAGGATGCTGACCTCGAGCCTCTGGACAAAGCTGCGAAGCGCATCGCCCGGGCAGAGAATGCTGCTGTGTTTCACGGCTGGCCGGGTGCCTTCGGCGGTATCACCGACGTTTCACCGCACGACGACGAACCCCTCGGCGATGTGGCTGACCAGTACCCGCAAAGGGTCGCCCGGGCGGTAGAGCGGCTGCTCGGCCACGGGGTGGGAGGGCCGTACGGGCTTGCGCTCGGGCCCGAGCACTACCAACGGGTGCTCGCGACCGCCGAGGGCGGCGGCTATCCGCTGATCGACCACCTGGGCAAGATTCTCGGCGGCCCGGTTGTTTGGGCGCCGGGGCTGGAGGGCGGGGTCGTGCTCAGCCTGCGGGGTGGAGACTTTCTCTTCGAGTCCGGGCAGGACATCTCGATTGGCTACGAGTCGCATGACAGCGGTGTCGTCCGGTTGTATCTCGAAGAGAGCCTCAGTTTTCGCGTGGCGACGCCCGAGGCAGCGGTGGCCCTTCAGCCCTAGAGCTTCATCGCTCGCAGACGGCGGGCCGGGCGATTCGCATCCGTAGACGCCGGCACCGGTAATCGTGGAACAGAGCTGCCGAGGGCTGATGTTCGCTCATGCGGCGACGGGCCGGTCCCAGGCCCTGTGCAAGCCGATTTGCCGTACGAGCTCCGAGATGAAGCTCGGACTCGCGGCTTTCGCGGCGAGCACGCCGGGGGCATCTGCGCCCACGCCTGCGGCCGCAACGACCTCATTGCCCTTCCCCCAGCTGCCGATCGGCTTGTAGTGGCGATAGGCCTCCTGAAGGAGCACGATCAGCTTTGGGTCAACCGGCTCGCTTCCGGAGCCGTCGGCAACGACGACGGCGTCATATTCGATCGACCGAGTCGTGAGGAACGTTCGCTCGATGGCCTCCCGAGCGTGGCCGGAGCCCAGGAAGCCGGGCTTGCCGGCGATCAGGCGGAGCGAGGCGCCCTCCTTTGGCCAGCGCCTTCCGGAGCCGGGTCACTGCGCCGAGGTCGGTGCCGGCGGTGACGACGAGCCCGACGACCCGGCCGCTGATCGGGCCCGGCTCGAGGCTCAGCTGTGAAAGTGCCGGGGAGGGCGAGACCGACGCGGTCCTCCCGCGCGGTGCGCTGAGCGCAGAGTGCGTCCGCGACCCGGCCGCAGAGCCCGCTGTCGACATTCGCGAGGTTCTTCAGCACGCGCTCGCGAATCGGCTGCTCGTAGCACTTGCGGAGCTCGAAGGTGAAGGCCTCGATCACGTGCTCCTGCTCCACCTCGCTGAGGCTGCGGTAGAAGAGCGTGGCCTGGCTGAAGTGGTCGTCGAACGACGCGGGACTTGCACGAACCTTGTCACCGGCGACCGCGCGGGGCACGTTGACATAGCCGCCCTCGGCAGCAGACGCCACCGCCGGTCGGCCTCCGTCGAGGCTGTTCGGAAGGTAGGGGGCAATCCCGTCATGGATGAGACTCTGGTGCATCCCGTCGCGTTGGAGGTCATTCGTCGGGATGTGGGGGCAGTTGATCGGAAGCTGCGTGAAGTTGGGGCCGCCGAGCCGCGTCAGCTGTGTGTCGAGATAGGAGAAGAGCCGCGCCTGCATCAGCGGGTCGTTCGTGACCTCGATCCCCGGGACGAGGTTTCCCGTGTGGAACGCAACCTGCTCGGTCTCGGCGAAGTAGTTGGTGGGGTTCCGGTTGAGGGTCAGCAGACCCACCGGGGTGACCGGGGCGAGCTCTTCGGGCACGAGCTTCGTCGGGTCGAGCAGATCGATCCCTTCGAAGGTCTCCTCGTCGGTGTCCGGCATGAGCTGCAGCCCGAGCTCCCACTCGAGAAACGCGCCGGAGTCGATTCCGTCGGCCAGGTCGCGACGGTGGAAGTCTGGATCCATCCCGGCGGCGAGCTGCGCCTCTTCCCAGACGAGCGAGTGCACTCCGGCGCGCGGCTTCCAGTGAAACTTCACGAGCGTCGTGCGCCCTCGGGCGTTCACGAGCCGGAAGGTGTGAACCCCGAACCCTTCCATCGTCCTGTACGAGCGTGGAATGGCGCGGTCGGACATCAGCCACAGCAGGTGATGCGTCGCCTCGGGATGGAGTGAGACGAAGTCCCAGAAGCTGTCGTGAGCCGACTGGGCCTGCGGAATCTCGACGTCCGGCCTCGGCTTGACGGCGTGGATCACGTCCGGGAACTTGATTCCGTCCTGGATGAAGAAGACCGGCATGTTGTTGCCGACGAGATCGAAGTTTCCCTCGTCGGTATAGAACTTCACTGCGAAGCCGCGGACGTCCCTGACCGTGTCGGCCGAGCCTCGAGAGCCTGCAACCGTGGAAAAGCGGGCAAACACCGGGGTTTGGACCCCTTCGGCCAGAAATCCGGCACGCGTTGCTTTGGCCGCCGTCCCGTAAGACTGAAAAACCCCGTGCGCAGCCGCACCGCGAGCGTGGACGACCCGCTCGGGAATCCGCTCATGATCGAAGTGCGTGATCTTCTCGCGGAGATGGAAGTCCTCCATCAGCGACGGGCCCCGGCGCCCCGCCTTCAGCGAGTGGTCGGTGTCAGGAAGGCGGACTCCCTGTGCGGTCGTCAGGAACGGAGCGTTCGGATTTGCCGGACGGCCCGGCTCGGCTGCCGCGGCCTCTGGCCTCGCAGCTTTCGATGTTCGACGTTGCACAGGCTTCGGCACGCACCCTCCCGACTCGGTTTGTCAGGACTGCCTACCCGAACCTCGAGCCGGGAAACGAATCGGGCGTTCGGCCCGCGGTGGCGCGGTGAAAGGCGGGCACCCTGGCCTGCTGCAACTGCAGGGCGTGCCGGCGACCGTGGGTCGCCGGCACGCCCTCGCGGCCGGCGATTAGCTGATCTGCTTGATGCTGGTGTTGTGGACGCGGTCCCAGCCGACGGCGTTGGGCAAGGACGACGGAGCAGCGATCGCCGCGAGCGCGGGATTTGCCGCTCCCTTTGCGATGGTGGGATTGGCTTGGGTAACCCAGAGCTGCGAGCCGCATTCGAGCGTGACCGTCTCGAGCAGCGGATTCGCCGTCGAGTCGGTTGCGAGCCCGATCGACTTCACGGCCACGAGCCCGAGCCTGAGGAGGGCGTAGGTCGATAGATCCGGGCGCGTGAAGGTGACGTCGACCTCTTTGAAGGCGCGTCCGGAAGCCGCTGCGCCGAACAGAACGCCGGAGGTCGAGTCCACGTTCTTCGTGAACTGGATGTCCCCGAAGGAGATCTTGCCCGCACCGGCTCCGGACGACTGCGAGCCGATGTTGAGGGTCTGCTCCACATCCAGCGAGAAGGAGAGCGCTTCGATGCTCCCCGCCATGCCCTTCACGGTGGACTCGCCGTAGACCGATGCGCTCGTCCCCTGGTAGTCGACGAACCTGAGAAAAATTCCGTTTGCCATGAGATCGAGCTCCTAGATCGAGAGGGAGAAGTCGAAGTGGGTCGTACCGGCGCCGCCGGCACCGACGGCGTCGATGTGGGCGGCGTACGAGCCGCGAGCCCCTGCGTACCGTCCGGTGCCGCCTGTGACTGCGAAGTTGCCGGCCGTGCCGGCACGCTGCCCGGAGCCGGTAATCGTCCCGTCGCCGAGGACGAAGAGGTGCTGCTCAACGATCGCGTTCGCGTTGTTGAACGGTGTGCGTACGACAACGCCGGTGGCCGTGAACGTACCGGCCGGAGCTCCCGTCGTGTCCGCGATCGTGCCGTGGACGTGTAGTTGGTCGTTCGGCCGCGGCAGCCTGGCCGCCTGCGCACCGTGGACGTGTGCCCGTGCGTCCGCTCCCGACAGCCGGAGCACCAGAGCTCCCGGCTTCGGTTCGGAGTCCGTCCCGGGTGCCTTCAACCCGGCTCCGAGCCCGGTCGAAGCGCCAAGCACTCCGACCCCCGCTTTCAGTATCTCTCGCCTGTTCCTGCCTGCCACCTGCTCTCCTCTCAGAGTCGCTTTTGCGGGCGATCATAGCCCCGGTGTTTCTCGGTAAACACCACGGCGAGAGGTTCTGGCGAGCCCTGCCCGGGCTTCGATCTCGGCCTTGCGGAGCGATCCGAAAGGGGCCGCCGCCGGGAGCGGCGTGACGTGCCCGCGACCCGGAGGGGACCCAAGCCGCTCTCACGGGGACGGGATCAGCGAGCCGATCCGGGCCAGACGGCGAAGCTCTGCGATGAAGTCCTCGGCAGCGACAGCGTGCCGCGCGGTGTTCGCCACGAGGTGTTCCGGTGTTTCGTGCAGGTGGCAGGCAAGGAAAGCAAGCGATGCGAGCAACGCGCGCTGGCTTCGGCCTGCGGCAGTGGGGCTGCGACCGGCGCATGGTTTCGCAAGCGCGGGCCGTGTGCCGAACTCGGCCGCGCCACTCGCGAACTCCGCCGCCAGGAGCACGGCGGCGACGCCGGCTGCGATTGCCGGGAGGCGCCGGCTTCCGCGAGAAGCGCCTCGATGCAGGCAGAGACACGCGGCGAGCAGGGCGAGCACCGCCGCCACCAGGAACGAGCGGCGGAACCCGCGCGTGAGGGTGGCTCGTACCGTCGAGTCGACCTGCCGTCCGACTGCAGCAACGCCGGCTGACTTGTGGCTCGTGGCGGCCTCGAAGTCCGGCACCCCCGTTCGTGCGGGCCGTGCCAGCAGCGGAGCGAGGTCGAAGGCGAGGTGAACCTTCGTCGATGCGTCCGCCCGGGAGTCGAGCACAGTCGCGATGCCGCGAAGCTCTGCCCGGTCGCCGGCGCGTGCGAGATCGGTGGTGAGGAGCGGCGTCAGCAGCAGAAGGCCGCCAACAAGCCCTGCATGTCGCAAGGCGATGCTGGCGGCGGCGCCCGCAGCTGCGGTGGGCCGGCGGCCGGCGCTGGGCTGCACGAGCCCCGGCACGGCGAGCCCGTACCCGAATCCTGCGACCGCAAAGGCGGCAAGCGGCCACCCGATCCCGGGGCCGGGAAGGAACGCCATTCCGGCAAGCCCGGCGCCGAGGAGAAGGGTGCCCGTAGCTCTCGCTCGCGGCAGGCCCGCCAGAGGAGCCGCAGCCAGCGCAGCCAGTGCGATGGTGGTGGCCGCTGCTCCTGCGGCCAGCGGCGAGTAGCCGCGGATGTCGATCATCTCCACCACGGCAAGGAAGAGGAGCGCGACGAGCGCCCCCGATACGAGCACGAGCGCCGCCCCGGCGCGCCATGCCCACCGTTCGCGGGGGCCGGTGGCCGGCATCTTCGCCGCTTCCCCACCGAGTGGCCGGCGCAGGGCGACGACCAGGAGGAGCGCGGCGACCGGCGCCTGCGCGACGAAGATCACCCGCCAGCCGAGCAGCTGCGTAATCACACCTCCCGCAGCGGGCCCGAGCGCGGCACCGAAGACGCCGGCGCCGGCCCAGAGCCTCGAGCCGCGTTCCGGCGCGGAGGCGAGGCTTCTGAGGATCGGAAGCGTCGCAACGAGGACGAAGGCGGCCCCGAGACCCTGAACGCAGCGAAGCGCGATCAACGACCAGATCTCCGGGGCGGCCGCGCACCCTAACGATCCGAGCAGGAAGAGGGCGCCGCCGGCGAGCGCGGCCCGGCCGGGGTCGATCCGACGTGCAACCCGGCCGAAGGCGAGTGTCGCAGCCGTTACCGCGACGACGAGGTTGTACGCGGTGATCACCCACGAGACCGTCTCGATCGAGGTGTTGAACTGCGCGAGAAGATGGGGAAGCGCCAGGACGACCACCGAGGAGTCGGCGGCGCTGACGGCGACGCCGAGAAGCATCACCCCGATCACGGTCCGTCTCATGGCCTCGCGCGCCGACAGGTGGGGGAGTGATGAGCCAGGTAGGGACTCCTACCCGATCTGCCGCTCCTGGTACCGGCGAGGCTCGAGCCGGCTTCGGAATGACGGGGCGGTTCGCCGCTGCGATCGTTGGGCAGACCTCGTCCATGACACCCGTCGAGATGCTCTCGAGAGTGCAGCTCAAGCTCGACGGGCTGACGGGTGCGAACGCCACGAACTGCCGTGCGAGAGCAACCGGGGCTCGCAGTTGAACCGATCCGGGCACCCGACATCGATGAGAATCGGGTCCACTTGATGCGCGCGCGCCTGCAGGCTTTGATCGGCCGCCTTGACGACTATCAGCGGGGTCATCGCATTCCCGGCCTCGTGTGGGCGACGAACAAGAAGTACTCGGAGGACCAGGGCGGGTATCTCGCGGCGGTCATCGCCTACTACGGCTTCTTCTCGCTGTTCCCGCTGCTCCTCGTCTTCACGACGGTGCTCGGCTTCGTTTTGCAAGGACACCCGAAGCTCGAGCATTCGCTCGTCAACTCGGCGCTCGGTCAGTTTCCCGTCATCGGGCCCGAGCTCCAGGGCGGGCACCTCACCGGCAGCATCGCCGCCCTCGTCCTCGGCGTCTGCGCGGCTCTGTGGGCCGGAATGGGGGTCTGCCTGGCGGTGCAAAACGCAATGAACGAGCTCTGGGGTGTGTCGTTCCGGGAGCGGCCGAGCTTTCTCTCGCAACGGCTGCGTGCCGTTCTGCTCCTCGGGGTGTTCGGCGGCGGCGTCCTCTGCACGTCACTGCTCTCGGGGCTCGGCACCTTCGGTGCTCGCTACGGCATCGCCTGGAAGCTCGGCTCGCTCGCGCTCGCCCTACTGCTGAACTTCATCCTCTTCTGGGCAGCATTCCGCACCCTGACTCCGGACGACATCGGCTGGGCGGTCCTGCGGAGCGGTGCGATCGCCGCCGCGATCGCCTACCAGCTGCTGCAGGCTCTCGGCGGCCTCTATATCGACCACGTCGTCAAGTCAGCGAGCAACACCTACGGCACCTTCGCGCTCGTGATCGGCCTGATGTCCTGGATCTACCTCTCGGCTCACATCCTTCTGCTCACCGCCGAGGGCAATGTCGTTGCCACTCGAGGTCTCTACCCACGCAGCCTTCGGGCGGTGCCGGGAGCCCCGACCGTCGCCGACCGGCGCGCCCTGCGCCAAGGCGCCGAGGTCGAAGAGCACCGTCCTGACGAGAAGATCGACGTCACCTTCGACCCCGAGACGCACACGGCCGACGCCGCAGCGAGCGCGACGCTGCCGTCCCGGAGGCGAGCCCGTCGTACGAGACTCGGGGCAGTCGCGGTCGCCCTGGCGGGCGGATGGCTCGCAGGCAGCCGGACGAGGAAATCCCGAACGCGGCCGAAGTAGCGGCGGCAGAGGACTGCGAGAAGCTTCCCGCAGCGCTTTCGCTAGACGGAGAGGGAAGTTGCGCGAACGACTCGCTCTCGGGCGAGCTGCCGGCGCGAGAGCTTCTTCGCTTCGCGCGGCGTGACGAGGCAGGTCATCTTCGCTTTCCGGGTCGGGCGCAGATCGCCGGCCCGCTCACGCAGCCTTCGGTCGGCCCGCGCTAGGGTGGCGGCCGGATCGAGCCCGGTCGAGGGAAGCTCGACGTAGCCGACCTCTGCCTGCAACCCGAGCCGCCCCCAGGAGGCATCGAGCTCCGCTCTGGCTGTCGCGATCGCCGGCATCACGGTCTTTGGCCGGCCGTCGAAGAGGGCGCCGAACTCGCCTCGGCGCGGCTCGTAGAGAACCGCAACGGTTCCGATCGTCGCAGCAAGCTGCTCCGCGATGCCACCGAGAAGCTGGTTCCCTGCGCCCTCGGCCATCGTTTCCAGCCGTTCCCTGAGGCCGCGGAAACCGAAGAGGACGAGCACGGTCGGGGTGGTGTACTGCTTCACGGCGTACTCGAGATCGTCCAGGAGCTCGTCACGGTCGTGGATCCTCGCGAACGGGCCGCTGAGCACCCACCGCGTGTTCGGCGCTCCCCTCGGCTCCATTGTCTCCCCACCCGGTTCGATCGTTCGTGTGACCGGTTCGATCGTTCGCGTCTCCATCATGACTGGGTTGTTCCCAAATGACAGAAGAAATCGACGTCCTCGAACGAGTGATCTTGCGTCCGGCGCGGCCGGGCGCTATTTCTCCGGCAGGGCTCTCTGAGCGGTCACAGCTCCGCTGTCGAGGCGGCAGCGGCCGCGTCGGGTGGGGCGACCCGGATGGCGTAACGCCGGCGGAAGGCGACGTAGGCGATCGCACCGACCGGGATCGGGAGCCAGAAGGAGATGAGCCGATAGGCGAACGTGGCCAGAACCGCGCTGCCGGCGGGGACGCCCGCCAGGGTGAGGGTGGCGGCAAGGCCCGCCTCGACGAATCCCAGGCCGCCCGGGGTGAAGGGGATGAGGGCGAGAATCACCGCAGAGGTGTAGGCGATCAGCACGAGGGTGGGGCGGGGGTGGGTGCCGACGGCGCGCAGGATCGCGAGAAGGGCCAGGTAGTCGAAGGCGATGTTGCCGGTTGCAAAAAGCAGTGCGCCCCGCCAGTGCGCCCCGATCGTGTCGCGGATCGTGTTGCGCTCCTCGAGCGCGCGACGTGGGAGATTGGTCTGCGGGATCGGACGTCGCCTGGCGCGGTTGAGCACGGCCTGCGCCGCCTTTGCCGCCCCGATCAGCGGCCGGTCGAAGACGAATGCCGCTGCGCCCGCGGCGAGCACGAGGCCGAGCACGCCGATCCCGAGGTAGGCCGACGTTGCAAGGCTGCGGTTGACGACGGGGCTCGTGGCGATCGCGGGCAAGGCGAGCAACGGAAGCGCGCAGGTGGCAGCCAGCTGCAGCGCTGTCGAGGCGGCAAGTGCGGTCGCCGCCCGAGCCGGGCGGGAACCGGCGCGGCGAAGCATGTCGACCGCGAGGGCGGTTGCGGTGGCACCCCCACCGGGAATGACGCGCCCGGCCGCATTTCCGGCCAGCTGAGATGCCACCACCGGGAACCACTGACGGGTTCTCAGCGCCAGCCGCTGGAGCTGCCAGAGCGAAGCAAAGCTCGCCGCTTCGAGGCCCAGGCTGATCGCCGTCCACGACCAATCCAGTCGAAACAGCCCTTTCCAGGACCCGAAGACCGTGATCAGGCTCGGCAGGAGGAGATAGATGGAGATCGCACCGGCGAGGAGCAGCAAGGCCCTGCCTCCCAGCCGTAGCCACGGGCGAGTGGGGTGCGCCTCGGGCTCGTCGTGCGGCAGGATGGTCAGGCCGCCCCTGACGGGATCGACCGCAGGCACGGTCTCAGCCGATGCCGGCGAGGCGGGCCGATGTGGATGTCCATCACTCACGAGAGACGTTGTGCCCGCTTGCCCGGGATCGCAAGCCGCCTCTCGCTCGCTACCCCGGATACAGAAGGATTGCACCTGAGCTCGAAGCCGCTCATGTGCTTGCCGGCCTGGTTCGAGGCGCCACGCGGGGCCTCGTCCGGCACTGCCCGCCGCTACGGAATAAGGATCCCGCCCTCGAGGCTCTTCGAGTGCAGTTCGTTGACCGCTACTGGAAGTGCCCGGTAGGACTGCCCGTGGGGGACGAGCACCCAGAAGCGAGGCTTGTCCTCGGCGGCGATCAGGATGTCGCCCACGTAGGACGCAAGGGTCGAGATCGGAGCGAAGTAGACGTCCCCGGTCTCGTCGTCGGTGAGGTAGAGGCCTGCGTTCGGGATGCCAACGCGCTGCGTTGGGGAGGGGATCGGAATGATCGGGTTCAGTCCGTCGGCGAGCCTGACCACCGTCTCGGTCTTGCCCGTCGGGTCCATCGCCACGAGGTTCGCGGGGACAGCGCCGCCGTCCTCCCCCAGGAGCGCGTCACCGGCGAGCGCGCCGAAGCCGGCGGGTGCGATTGCCACCTCGTCGACGCCCGGTCCCTGGTAGGTACCGATCTGCTGGACTGTTCCGGACGGGTCGACCGTGAATACGGCACCGTCAAGGGGCTCATTGGCGCCGGAGCGTCCGCTCGCCGCGACGAGGTTGTACCCGAAGTGCCCAACGTCGTCCCAGACCAGAGCTCCGTCGGAGACCGTTCCCGCCGGCACCGGCAGGGTCGCGAACAGCCTCGGGGTGCCGCCGGCACCGGGGATTTCGTAGATCTTGTCGTCGGGAGAGTGGCAGAAGATGACGCCCGCGGGCCAACCGTGCGTGCCGGGTGAGAGGATGCAGCGCGTCTCCTCGACCAGGCGCGGCATCTTCGCGAACACGTGGAGCGGCAGCCCCCGTGCAGGGCGCCGAAAAGATCGTGTTCTCGGTGTTTTGAACGTACAAGAACTTCTTGCCGGTCCAAACGATGCTGTCCATGCCCTCGGAGGTATGGACGAACACTGAGAAGCTCAGCGCTGGGAGCCGCGGCGTCCCGGCCGCGGGCGAAGCGACGGCGAGCGCGGCCATGAGAGCCACAACGACGCCACGGGCGCGGAGCCTCCGGGGGTGAGGAGGGCCCGGTCTCCCACGGTTTCCGGCAGTGACATCCACGCCACACACCGGTCTTCTCCAGGTGAGATGCCTAACGCTCGAGGGCATGACTCCGGGCTACTTATTCCCTCATTTCCTTCCGTTGACACCAAACCCCTCCGCTCGCCCGCCTGGACTCACGAGGCGCGCGCCGACACCGCGCTTCGCACGGCCGGCGACGTCGGCCCATACGAGCCCATTGCAGAATGAAAGTCTGGTGTCGCTCGGACACGCTGGGCGCCCGATCGACGAGCGTCATTCTGCAATGAGCTCTTAAAGAAGGGTGAAGTCAGCCCGTGAAGGACGTGTCGTCTTCTCACAAAGGCTCGCGTCTTGCTGCCTGACCGGTCAATCGCCGGGCCGCAGCTGCTTCTGGATCCGCGGCCAAAGAAAAGGCCCCATTTGCGGGGCCTTTTCTCCTCGATTGTCGATGGAGCTAGGCGGGCTCGAACCGCCGACCTCCTGGGTGCGATCCAGGCGCTCTCCCAGCTGAGCTATAGCCCCGCGGCGTTCAGGTTAGCCAAATCCGCGCGGGGAGCGACCGCGCCGCGTCAGCCCTGGAGCGCGGCGAGAGCAGAGACGCCGCAGACGACCGTCGCCAGCCCGGCGAGCTGGATTCGGCTCATGCGCTCGTGGAAGACGAGGAATCCGACCGCGGCCGAAAGCGCCGCGAACTGGGAGCCGAGGACGGCGGCGATGGCGAGGCCGTGTCGAGCTCCATAGGCGTAGGAGGCGAAGCCGAGCACCTCGCAGACGCCGCCGGCGAGGGCGTAGGGAAGGACGGCGCGGGGGAGATGCCACCGCCGGCGGAGGGCGAGAGGGATGGCGATCACGCCTACACCGACGACTCTCGGCGGCAGGACCGCCCAGGCAACGCCGAGCGTGCTGCCGGCGCGGCCGGTGGCGTAGAGGCCGACGCCGAAGGCGACCGCGGAGGCCGACGCGAGGAGCGTTGCGCGATGATCGTGGGCCCGCCCGCCCTTCGCAGTGGGCGTCAGCGTGGCCAGCACGACACCACCGACGATCGCGATCAGGCACGTCACGGCGCCCCCGCCGATTCGCTCTCCCGCAAGGACGGCGATCACAGCTGCGACTGCGCCCTCGGTCGAGATCAGAGGCGCGACGACGCCCAGCTCGCCCCGGCGGAACGCGGGATAGACGAGGAACAGCCCCGCGACATTGGCGACACCCGCTGTCACAAGCCACGCTGGCCGAGCGCGCATCGAGCCCCGCCGGACGCCGGCGATGATCGCAACCGGGCCGCGACCACGAGGCCCACCGTCATCACCGAGGCAAGGAGCGACCGGCTGTCGACGATCCTGCTGCCTCGGGCGGCCGAAACGGTCGTGACGGTCCAGGCGCAGCGCTGCGCCGAGGCCGCCCAGAATCGCGAGCATCTCGGGTTGTTACCCCTCGCGGGCGGCAGCGAGCACCGACGCAGCGGAGGCGACACTGTCGTCGCCCTCGAGGAGCGGATCTTCGTGCTCGATCGAGATCGTCTCGACGCCGCAGAGGCGAACGGCGTCGAGGAACCGTCGCCACCACGCCTCGTCGTGCCCGCGCCCGGCGGCGGCGAACGTCCACGACGCGTTCGCCGTCGGTCGCCGTCCAGCGATGATCGAGCAGCCCGTTCAGCGCGAGGGGTCCGCATTGAAGACGATGTCCTTCGCGTGGGCGTGCCCGACCCGGCCTCCAGCCGCTCGGCGACGGCGAGGGGATCCATGTGCTGCCAGAAGAGGTGGCTCGGATCGAGGTTCGCGGCGATGTTGGGGCCGACCTCGGCGAAGCGCTCGAAGGTCTCGACGTTGTAGGCGGCGGTCCCGGGGTGGAGCTCGAGGCAGATCGCGAGCGACGGGTGCGTCGATCGCAGCGAGCGCGCTGATCTCGACCCAGTACGGGCAGCACCTCGCGCTCCCATTGCCGTTCGTAGACGCCTGCGAGATAAGGCAGCCAACCGCCGGCGTCGAAATGGGCGGTGCGATCACCCGGCCTTCCGCCGGGCAGCCCGCCATCGCAACGACCCTGTCGATCCCGAGCAGGGCCGAGAGCCGGATCGCGTCCCGGAGCTCCCTGTCGTGACGCGCACCGTTTGTCGCGGTCGGGGTCGAGCGGGTTTCCCGGCAACGTTGAGGGCCGAGACCCGAAATCCGCGCTCGCCGATCCCGTCGAGCCAGCGCTCGCGCGCCGCGGCGTCTTCGAGAAGCAGGGAACGTCGCAGTGGGGTGTGGGGGCGAACCCGCCGACGCCGACCTCGAGATCGGTCACCTCCGGGGAGCGCTCGGAGAGCAGGTCGAGCACGGCTGAGAGCGGGCGATCGAGAAACGCCTCCAGGACCAGGCCGATCCTCATTTTCAGCTTCCTAGCCGGTCCCCGCCCACCGGCCCACTATACGGACGCGCTGTCTGCATCGCGGTATGGTGTCGGCGTGGCAGGAGAGAGGCTGCGCCTGGCCGTGATCGGTGCAGGCCGGATGGGACAAGTTCACCTTCGGGCGCTTGCGGAGGCGCGGTCGATCGACGTGCGCGCCGTCGTGGAGCCGGTCGATCACCTGCGCGCCGGCGCCGAAGCGCCGGGTGTCGCCACGTTCGGGACGGTTTCCGAGCTGCTCGACGCCGGCGGTTGTGGACGCGGCCCTGATCGCCGCGTCCACTGACAGCCACCTGGAGCTGATCTGTCTCCTGGCGGATGCCGGCATCCACATTCTGTGCGAGAAGCCCTGCGGGACCCGGTCGCCCGACACTGCCGAGGCGGTTCGGGTCGCGAGAGGGCGGGGATCACGCTGCAGATCGGTTACTGGAGGCGATTCGTGGCCGAGCTACTCGAGTTGCGCGGCCGCATCGCGGCGGGCGAGCTGGGCGAGCTCTCGCTCGTCACCTGCTGGCAGTGGGACGAGTATCCGCCCGCTGCGGCCTTCAGGTTGAGGAGCGGCGGCATCCTCGTCGACATGGCCGTGCACGAGCTCGACCAGCTCCGGTGGCTCACGGGCCAGGAGCTCGTCGAGCTGGTGGCCTTTCCGTCGTCCGTCTCCTCGACGGAGCCGGTCGCGGGCGACCCCGAGAGCGTCCAGCTGCTCGGGCGGATGTCGGGCGGCACCGTCGCCTCGATCTCATTGGGCCGCCGGTTTCCCGAGGGCGACTGCTGCTGGGTCGAGGCGATGGGAACCGACGGCCACGAGCGCCGGCTCTTCATGTGGGGCGAGGCGGGGGAGAAGGTGTTCCTGGACGCGCTTACCGCTCAGGCCGAGGCATTCGCCGCCACGGTCCTCCACGGTGCTCCGCAGGCCGGGGCAACGGGGGCCGATGCGGTAGCCGCGATCGCGGCCGCCGAGCTGGCTGCCGATCGCTGGAGCGGGCCCGGTAAATGGCAGCCGCCGGGCGGCAGTCGGTGAGCGAGCTCCCTGAGGTCGGGATCGGGATCGTCGGCTACGGGATGATGGGCCGCGCCCATGCCTACGGCTACGAGTTGGCGCCGCGCGTGCGAGAGCTCCCGGTTCGGCCGCGCCTGCGGGCGATCAGTGGACGGGATGCGGACGCCGTGCAGAAGGCCGCGGCTCGTTATGGGGTCGAGGAGTGGACGACCGACTGGCGCGAGCTCGTCGCGCGCCCCGACGTCCAGATCGTCGATGTCTGCACACCGCCCGGCCACCATGCCGAGGTGGTCATCGCCGCTGCCGAGGCCGGCAAGGCCGTGCTCTGCGAGAAGCCGCTCGCGACCGACTACGCGGCGGCGGCGGCGGCAGTCGACGCAGTCAAGGCGGCGGGTGTCCCGAACGCGATCGGCTTCAACTACCGGCGGCTGCCGGCCGTCTCGCTTCTCAAGCGGCTCGTCGAGGAAGGGCGAGTGGGCGAGGTGCTCCTGTGGCGTGGGACGTGGCTCTCGGACGAGTTCCTCGACCCGGAGATCCCGTTCGACTGGAGGTTCGAACGCAAAATGGGGGGGACGACGATCGCCGATCTCGGGACGCATGTGGTCGATCTGGCGCTCTGGATCGTCGGCGAGATCGACGAGGTCAGCGCCCAGTCCTCGACGTTCACCCGTGAGCGAAGCGGCCGCTCCGTGGAGATCGACGAGGCGTCGTCGGCCCTCGTCCGGTTCTCCAACGGCGCCGCGGGGAACTTCGAGCTCGCACGCACCTGTGCCCGGCGCCCATGCGACTTCTGGATCGAGGTGAACGGAACGAAGGGCACACTGCGGTTCGAGTATCCGCGGCTGAACGAGCTCTGGCTCGGCGACGCCGGCGACGATCCGTCGCTGTACGGCCTGCGCCGGATCCGCGCCGAGCATTCGAGCCATCCGTATGCGGCCGAGTGGTGGCCGATCGGGCAGGGGGTGGGCTACGGCACGAGCTTCGTCAACCAGGCAGCCGATCATCTCGCCCGCTGGCCCGAGGGCAGCTGGGATCCCGATCTCGAGACCGGCCTGCGCGTTCAGCGGGTGTGCGAGGCGATGGAGCGCTCAGCGGCCGAGCGCCGCTGGGTCTCGGTCTCGGAAGTCTGACCGGCGTTTTCGAGCTGCTCTTAAGAGCCCATTGCAGAATGAAGTCTGGTGTCTCGGCCACGCTGATCGACGAGCGTCATTCTGCAATGAGCTCTTAGCCGGACGGGAGGAGGGGCCGGGAGGCGCCGTCCTCGCGTTCGTAGCCGAGCGCCGTCGAGACCTCGCGAGCACCCTCGACGAGCAGCCGAATCGCTTCCTCGCGCATGTCCACGAGGAGCATCTGGCGGGTGCCGCCGATCGAGATCGCGGCTCTGATGCCGCCGGTGTAGTCGAAGATCGGGGCGCCGAGGGAGCCGATCCCCGGCGTGATGTCCTCGTCGCTGACCGCGTACCCATCGGCGAGTGTCTTCTCGAGCTCCGCAAAGAGCTCGGCGCGGGTGACGGGGGTGCGGTCGGTGTACTGGCTCAGGTGGGCCGATCGCTCCAGGTAGGCCTCCCATTCCGAGCGCGGCTCCCAGGCGAGCAGGGTGCGTGGCGCGGCACCGGCGTGGAGGGGAAGCGAGCCGCCGAGCCTCAACGCGAGCGACTGCACTCGCAACCCGTCGATCCGCTCGATGCAGACGGCCTCGTCACCGCGGCGAACACACAGGAAGACGGTCTCCTCGGTCGCGCGGTGGATCCGCTCCATCACGGGCAGGGCCGCCTGGCGCTCGTCCAGGCGCTCGATCACTGCGCTGCCAAGCCGGAGGAGGCGCCACCCGAGGCGCCAGGTGCCGCTCTGCGATCCGGCCTCGACCATGTCGAGCGCCTCGAGCCCGGTCAGGAGCCGGTAGACGGTCGTGCGGGGCTCCTTCAGCGCCTCGGCAAGCCGTCGCGGTGTCGCCTCGCGCTCGTCGGCGAGCGCCTCGAGCAGCAGGACCGCCTTTGCCAGCGAGCGGACCGGGTTGTCGCGAATAATTGTCTGGGCGCTTTTCGCTTCGTCGATCACTGGTGTCCAGCCTGCTCGAACGAGCTTCCCTGTTCCGGATCGTTAGACTTTCCACATCCTAGACAGGCAGTCCGCATGATGGTAACTTCCGGGCCGACTGTGGCGAGCAGCGCCGCCAGCCGACGAGTTATGGCCGAAGAGTGATGAGACTCGGATCAGCATGACGGTTACGGCGGCGGCAGACGAAACCGCGGGTCGTGAACGCGGCGGCTCGGGTGTCGAGCTCCACGGCGTCGTCAAGCGCTACGGAAACCATGTCGCCCTGCAGCAGCTCGACCTGGAGATCCGCGACGGAGAGTTCTTCTGCCTGCTCGGCCCCTCCGGCTGCGGCAAGACGACGACGCTGAACCTGATCGGCGGGTTCGTCGTCCCGACCGAGGGGACGATCTCACTTCGCGGCCGGCGCATCGACACGCTCCCGCCCCACAAGCGCCCGGTCAACACCGTCTTCCAGTCCTATGCGCTCTTCCCGCACATGAGCGTGCTCCAGAACGTGGGCTTCGGCCTGCGCATGGACAGGGTCCCGAAGGCCGAGACGCGGCGGCGAGCGCAGGAGGCACTCGCCCTCGTCGGGCTCGAGACCTACGGCGACCGGACGCCCGCGCAGCTATCCGGCGGCCAGCAGCAGCGGGTCGCGGTGGCGCGGGCGCTCGTCAAGCGCCCGGCGGTGCTGCTCCTCGACGAGCCGCTCGGTGCGCTCGACCTGAAGCTGCGTCACCGGCTGCAGGTCGAGCTGACCCAGATCCATCGCGAGGTCGGGACCACGTTCGTCTACGTGACCCACGACCAGGAAGAGGCGATGTCGATGGCCGACCGCATCGCCGTGCTCCGCGAGGGCCGGCTCGAGCAGCTCGGCTCGCCCGCCGACGTCTACAGCCGCCCCGCCTCTCGGTTCGTGGCGGACTTCATCGGCCATGCGAACTTCCTCGACGTGACCGTGGACGGCGACGTCGCGACGCTCGCCGACGGAACGCGCGTGCCGTGCGCCGGCGGCAGGCCGGCGGGGCCCGCCACGCTGATGCTGAGGCCCGAGGTGCTGCGCCTCTCCGACCCGGCCGCGGCGCCCGCAGGCTCGATCCGCGGACGTGCCGTGCACGCCTCGTTCCTCGGAAATCACGTGCGCGTCACGGTGGACTGCCCGTCGCTCGACACGTCGCTCATCCTGGCGCTGCAGGGGCACGACGCCTCGGCGGCACCGCCGGTTGGCGCCGGCGCGGCCGTCTCGTGGGCCGCTGCCAGCGGCCTGCTGCTCGAGCCCGCCGGTGCCGAGGGCGCATGAGCTCGACCACGATCGAGGAGACCCCGCGCCACGGCAGGAACCGGCTCGCGATGGCGGCGGCGTCATACGCCGGGTTCGGGCCGGCCGTGCTCCTGCTCGGCGGCTTCTTCGTCGTCCCGCTCGGGATCATCTTCCTCTACAGCTTCTGGGAGGTCGTGAACTACAACGTCGTCCACCACTGGACGGTCGGCAACTACACCTATTTCTTCAGCGTCTCGACCTACGTCTCGACGATGTTCTCGACGCTCTGGGTCGCGGTCGTCGCCACGTCGATCGTGATCGCCCTGGCGTTTCCGTTCTCCTACTGGCTTTCGCGATACGTCTCGAGACGGCTGCGCCCGCTGCTCTTGATCCTCGTGGTCGTGCCGTTCTGGACGAGCTACCTGCTCCGGGTCTACTCGTGGCTGACGATCCTGGGAGAGAAGGGCGTGCTGAACCGGTTCCTGCAGTGGAGCGGGATCACGAACCACCCGATCGGGCTCTTCCTGTACGACCGCCCGGCCGTGATCCTCGTGCTCGTCTACCTCTACTTCCCGTTCGCCGCGCTGACGCTGTACGCCTCGATCGAGAGGTTCGACTGGGAACAGCTGCGTGCGGCGATGGATCTCGGTGCCACGCCGATGACGGCGCTCCGCCGCATCCTGATCCCTCAGGTTCGACCGGGAATCGTCACGGCCGTGATCTTCGTCTTCATCCCGATCCTGGGTGAGTACCTGACCCCGCAGATCATCGGCGGCACGGGTGGCGTGATGATCGGAAACCTCGTCGTGAACTTCTTCCAGGCGGCCGAGTTCACGCGCGGCGCAGCCGTGTCGCTCCTGATTGCCGCGTTCATCCTCCTGATGCTGATCGTCTTCCGGCGCTCGCTCTCGGCGCCCGAGGCCTATGGCGGCTGACCTCGAGCTCGTCTCGACCCGCGCCCGGGTGATGCGCGTGGTGCTCGCGTCCTACGGCGCGTTCATCTACTTCTTCCTCTTCGGGCCGATCGTGCTGCTCGTGCTGTTCAGCTTCAACGCGAACCGCTACGGGACGTTCCCGATCACGGCCTGGACGCTCGTCTGGTACCGCGACGTGTTCAACGACTTCTCGATCCACGACGCGCTCTCAACGAGCCTGCGCATCGGCGCCGAGGTCACCGCGATCAGCACGGTCGTCGGTACCGCGGCCGCGTTCCCGCTCGTCCGCTCGAAGCTGCGCTTCCGGGACGGCATCCGGATCGCCTTCATCCTGCCGATCATGATTCCCGGCCTCCTGATCGGCGTCAGCCTGCTCGTGCTCTTCACCCAGGTCCTGCACTTCGAGCTCTCGCCGGAGACCGCCGTGATCGGCCAGAGCGTCTACACGACACCGTTCGTGATCCTGCTCGTGGCCGCCCGCCTGCAGTCGTTCGACCGGTCGCTCGAGCGGGCCGCAAGCGACCTCGGGGCCAACACCTTCAACCGCCTCAGGCTGGTCGTCCTGCCGCTGCTCCTGCCGGCGATCATTGCGGGGGCGCTCTTTGCGTTCACCCTCTCGCTCGACGAGTTCATCATCACGTACTTTCTGATCGGCGGGCACAACACGCTCCCGATCTACATCTACACGCAGGTCAAGTTCGGGATCACGCCCGAGGTGAACGCGCTTGCGGCGATGCTGCTCGGAGCGTCGCTCACACTCCTCGCGCTCGCGTTCTCGCTCCCGTCAGTGTTCCGCTTCGTCCGTCGCAGCGTCAGCTCGCTTCGCGGGCGAAGTCAAACCCCGGTGATCGCAGAAGGAGCTACATGAGCCTCAAGCTGGCAACCGCCCCCGTCTCGTGGGGCATCTGGGAGCAGACGATCGACCGGGACGATCTCGTCCCGCCGAGGCAGCTGCTCGAGACCATGACCGCGATGGGCTACCGCGCGCTCGAGTCGGGCCCTCCCGGGTACCTGGCGCCGAGCGGTGCGGCTGCGGTCGAGCTGATCCGGCCTTTCGACGTGGAGATCGTTGCAACGTTCCTGCCGCTTCGCCTCGATCAGGTCGACGGCTTCGCCGAGGACCTCGCGGCGCTCGACCAGACCGTCGACGTGCTCGCCGCGACCGGGACGGGGCTCGTGATCCTGGCCGACCAGGAGCGTCCCGAGCGCGCCCGGGTCTCGGGCCAGCCGGAGCGGATGCGTGAGACCGCATGGTCGCCGGCCACCTTCGACCTGGCGGCCGAGCACCTCGAGGTCGCCCGCCTGCGCTGTGCCGAGCGGGGCCTTCGGGCCTCGTTCCACCCGCACGCTGCAACCTACGTCGAGGCGCCCGAGGAGATCGATGCGATCCTCGAGCGCACGCCGCCGGAGCTCGGGCTCTGCCTCGACACGGGCCACACGATCGTGGGCGGCGGAGATCCGCTCGCAATCGCGACCCGGTACGCGGATCGTCTCGTCCACTTCCATCTGAAGGACGTCGACGCCACCGTGCTCGGCCGCCTGCGGGCAGGAGAGATCGACATGGACGAAGGGTGGCAGCAGGGGATCTTTTGCCCGTTCGGTGAAGGTGTCGTGCCGCTGGAGGAGTTCCTCGCCCTACCCGAGGTGCGGGCGGTCGACGGGTACGCCGTGCTCGAGCAGGACCGGATGGCGGTCACGATCGACGATCTCCCCGCCGTGCGCGAGGTCGAGGCGGAGAACCTTCGCCGGGTCCGGGAGTGGCTCCGGTGATCGAGGCGGTCGTCGTCGGGCGCATCGGCATCGACCTCTATCCGAATCAGCTTCGGACTCCATTGCGCGAAGTGAGGACCTACACCCGCTACGTGGGCGGGTTCGCGGGCAACGTGGGGATCGGCCTTGCCCGCCTGGGCGTGCGTACGGCGATCGTCTCGCGTGTCGGCGACGACGGGCACGGCGAGTTCATCCGGGACTTCCTGGTCGCCGAGGGCATCGACGACCGGTTCCTCCGGATCGACGCCGAGTGGCCGACACCGCCGACGTTCTGCGAGATCTGGCCGCCGGACCGATTCCCGCTCACCTTCTACCGGCGTCCAACCGCGCCGGACTGGCAGATCGTGCGCTCCGACTTCGATGCCGGCGAGGTTGCCGGGGCACCGCTGCTCTACGCCACGGGAACCGGGCTTGCGATGTCGCCGAGCCGCGAGACGACCCTTGCCGTCCTCGAGGAGCACCAGGGGACGACGATCTTCGATCTGGACTGGCGGCCGCCGCTCTGGGACGACCCGGCGGAGTTCCGGCAGCTGGCAGCGAAGGCCGTCGAGTTTGCCGACATCGTCGTCGGCAACGAGGAGGAGATCGCGGCCGCCGGGGGCCAGAAGGCCGTCGAGAGTGCAGGCCGCGCGTTGATCGTCAAGCGTGGCGGCAACGGCTCGACGCTCTTCAGCGAGGGCGAGCGGCTCGACGTGCCGGCCGTCCCGGTCGAGGTGGTAAACGGCCTCGGCGCCGGCGACGCGTTCGCAGCGGCGCTCGGCTACGCGATCCTCCGGGGACATGGAATTGCCGAAGGCGTGCGCCTCGGCAGCCTCGCCGGCTCGATCGTGGCCGGCCAGGTTCCCTGCTCCGAGGCGATGCCGACGCTCGACAGGCTCCAGGAGCGCGCGGTGGCGGGCGTATGAGCTCGGAAGACCTGCTGCTGCGGAAGGGCACGTGGAGTGCCGTCGACCCAACGAGTGCCGGCTGGCGATTTGTCTCGTTCGAGGTTCTCAGCCTGGCGCCGGGCGAGGAGCGCTTGCTTGCGACCGGCGATCGTGAGGTCTGCCTCGTGCCCCTCGACGGCTTCTGCAGCGTCGGTGCCGAGGGTGCGGAGTGGGAGCTCGGACGCACCGATGTGTTTGCCGGCAGGACCGGCTCGCTCTATCTCCCGCGCGACACGAGCCTCTCGATCTCGAGTGCGAACGGAGCCGAGGTGGCCCTCTGCGGCTCCCGGTGCGAGCACCGCCGCGAGCCGGTGTTCATCCCGGCCGGCTCGATCGGCATCGAGGTGCGCGGCTCCGGCAACGCGACGCGCCAGATCAACCACATCATCAAGCCCGACTTCCCCGCCGAGCGGCTCCTCGTCGTGGAGGTGCTGACGCCGTCCGGGAACTGGTCGAGCTATCCGCCGCACAAGCACGACGAGGAGAACGGCGACATGGAGGCGGTGCTCGAGGAGACGTATTACTTCCGCACCCGCCCGGACCCGCCCGGTGCGTTTGCGGTTCAGCGGCTCTACAGCCCCCGCCACGGGCTCGACCTGACCGAGACGGTGCGCCACGGCGACGTGCTCCTCGTCCCGTACGGCTACCACGTCACGGCCGCAGCCCACGGGTACGACCTGTACTACCTGAACGTTCTCGCCGGAGACCGAAGGACGATGGCCTGCAGCGACGATCCCGACCTCGCGTGGATCAGGCCGGCCTGGGCCGGGCTCGAGCCCGACCCCAGGATTCCGCTCTACGAATAGGGTCGCGGCGAAGTCAGCTACGAGCCGCGAGGAACATCGCGCTCAGGAGCTGCATGTCGATGCGCGCCTGCTCGGGCGGTGTCCGGCAGGTGAGGCCTTCCGTCACGCAGGCATGGAAGTGGACGAGCTCCTGGCGGAACGCCTCTCGATGCGATTCGAAGACCCGGACCGACCGGTCGAGGTCGTCGGCCTCGCTCCGCTCGTAGGTGGTCGGAGTCTGTTTCAGCCACGGGGAGGGAAACTCGAGCTTGCGGTACGAGTCGTGGAAGTAGAGGGCGATCGTCTCGCGGTACTCGCGGATGCCGAAGAGCTGGATCCAGGCATTGTCCCAGCGGGCGCCGTTCGAGAGCTCGATCGAGCCCGTGATCGCCTTCCCGTCGTTCCACCAGGCAGCATCGGCGACGCGCCCCGGCAGGGGCTCTCCGAGGGCCTCCAGGAGCCCGTGGACCGCGTTGACGTCGTGCCCCATGCTGCCGAGGTACGCATCGGAGTACGCGAACACCGCCTCCGGCGAGCCGTCGCCGACCTCGGCCTCGACCTGCTCCGACTCCGAGCGCTTCGTCGCCTCGATCAGCTCGGCGGGAACGTCCCGTCCCTTGACGATGTCGCCCTCGGCGAAGAAGGGGAGCCACTCCGGGTCGTGGCACATCACGCGGAGATAGTGGAGCCCCTCGATCGACTCGGGAAGCTCGGCGAGCATGCGCTCCCAGGCGGGGTCGTAGCGTTTCATGAACCCGACCTGGACGACCTTGCCCGCGCGGTCCCGCGCGGCGACGATCCGGTCGGCGTCGGCGACGCTGAGGCAGAGCGGCTTCTCGACGAACACATGCAGCCCGGCGTCGAGCGCCGCCAGCACGACTTCGGCGTGGGTCGCCGCGGGCGAGGCGATGAGCACCGCATCGAGGCCGCCTGCGTCGAGCAGCGAGCGGTAGTCCTCGTGAACCCCGGGCACGCCGTAGCGGGCCGCGAGCGCCTCGCGCACGGTGCGGCTCGGATCGGCGAGGGCGGCGAGGTCGAACCGGTCTTGCAGCTCGGAGAGGTAGGGAAGATGCTCCGCCTGCGCCACCATGCCGCAGCCGACCACTCCGATCCGGATCCGTGCTCCCTCGCTCATGCGCGCTCCCTGGACGTTGGACGTTTACCGGCCGGACACGCCGGGACCATTCCGCATTCTAGACATGCAGTCCGCATGGTGGTAGATTCCCGCCGTGGCTTGCGCACGCAGCGCCTGCTCCCGGGTGCCTCCGGCCTCGGCGTGCGACGGATCTTCGTTGAGGAGCGCTGCGATGCCTGCCCGTAGGAGGCTGGCATGTCTCTCGACGACCCGAGTGCCGGGTGAGGACGCGGTGTCCAGGGAGAGAAGAGTGGTGAGAGAGAACGGCGCCGGAGGAGAGAACGGCGTCGTCGTACGAAACCAGGTGCCGGTCTGGAGTTCGCTATCAGGAGTGGCGGGCGAGGCGCGACGACCCCGGCGCGGCTAGGTCAACTAAGGAGGAAGCGATGGATCAGCTGCAACATCGAATGTCACGGAGGTCACTCCTCCAGCGCGGCGCGGCCGGCGCAGTCGGCCTCTACGCGGCAGGTGCTCTGGGTGCGGTCGGCGAGGCTTCGGGGGCTGCGTCACGCACCACCGGCGCCACCTTGAACTGGCTGACCTGGTCGGACCACTACTTCCCGAAGCAGATCCAGCAGGTGCAGAAGGCGATCGGCATCGGTGCGCGGCCGCAGCTCTTCAGCGACGACTCCGACTCCTACGTCAAGGTCAAGGCCGGCGGCGGCGGATGGGACATGTCCTCCGAGGACGCCCTCTGGGTGCCGAAGTTCTACAACGAGGGCCTGATCCAGGCGTTCGACATCAAGGCTTCCCGGTCTCGAAGCAGCTCTATCCGATCGCGCTCGACGTCCCGTTCTGGAAGGCCGGCTCGAACCAGATGGGCTATCCGTTCGGCTGGTCGAGCCTCGCAGATCTACTACAACCCGAAGTACGTCACGACGAAGCCAGACTCGTGGCATGCGCTGCTCGATCCCGCCTACAAGAAGAAGATCGTGCTGGAGAACCAGCCGACCGACCTGATGGCGATGGGCGGGATCGCGACGGGCGCGAAGAAGCCCGTACGACATGACGACGGCCGAGATCGCGAAGGCGAAGGCGTTCCTGCAGCAGCTGAAGCCGAACGTGCTCAAGCTCGTCTCGCAGAACAGCGAGTCGGTGCGAGCCCTGACCGACGAGTCGGCCTGGCTGACGATCGAGAACATCGGCACCGACGCACGCGTGAAGGACGCAGGCGGCCCGCTGATCAAGATCGCGACGCCGAAGGAAGGCGTCTACGGCTGGATGGACGCCGAGATGCTGCTCAAGGAGTCGTCGAACTCGAGCTCCTTCGAGCCGTTCATCAATGCGATGGAGCAGGCCCCGTGGATCGCGCACAACTTCCTCGTGAACGGCCGCCCGCTGTTCAACGAGAAGGCGTACAAGATCCTCGTCAACCAGGGCCACAAGGAGCGCGCGCGACCGCTTCCGCTACAACGACCCGGAGAAGCCGCTCGGAATGGTCCTGAAGGGGCCGTCGTCGAACGAGCAGGCCTACATCGACGCGTTCAACGAGTCGCTCGGCGCGTAGCGCCCGGAGTCCGCACCAGGTGACGCAGGCGAGAACGACGGGAGAGGGGTCCGAGACGATTCGGGCTCCTCTCCCGGCTCGTACCCCTTCCCGGACAGGCACCCTCCGGCTCACGGCAGCGCAAGCCCTCGTCCGCTTTCTCGCCGCCCAGCACGTCGAGCGCGACGGCGTCGAGCACCGCTTCTTCGCCGGCTGCTTCGGGATCTTCGGGCACGGCAACGTGGCCGGGATCGGGCAGGCGCTGCACCAGCACCAGGATCTCCTTCGCTACTACCAGTCGCGCAACGAGCAGGCGATGGTGCACACCGCTGCCGCGTATGCCCGGATGCGCAACCGGCTCGGCACGTTCGCGTGCACCTCCTCGATCGGGCCGGGGGCGACCAACATGCTCACCGGCGCGGCGGGCGCGACGATCAACCGGCTGCCGGTACTGCTGCTGCCCGGCGACGTCTTCGCCTCGCCGCGATCCCCGATCCCGTGCTGCAGCAGCTCGAGGTTTCCGTCGCGCGGCGACGTCTCGGTCAACGACTGCCTTCCAGCCAGTCTCGCGCTACTGGGACCGCGTCCAGCGGCCCGACCAGCTCATCCCTGCCGCCCTGGCCGCGATGCGCGTGCTCACCGACCAGGCCGAGACGGGCGCGGTCACGCTGGCGCTGCCCCAGGACGTGCAGACCGAGGCCTACGACTTCCCGGCCGAGTTCCTCGAGCACCGCGTCTGGCACGTGCCGCGGCCGCTGCCCGATCGGGCAGAGCCTGGCCCGGGCGGTGGAGCTGTTGCGCAGCGCCGAGCGGCCGCTGATCGTTGCCGGCGGCGGCGTGCATCTACTCCGAGGCGACCGACGCGCTGCGGCGCTTCGTCGAGGCGAACGGGATCCCGGTCGGCGAGACGCAGGCCGGGAAGGGCTCGCTTCCCTACGGCCACCCGCTCGAACCTCGGCGCGATCGGCGCGACCGGCACGTTCGCGGCCAACCGCCTCGCAGCGGCAGCCGATCTCGTCCTCGGCATCGGCACCCGCTGGGGCGACTTCACGACGGCCTCGTGGTCGGCGTTCCAGCATCCAGACGTCCGGCTTCGTCAGCCTCAACGTCGCGAGCTTCGACGCCGCCAAGCGTTCGGGTTTGCCGCTCGTCGGCGACGCCCGCGCGACGATCGAGGAGCTCGCCGAGCGGGCTCGCAGGCTGGTCGGTCCAGGATGGCTACCGCGACGAGGCTGCGGGGCTTGTCGAGGAGTGGGACCGCGAGGTGATCCGGCTGACGACGCTCGGCCACGAGCCGCTGCCGGCACAGAGCGAGGTGATCGGGGCGGTCAACGAGGCCTCGGCGCCGCGCGACGTCGTCGTCTGCGCGGCGGGCTCGATGCCGGGCGACCTCCACAAGCTCTGGAGGACGCGCGATCCGAAGGGCTACCACGTCGAGTACGGCTACTCGTGCATGGGCTACGAGATCGCCGGCGGCCTGGGCGTGAAGATGGCCGCGCCGGAGCGCGAGGTGTACGTGATGGTCGGCGACGGCTCGTACCTGATGCTGGCGCCAGGAGATCGTCACCTCGATCCAGGAGCGGCTGAAGCTGACGATCGTGCTCGTCGACAACCACGGCTACGGCTCGATCGGCTCGCTGTCGCGCTCGGTCGGGAGCGACGGGTTCGGCACGCTCTACCGCTACCGCACGGGTGGCTCCCTCGGCACCGACTCCGAGGAGGGCCGCGATGACGTCCTGCCGGTCGACCTGGCGGCTAACGCCGCGTCGCTCGGCGCGCACGTGATCAGGGTCGGCTCGATCGCGGAGCTTCGCGACGCGCTCGTCGAGGCGCGCGGGATCGAGCAGACCGTCGTCATCCAGGATCGAGACCGATCGCTACCAGGGCGTGCCCGGGTACGAGAGCTGGTGGGACGTCCCGGTCGCCGAGCTGTCCGAGGTCGAAGAGGTACAGGCCGCACGGGCCGCCTACGACGCTCGCCCGGGAGCGGCAGCGGAGGCCTTCCTGAGCCCTTCGTGCCGCGCGCCGCCCGTCATGACGGCGCCCGGGCGGATCGAGATCGACGAGTTCCCCCGGCCGGCAGTCGAGCCCGGAGCGGCGCTGATGAGCGTCGCTCTACTCCGGCATCTGCGGCACCGACAAGCACACGTTCCGCGGCGAGACGAAGCAGTACGCCGGCACGCCGCACGAGCGCGAGCTCGCCTACCCGATCATCTGCGGCCACGAGAACGTGGGGGTGATCGTCGAGACCGGAGGCGACGTCCTCGACAGTGCCGGGAGGCTGCTCGCTCCCGGCGACCGGATCGTTCCGGGCGCCAACGTGGCCTGCGGGAAGTGCTGGTTCTGCAAGCAGGACTTCCCCTACTACGCCTGCGAGCACCTGGAGGACTACGGCAACAGCCTCACGCCGGGCCGGGCGCCGCATCTGTTCGGCGGCTGGGCCGAGCTGATGTACCTGCTTCCGGGCTCGCGTCTCTTCCGGGTCCCCGACGGGCCTCCCGAACGAGGTTGCCGTGCTGACCGAGGTGATGGCGGTGACGCATGGGCTCGACTCGGCCGCGCAGCTCCCGGTGCCGCACCGCTTCGACCCTGGAAGCTCGGTCGTCGTGATCGGTGTCGGCCCGCTTGGGCTCTGTCACGCGATCAAGGCGCGGATGCTCGGCTGCGGCGAGCTGATCGTGATCGACCTGCTTCCGTCGCGGCTCGCGGCAGCCGAGTCCTTCGGCGCGACGCTGACGCTCGACGCCGCCAGCACCGGAGCCGGCCGAGCGAGTCGAGGCGGTCAGGCGCCAGACCGGCGGCCGCGGCGCGGACGTCGTCGTCGACTGCTCGGGCATCGCCGGGACGTTCACGGATGCGCTGCGAGCTCGTCCGCTGGGGCGGCACCGTGATCGAGGCCGGAGCCTTCGTCGACCTGGGGCCGGTGCCGGTCAATCCGAACGCGGACATCTGCACGCCGAACGTGTGCGTCCTCGGGATCGGAGGCGAGACGGCGACCGCGTACGTCCCGGCGATGGAGGCGATGCTCGCGAACCTCGAGCGTGCTTCCGTTGACTAACGTCGTGACGCACCGATTCCCGCTCGAGCGGGCGCAGGAGGCCGTCGAGCTCGCGCAGACGGACGCGGCGATGAAGGTTGTTCTTTCACCGAATGGGGAGGGTCTGTGACGCAGCTCTACTTGCTCGCTTTCGACCATCGCACGGCGTTCACCGAGCGGATTCCCGCGGCGCGCTCGCACGAGGCGGTCGTCGATGCCAAGCGCGTGATCTGGAACGGCTTCTTGCAGGCGGTCGACGGCGGTGTCCCACGGGAGGCCGCGGGCATCCTGATCGATGAGGAATACGGGGCGCCGATCGCACGCCAGGCGAAGGAGCAGGGGGTCGTGCTCGCGATGCCGGTCGAGGCTGCGGGCACCGCCGAGTTCGAGTTTCAGCATGGTGACGACTTCGGCCTCTACCTGGAGCGGTGGCAGCCCGACTACGCGAAGGTGCTCGTCCGCTACGACGCTCGCGGCGACAAGGACTTGAATGCGCGTCAGCGGGGGCGGCTCAAGATCCTCAGCGACTGGCTCAGGGCCAACGACGGGAAGTTCATGCTGGAGGTGGTGGTGCCCGGCGAGGGCAACCGCCTCGAGCTGATGCTCGCGGGGATCGACGAGCTGCAGCAGGCCGGGATCGCGCCCGCAATCTGGAAGGTCGACGGCCTGGCAAGCCTCGCGAGCTGCCGGGAGATCGTCGAGCTGACCGGCGCAGCGCCCGGCGGGGAGGTCGGGGTGGTCGTCCTCGGCCGGAACGCGCCGGCCGATGAGGTCGCCTCGTGGTTGCGCGCCGCGGCGGCCACGCCCGGGCTACGTCGGCTTTGCGGTCGGCCGGACGATCTGGGGCGAGGCGCTCGAGAGCTACATCGCGGGCACGCTTTCGGGCGAAACAGCGTCGAGGCAGATCGCCGAGAACTACCGGCGCCTGGTCGACACCTACGCCGACTGATCGCAGCCGTCAGCCGAAGAGCGTCAGCTCCGGCTCGCGCTCGCCCCGGAGCACCGCCAGGTCGACCTCGACGCAGCGGATCGCGCGCGCCTCGGCGAGCGTGACCGCCTGCGGCTTGAACTGCTGCGCGGCGAGGATCCCCTCGCAGCTCGGCCTTCGCAGGATCGAGCCGGATCCGCTCGAGATAGCGAGCGAGCTGCTCGACGGCGTCGATCGTCCCGAGGCGCTTGATCTCGACCGCGACCCAGCCGTCGCTCTCGTCCCGGCACATCAGGTCGACGGGGCCGATGTCGGTCGGCCACTCGCGGCGAACGAGCCGCAGGCCCTCGGCGACGTGCTCGGGGGCGGCGGCGAGCGCTTCCTGGAGATCGCGCTCGACGCCGTCCTTCTCGAGCGCGGCGGCCTCGCCCATCTCGTGCTCGACGTCGGAGAGCACCTCGAGCAGCCTGATCTCGAGCCGGTCCTCGCTCCGACCGGCGCGCTTGCGCACGACGATCACGTCGCCCGCGTCCTCGACGACGGTCGGCGGTGTCATCCAGTTCAGCGGCTTGTAGCCGCCGGCGTCGGCGTGGACCAGCACCGATCCGTCCGCCTTGATCATCAGCAGGCGCGTGGAGGTCGGCAGGAACGCCGTTGAGCCGGCCGGTGTAGGTGACCTCGCAACGGGCGACGATGAGACGCACAGCGTGGCAAGGCTACTGTCGAAACCGGACACGTCGAAGAAGGCGGCTGTCCACGTCCAACGAGCAGGCCAAGCCACCTCCTCTCGCGATCAGCCCGCGGCGATGGTCGGTGCCTCGTCACTCGCCGCCGAGCGCCCTGTGCTGACCGACGGCGCAGACGAAGGCGCCGGGTAGGGTTGGCCGGTCGAGCCCGGGAAACCTACTCTCGTAGCCGCCGGTCCCCGCCTGCATCGCCAGGGGCTCGCCTGGGCGCTCGTCGGCGTCGTCATGTTCTCATTCTCCGTGCCGCTCACGAAGGTCGCGGTCGGCGGGTTCAGCCCCTACCTGACCGCGACCGGGAGGGCGGTGCTCGCGGGAGCGATCGCCGCCGTGCTGCTTGTGGCGCGGCGGGTGCCGTTCCCGTCGAGATCTCACCTCGGCCCGCTCGTCTTCACGCTGCTCGGGGCCGTCTTCGGATGGCCGATCCTCGTCGCGCTCGCCCTTCAGCGAACGACCTCCGCTCACGTCGCGGTGATCGCGGCGTTCATGCCGCTGACCACGGCGCTGATCGCGGTGCTCCGAACCCACGAGCGGGTGTCGTGGCAGTTCTGGGCCGCCGCCTGCGCGGGCACCGGGGCGCTCGTCGCCTTCGCGGTCTCGCGCGGAGGGGCAGGCGGAGCGGACCTCGAGGCCGATCTGCTCGTTGTCGGGGCCGTGGTTGCGTCGTCGTGGTGCTACGTGGAGGGCGCCTCGGTTACCCGGGCGATGCCTGGCTGGCAGGTGATCTCGTGGGTGGTGGTACTGGCGCTGCCGGTGACGGTTCCGGCGACCGTGGTCCTGGCCCTGACCACGCACGGCGGCCACCATCCGACGGTCGGGGCATGGACCTCGCTCGTGCTGCTCGGGCTCTCGTCGATGTACCTGGGCTTCTTCGCGTGGTATCGCGGGCTTGCCCTCGCCGGGATCGCCCACGGCGGGCAGATGCAGCAGCTTCAACCGCTGCTGACTCTCGTCTGGTCGGCACTTCTCCTCGGCGAGCGTGTGACGACCGTGACTGTCCTCGCCGCTCTCGCTGTGGTTACCTCGGTCGTCTGGTCACAGCGTGGCCGGACGCCGACGGTCGCGGTCCCGGAGGAGTGACCGGGCAGCCGAGCCGCAACACGCCCGCCGCCTTCGGACGCGGGGCGCCGGGGCACCGGGCACCGCGGCACCGCGGCACCAGGTCCAGTCGCAGTCGAGCGGCTCGTAGCCGCCGGCGTCGGCGTGCACGAGCGCGGCGCTGTCCGCCTTGACCTCAGCAGCCGTGTCGGCTCCGGCAGGTGCGCCTACGACCGCCCTGAGTGAGTCACCTCGCAACGGGCAACGATGAGACGCACGGCGCGGACGTACTGTCCAAACTAGACCGGTGGGTCGTCCGTGGCCGGTGAGCCGGCGTTCGGCCCGGAGCCTTGCCCGAGCGGTCAGCGGCTAGCGGGTGACGCTGGAGCCGCCGACGATCGCGTCGGTGCCGTCGTCGAAGCGCACCCAGGCCTTGCCGTTGCCGTCGTAGTCGGGGCTCCAGACGATCAGCGTCGCCGGTCGACCGCGAACGTCGACCCGCTCGGTTCCCTCCGGGCTCGGCGCCGCGCCAGACGCGGATGAACGGGTTCTCGTCCCACTCGCGGCCGATCGTGGACTCGTCGGTGTGGCCCGGGAGCAGCCGCCGCTCGTGCGGCATCGCCATGTAGACGTCCATCACGGCGTCGCGGACGAGCTCGAAGTTGCCGCCGCCGACCGAGTCGCTTGAAGAGCGTGTCGCCCGAGAAGACGAGCTCGTCGTCCGGAGCCGTCGGAGACGACGAAGCAGACCATGTCGTCGGAGTGGCCGGGGGTGGGGATCGCCTCGACCTCGAGCCCGCCGGTCGCGGAGCGGCCCGGTCACGACGGGCAGGCCGAGCTCGGCCTCGTGCGTCGACGTGGTCGGCGTGGCCGTGGGTGCGCAGGACGTGGGTCGGCGTCAGCCCGTGCTCGCGGGCGAACGCGAGCAGCGGCTCGAGCGGCGCGCCGGAGTCGACGAACACCGCCGTGCCGCCGCGGCTCGTCGCCGACGATGTAGGCGTTCGAGAGGTACGAGGGGTCGAGGCTGCGCGCGACGAGCATGGCGAAACCTATCTCGTCGGATGGGGCTACGGCGCGTGCGCCCGAAGGGCTGAGGCGATAGGCTGATGCTCAATCACTGTTCCGGGAGGACACATGCCAGGCCTGATCGGGCGCACGCATCACGATCGTCAAGGCGAAGTTCTCGAAGCTGCTCGATCGCGCCGAGAATCCCGCCGAGACGCTCGACTACTCCTACGAGGAGCAGCTCCGCCAGCTCCAGAACGTCAAGCGTGGCATCGCCGACGTGGCGACCGCGAAGAAGCGGCTCGAGATGCAGTACAACACGATGCAGCAGCAGGTCGACAAGCTCGACGGCCAGGCGAAGCAGGCGCTGCAGGCGAATCGCGAGGATCTTGCCCGCGAGGCGCTGACCCGCAAGGCCGCGATGCAGGGCCAGCTCGACGGGATCATGCAGCAGGGCCAGCAGCTCGAGGCCCAGCAGCAGAAGCTCGTCGAGGGCGAGAAGCAGCTCTCGATGAAGATCGAGTCGTTCCGCAGCCAGAAGGAAGTGATCAAGGCGCAGTACTCGGCCGCGGAGGCGCAGGTGCAAGATCGGCGAGGCGGCGACCGGGATCGGCAGCCAGATGTCCGATGTCGGGCTCGCGGTCGAGCGCGCGAAGGACAAGACTCAGCAGATGCAGGCGCGCGCCGACGCGATCAGCGAGCTGACGGCAGCCGGGCGCGCTCGAGGACTTCACCTCGACCGGCGACGACATCGACCGGCAGCTCTCGCAGATCCAGCAGAGCGGGCAGGTCGACGACGAGCTCGCGAAGCTGAAGGCCGAGCTCGGCTCGGGTGACGCCCCGGCCGCGATCGAGCCGGCGGGCGACGAGCCCGAGCCGGAGACCGAGGGCGCACCGGAAGGCGAGGCCGCGCCGGAGCTCGAGCCCGAGGCCGCTCCGGAGCTGGCGCCGGCTTCCCGCAGCCGCGCCAAGAAGTCGACCTGACCCCGCGAGGTTCGCTGCCGATGGGTCTCCGCGACATCGTCTTCGGGAAGACAGAAGCTCACCGAGCCCCGCGACGACCGGCTGTTCGCGCGCACGACCGCGGCCGTGACCCTCGAGACCGAGCTCGGCCTGAAGACGGCGGGCAAGATCGGCGCGTCGAAGAGCCCGAGCCAGCGCGTCAGGTCCTGCTCGATCGGCAGCTCCTTCTCGAGCTTCGCCTTCAGCTCGAGCTCGGTCGCGTTGTCGCGGCTCTGGCCCTCTCCGGTCGGGATGAACGGCCAGAAGGCGCCGCGCTTGAAGCCGTAGATCCAGTAGACGGGCTTCGGCCCGCCTTCGAAGCGGAACGGTGCTGCGAGCGAGCTGGGCGCCGAAGCCCTGGGCGGTGAGCTCGGCGGCGACGGCGTGCACTGCGGTGATCTGATCCTCGAGGTCGGGTTCGGTGACGATCAGCCACTCGAAGCCGAACGTGTCGGTCTTGCGCTCGACCTGCGAGCCGGCCGACCGGCCGGCCGCCTTCAGAGCGCCTCGGTGTCGTTGTCGACGCGGGTGAAGTCGCCGGAGGAGAGCGGCCGGTAGGTGACGCCGCCTTGCCGGCCGTCTTCAGGCCGAGCTCGGTCTCGAGCGTGACGCTGGCGGTCGAGAGCGCGAAGAGCCGGTCGTCGCGCGGCTCGGAGAGCTTCTTCGCGCCCGAAGACGACGTCGCGGAGCCCATCGAGTTGTCGAGCCGGCGGCCGTCAGGCGACCGGGCGGCCCATCTCGCGTGCGATCTCGGCGAGGGCGGCGAGCCGCTTCTCGATCGGCGGGTGATCCATGAAGAGCTCGCTCGCGAAGTGCCTTCGTGCGCGCCGGGATGATGAAGAACGCGCTCATTCCCTCGACCTGGCGCAGGTCCGGTTGGGGATCATCGTCATCTGCGACGAGATCTTCTGCAGCGCGCTCATCAGGTACTCGGGCGCGCCGGTGATCAGCGCGGAGCCGCGGTCGGCGGCGTACTCGCGGTAGCGCGAGATGGTGCGGATCAGGATGAAGCTGATCGCGTAGACGACGATCGAGACGGCGAGCACGATCAGCCAGACCGGCGGGCCGTTGTTGTTGTTGTTCGCGGTTGCCGCCGCCGAAGCCGCCGAACATGCCGGCGTAGAGGCCGAAGCGGGTGAGCAGGGCGGCGAGCATGGCGAAGAAGCTCGCCACGGTCATGATCAGCACGTCGCGGTTGGCGATGTGCGAGAGCTCGTGCGCGAGGACGCCCTCGATCTCCTTCGGCTCGAGCCGGTCCCAGAGGCCGGTCGTGACGCAGACGGCGGCGTGCTTGGGCGAGCGCCCGGTCGCGAACGCGTTCGGCACCGGCGTGTCCATGATCGCGATCTTCGGCTTCGGCAGGTCGGCCATCGCGCAGAGGCGCTCGACGACGTCGTGCAGCGCCGGCGCCTCCTCGCGGGTGACGACCTTCGCGCCGGCGGCGGCGAGCGCGAGCTTGTCGGAGGTGTAGTACTGGAAGAACGCGAGCGCCGATCACGATCACGAGCATCGGCGCGAGCCCGACGTTCAGGACGTTGAAGAGGACGACGGCGAAGATGACGTAGAGCAGGCCGAGCAGGGCCGCTCGTGAAGAGCATCCGCAGGGTGAGGCCGGCGTTGCGGCCGTAGGAGCGACGTTTCATGGACTCCATCGTACTCTGGCGTCGCACTCTGCCGTGCCGACTCGCGGGTTAAGCATGTTCTAATGCCGGTTTGAGGCCGGGCGCCGTGCGGCGCGGCGACTAGACTCGCGCGCGTGCTGCGCCGCCTCGTCCCGTTGCTCGCCGTGCTCGCGCTCCTCGCTCGCCGGCTGCTCCGACACGGTGCCCGGGCGGCAAGAAGGTCGTCACTCCGACGCCGGACACGGTCGATCGGCAAGCTCCGCCACCGCCCGCTCGCGACGGCAGGGAACCCCGGCCGCCGGCAAGGCCGTCTTCACCTCGGCCGGCTGCAGCGCCTGCCACATGTTCACGCCCGCCGGCGTCGACGGGCAAGGTCGGGCCGGACCTCGACAACCTCGCGCAGTACGCGCAGACAGGCGAACCAGGGCACGCTCGCGCAGTTCATCAAGCACCTCGATCACCGATCCCGGCGCCTACGTCGCGCCCGGCTTCCAGCCGGGATCATGCCGGCGACCTTCGGCCAGAGCCTCAAGCCGCAGCAGATCGCCGACCTCGTCGCGTTCCTGGACCAGGGTCACTGAGCCCGCCGTTGCTGAGGCTTCCGCCCGGCTTCCCCGACGGACGTCGAGGTCATCGCGACCGACCTCGACCGCACGCTGATCTGGGACGACTACGACGCTGCGGCCGCGCACGCTCGACGCTCTGCGCCGTGCGCCGGCGAGCAGGGCTCCGCGTGATCGTCGTCACCGGGCGGATGGTGCAGTCGGCGCGCCGGGTGCTCGAGCCGGCAGCGCTGACCGATCCGCTGATCTGCTACCAGGGCGCGGCCGTCGTCGGGGCCGACGGGACCTGGCTCCTGCACGAGCCGATCGCGCTCGAGCTCGCCCGCGAGGCGATCGACGCGGTCGAGGCCGCGGGGTTCGGGCTCAACGTCTACGTCGACGACGAGCTCTACGTCGCGCGGGTGACGCCGGAGGCCGAGCGCTACGCGAGCTTCCAGGGCATCGAGCTGCATACGGTCGGCGATCTCGCTCGGCTGGCTCGACCGGGCCGCCGACGAAGCTCGTCTGCATCGGCGACCCGGCCGAGCTCGACGAGCTCGGCGCCGAGATGCGCGAGCAGCTTCGCGCGGCCGGCTCTGGGTCGCGAAGTCGCTGCCCGTTCTTCCTCGAGTTCGCGGCGGACGGCGTCTCGAAGGGGTCGGGCCTCGACTTCCTCTGCGAGCGGCTCGGCTTCTCGCGGGAGCCGACGGTGGCCTTCGGCGACGGCGAGAACGACCTCGAGCTGATCGACTGGGGCGGGTACGGCGTCGCGGTCGAGAACGCCGACCCGCGGATCAAGGCGATCGCCGACTGGATCTGCCCGCTCGGCTGCGGAGGAGGGCGTCGCTCAGGTGATCGAGGCGGTTCTAGACTCCACGGCGATGATCGACCTCCGCGCCGCACGCTCCGACCCCGAGCGCGTTCCGTGCCGCCCTCGCACGGAAGGGCGCGGCGGACCGCTTCGACGCGCTGCTCGCCGCCGACGAGCGCTGGCGTGCGCTCGCTCCCGGCGTCGAGGAGCTTCGGGCGCGGCTGAAGCTCAAGGGCAAGCCGACGCCCGAGCAGCTCGAGGAGCTGAACCGCGGTCAAGGAGGAGCTGCGCGTCGCCGAGGAGGAGCTGGCGAGTGCCGAGGCCGAGCGCGACGCGCTGCTCGCCCAGGTACCGAACCCGCCCGACCCGTCCGCGCCCGACGGTGCGACCGAGGACGACTGCGGTCGAGCTCCGGCGCGTCGGGGAGGCGAGACCGCGAGCGGCCCCGAGCACACCGAGGTCGGGACGCTTCGAGATCGAGCGCGGCGGCGCGCCTCTCGGGCTCGCGCTTCGGCTACATCGCCGGGCGACTCGGCCCTCGTCGCGATGGCGCTCTACCGCCTCGCGCTCGACCGCGGCCGCCGCGCACGGGCACACGCCGCTGATCCCGCCCGTGCTCGTGCGCGAGCAGGCGATGTACGGCACGGGCTTCTTCCCGACCGAGCGCTCGAACATCTACGCGCTCGAGGCCGACGAGCTCTACCTGACCGGAACCTCCGAGGTTGCGCTCGCCGGGTTCCACATGGACGAGATCCTCGAGGAGCTGCCGCTCCGCTACTCGGCGTTCTCGACCTGCTTCCGGCGCGAGTCCGGCGCCGCCGGGAAGGACACCCGCGGCATGTTCCGCGTCCACCAGTTCAACAAGGTCGAGCTGTTCGTCTACTGCGAGCCCGAGCGCTCGGGCGAGGAGCACGAGCGGATCCTCGCGATCGAGGAGGAGCTCGTGCAGGCGCTCGGGCTGCCCTACCGGGTCGTGAACGTCGCCGCCGGCGACCTCGGCGACCCGGCCGCGAAGAAGTACGACATCGAGGCGTGGTTCCCGTCGCAGCAGCGCTACCGCGAGATCACCTCGACGTCGAACACGACCGACTTCCAGGCCCGACGCCTCGGCATCCGCTACCGCGCCGGCGAGAAGCGGCCTCGAGACCCCGCACACGCTGAACGGCACCGCCGTCACCGACCGCTGGCTCCTCGCGATCCTCGAGAACTTCGGCGGTGCGACGTCCCCGACGCGCTCGTGGCACTCGGCGCACCGGCGCACATCTCTCACTGAGCGTCTTACCGATGTGTCTTACTGAGCGCTTGCATTGTCCCTCGATCGAGGGATAGGATTCACGAACCGTCCTGGCACGGGCGGTACTGTCGGCCCCTAAGGCATCTGAACGTGGACCTTGCCGCAGAGGTTCATGATGGCCGCGTGGTCTCGGCCCCCTAAACCCCGCCGAGACGACGTGAGCAGGATGTCCTTGGGGCCGACGCGTGGTCCCGTGACGTCCTGGAGGCGATGCAGAGTGAGAGAAGGGGGTGGACGTCACCCTTACCCCTGGCGCCCACCCCCTCACTCACGATCGGCGAGCGCATGCGCCGGGCCGTCACCCGAACAGCGCATTCGAGCTAGCCAGGGGATGGGGGTTGACGGTGGGTGTCGCGGCGCCGCACCTGAACAGGTGTGCTAGAAGCGACATCGCGGCGGGGTGCCGGAGCGGTCGAACGGGGCGGTCTTGAAAACCGCTGGGCGTGTAAGCGTCCCCTGGGTTCAAATCCCAGCCCCGCCGCTCAACCATGCCGATTTGGCGGCGATCGGCGGCCTCTTTCGGTGATGATGCCGCTTTTCGTACCACGATTTCGTACCAGAGACCCGCAATCCGTTGGCCATCGGTTCGAATCCAAGCGGTCCAGACCGGCAAGTGCGCAATCAGTTGGGTGACGTCATGACGGTTACCGCCCGTGACCGTCCAGGCAAGCGGGATCCCGGTCGCGTCTACAAGCAGGTGATGCTTGGAGCCGTTTCTGGCTCTATCAACCGGGCTCGGGCCCGTCTCGGAGCCCCCTTTTTCGCCTGCACATGACTGCCGTCAACGATCGCGCGTGACCACTCGATCTCCCCGGCCGCCCGCAACTCCGCCAACAACACCCCGTGCAGCCGCTCCCACACCCCGGCCCGCTGCCACTGATCCATCCGCCGATGACAGGTCGAGCCAGCACCAAACCCGAGCTCGGGCGGTAGATGCCGCCACGCGACCCCTGTGTGCAACACAAACAAGATCCCCTGCAACGCCTGCCGATCAGACAACCGCTTCCGACCCGGATACCGAAAACGCCGCTCAACCCTCGGCAACAACGGCTCAACCCGCTGCCACAACTGATCCGACACGATCCACGGCGCAACAGCCACAGGCACCCCCTCAAGATTGACGACGGATGCCGACAGCATTCGCGCCCAACGAACAGGTCCCTTCATTTAGAGACGAGCTCTAAGACCTCACGTCAGACGTTTACGGCATCGAGCCTGGGGCGCGCCGAGCTCAACCCCTCGATGCCCCGGGTTGATGCTGTGCCGCGAGCGGTCCGAGCACGATCGACGCTGCTCGCTTCGGCCGTTGACCGCGTAGTCGACGATCCGCCACTCGCCATGGTGTTTCTGGAGCTCGGTCGGGCCCTCGACCCTGCGTTCGTGTCGGATCGAGCCACGCTTCGAGGTGGCGACAACAAGCGCGCGTGCGTCGACGACAGCCGGCCCGTCGACAAGCTCGAGTAGTCCGTTGTGCTCGACTGTCCACTCGTAGTCGTAGAGGTGAGTCCAGGGTTTGTGGCCGCGGAGCCGGGACCATTCCGCCAGGAGGCCGCCGAACAACGGCGGCCGCCGACTCGCCGCTCAGCGAGAGTCGCGTGGCTTCGAGCACCCCGGCTTCGTCGCCGCTCGGACTAGCCTTCACCGGTTCGTTGGTGCCAACAGCTTCACCGGAACCGTCTCTACATTAGGTGTCGCTTGTCGAAGACGCCCAGGAGCAAAAAGCCGAGGTCGCTGAGGGCATGCGCCTCGATATCCCATAGGTCGCTAGCCGAGCCGCTGCAGTCCCAAGCTGATTCGAGCGCTACCGGCCTGCGGCCAGATTGGCTTCCTGTGCGACGTAGCGGGCGCGGCGGATGTACAGGACGCTGTGGTAGGCGATCGTTCCGTCCTGGAACGTCAGCTGTCCTCGCCGGATGAAACGCATGAACGGCGAGGCGGTCGGTGCTCCGATCCGCACGACACCCGGCGCCCGTTCATGCTTCACCAGCAACTTCCCCGGGATATGAAATGGCCAGTCGCGGAACACGTAGACGTTCTGCTCGGTGACCAGCACGATCCGACGGAAGTAGAAACCCAGGACGCTGAGTGCGAGGTCGGCGAGGGAGCCGATCACTGGAACGAACTTCACGGCATCTTCGACCACCCCGAGGATCAGCATGGTCGCGAGGTTGTTGAAGGTAAATGCGACCGCGACACCACCTTCGTCGCCGACGTGAGCCCTGCGAGCCACTCGCTTGGCCATCCGCTGGTTGTAAGGACGAACGGTGTACTGGCGCTCAGCAGGCGGCTGGAATGGCTCGGAGCTCATCGCTTAGGACGTATCGGCACTCCGCGACCGTATTTTTAGGGCGACTTTTGATTTTTAGGGCGACTTTCGGGCCTGTCGCGTGCGGCTGGCCTCCCTGCGGCCTCGATGACTCACCAGCCCCGGATGCAGATCGCCACTACCCGTCGTCACCGCGTGACACTCTCAACTCAGCACGCGCCACCGAAAGAGCGGTTCGCTTCTGCCGTGGCTTGGCAAGTACGCTCCGGCGAGTCGTCAGGCTCGGCTGGTTGAGGTGCATCGCGGCGATATGCCCCCGACAAGAATCGAACGTCACGGTCGACAGGTCGACAATGCCTCACGCGGGCGCGCGCGAGGCCACACGGTTTCCTCTGGTGATGTGAAAACCGCATTCCGGGTACGGAAATCGGGTACGAGAAGTGGTAGCGCTGTAGCCAGGGACGAGCGTGAGCGCCCAAGCCACCGCGGTGTGAAAGAGACACCGAGCCGGTGGGTGAGTTGTGAACTTCGTACCCGTTTTCGTACCCGACTGGATGTAGCCCGCCGTATTCGGACGGAGTGATCTGGCGCTGAAACCCCTGTTTTGTAGCGGTTTGGAACGCCCGTAGGTCGTCTTGAAAACCGCTGGGCGTGTAAGCGTCCCCTGGGTTCAAATCCCAACCCCGTCGTTCAGTACCAATGGGTTGAGGGCGCCTCTGTCGTCCCGTCGGTCGCGGAGGCGCCCTCCCGCGTTTCGTATCGGATCCGCCTCCAATGCGCCGCAGCGCTTCGACCGTCCGCCGGGTGAGGCATCAGAATTTCCTTCAGCGGTGTCACGGACAACGGGTTGCCGCCAACGTCTTTTTCGGTTGCCGGGTGTTGCGGTAGGGGAGCCGTGGGACACGCCGGGCGTCGCACGGCTCCCCTACGGTGGGTTAGGGCTCGACTGAGAAGACTTGGCCGGTTAGCTCCCCGACGTAGAGCGTTTTGCCGCGGGCGCCGAGTCCGACGGTTGGAGCGACAAATCCGGTGAGTACCGGGGTGAGCCGGCCGCCGCTCAGCGGCATTGAGAGCACCTCGCCACCTTGACTCTTCGCTGTCGGGTGGAGCCCGACGAAGGAGGTCATGTAGAGCTTGTTGCCGATGATCGCGATCCCCATGATGTTGGAGTGGGGCGGGAAGGTCTGGAACGGCTTCGCGTCCCCGCTGCAGTTCGAGGCCACAAGCTCGGTGCACTGCGGGAACCCGTAGTTGTCGCCCTGGCTGACCTTGAGCACGAAGTCCGGTGGGTTGAGGCTCGCGGGCTTGTCCTGCCCGAGGTCCGAGATGAACGGGGTTTCGGAGCCAGGAGCGAAGGCGATCTGCCAGGGCTGGCGGATGCCGGTCGCGAATACCTTGAGTCCCTTGCCGGTGTCGCTCATCGTGAGGACGCTGTACAGATAGGGCGTGGTGTTGGCGGGGCCGTGGTCGTTGTTGTTCGTGCCCTGGACGGAGACACCGGCGTAGAGGCGTCCGTTGGGTCCGAAGGCGATGCCGTCGAAGCCCTCGAAGTTCTTCGGTGCTGTGTAGATCGCTTTCTGTGAGCTGAAGCCGGTTCCGGTCCATCCGCTCCATTTCTGGATCGTCCAGCTGACCGAGTTCTTGCCGGCGATCGAGCCGCCGGCGACGTAGAGCGAGCCCCGGTGCCACGCGAGACCCGACACGTAGATGGGTGAGCCCGCGAGCTTGTCGCCCTTCCCGTTCTGGAGGACGAATACGCCGCCGTTCGGCAGCTTGCTTGTCTCCTTGCCGGCGTCGCCCTCGAAGATCTGCCCGTCACCGAACGCAAACGAGGTAGGGGTCGCAAGACCGCCTCCGGCCGCGACCTGTGTGACCGTCTTGCCGGCGGCTGATTTCGGCGGTGGCGGTGCGCCGGCTGCGGCCGCCACCGTAGTTACGAGCAGGCTGCAGACCAGAGCCCCTGCCAGACTTCTCGCTGCATGACCGATCATGTGAGTTGAGCCTCCTTAGGGCTGTTTTTACGATTCCTTCACTGGACGTCGCGCTGTTCCGGACCTGTCCATCGGCGTCCTGTAAGTCACAGCAACCATCACTCCGGGTGTCGGCGGCATCCCACCTGGCCCGGCGTCAACGGTGGCTACCCAACCCGGGACGAGGACGAACCTCCAGGTAGCCGTCACGATCGCGGCGGTAGCGGCGGCGATCGCAAGGACAAGTGAGGATGTCGTCTCCCAGCGGTGCCTTTCGTAGGGGGCACTCGGGGCAGCTTCGCGGCGTCGCGCCTCGTCCGGCGTCCGCCTCCAGGATGAAATCCGCCCCTGTTGGTCACCCTGCAGAATGAGCTCGCCTACCCGCCCGCGACGTGCCGACGCAGAAGTGGCGTTCGAGCGATGAGCTGATTCCGGGCGCATTTCAAGCGTCGTACCCATTTCTCTCGAGCGAGGCGGGTCGGCAATCCACAGGCACGCCCGTATCGAACGACTCGCCGCAGCCTGATGACGCCGAGGCTGAGTCGTGATTGACTCAGCACGTGGTATGCGCCGGAGCAGTCCGCACCCGTATACGCACGGCCGCAACGGACATACCTCCACGTGCGACCCCGTCACCCAGGCAGGAACAACCCTCGCAAGCCGATCCCGGTATCTCTCGAATGATCGTTGCTTGCTTCGCAGAGCTTCCCGGCGGAGCCCGGGAGAAAAGGAGACAGCATGTTGCTCGCGACGTTCACCTTCGGTGACGCGCTGCTCACGATTCTCGAGTTCGCGTTTCTCTTCCTCTGGATCTGGATCGCCGTCGGCGTCGTGTTCGACGTCTTCCGAAGCCACGATCTCTCGAACGTGGCCAAGGCGCTCTGGCTGCTCTTCATCTTCGTCCTGCCGCTGCTCGGCGTCCTCGTGTACCTCCTCGTGCGCGGCCACACGATGCACGAGCACCAGGCGGTCGACCAGGCGCGCTCGGCAGCCTTCCAGCAGTTCGTCCAGTCTGGCGGAGCGAACGGACCGACACGAGACCTGACCGCCCTCGCCGACCTGCGCGAGCGGGGGATCCTCACCGACGACGAGTTCGAGCGGGCGAAGGCGAAGGTCCTCACCTAGAGGCAGGGGGCGGAATGTCCGGGCCGGGCTCGCGAGGGTGGCTTCTCCGAGCTCGGCCCTCCTCCGCCTCGCAACGGGAGCCGTCGGCAAACGCCCCGGCTCCCATGTCCGCCGGCAGCGGGTCAGCCGAGCCGGAACACGAGACGCTGGGCGTGGCTCCCGTCGGGCGTGGCCTGCACCTCGCCGGCGAGCCCGCTGTACTTGCCGGTTCCCCCGGTGATCGCCATCGTCCAGCTTCGAGCACCGAAGTCGAGCGCACCGTCGGCACTCAACGTGCCTCCGTCGAGGTCAATCGTCTCCTCGCAGAACGCACTCTTGACGAAGTAGTACTCGCATGAATAGAAGCCCGACCCTGCGGAGTTATTGAGCTTCGAGTCGGAGAACACGCTGAAGTCGAAGAGGGCCTCGTCGCCCGGGAAGGGGCCGCCGGCGCTCTCTTCGGTGGCGGCGGCCTTGTTGTCGTGAGCCCCGAAGGGGTTGTTGACGTCGCCGCGCGCCTCGTCGTCATCGTTGTTGACGAAGCTCTCGTGGGTCACATTCGAGTACCTCACGATGGTTCTTGCTCGGGCCGGCGGCGTCGTCCCGAGCGTGAACACGAGGTGCTGCGATTGGATCATCGGAACCGCACGGACGGCCGGCTGCGGCTGCGTCGGGATTCCAAGCCCGGAAACCTCGAGCTCGCCCGTCACGTTCCGATACCTGCCCGTGCCCCCGACGATCCCCAGCGTGAACGTCTTCGACTCGAACGCAGCGAGGCCCTTGACGACGAGATCGCCGGAGGTGAGAAGGAAATCCGCGAAGCAGAGGGATCCTGCGTCGAAGGTGTAGTTGCAGATGAAGATCGCGGATCCCGAAGCGCTCGTGTGGCCCGCATCGGCGTAGAGCTTGAACATGTACTCGCCGGTGTCACCGGGGAACGGGCCGAAGACCTTCTCGTTCGTCGGCGGTGACGGGGCGGCGGAGCTTGGGCTGCCGAAGGGATTGTGGCCCTGGCCTCGCGCGCGGTCGTCGGCGTTGTTCACAAAGGCTCTGGCGGTGAGAGTCGAGTAGAAGCTCAGCGTCTCGGAAGCATTTGAAGCCCCGGCCGAACGCGCTGCCGCGGCAAGGATGAACGCCGCAGACGCGCAGAGAGAAAGAACGACGACAGCCCGCAACACGCGCGGAGCCGAACCTGGGCGGCAGCGAACCGGCCGCACGGATGATCTCCTCGCCCGACGCCGACGGTCACGCAAGCTTGAAGCCGAGCCTCTCCGCGTGGTTCGTGCTCGGGCTCTCCGTTACGGTTCCCTTGTTACCCGGATACCCGTCATAGCCACCCGTGACGACGAGGGTGAACGTCTTCGCATCGAAGGCAAACGAGCCTTCCGCGAGTAACGTCTTCCCGGTCTTTAGCCGGAAGACCTCATCGCAGAGCGCATTCTTGTTGACATCGTAGGTGCACGTCAGAACCGCGATGCCGTCTCTGGTCTTCAGGCTCGGGTTTGAATAGAGGTTGAAGGAGAAGATCGCTTCATCTCCGGGAAAAGGCCCGTTAGGGCTCTTCTGCTGCGCAGGCGATGTGTCGCGATAATTGCCGAACGGATTGTTTCCCTTGCCCCGCGCGCGATCGTCTTGATTGTTGATGTATTGCTCGTCCTCGGCGCGAGAGTAGAGCGTGAAGCGCTCGGCGCTGTTTCCTGACGCGCGTGAGCCAAGTGCGACGCTGCCGGTCCCGGCGAGATCCGCTGCGGCGGTGCCGGCGACCAACGCGATGCAGATCGTGAAGAGGAGCCGCCGTGAGCTTGCGTGCGGCCGCTCAGGCAGGCGCAGTCGGCCGCCGACGGTCGATCCGGGCGATGCACCGGCGGACGCTCCGATGAGCGGAGACGAAGCGCGACGGTTTCCGACGAAGGGCGGTGTGATGCTCGGTCCTCGGTCGGCGGTAGTTGTTCGCGAGTGGCTCGTCAGAGTCCGCGGGTTGCCACCGGCACCCACTTGAGATCGAAGCTACGACCGTCGCGGGATACGGCACCTGGCGTCGCACCGGCCGGCGACTGCGCACGGCCCTTCCTGACCGGGGTTGTCGATTTCGCCGAGTTGGGGCCCGGCAGCAGCGTGGGAACCGTCAGCTTGCTGGGCACGAGCCTGATCGGAATCACCTTCCAGTTCGGGCTGTTCAGCGTCCCCGTCACTCCTTTCCCCTTCATCGAGATGTCTCGCATCGCGACCTTGCCGAAGTTGGCGAGGTTCGCCTCGTGGCAGTAGTACCCCACGCAATCCGCCGGCGCCTCGACGATCCAGTCGGCGGTCGAGGTGTCCTGTGAGCTGTAGGTGATCTTCTTCATGAAGGTCCAGCCGCGCGTCCGATCGTGGAGCCTCAACTCGACAAGCGTCGGGCTGATGACCTTGACGAGCCCTGTGACCGTGTCGCCCGGGCTTACCTTGTCGGAGATCTTCGGGAACGCGCGGTAGGAGAGATACGGCACGAGCTCGAACCACGCGTAGTACGAAGGCTTCTTCGCCTTCGAGCAGTTCGAGTCGGTGCCGACCTCTTCCTGATCGCGCGAGTTGTAGCCGCCGAGCCCGACCCAGACTGTGGATGATGCTGCGCCTTTTGTGTGCGTGCAATTCGCGGCCGGAACGGTCCAGGTTCCCGTCACACTCGTGAAGTACCGGGCGACCGGCGGCTTGCCGGGCTCGCTCGCCACATATCCCGCCCAGTTGGGTGTCACCACCATCTTTGCGTCCTTGGCGGCAACGACCCCGACAGTCGACTCAGCCGGTTGTAAGGCGATTGCCATGAGGAGCACGAGCAACCCGGCAGTCGCAAACGCGAACTGGCGCATCATCCCGTTTCGATGTTAGCGGGGTCTCGTCTCGGCGCGGTTGTGTGTGTCCTCAACTACACGTATAGTGGCCGCTGCCGGTGTTTGGTGTCGCTCGGAGGGAGTCAGGCTTGAGGCATCCAGGTAGTCGTCGAGGTTGCTCAACGATGTACCGGGGTGTGTTGGCTGTCGCGCTTTCTGCCGTCGGCGATCGATTCCGGTCACGTTCGCGGTGGAGGCCGCTCACGTCAGGGGTAGTCGGGACGTGAGCGGGCGGGACGTGGTCATTGGTGTCGCCTCTCGTGAAGCGAGAAGCAGTTCGTGTCGCAGCACAGGCACTGCGCATCAACTGTTTTGGGGGCCGGTCGACGGCAGCGGCGAGGGAATGCCGCTTCCGGCCGGGCGCGTCATGAGCGGATGGCCTCGGGCGACCGGCAGCTTGCCCGGGTTTCCGTCGTTTTGCGCAAGTTCGGAGCTACTCATCCTGAAGGGAGCCTGATGCATCGCCCTAGATTTGTTCCAATCGCATTTGTGCTTGTACTTGCCGTCGTGCTGACGGGCGCTTCGTCCGCTGCTAAAACGGGTGCAACAGCAGGAAGTTCGATCGCGCTGACGCCGGCGTTTACGGCGTCGCAGTTGACCGCTCACGCCGGAGCGAACTGGACTCAGGTGCAGGGCGATCTCGAGAATGACCGCTATTCGACCTTGACGTCGATCAAGCCGTCGAACGTCAGCAGCCTAAAGCTCGCGTGGCATATTCACCTAGGCGATTGCAAGACGGGCAATCAGCTCTGCTCAGGCGAAGAGGAAAACGCGACCGTCTATGACGGTGTCATGTACCTCGAGGACGTTCACAGCCAGGTCTTTGCTCTCAACGCGGCGACCGGCAAGACGATCTGGAAGGTCAATCCGACGTGGCTTCCCGGCTACAAGCCGGGCGCCGGCGGCCGGACACCGGGCGTGTCGCTGGGCGGCGGCCTCGTCTACCAGGCATTGTCCGACGGCGTCCTCGTGGCCTACAGCCAGAAGACCGGCAAGCTTGTCTGGTCGACCACGGTCGGCAACTGGCAGAAGGGCGTCACGCTGTCCGTGACTCCGGCGTACTACAACGGCACGGTCATCGTTGGGACGAGCGGCGGCGACGGCGGCGGGGTGAGCTCGATCATGTCGGCGTTCAACGCGCAGACCGGCCAGATCGTCTGGACATGGAGCGAAATCCCGACGCATGGCCAGCCTGGTGGTAACACCTGGCCGCTTTTGGACCGGACCGGCTCGAACTACGGTGGCGGCGCCATCTGGCAGAACCCCGTCATCGACGCCAAGGACGGCCTCGTCATCGTCGGTACCGGCAACCCGAACCCGTGGAACGATCGCGGACCCGGCGAGGACCTCTGGACCGACTCGGTCGTCGCCGTGAACGTGAACACCGGCGCGTTCGCGTGGGGCTATCAGATCTCTCACCACGACGAGTGGGACTCCGACCTGCCCGACAACTCGCTGCTCGTGAACGAGAAGGTGGGCGGCAAGTCGGTCACAGCCGTCGTGTCCGTGACGAAGGACGGCCAGACCTACGTGCTCAACGCCAAGAACGGCAAGCCGCTCGTTCCGATCAAGATCCAGAAGGTCCCGGTGAGCTCCGCGCCGAATACGAACAACTGGCCGGTACAGCCGATTCCCCAGGACCCCAATACGCTCACCGGATGCATCAGCGGTGATCCGACGAGCTACGGCGGCGCCAATCACTGCTACGACGAGCCGCTTGCAGGCGGCGGTGGCAGGATCTGCGCCGACACCGGCCGGTGGCAGGGCCTGAAGGCTCCCGACGGGAAGCCGTACAAGATCTCCTGCTACTTCGAGCCGTACACCACGTCGCAGTACGTCGTGACTCCGTTCGAGTCGATGGACTGGCAGGCGAGTTCGTACAGCCCGCTTACCCACGGGTTCATCACCTGTGGAACGACGAACCGCTCGTTTGCCTTCGAGCAGATTCCGCCGGCCTCGCAGATGGTCGATCCTGCAGGTGGTATCGGCTTCGGTATCGGTGCGGTGATCGACGCGTCGATCGACCCGCTCAACCTGAACGACTTCGGGAACTTCACGTCCCTGGATCTCTCGACGGTGTCTCCCAGTTCGGGCGGCAAGGACGCGTGGCATCAGACGTGGCTGGCTCCGTGCTTCAGCGGCTCGGTGAACACCGCGTCGGGCCTGACGTTCGTCGGCCACCTGGGCGAGGGGCTTGCGAAGAATGGTCAGGGCTACCTCGCGGCTGTCAGCACGCAGACCGGCGCGCAGCTGTGGCAGTCGCCCCTGATGGACGCTCCGGCGGCCGCGCCGCCGATCACGTATTCGGTGAACGGCGTCCAGTACGTCACCGAGGTCGTGGGCGGCGAGAACCACACCGACCCGACCAGGCCGAATCCGGCCAAGCCGAACGACCGCGTTCGCGGTGACAGCGTCTACACGTTCAAGCTCGGATAAGCACGACGTCAGCTGAGCCCAGCTGAGAACGGGATGCACCCGGGGACGGCGGCCACACCGAAGGCCGCCGTCCCCGGCGTTCTCTAGGAGCCGTCGTCCGGTGCTACCGTCGTCGGAGTGGCAGGTGGGTGTGGCTGCGCGGGCTCCAGGCCGGGCCGGTTGTGGAGAGTCTCCGTTTGGGGAGTCTCCGTTCGGATGGCCGCCGTCTGGCTCGTCGCTCTTTCGATCGGGGCGACCGCGGCAGCCTCGATCGGCTTCGATTCCGCCCAGGCGATGTCCGCGGGCGGGGCAGCCCATGACGGTGGGGGAAGAACGACGAGCTCCACTCCCGTAATCAGCCCCAACTGGTCCGGCTATGTCGTTACCGGATCGCCCGGGACGAGATACTCGAGCGTGACCGGGACGTGGCGGGAGCCGGCAGTCTCCTGCGTCGGCGGCGCAGGCTCGTTCTCCACGATTGCGGTGGGGCTGGGCGGGTACGGATCCGACGCGCAGAGCGACGAGCAAGTGGGAACCGATGCGAACTGTCGCCAGTCGGGAGTGCCCGAGTACTACGGGTGGTTCGACATCGCCCCGTATCCCTCGTATCGCTTGCCCCGAAAGGTCTCGCCGGGCGACATCCTTACCGCCACCGTCAGCATCGTGGCGACGGAGCGGCCACCGCTCGTCAAGATCCGTCTCGACGACGCGACGCAGGGCTGGAGCACGGTGAAGGAGGTCTCCTGGGTCTCTGCCGGCCAGTTCCTCGTTCAGCCCGGTGAGCAGAACACCGGCGGGCTGAGCTCTCCGGCGGCCACATCGGCGGAGTGGCTCGTGGAAGCGCCGACCACTTGCGAGCACCAGACCTGCAGTCCTACGTCACTCGCCGATTTCGGTGCGGTTGCGATGACCAGGATCTCGGCAGTGGCGGACGGTTCGGCGGGGACACTCGCCGATCCTCGCTGGAAGGCCGTTCGGCTTCGGCTCGTGCCGGGCCGCCTGCGCGTGCCGAGCTACCCGTCTTCGACGCCCTTCGCTCGCAATCCGGCCACTCAAGGCACGGCGAAGTCGCCGGCCGGAGCGACTCCCGGCCGGGCGACGAACCGTGGCCGCGCCTTCAAGGTGAAATGGTCAGTGGGCAAGAACAGCAACGTCTGACCCGTCGTTCCCACGTTGGTGCCAACGGCTAGCTTCCGGGCGATTTGACGGTCGCAAGCGCCTTGAGGACAAGCGCCGGAAGCGGCACGTCCTTCGAGTGGGTGCGCGGCTGCGACTGTCCCGAGACCGTGACGACCAGGTTCCGGAGTTGCGTGGCCGCGATCTTGTCCGCGTGCCAGGACGCCAGATTGCCCTTGTAGGAGGCGCCCGCCTTCGCGACGCTCGGATACACGAAGACGGTCGCGGTCCAGCTCTGATGGGTCTTCACCGTCGTCAGCACCGTGACAGGGCTCCCGTAGGCACCGAACCCCGTGTCGAACAACGGGTCGCCGGCCGCTCTGAACGCCTGCTTGACCTGGTTCGCCGTTACGAGCCCGTGAGGAGCGGCGAGCGCTGAAGCGGCGCCGAGGGACGCCAGCGCCAAGACGGTCGCGATCGAGAGCATGAGGACGCTTGCTCGTCTCACTTCCCGGGATGGTACTGGGCGTTAGCGGGCCGTCTGCCGGCCAGTTCGACGGGTGGCACAGTGAATTTCGACCAGTGGTACAGTTGAGAAGTGCGCGTGAGGCCGCGTCTTGGTACGTCGCTATTGAGTGCGGCATTGCTGGGGGCGGTGATGGTGCCGAGTCTTGAGGCCGGCATCCGAACCACGAGTCCATCGGTTTACGTCTCGATTCATGTGACGATTTCGGATTCGAGAGTCGTTGTCACTCCGAAATCGGAGCCCCGCGGTGCCGCGGCGCGATTCATCATGAGGAACGCGGGCACGAAGACGGTCACGTTCAGCGTGGGCTCGAACACCGCGGGTCTCGGCGACGTCTTCGGATTCAAGAGCGTCCTCAAGCCGGGCCAGCACATCACGCGTCTGCTGTATCTCTCAACGCGCGGGCTCATCCCGTACTACGTCGGCGAGTCGTATATGCATGCGACGAGTGCGGAAAAGGGCAAGCTCCTCGTCGGCGCAACCTGCAGCGTCTGTGCTCCGCCCGGGCCGCCAATCCCGCCGTAAAGAAGCTCTAACAAGACGAGCACGAGGTCGCCGGAACGAGCCACGAGCGGCATGTAGTTGGAGCTTCTGAGAGCACGAATCAAAATGGGCGTCCCTGTCCGGGGCTCTCGGAGCGAAGCCCTTGATCCTGCGGAACTGAGCCGATCCCGAACTAAGCCGATCCCGAACTAAGCCGATCCCGAACCGAGCCGATCCCGAACTGAGCAGATTCAGTCGAGCGCTAGACCAGCTCAGCCAGATCAAGGTCGCCGGAAGCTCGCGCGAAGTTCGTGCACCCGGAGGCTGCGAATGACCTCGCGCTGACTGGGCCTGATGGGTGCGTGCGGACGCTCAGGGCGCAGGGAGCCCCAATATCCTTGCGATATTGGGGCGACTGAGGACAACGCAGGGCGCGTGCCCAGCGCGTCCAGGCGGCACCTGCTCATTTTGTTAGAGCTTCTTAGCGTAGGCAGGGCAGGAAGACCTTGCGGTCACCCGCCGTCACTCCACCGGTGGTGGAGTAGAAGAAGACGTTCTTGGCCAGGCCGACATCGGCTCTGACGGCGGCACGGGTTATCAACATCCCCCGAACGCGCAGAGTCTGATACGCGAGGGTGACCGCCTTGTTCTCCGTTCCGAGCGCCGCCGCCGGGCTCTTGGCGAAGATGAGGAAGATGTACTCGTTGGGCGGCGTTCCACCCTTGAGCTGCTGAGGGTCGAGCAGGGCCTTCTTGCCGTTCTTGAGGCGGACCCTCAGATCGCCTCCGGAGGCCGGCAGGTAGGTGTCCGTCACGACAGCCGTCTGCAGGCCGGCCTTCTCGAGGCATGACTGAGTGGCCGAGAGGCTGTAAACGCTGCTCTTGTGCCCTCCGCAGCCGGTGAGGGCGACCGTTACCAGTGCCGTGACGAGCGCAGCCGTTGCCAGGCGAACATTCCCCAAGAGGCTCGTCATCGTAGCGCCCGCGGAAGCACCTCACGGCTCACACTCGGCTCCGATTTGCACGTAGAAGCGCGGCGCGAGAATCGAGAACAGCCGGTTCAGGCGGAAGCGTCCGATCACCCGGCCGCCGCTGATCACGGTCCTGATCGTCATGGCATGCTCGAACGACGGGTTCGGGGGATTCGACGTGTACAGCGAGAACGCGCTCCAGCTTGCAACCGGGCGTTCGCCCTTCGGACACGCGAGCCCTTTCGTCTGTTCGCCGAGCTCGGCGGTTGGCTTCGGCACCAGGGTCTCCGCCCGCAAGTCGACCGGGGCGCTCGGCCGGCCGGCGTCTCGCGCAGAGACCGTCGAGCGCTTGTTCTTCGCGATGAGCGAGACGCACCCGACGAGCGGCTGGAACCACCCGGCCCTGGCGTTGTTGCTGGCGGCGTGAAAGAGGATCACTGCGGCGCCTTTCGGGTTGCTGGCCGGGCCGATCCGCCCCCCGATCTCGTTCGAGAACCAGACGCGGATGTTCGTCGAGCTCGTGCGAGCATCGGTGCCGGCGACGATAAAACCGATGTGCTGGGGGCAGCCGAAGAGATAGGTGGCCTCACCGCTTGCGGGCACCACGACCCAGGGCCCTTTGCTGCCGAGACAGTTCTTGATCCCTTGACATTCGGTCGTTGCGGATGGGACAAGGTAGAACGGCCCGGCTGCGGTTGCCCTCGAGCAGTTTGCAACCAGCAGCGGCGTCATCGACGCGAGAACCGCCGCGACGAAGAGGCGGCGAGGAACCTGCGCAACGCGAGTGAGAAACTCCACGGCGCATACGGGACGCATTCGGTGGGTACGCATGCCTTGCCGGTCAACGATATCCCCTGCAAAGGAAGCTCACGCTTCAACGATTCGTTGAAGCGTGAGACGGCATCGGTACCGTCGAGGGACACTGCTGGTGGTGTAGGCCGTCCCGGTAGAATCGCAATCCAGCGCCTGTCATATCGCCCGCTAATAGAAACGAAGGAGCCCGAGCCCGATGAAACGTCGCAGTCGCCACAGTGCTGGTTTCGCAGTTGGTTTTGTCGTTCTAGTGATTGGCGTTCTCAGTGTCGGCGTCGGGTCGGCGCTTGCGCGGACGACCGCACACACAAACGCCGCGGCCACGGTGGTCGGCGTGATCGCCGGCAAGCCCTCGGAGCTTGCCTTCAAGCTCTCGAAGAGCTCGTCTCTGCCTGTCGGCTCGATCACCTTCACGGTCAAGAACGAAGGGGCCTCGCCCCATGACTTCAAGGTGTGTTCCGCGCCGGTCGCGACCGCAGCGCACAACTCCTGCGCCGGCAAGGTGACGAAGATTCTCAAGCCGGGTCAGAGCGCGACTCTCACGGTGAAATTTACGAAAAAGGGCACGTACGAATACCTCTGCACGGAGCCAGGCCATGCTGCCGGCGGAATGAAGGGGCTGATCGGCGTGGGTGTCGCCGTGAAGGTGCCGGCAAAGACAACGACCACCACGACCTCGAAGAGCGTGTGCCCGAACGGACAGACGATCGCGGCAGCCTCCCCGATCGGAGACAACGACGCGGACAACTCGCCCGGTGGCCCGGACGACAAGGACGGTTGTCTCTAGAAGTCGAGCAAGTACCGTTCTCGCCCCTGGAAGGCCTACCGATGACCCTCCCGGTGTCGCCGACGGCCCGCGACCACGCCGCACCATCGGCGTGAGTCGCGGCCGCGCGGCATCGGGAGGCGCTCTGCTCGTGTCTGTCTTGGCGCTTGCAGCGTGTGGGTCCGGAACACACGTGGACAAGGGAGGGTTCACGGCGGAGCAGCGAAAGGATGCCCAGGCTGCGCTGAACCTCCTGCATCGCACGAGCATTCCGCAGCGCGTCGTCGCCATCAGCTATCAGGCCGGCCAGGCTCCGTCGACCTGCAGCGTGATGCCGAGACCCGGCTCGGATCGACAGTTCCAGCTTCTCCTCGCCTGGGACCCGACGAATCCCGCGTACGCAACCCAGGCAAAGAGCGTCCTCGAGGCGACGATCGGCTCGCTCTCGGCGGCAGCTGACCGGTTCCAGGTCGTCTCCTACGGCGGGCACGGCGGCAAACCCGAACCGGCGGCCCTGCAGGCGTCCGTCGAACGAGCGTTGCTAGCCACCACCGGTGAGCGCTGCGAGGCGCTTCAAGACGGCAGTCTGCAGCTTGTCCCGGACTGAACCGGACCCACGACGAGGGGGCGTCACGGGTGGGTCCCGGCTACCGTGCCGGTCACCTGTGAGCCTCATCAACCGATCGAACGATCTGCAGGTCGCTCTCGCCGCACAGGCTCCGGCGGCGGGCGAATGACGTGAGCGGGGCGCTCGTCGACGTGCTCGGCCGTGTTCGGACTCCGGCGGCGCCGGGCCCGGGCGCGGTTTCGCCCGCGAGCCTGCGTGCGCTCGAGCTCGCGATCGCCCGGCGGGTGGACGGGCTGTTGGCGGGCGACTTTCCGTCCGGGCACGCCGGGCTCGGCACGGAGCTCTTCGAAGTGAGGCCGTACGTCCCGGGTGACGACGTCCGGAGGATCGACTGGAACGTCACCGCACGGACCGGGCAGGCGCACGTTCGCGTCGAGATCTCCGAGCGTGTCCTTGCCACCTGGCTCGTCATCGACCTGTCGGCGTCCATGGGCTTCGGTACTGCCGACCGCCGGAAGACCGACGTCGTGGAGGGGGTGTCGATTGCGATCGGCCACGTCGCGACCCGGCGCGGCAACCGGCTCGGGGTCGTCGCGTTCGGGCCTGATGAGCCCCGCTTTCGCCGCCCGCGCCAGGGCCGACTCGGCCTTCTGCTCGCGCTGTCCGAGCTTCGCGAGGCTCCGGCCGGCGACGGCAACCTTGCCGACGCGCTCGATCTGGTCGGCACTCTTGCCAAGCAACGTTCCCTCGTGGTCGTGATCTCGGACTTCCAGCGTCCCGACACCTGGTATCGCGGGCTGCTCAGAGTCGCGACGCGCCACCGTGCGCTCGCAGTCGAGGTCCGGGACCCACGCGAGGAGGAGCTGACCGACATCGGAGAGCTGCGCTTCGAGGATCCCGAGACGGGAGCTCAGCTCGTGGTCGACACGTCCGACCCGGTCGTGCGCGCACGGTTTGCTGAGGCGGCGGCCCGCGAGCAGGCGGAGATCGCGAGCAGGCTCGACTCCGCCGGTGTGCCCCACCTTTCACTCTCAACTCAGGGCGAGTGGCTACGCCCGCTCGCCGCCTTCATCAGAGGCAGTGAGCGCCGGTGAGCTTCGGCGCCCCGTCCTTGCTCCTGGGCCTGCTGGCGGTGCCCCTCGCTGCTGCCTCCTACGTGGCCTTCGAGCGTCGACGGTCGAGAAGGGCGGCGGCCTGGTCGAGCGAGGCGATGCAGCCAAACGTGGTGCAGCGGCCTTTCCGTCGGTTCGGGTACGCCCCGAGAATCCTTCTTCTTCTCGGGCTCACGGCTTTGCTCGTCGGCTTCGCCAGGCCGCAGGAGGTGCGCGGAATCGGAGCTCCCCAACCCCCGACGATCGTCCTTGCGTTCGACACCTCCGGGTCGATGGCCGCTGTCGACGTCAGGCCAACGCGTCTCCGTGCTGCGAGGACACTCGCGCTCGGCTTTCTGCGGCAGCTCCCTGCGCGCTACCGCGTCGCGGTCGTGACGTTCGCCGGCAGCGTTCATCTGGCGGTGGCGCCCACACTCGACCGGCGGTCCGTGCTCGCCGGGATTCCCACGTCGGTTACGCCGCGCGGCGGCACTGCGCTCGGCGACGGGATCGAGTATGCGGTGGGACTGATCGCGGGTACGACACGGGAGAGCACCCCCGGCGCGATCGCTCGCCCCGGAGCGGTGTTGCTGTTCTCGGACGGCACCCAGACGAGCGCCGGGGCGACGCCCCAGCAGGCTGCCGTCTCCGCGGTCGTCGACTACGTCCCCGTTGACACCGTGGCGGTAGGGACGGCTCGGGGGAGCGTCACCCAACCCGTTGTCGTGGACGGTGTCCACGCGGCGAACACGATTGCCGTGCCCGCTCATCCCTCGACGCTCCGGACGATCTCGAAGGAGACGAGCGGCCTCTTCTTCGCCGCCTCGGCGCTTCGCTCCGCGGCCCCGCTGGCGGGCGTCTATCGCTCCCTGCACACCTTTTCGACCTCGACCCGGAAGACGCGTAACCTGAGCCCGCTCACGGCTGCGGCCGCTCTGGTCCTCTTGCTGGGGGGCCTCGGTCTCTCCGGGCTCTGGTTCGGCCGGGTCGCATGAGTGCCGCGTTACCCGATCTCTCCGGCTGAGCGACAGTGGCCTCGTTGCATCACTTCGGCTTCGCCGCACCGCTTGCCCTGCTTGCCCTGCTCGCGGTTCCGCTCTTCTACGGGCTCGTCGTCGTCGTCCGTCGCCGGCGCTCCCGTTACGTCGTCTTCCACACCAGGCTGAGCGCGCTCGCACGCGCGGGTGCGAGTAGCCGCGGTCATTGGCGACGGCGAGTCCCGCTGGTTCTGCTCGGGCTGGCCCTTGCGGCTACGGCAGCGGCACTCGCTCAACCCCGGGTGCGTGTCACCGGGACCTCGAACAGCGCCACGATCGAGTTGGTCGCCGACGTCTCCGGGTCGATGGAAGCAACGGACATCCGCCCGTCGCGGCTGATTGCGGCCATTGCGGCCATGCGTCAGTTCCTCGCTGCCGTGCCGAGCGGCGACAAGGTCGGCCTGCTCGCGTTCAGCGACGCGGTCGAGATCCTCAACACGCCAACGACCGACCGGCCGTCGGTTGCGAGCAACCTCGACGTGCTCAATCCGGAAGGGGGAACGGCACTCGGAGCAGCCGTCGAGGCGGCGGTCAGGGTGCTTGTCACGAGCCTCGCCGAGGCTGGGGTGCGACGCTCGCCCGGCGGAACACTCCCGGCGGCGATTGTCCTCGAGTCGGACGGGGCTCAGGACCGCGGAACGGTCACTCCCTTCGCCGCCGCCGAGATGGCGAAGGCCGCGGGCATTCGCGTCTTCGGCGTCGCGCTCGGGACCCGCCACGGGTTCATCACGGAAGGAGTCGGTCCTCTCAGCCAGTCGGTGAGGGTCTTGCCCGACCCTGGTGTGATTGCCCTCCTGGCTCGCGAGACCGGCGGAGAATCGTTCAGTGCGACCACGGCCGCCCAGCTCGACACGATCTATCGGCAGCTAGGCACCCGAATCGATCGGGTGCCGCGACAAACCGACATCACCTCGTGGTTCGAGCTGGCGGCAGCCGTTCTCCTCGTCGGCGGAGTCGCCGCAGCCCGCGGGCTCGGGCCCGCCCTTCCCTAACCGGATGCGCCGTCGACCCCGGAGCCGACCCGGCGATCAGGACGGAGGACGCCACCCTCTGGACAAGGTCGTTTGGCCCACCTCGATCAGGTAGCCGTCGGGATCGCGGATGTAGCAGCGGAGCTCGGTCGCGTGCTTCTTCGGCGGCGTCAGGAACTGGGCCCCCCGCGCGCTCCACTTGTCGTATACCGCTTGGATGTCCGCAACCCGGATGTTGAGGAAGCTGCTCACCCGATCCGGGTCGGGCGGTGTCTCGAGCGTGACGGTCGGCTTGTCGTCGGTCGGGCCTCCTCCGACGTTGATGATGATCCAGCTGTTGGCCAGGGCCACGTATGTCACACCGTCAGTACCCTCGCCCGAGCTCACGGTCTTCCCGCCGAGGACGTCTGTGTAGAAGCGTCGAGAACGCTCCACATCATCCGAAACGATGAAGTGGGCCACGACGAGCTCCTCGTCGATGGTGCTCATGCTGACCTCCGTGGTTGAAGTTGCTCCGAAGTCCCGTCTGGCCCTCCTGCCCGCGAACAGCCTTTCCGGCCGGAGCGCCGAGACGGCAGCGTACGATCCGCGGAGTGAGTGACCGCCTGGTAGAGGCAGCGTTCCACCGGGTGTGCTTCCGCGAGGCAGTTCCCCCTTCCTACGACGAGGAGTCGATCGAGCTTTCGTTCGATCAACAAGAGGAGTCGGCCCGCGTGTTCCTGGGGCGATTCGAGGGCAGGCTCAGCCTGGACTCGAAGACCGTGCTCGACATCGGTTGTGGCGCCGGCAACCTCTGTGTCCAAGCGGCTCGACACGGAGCCGGCCGTGTTGTCGGCGTCGATGTCCAGCCCCTCGAGGTGCCACGAGAGCTGATCGCTCAGCGCTTCCCCGACCTCTCGGGGCGGATCGAGCTCATCGAGACGAACGGCGAGATGAGCGAGCTCGGCGACGAGCGGTTCGGGGTCGTGCTCTCGAAGGACAGCTTCGAGCACTATCCCGATCCCGAGTCGTTCGTCCGGGTCGTCGCCGGACGGCTCGAGCCTGGGGGGCTGTTGGCGGTGCACTTCGCTCCACTCTGGAAAAGCCCTAAAGGCGGGCATATCGATTTTATGACCCGCCTTCCGTGGGCGCACCTGCTGTTCCCCGAACGCGTCGTGATGGCCGAGCGCAAGCGCTTCCGCCCGGCGGAGAACGCTGAACGCTTCGAGGACATCCTCGGCGGGCTCAACAAGATGACGCTGCGGAGGTTCCGCGGGCTGATGGCCGACTCGAAGCTCGAGTGCCTGTACTTCGCCACCAACGCGAGCGACAGACCGGTTGTCCGGGCCATGTCGCTGGCGGCTCGCCTACCCGGCCTGGAGGAATATCTGACGACGAGCGTCACCGGGCTCTGGCGGAAACCGGCCTGAGTAGCTCCGACAACTCACCGCAGGCCGAGTTGGATGCCTGCGCTGGTAGGAGGCAGGGAGTGTCCGATCGACACCGCTACCGGCAGGCAGAGGCAGTACTAGTCCCAGCCGGCGGTCGGTGACGTCCACGGTTCCGAGCAGGTCGTCCCGGCGGTGTTGCAGATCGTCTCTCCCGCGACACCGAACCCACCCGAGTCATCGGCGGCGGATCATCCGCCCGAGCGAGACCACTACCGCAGAGACCGAGTGCAACGACAAGCCCGAGCCCGACAAGCGCGCTTCTGATCTCAAAACGACCGACCGCCTCCACGCGCGCCGTCACTGAGGCCAGAGCATGACGCTCCCCCGCCATGTCCACCCAGCTCACAAACGACGGCGGCCGCCTGTTCTAGATTGAGATGATCGCCCAGAGGATCCTCGAAACCCCCATCGGTCTGCTCGGGCTCGTCGCCTCGGAGGACGGGCTGCAGGCGGTCCTCTTCGGCGGCGGCGCGATCCGTCCTCAGGGATATTCACCCGTCCTCGACCAGGCCGCATGCCAGCTCGAGGCCTACTTCAAGGGGGAGCTCGTGTCCTTCGACCTTCCGCTGGAGCTGGCAGGAACCGAGTTCCAGCGGCGGTGCTGGCTCGCTCTCGCCTCGATCCCGTACGGCCAGACCGTGAGCTACGGCGAGCAGGCCCGGCGGCTCGGGCTCACGTCGGAGGCCGCCCGGGCGGTCGGAGCCGCCAACGGTCAGAACCCGCTCCCGATCGTCCTGCCGTGCCACCGAGTGGTCGGCGCAGACGGCTCTCTCACCGGGTTCGGCGGTGGGCTCCACGTCAAGCGCTTCCTGCTCGAGCACGAGGGCGCGCTGCTCCGGCTCGGGTGAGCGGCGCAAATCAGCTCGTACGGAGCTCGACGCTGAGTCGGGCGAAGTCCGCGACGAGCTCGAAGGCGCCGCGCCGCACCCGAAGCGTTCGTGCTCCCTCGTCCGACCTCGGTCGTGAGCGCGTGGGGGCAGCCCGGCTCGGAGGCGCAGGAGCCGTGCGGTAGAAGTCGCGTAGCTCGGCGTTGCCGCTTTCGGGATGGATTCGAGGCGGTCGAACGTCTCGAGCGCCTGCGGGTCGGGGAGCTCCTCGCCGCCGAACGAGTCGAAGCCTGCGAACTCCCGGCGCCTTCCTTCGCGCACGGCCCGGGCGATCTCGGGATCGTCGTGATCCGTGAAGTACAGAAACGGGGCCGTCTCGCCGTACTCCTCGCCCTGGAACAGCAGCGGGATCTGCGGCGCGAACAGCAGGCATGCCGCTGCGAGACGCCGCGTCGCGGGTGGTAGGCGGTCGCCGAAGGCCCGGTTTCCGATCTGGTCGTGGTTGGAGGCGCAGATCACGAGCCTCTCCGCAGGCTCCTCGTGGTAGGCGCGGGCAAGGTCGGCGACGCTGCCGTACGGCGCGTAGTAGCCGTCGCGCTCGCCGGTGAGAAGCGCGTGGAGCGCATGATGGAAGTCGTCGTGCCCACTGGGCGTCGTGACCCCATTCCTCGAGTGGGCGGCGGTTCCCGATCTCCATCTCGGCGATGACGACCGCGCCGGGATGGGCGAGCGCGCACCCGGTCGGCGAGCTCGCGCAGCACGTGCGGGCTCGATGTCGTCGAAGATCGCGTGGGTGGCGTCGAGCCGGAGGCCGTCGATGCGGTAGTCGCGCACCCACTGCTCGGCGTTCTGGATCGCCCACTCGCGCACCCCGGTCCTGGAGTAGTCGATCGCCTCTCCCCAGAACGTCTCGTGCCGGTCGGTGAAGTACGGGCCGAACCGCCGGACGAGCTCGCTGCCGGGGCCGATGTGGTTGTAGACGACGTCGAGGATCACCGCGAGCCCGTGGCCGTGGGCGGCGTCGACGAGCCGGGCGAGCCCGGCCGGGCCGCCGTAGGCGCGATGAGGCGCGTAGACGAAGACGCCGTCGTAGCCCCAGCCGCGTTCGCCGGAGAAGGTGGCCACCGGCATCAGCTCGATTGCGGTGACCCCGAGCGAGGCCAGCTCGGCCAGCCGGGCGATCGCCGCGTCGAACGTGCCCGCCGGCGTGAACGTGCCGACGTGGAGCTCGTAGACGACGAGCCGCTCGAGCGAGATCGGGACCGGCTCGGCAGTCCAGGCGAACTCGTTCGGGTCGAGGATCCTCGACGGCCCGCGAAGCCCTCCGGGCTGCCACCGGGAGCACGGATCCGCGTTCGGCGGCCCGCCGTCGAGCGAGAAGCCGTAGTCGGAGCCGGCCTCGGCCTCGAGCGTGGCGGCAAAGATGCCCTCGCTCTCGGCGGCGAGCTTCGGTCCGCCCACTCGTACGCTCGGTCGCGTTCGGCGCCCAGACGCGGAACTCGACGAGGTCCGGCGCCGACCGGCGTCGCCCCCAGCCGGCCGATCACGACGGCACGGGCGGCTCGCCCTGGAGGCTCTCGGCTTGTCGTTTCGGCGGGGTCCTCGTTTCGGCGCGCACGAGCAGGTGGACGCCGAGCTCGGCGCCGTCAAGCGCATCGCGGAACCCGGGCGGCGGCGAGTACTCGGCATCGGCGCCGGGTGGGCACGGCCACGGCGATCACTCCGCCTCGCGTGTACGCGCACATGCCGGGCCCGGCATCGAGCGGCTCGTAGGCACCCTCGAAGGCCTCGGGAAAGCGGCGGCGCAGCTCGAGGGTCTTCCAGATCAGGAAGAGCTTGGCCGTCTCCTCCCGTACCGGGCGCCCCGGCCTTGAGCTCCTCGAGGAGCCCTTGCCGGAGCTCCCAGTCGACCGGTCGCCGGTTGTCGGGGTCGACGAGCGAGAACGACCAGAGCTCGTCGCCCTGGTAGATGTCGGGAACGCCGGGGCAGGTGAGCTTGAGCAGGGTCTGGGCGAGCGCGATCCGGCGGCCGTCGGCGGCGATCCGCTCGACGAACGGCTCGAAGCTGTCCGAGGAACGGCCGGTGTCTCGTACAGCCCACGGGCGAAGCCCTTGACCGCGTCTTCCCATTCGCTCGTCCGGATCGGCCCAGCTCGAGTTCGTCTTCCCCTCACGCAGCGCCTTCTCCAGGAAGCCGGTCAGCCGGTCGGGCTCGATCGGCCAGGTCGCCGACGAGGGTCTGGTAGATCAGGTACTCCTCGTTCGGGTCGGGCGCCGAGCCGGACCGGAGCGGCGCGTTCACGCGCGCCACTCGCGCACGTGCCGCTCCCATTCGGCGGGCTGCCACGTGAGTGCCGCCAGACGAGCGCGCGCGTCGCCGCTTCGCTTCGTGTCGTGGGTCTGGGTGGCGAGGAGCTCGTGCGGGAAGCGGCGGGCCCGCTCGAGGTTGCGGGCGTGGAACTCCTCCAGCGGGAGCGAGAAGAGCCCCGGGTCGCCGCCGACCTCGTTCAGGCAGAGCAGGCGGTTGTAGCGATAGAACGCCGTGTCCTCGACGCCTTTGGCGGTCACGGCCGGGAGGCGTCTGCTGGAAGCGGGTCACGAACGTGTCGTGGCCGCGCTCCTCGAGCAGCAGGATGTCGGCCAGGCGAGCGGGCAGGCCGGCCTTCGCGACCGCCTGGCGGTCGAGCCCGTCGACCGCGCCGCTCTCCGGGTCGACGTAGGTGCGGTAGATCGTCGAACGAGGCGAGCGCGGCCGGCAGGTCGAACTCCTCGTCGACATCCGTCGAGCGCGCTCGCGGAGCCAGTGACCTCCTGCGAGAAGGTCGAGGTCGCCTGCTCGAGCTTCGCCTCGAGGGCGACGCTCGTCGAAGCGCCGGTGCTCGCCGGTGAGCTCGCGCGTAGAAGCTGGTGAGCGGCTCCTCGGCCTCGGGATCGAGGAACAGCCGGGTGGCGTCGTTGGCGAACGAGTAGCCGGTCGTGCCGGCGACGGGCCAGTCGCGTAGCTGCTCGTCGGTCGGCCAGGATCTTCTCCACCCAGACCTGCTCGATGCCTGCGTGCCGCAGCCGCTCGAGGTAGCGGGCCGGATTGGCGAGCCCGTCCGGATGATCGATCCGGACGCCGTCGACGAACCCTTCCCGCACGAGCTCGATGATCTTCGCGTGGGTGACCTCGAACACCTCGGCGTCCTCGACTCGGACCCCCGCGAGGTCACCGATGTCGAAGAAGCGCCGGACGTTGCCGCTCCGCCACTCGACGTCGAAGAACTTGGCGCGGGTCAGCTCTTCGCGCCAGAACGGGTTCTCGTCCTCGCTCGCGGCCATGTGGTTCGGGACGACGTCGAGGATCACGCCCGAGCCCCGCCTCGCAGAGCGCGCGAAAGCGCTCCTCGCCTCCGAGGTGATCCGAGATGCGCGTCGGGTCGACGACGTCGTAGCCGTGGGTCGAGCCGGCGCGCGCCTGTAGCGACGGGGAGAGGTAGAGGTGGCTGACGCCGAGCTCCGGCAGGTAAGGGACGAGCGCTCCGTGCCTGCTCGAAATCGAGGTGGGGGAGGAGCTGAAGCCGGTAGGTGCAGCGGGGGGCGCTCATGGCTTGGAAGCTCTAACAAATGCCACTCGCCGCCGGGGCGAGCTGGGTGCGTGCGCTACCGGGACGCACGCCGCTAGAAGACATCGAGCACCGGTAGCGGCGCCACCGGGGACGACGCAGAGTGCGTGCCGAGAGCGTTCCGGCGATCTCGTGCTCATCCTGGTGGAGCTACTCAGCCCGCCATCGGATGGCCGAGCGTCTCGGACGGGCGATCCCCCGTCTCTTTCGCTCGCGGCGAAGGAGACGGGACCGGCTTCGGGGCGCCGCGCCGCCGCGCCGCCTCCTTTGCAGGCGTCGCCGGCGTTCCTTTCGGCCGCACCTTCTGCATTGGCGAATCCTCCGTTCGTCTGTCTCGATTTGGTTTGCCGGCGGCGTCGCGGAGCGTCGGCCAGGTGGCCGGCCGGCTGCGGTTACGAGCTGACCGGGTGCTCTGTCTTCTTCCGGGCGCGTGCTCGCTTCGGTGGCGCAGAGGCCGCCAGGCTCTCGGTCAACTCGCGCTCGGCCCGCTCCCAGTTCTCCTCCGGGGTTCCGGCCTCCGCGCTTCGAGAGATCTCATAGGCCCTGTGAGCCACGTCCTCGTGCGCTAGTTCGGTGTGCGACTCGTTCACGAATACTCCCTTCGTCTTCGCTTGCGAAGGGGGTTCTTCCCGAATCGGTCAACCGGCAATCCACGCACGATCGCGCCTCGGAAAAACGTGGTCGGCTAGGCCGGAGGTCTGGGCCAAGCCTGCCCGTTGGCGGGCCTGAGCGGGTCGATGAAAGCCTGCCGGCGTCGGCTAGCCGTTATCGGTGTCGTGATCTCGGGCGACGTGGAGGGTCGCCATGATTCGTGTGTAGGCGTTGAGGCGGCGAGAAGGGCGAAGGTCGCCCGCCACCTGCTTGCGCCGCTCATCCGCGAGCTTCAGGGCGCCGATGGGGTCTCGCGCCTCGGCAGGCAGGGAGACGACGCCGAGCGCTGTCTGGATCCCGAGTGCACGCACCTCCTCGTCGATCTCCGCTGTGACTTCGAGGAGAAGAGGGTCGACGTCCTCGACCCGACCGCCGAAGAGCCCGCAGAACTCGCCGCGCCTCGGCTCGTAAAGCACCGCAGCAAGGTCCGCCGAGGCAGCCAAGCGCTTGGCGATCCGTCCGAGCAGGAGGTTGGCGTCGGGCTCGAGCAGGGTCTCCAGCCGCTCGGCGAGCTTCTTGAACCCGAACAACACGAGCACGGTCGGCGAGGTCCGGGGCTTGACCGCGTACTCGAGGTCCTCGAGGAGCTCGTCACGGTCGTGGATTCGCGAGAACGCTCCGGTGAGCACCCAGCGGTCGTTCGGAGAGCCCGGCTGCTCCGGGACGTCCGTCGGCGGCAGCTCGAGGGCCGGCGGCGTCTCCTCGGGCTCGACCGGCCTCAAGTGATCGCGGTCCCGGCGCAGCCGGTGCCTTCGCTCGACGCGAAGCGCCTGCTCCGTCGATGACGCTTGCCCCCCGGCGCGCCAGCTCATGCTCACAGAGATCGACGCGTCGACATTTGTTGCCAATCCCTCGATCGGGGCAACCCCTGCTTTGAGAACGGCACCCCCACGGTAGGAAGCTCCTCGTGTGAGAACGGTTCGGGTGGACACGACGGTGCCGGTGCTCGATGCTGTCGCCCATGAGATGGAAGGTCGCAGGGTCGGCGCTCGCGTGCCTGCTCGCAATGAGCGCGGCGGGCTGCGGCTCGTCGAGCCCGCAGACCACCACGACGACGGTTCGGAAGGCGGCACCGCTCGCGCCCGTGAAGACCTGCTTGCGAAAGGACGGGTACACGGTGACGCCCGAGTCTGCCCACGACCTCGGAACGGCGCCGCGCCGGTTCGAGTTCACAGCCGTCTGGGGCCTGCTGAATCCCTCGAGAGTGGCACTGGCCCTGACGTTCTCGCGGAGCACGGACGGTGCGCAGCAGGCAGCAGTGTGGACTCGACGTGAGAACGCGAAGATCAGTCGAGGCGCCGTTGCCGCGCCCGTCGTCCGGATCGGCAAGACCGACGTACTCTGGACCGCGCAACCCGGCGCCCACAACGCGGAGGACGTGTACGGCTGTGTGCGGCGCGAGGCTTGAGCGTGCGTCCGGCCGGAACGCCGCCGCCTAGATTTGACGTGAAGCGGCGGGCGCCGTGGGAGTCAGGGGTGGGACTCGAGCTTCAGCTTGAGGCCGTCGCGGAGCTCCGACGGCTCGGATTTGGAGACCAGCTCCAGTAGCAGCGCGCGTTCGTCGTCCGAGAGCGCGAGCGTCGGCCGGGCAGCAAGCGATCGCATGCGCGCGGCCATCTTGGGCCGGTTTTCGACGACCTCCTCGGCAAGGCGCCGAAGCGCGAACGAGATCACCTCTCCGTCGGAAGCCACGACCTCGAGGCTACCTCGCTGCAGCAGGCCGGCTGACGGTTCCCCGTCCGCGTCTCGAACCCCTTTCCGCAGGAGTTCGGCAGGCGACCGAAATCAGCGCACCCGCACTCGGGCCGGCGCTTCGACAACCAAAGGTTGACATGACAACCGGTAGTTGTCATGCTTGGTCCATGACCGATAACGAACTCACGTCGAGCCACCAGGACGTCTTCGCGCGGATCAAGGATGTTCGAGCCCGGGCGATCGAGCACACGATCATCGCGAGGCAGCTCTCCGCCGAGCGTCGAAGCCTGATGGAGTCGCTGCTCGAGAAGGGAGTCTCTCAGGCGCAGATCGCCCGCGAGCTCGGCGTCAGCCGCCAGGCGATCCAGAAGATGCTCGCCTGCTGACGACGCCGGGGCCTGAACGGCATCCCAGACGGTGCTGGTCTCAAAGCGCGACTTCTCGTTTGCGGCACGCTTACGACCGTGCCCGGCTCGAGCCGTTCCTGGCTCGAACCGTGCCGTCCGTGTTAGACGATCCGGTCGGTGCGCTCGCGCTCCGCCGCTGCAGCCCGCTTGTCGGTGCGCTTTTCCTTGATCGTCTTGGCCGCGGCTTTCTTCTGCATCTTCTTCGGTTTGCCTGAGTTCTTCATCTGGATTCCTCTCGTCGGTTGGGTGCATCCGGCCATGAATGCCGTCGGCCGGGAACGTCGTGCTCGATCGGCAGGGGCCTCAGCGCCGGTCTTCGGGCATGACGACGTGGCTCGCAGGTGCTTTCGAAGCGACTGCGGCGAGCTTCCTCATGCTCGATCTCCTCCCGGCTTTCAGGCTCAGATCCTCATGTAACAGCCCCGACGCATTAGCCCCGATGCATTACCCCGGATGCAACGCGGTGCAAACGCAGAAGCGGAAGGAGAGAGCGATTCCGGATTCACTGTAGCTGGGGGGCCAGACACGCCAGATTGGCCGGCGAGGTCGCGGGCTCACGCCTCGGGGGGAAGGGGAAGTGCCTCGTCGCCGCCCAGTACCTTCGTCAACGTGATCTGCAGCTCGCTCAACGGATCCCCCGGCTTGAGGCGCGTCTGGAAGATGCGTTGCAGCGCGCGTGTCTCGGGCCGCGAGAACACGAGCCGGCGGCGGCGCTGCATCGACGGGTTGAAGGTCTCCTTGAGGCGGGTTGCCAGGTCACGCCCTCCGATCGAGGAGCCGGAGCTGGCCTCCGCCGCCGCAAGCAGGAGGCGTGCGTCGCTATCTGTGAGCGAGATGCGGTGGCCGATGAGGTCGAGCTCGACCATCAGTCGGCGGGGGAGGCGAGGAGGCTCTCGATGAGCTCGCCGAGCTGGCCGGTCGCGACGCAGATCGAAGTGTCGGAGGCCCCGTAGTAGAGGTGAATCTGGTCGCTCGTCTCGTCGTAGGTGAGGCCACCGGGGAAGACGACGTTCGGGACGTCGCCCGTCCGCTCGTACTCCGCCTCGGGTGCGAGCACCCAGTTCCGGCAGGCGGCGTAGGACGCGGGTCGGCTCGTCGAGATCGAGCAGGGCGAGCCCAACCCGGTAGATCTGCCCTGCGACGGTCTGCTTGACGCCGTGATAGACGAGGAGCCACCCGTGATCGGTGCGCAGCGGCGGTGGGCCGAGGCCGATCCGGAGCGAGTCCCACCAGGCTCCCTCGCGCGGGCGCAGCACCTGCTCGGGCGAGCTCCAGCTGACGAGGTCTGACGAGCGGGAGAGAAGGATCTCGCCGCGCGCCCCGCCGAAGGCCGTGATCGGGCGATGGAAGAGCACCCAGCGACCGTCGATGCGATAGGGGAGCAGCGCCGCGTTCTTGTCCTCGGGGTGCCTGATGATGCCGTGCCGCTCGACCGTGACGAAGTCTTCGGTCGTGGCGAGGAACACCGCCGGGCCCGCCGGGCCGTAGGCGGTGCAGGTGATGACCCAACGGTCGAGCTCCTCGGCCCAGACGGCACGAGGATCCTCGAACCCCCACAGCTCGCTCGCGACGCCGTCTTCGGGGGCAAGGAGAGGCTCGGGCGAGATCGACCACGAGTCGATGCCGTTTGTCGAGCGGGCGACTGTGAGGTGCGAGACGCCGCGGCGGTCTTCGACTCGGGCCAGCAGCACCGTCTCGCCGTGAAGCCGGACCGCCGCCGGGTTGAAGACGGCATTGACGGGATAGGGCCAGTCGGCGGAGGTCAGGATCGGGTTGCTCGGGTGCCGGGCAAAGAGCTCGCTGGCACTCATGCGGTCACCGGCACGAGCTTGGCAACGACGTGCCGGGCGGGTCGGGGAAGATCGTCTTCGGTCAGGGTCGAGCGGACGCCGGCGGAATCGAGCAGGAGGGCGGCCCGATGGAGCGCAAGCGTCGACTCGGCGCCTTCGTTCTGGTTGACCGCGTCGAGCCCGAGCCCGTCGCAGCAGCCGCCGGTCGCGAAGTCGTAGAGCGGCTTCTGGAGGCGGTTTCCACCGAGGAACCATCCGAAGGCATGAGTGGCCCTGATCCCGTGGCTCGCGTCGCCCGTGATCGCGAAGGCGGCAAGCTCGGCCTCGACGAGGCCGGCGGCGTCGATCGGCTGCTCGTCGCCCGAGCCCGGGCGCCGGCGTCGTTGCGGCTACGGCCGCCGTGGCCGGACAGGCGCACCAGGGTGTCGAGGCCGTACTCGTCGCCGAGCCAGCGAAGCGACTCGAGCCCGGTTGCGGTCACATCGGCGCGCCCGAGGGCCTCGCCTCCGACGATCAGCGCCTGCGACAGGCGCGCGTTGTCGTAGGTGAGCCTGTTCTCGAACCAGTTCCAGCCGTCGGACGACGCCTGTGCGTGAGCGTCGGCCAGCTGGTCGACGCAGGCGCTCGAGCAGGCGGCGCGCCCGCAGGTCGAGCCGGTCGCGGTCGAGCCGGGAGAGCCCGAGCACCGTGTAGGCCGCAGTGCGCAGCGAGACATCGCCCGACGAGCGTGGCGACGAGCCGGTCGAGCAGGTCGCGGGTCGGCGTCGACGAGCGCGGGAATCCAGGCGGTGGCGAGGATCTCGCCGAGCGCCCAGATCGATGCGGCCGACGTGGTCGCCGACGTGCGGCTCGTCGAGCCAGCGTCGGTCGTAGCTCATGAAGTTCCGCATCCCGCCCTCGCCTGTCGCGTCGAGCAGGAACGCGAGCGACCGGTAGAGGATCGACGTCCAGAGCCTGCTCGTCGCCGCGGCGCGCGAACTCGAGCGAGACGACCGCGAGCCGCGCGACGTCGTCGACGCAGTAGCCGCTCTCGCGGTTCGGGATGATCCCGTTTGCGTGCTGGATGATCCCGACGTCGTCGACGAGCGTCAGCACGTGGTCGTGCCGCAGGCTCGTCAGGCTGAAGCTCCGCGACGCCGATCGGCCGGCGGCGCGGAGCGATCCCGTGCGCCTCCTCGAGCACCGCGGCGGTCGCGCGCGCGACCGACGGCCAGGCGAGCGAGGACGCCGATCCGCGCCGCCTCGGCGCGCGCCGCTGCAAGTGCGTCTCGGGCTGCGTCGAGGTAGGCCGCACACGGCGCCGGCGAGCGCGGGCGGGTCGTCGAACGGCACGAGCGTGCCCGCGCCCGAGGCCGAGCATGTCCTGCGCGTACCAGTACGGGGTCGAGACGACCGCGCAGCCGGCGGCGAGCGCGAAGGTGAGCGCGCCCGAGGCGATCTGCTCACGGTTCCGGTAGGGCGTCACGAACACGTCGGTGGCCGCGAGCAGGTCGGCGAGCTCGTCGATCGAGAGGAAGCGGTCGTCGAACTCGACGTGGTCGCCGAGCCCGAGCTCGAGCACGCGCCGCTCGAGCATCAGCCGGTAGCTCTCGCCCTCGCGGCGCTCGATGTCGGGATGGGTGCGGCCCGCGATCACGTACCGGAGCGTCCGGCTCGCGCTCGAGGATCGCCGGCATCGCCTCGATCGCGGTCTCGAGGCCCTTGCCCGGCGAGATCAAGCCGAACGTCGAAAGCTGGAACGCGGTCCTTCGCCAGGATGCGCGCCGCCGCTCGGGCGCGACCGCGGCGACGATGCGCTTCGGCGCGCCGTGCGGCACGACGCGCACCTTCTCGTCGGGGCAGGCGCCGCACTCGACGAGCAGCCGCAGGGCCGTCTCCGTCATCACGATCACGAGCTCGGCCTCGGTGCAGAGCTCGGTCAGGACGGCGCGCCTGATGCGCGGTCGGCTCCGAGAGCACCGTGTGCAGCGTCACGACGAGCGGCTGGGCGAGCTCGCGGGCGAACGAGAGCACGTACTCGCCGTCGGGGCCGCCGAAGATCCCGTACTCGTGCTGGAGCAGCACGACGTCGACGTCCATCCGGCCGAGCATCCGCGCGGTGCGCACGTAGTCGCCGCGAACGGCCTGCGAGATCGTCGCGAGCAGTCCGCGCCGCTGCGGGCTCGACGGCTCGTTCACGATCGCGACGAGCTCGACGCCCTCGATGCTCGGCTACGCCCATGAGCGTCGTGCGCAGGTCGGCGGCGAACGTGCCGATCCCGCAGGCGCGGGGCGGATAGGTCGAGACGATCGCTGCCCGCACGCTACCCCGGCCTGCGTGTTCGGACGGGAACCGGGCCGGCTGGAGCCGGCGTAGCGGCTGTTGCCCCTTCGGGCCCGTCGTCGGCCGTCCCCTGCGCCTCGTGACCGAGCGCAACCGAGCGAAGATCCGGTTCAGGCGTACCGTCACCGCAGCGCTCCCTTCCTGACGACTCCCCCGAAGACGCGAACGGCGGGCTCGTGCGGGAGTCAAGACACGGGAGCGCTACGACCAAGGTACCAGCCGGGCCTCAGCCGCCAGAGCCGCGGGGTGGAGCGTCTCAGTGCAAGATGTTGACCGCACGGGCAACGATCAGCCCGAGCGTGACGAGCGAGACGAGCGACTGGAGCCCCATGACGGCCTTTGCGCGCGGGGTGAGCGGTGCGGTGTCGGTAGGGCTGAAGGCGGTGGCATTCGTGAGCGAGACGTAGAGGTAGTCGATGAACTGCGGCCGCCAGTCGATCGGCTCCACCCGGTCGTCGCTCATCTGCGGGAAGAGGAAGTCGGGCGGCCCGTCGTGGCCGGCGGCGCGTGGGCCGGGTCCGCCGCGATCGGTCTCCCAGTACCAGAGGCCGAAGATCACGACATTGGTGAGCCAGATCAGCACGCCCGAGACGATCAGCTGCCGGCCGTTTGGGGTTGCGTGCTTGAGGAGGTCGTGGCTGAGGAGCGTCAAAGAGGTGATGTTCGCGAGGCTCACGACCCCGGTCATGGTGAGCGCCAGCCGGCGCCCCAGCACGTGCTCGCGGACGAGGCGGCGCGGGGTTGTGACCGCAAGGCCGATGAGGAGCGTCGCCTCGAAAGCGGGCAGCAGCCAGTGCGGGCCCGCCGTCAGCCTGCTCGGGAGCAGGAGCTGCAGCGCGATCGCGACCGCGACGGTCAACTGGGCGTGCCAGAGCGCCTCGGGGCGCCCAGGGGGCGGATAGACCCGGCCGGAAGGCCTGCCGGCGGGCTGACCTGCGACAGAGGCGCTCTGCGAGCTCATCGACGTGACCGAGCGAGGATCGTACGGCCCGAGGTGGTCGGCGCCGTCCCGGCCGGGCCTCACAATGGCGGTGCGGATGAGCGACGGACCGGGAATGGAAGAGCCGAAGCGGTCCGGCCCCGGATCCATCTGCCACGTCTTCCACGAGGACGGCAGCGATCGCATGCATTTCAGCCGCGACACGGTCGAGAAGCTCCTGGCCGGCGACTCGTTCTTCTGGCTCGACCTCGAGCGGCCCGGCGACGGCGACTTCGCGATCCTCCGGGACGTCTTCAAGTTCCACCCGCTCGCGGTTGAGGACTCCGAGCACTTCGGGCAGCGGGCGAAGCTCGACGACTACGACGACTTCGCCTTCATCGTCGTCTACGGGGCCGCGCCCGACGAGGACCGGCTCGTCGAGGTTCACTGCTTCTACTCCGAGCGCTTCCTCGTGACCGTCCATCGCGACGACTGCCCGGCCTTCGCCGACATCCGCGCGCGGTACGAGCGACGGGCTGCTCCGATCGAGCACCCGCCGCAGCTCCTCTATCAGCTCGTCGACGGGTTGGTCGACAGCTTCTTCCCGGTCCTCGCCGAGTTCGACGAGCGCATCGACACGCTCGAGGACGCGATCTTCGCGAAGGCCGACGACAAGCAGCTTCAGGACATCTTCCAGATGAAGCGGCTGCTCGTGGGGATGCGAAAGGCCGTCTCGCCGCAGCGCGATGCGTTCGCCAGGGTCGGCGTCGGCCTCGTCAAGCTTCCAGGGCTGACCGACGACGACTATCGGTATTTCCGCGATGTCTACGACCATCTGATCCGGATCTCAGATTTGATCGACAGCTATCGCGACTTGCTCAGCGGCGCGATGGACGTCTATCTCTCGACCGTCTCGAACCGCCTGAACTCGGTGATGAAGCAGCTTGCGGTGATCGCGACGATCTTCCTGCCGCTGACCTGGCTGACCGGTTTCTTCGGCCAGAACTTCGGCTTCGAGGTTCGTCACATCGGGGGTGCGGGCAGCTTCGTCGTGCTCGGCCTCGCGACCGAGGTAGTCGCCCTGGCCGGCCTCGTGGTCATGTTCAGGCGCCGCGGCTGGTTCTGAGGCTTAGAAGCTCTAACAGAATGAGCACGTGCCGCCTGGACGCGCTGGGCACGCGCCCTGCGTTGTCCTCAGTCGCCCCAATATCGCAAAGGATATTGGGGCTCCCTGCGTCCTAGCAGTGCACGCACCCATCACGCCCAGTCAGCGCGAGGTCATTTTGTTGGAGCTTCTTAGAGCACGAATCAAGATGGGCGTCGTTCCCGGCGCTCTCGGATCGTCCTCCAGTTCGGGCCGCGAACGCTTCGCGCTCGCGGCCGGAGCTTGCGGCGGCCTTGATCCGGCTGAGCCGGTCTAGCGCTCGACTGAATCGGCTCAGTTCGGGATCGGCTCGGTTCGGGGATCGGCTCAGTTCGGGATCGGCTCGGTTCGGGGATCGGCTCAGTTCGGATCGGAGGCTCAGTTCGGGGATCGGCTCAGTTCGGGGATCGGCTCAGTTCGGGATCGGCTCGGTTCCCGCAGGATCAAGGGCTTCGCGGCTGAAATGGCCGTCTCTCGGACCGGCAACCAGCCTGGCCTCCGAGCCGGCCATCCCATCCACAGCTCCGAGAGCCCCCCGGGAAGTGAAGCTCATTCAGAGACGAGCTCTTACGGGCGTCGCGCCCGGTTCGTTGCGCAGGGAACGGACCCGCCCGGTGGGTACTGTCCGATGGTGAAGCTCTTGGACCAGCTGGCGCCGTTCAGGCCGAGCCGGCGCGTGTCGGCCGCGCTCGTCGTGGTCGGAACGGCCTACACGGTGCTGGCCGTGCTGGTCGCGAGAGGACCTTCACGCATTTCGATCAGGTCATGATCGATCACCTGATGATCCGCTTCAAGCCGAGCCCGCAGGGCGGTGCGGGTTACTCGGGCCTCTACAAGCCTTTCGGCGGTGACACTCCGACGAGTGCCCGCATCCTCGACGTGCTCACCTATCCGTGCTCTGCGCTCATCTCGGGTCTCGTCGTCGCCGGCTTCGCACTTGCCGTCCGCCGGCGATTCGGCTGGGTCGTCGCGCTTGCGCCCGCGAGCGCCTGGGTGGTGGGGAATATCGTCGAAAAGGTCGGCAAGCACTGGCTCTTCCGGCCCGACCTCTACATGACCTCCGGCGGGGTCCCGATCCACGTCGACGGCTACGACGACTCGTTCCCGAGCGGGCACACGATCCGGTGCATGATCGTTGCCCTCTGCGTCATCCTGCTCTGGAGGCGGGCCGCACCCGTGGGTGATCGCGTGGGGCGCGCTCGTCGGGCCCGCGCTCGTCGTCGAGGACTCGCACACGGTCACCGACGTCATCGGCGGCGTGCTCGTCGGCACGATGCTCCTCCTGCTGCTGTGGGCGCCGCTCGAGCCTGTGCTCAGCGGCAGTGGAAGGGGTACGACGGATCGGTCGTACCCGGATCCTTCGGCCCGAAGGGAGATGGCCCCACGAATCCGTACGTGACGGTCGTATACGCCGTGCGCCCTCCGGGGCAGCGCTGGGAGCCGGTCGCGAGCAGCACGATGCGATAGGTGTGGAAGTGCCCGGCGACGCAGGTCGGGCTGCAGTCGTTCACCGACGCCTTCCCGACCGCAGCTGCCGTCGCACCGCCCCAACCGATCCACGTCAGCTTCCCGGCGCTGAACCCGGCGTCGGCGCAGGTGAAGACGACCTCCTTCGGCCTGACCTGGAGCTTGCCGGCGCAGTCCGGCAAGGCGCCCGGCCCAGCCGCTGCGGCCGAGGCAAGCGCGCCACCCGCGACGAGCCCCGCGGCGAGCAGGAGGAGACCTCTCATCAAGCTGATCCCGCCGGTGCCACGAGCAGCAGTATCGCAGTGACGCCGGCGCCGGCAGGATGCAAGGGCGGCGGCGGCCCGCGCGTGGTGTTGCGGGCTGAGATGATCCTCGGATGCCTGAGGCAGACGACCTCCCGGGCAACGAGCTCACGAACCACGGTGTCCTGGCAAAGCTCGAGCAGGGCGAGCTCGGCGAGCCCCTGGTGGTCATCGCCTACCTCGCCGGCCGCCAGGTGGAGATCCCGGACGACGAGCTCGCCGGGGCCCTTCGACGAGCGCTGCTCCTGCGCGCGACCGGGGGTGACCCCCACCGCGAGCTCTCGATTGACGACCGTGCCGTCAAGGCGGTGGCGACCGACCTTCACACTGAGGCACGGCAGCGCCGCTTGGCCGGTGCCATCGACGACCTCGCGCGGGCGGCGCGCGAGCTCCCGCGCGTGCGCGGCGCCGTGCTCTTCCTGGCTGCCGACGTCGATCTCGCCTGGCGGTTGTACGCCCAAGGTCTACTCGTTGAAGTGATACTCGAATAGGGGAGTCCACGGTCCGGCTTCGGGCTGCGATGCCGATCTAGAAGAGGCCGTGAAACACATCGCCTTCGTCGTCGGCCTGCTCCTTGCGGCGATCTTCGCCTCGACGGCGGCTGCGTCCCAGGTCATCAGCACCTCGACGGTGACCGGCCTGACGCTGCAGCTGAACGCGAAGGGCGAGGCGCTCCTCACCTACACCTCGAGCGGCAAGCGCGTTCACGTGCTCGCCTGGGGCGCTGTGAACGCCGCTCCCGACCGAGCCCGGCACAAGCAGGTCGCGTTCCAGCTCGACTACTCGGGCGGCTACGAGAAGTACTTCAAGCACAACCACGAAGCGCAGGTGCTCGTCCGCCGCTTCCACGTAATCAGGAACAGGCCGGGGTACCTCGCAAGCCCGGTCGTGCGCGAGCTCCAGCACGTCCAGCAGACCGCGGACAACTACTGGAAGACGGCGTTTCACGGCGGGTGCGGTCACTACGACGGGCCGCCGCTCGCCTGGGCCGTCGTCGAGTGCAAGGCCTCCGACGGCAGCTACTGGGCCGTGCAGGAATGGCAGCGCAAGCTGCCCGACTACGGCGTGCCGGCAACCGGGCTCGACGCCGCCTACGAGGTTCATCTCTCGCACTGGACCGGGGCCGCTGCCGGTGCTGAGCGTCGGCACCGACTGGGCCTGGCACCAGTGGAACCACCTGTACGGCACCTTCACCTACGAGGGGATCCCGGTCTTCGGGCTCAGCTCGACCGCCGGGGGCCAGCCGCTCGACAGCTTCGGCCGCAATGTCTACGTCGACACGCTCGACTCCGCCTACGGCACCGGCTGGAAGCGCGAGAACAGCTTCCTGACCCACAAGGGCGACGGCGTCTTCTGTTACAGCGTCAACCCGCATGGCGCGCATCCCCGGCCGGAACGGGCACCGAATACCGTGCGACGGTGATGGGCCCCGGCGTGACGCCCGACGTGATGTGGCAGGGCGCGGCACCCGGGGCCGTACGACAAGGCGACCGACGCCGAGCGGAACCTTGCGATCGCCGGCCTGCACGACAGCCTCTGCCGCCCGAACTAGCGCGGCGAAGCGCGGAAACGCCGCCTCATGCTCATTCTGCAATGAGTCTTAGGCGTACGGAGAAGCGCAGTCTCGGCCTGAGGTAGCCTCCTGCCCCCATGAGCGTCGAGGGGTCCGAGCAGCGAGAGCTCTTTCCGGCGCTGGCCGGCCGGGGTGTCGGTCGTCGTCGCCGAAGCGGGGGGTCGGCGGGCCGGGCATCACGGTCTCCTCGCTCGTCTCGCTCTCGCTCGAGCCGCCGCTCGTCGGTATCTCGGTCGCACGCTCGGCGTCGCTCTTCGAGGTGCTTCGCAGACGCCGGCGAGTGGGCCGTCTCGATGCTCGCGCGCCGACCAGGCCCACCTCGCCCAGCACTTTCGCGCGCAGCGTGCCGCCGCTCGTTCTCTGGGACGGCATCGAGGTGCGCGACGACGATCCCGAGGCTGCTCGACGGGCGCGATCGGCTGGCTCGTCGCCCGGACCGTCGGCGAGCATGTCGCAGGCGACCACGTCGTGTTCGTCGGCGCTACGGAGAGCACTCGAGCACGGCACCGGCAACGGCTCGCTCGTCTACGTCGAACGGCGGCTACACGGACGTATGAAGGAGGCCGTCGTCTTCGACATGGACGGCGTGCTGATCGACTCCGAGCAGGTCTGGGACGACATCCGCGAGGCACTCGCCCGCGAGCGCGGCGGGAGCTGGCACCCCGGGCGCCCAGCGCGACATGATGGGGATGAGCTCGCCCGAGTGGTCGAGGTACATGCACGAGCGGATCGGGCTCGCTCGAGCCGCCCGAGGAGATCAACCGCGTCGTCGTCGAGCGGATGCTCGAGCGCTACGCCGCACGGCCCGCCGTGGATCGACGGCGCCCTCGAAGCGGTGCAAGCGGCTCGCCGGAGGGCTTCGTGCTCGGGCTCGCCTCGTCGTCGAACCGCGAGCTCATCGACGCGGTGCTCGAGGCGGGCGGCATCAGCGGACTCTTCGCGGCCAGCCGTCTCCTCCGAGGAGGTCGCACGCGGGAAGCCCGCACCCGACGTCTACCTCGAGGCGGCCGCCCGTCTGGGGATCGCGCCGCCGCCTGCGTCGCGGTCGAGGATTCCCACAACGGCATCCGGTCGGCGAAGGCGGCCGGAATGACGTGCCTCGCGATCCCGAACGAGCGCTTCCCGCCCGGTGAGGCACTCGCTGAGGCCGACCTCGTGCTCGCCTCGATCGACGAGCTCACGGTCGAGCTCGTCGATCGGCTCTAAAGAGCGACGAATCAAGATGGGCGTCGTTCCCGGCGCTCTCGGATCGTCCTCCAGCTCGGGCCGCGAACGCTTCGCGCTTGCGGCCGGAGCTTCCGGCGGCCTTGATCCGGCTGAGCTGGTCTAGCACTCGACTGAATCGGCTCAGTTCGGGATCGGCTCAGTTCGGGATCGGCCCAGTTCGGGATCGGCTCAGTTCCGCAAGATCAAGGGCTCCGCGGCTGAAATGGCAATGAGCTCTAACCAAGAACGGTCGCGCGGGAGATCGCCGCGTCGCGCCCGGCCCGGGCGACCACGTTCGCCTCGATGATCTGCGCGGCGATCGTCACCGCCACCTCGTCCGGGCCTCGGGCGCCGATCTGGATCCCAACCGGAGCATGAAGACGCGCCAGATCGGCCTCCCCGATGCCGAGGCTCACGGAGCTTCGCAGTCCGTTCGACCCGCACCTTGTGGCTGCCCATCGCGCCGATGAAGCCCGCGGGAGAGGCGAGCGCAAGCTCGAGCGCCGGCACCTCGAAACGGAGCTCGTGGGTCATCATGCAGATCACCGTGCGGGCGTCGATCGGAGCCTGCGCCAGGAAGCGGTCCGGCCAGTCGTCGCTCAGCTCGTCGGCCTCGGGGAACCGCTCGGGAGTGAGGAACGCCCGCCGCGGATCGCAGACGGTGACGCGATAGCCGAGGCGGCGGCCCGAGCGGCACGAGCGCGGCCACGTGCTCGCTGGCGCCGAAGAGGTACATGGCCGGTCTCGGCGCGAACGACTCGACGAAGACCGTGCCGCCTCCCGAGCGCTCGACGATCGCCGAGCCGCCGAGCTCGAGCAGGGCAGCGACCGCTCTCGAGACCGCCGCGTCCTCGACCTCGGCGGCAGTCGAAGACGAGCTGCCGCTCGCCGATGTACCCGTCGTCGAGCCGGAGGATCGAGGCGACCGCCCGCTCGGTACGAAGGGCCTCGGCGAGCGTGGAGAGGTGCGCGGGTGAGAGTCTCGATACCGCGACCGCGATCTGCCCGCCGCAGTTGAGCCCGACCTCGAAGGTCCCGTCGTCGTCGAGGCCGTAATGAACGAGGCGGCCCGCGTCGCCGCTCAGCACCTCGGTCGCCTCGCGGATCAGTGCCGGCTCGACGCAGCCGCCGGTGACCCCGCCCGCGATCTCACCCGTCGAGGAAACGGCCAGAACGGCCCCCGGATCGCGTGGGGCCGAGCCGATGCGCTCGACGATCGTCCCGAGGGCGACCGCGAGCCCTCCTTCGTCCACCGCTCCAGGATGTCGATGAGCTCTCTCATGCGCCCGACGGGCGGGATCCGGCAGGATTGGCGCTCTCAGCGGCAGCTGCCATGACCGTGAGAATACGTCCCTGCGGGGGCGACCCTGCACCCGAACAGTCGAACCTGCAACCGAACGGCGGACACGGAGGTCTAAACGCCCATGAACGAGCATGCTTCCACGTTGCGGGTCGCGGTCGTGCCGCGCAGCGGCCTCCTGACCGATGCCCTCCTCGTGCTCGGCGGCACGGCGTTCGTCGGCATCGCCGCGCAGATCTCGTGGCACCTCGGGTACACGCCCGTCCCGATCACGCTGCAGACCTTCGCCGTGCTGCTCGTCGGCGCCGCCTACGGGCTCGACCCTCGGCGCTGCCAGCCTGGCCCTCTACCTGCTGCTCGGGATCGCGGGCGTTCCGCTCTACGCCGACCACAACCACGGCTGGAGTGTCTTCAGCGGCGCGACCGGCGGCTACATCGTCGGCTTCGTGCTGGCGGCGGCGCTCACCGGTGCGCTCGCCGAGCGGGGCTGGGACCGCAAGTTCTCCTCGTCGGTCGCCTCGATGCTGACGCGGCACCGTGATCATCTACCTCTGCGGGGCCGTCTGGCTTCACCACGTGCTCGGGGTCAGCTGGAACACGACCCTCGTGGACGGCGTCTACGGGTTCGTGCCGTTCGACCTCGTCAAGGTGTATCTCGCGGCCGCGGCGCTCCCGACCGCCTGGAGGCTCGTCCGCCGCCTGCGCTCCTAAAGGAATCGGCTCCTAGAAGGCATCGGCTCCTAGAGAGCATCAGCTCCTGGAAGGCAGTCACCCCGCTGCGGGCGGGCGCAGCACCGCGAACTGGTCGGTGATCTCGAGCGTGCGGGCCCGGAAGCCGAAGAGGGCGCGCGGGCCGCCCGCCGGTCGGGCCCGGGTCGCGGCGCGTCCCGGTCGGCACGAGCAGGTGGCGCCGCAGCAGGACGCGCTGGAGGTTCGTGGCCGAGACATCGTGGGCGAGCGCGGCGCGGTAGAGGTCGCGCAGCTCCGAGATCGTGAACGAGCCCGGGGCGAGCGCGAAGCCGATGTTCGTGTAGGAGAGCTTGGCGCGCAGCCGGTCGCGCCCGGCGAGGACGATCGGCTCGTGGTCGAAGGCGAGCGCGGGGAGGCGCGTCGACGGGATGCCAGCTCGTGTCGCCGGGGAGCGCAGGGTCGACGTCGGCCGGGACGAGCCCGAGGAAGGCGGTCGCGAGCTCCCAGCGAAGCGGGTTGCGATCGGGGTCGCTGCGCGTCTCGAGCTGCTCGAGGTGGGCGAGCTCGCGAACGTCGACCTTCGCCGCCAGGTGGCGCCGGATCGACTGGTCGAGCGTCTCGCCCGGGCTCGAGCTCCCCGGCCGGGAGGGACCAGGTGCCCGACGTAACGGGTCGAGCGCGCGCTTCCAGAGCAGCACCTGAAGCCGGCGCTCGCGCACCTGCAGGACGACCGCGACCACGGCCTGTGCCGGGCTCATTGTTTTCGTCCAGGGGGCGGAAACCATGTTAGACTCTCGGACAGGTTATCGACTTTGAGGAGAAAACCATCGGCGTCGAGGCGAATTCTTTGAGCGGGAGGCTTGAAAGGCGGCACCAGGGCTCATTCTGCAGTGAGCGCGAAGCCCTTTCCCGGCACGAGCGCGCCTCTAGGGGTCGTCGTCGTGGGCGGCGGCGTCGCCGGGCTCACGGCCGCGCTCCACGCTGCCGCAGGAGACCGACGTGCTCCTCGCTGGCGAAGGCGCCCGGTCGTGACCTCGAACAGCTGGAAGGCGCAGGGTGGTGTTGCCGCGGCGATCGGTGAGGACGACTCGCCCGAGCTCCATGCCGACCGACACCTTCCGCGCCGGCCGCGACCTCTGCCGGCCGAGCGCGGTCGAGGCTCTGACCCGCGAGGCGCCGGCGCGGATCGCCGACCTCGTCGAGCTCGGGGTCGAGTTCGACGAGGGGCTCGGCCGGGAGGGCGGCCACTCGGCGCGTCGCGTCGTGCATGCCGGCGGCGCCGAGACCGGCAAGGCGATCTCGGCCGTGCTCGCCGAGCGCGTCCGCGCCCATCCGCGGATCGTCGTCGCCGACGACGTTCGCGTGCTCGAGCTCTGGGAGAGCGAGGGCCGCTGCCGCGGCGTGCTCACCGACCACGGGCCGGTCGCGGCACGGGCGACGGTGCTCGCGACGGGCGGTTACGCCGCGCTCTGGGAGCGGACGACGAACCCGCCGGGCGCGCTCGGCGAAGGGCTCGTGCTTGCCTACCGCGCCGGCGCGGCGCTCGCCGATCTCGAGTTCGTGCAGTTCCACCCGACGGCGCTGCTCGACGACGGGTTCCTGCTCTCCGAGGCGCTGCGCGGCGAGGGCGCGATGCTGCTCGACGACCGCGGCGAGCGCTTCACCGACGAGCTCGCCCCGCGAGACGTGGTCGCCCGGGCGATCGCCGAGCGGGGCCACGCCGGCCTCGACCTCCGGGCGATCGAGCGCGAGCCGCTTTCCCGGCGCTGATGGCGACGCTCGAGCACGCCGGCTATGACCCGGCCCGCGAGCCGATCCCGGTGTCGCCTGCCGCGCACTACACGGTCGGCGGGATCGTCACCGACCTTCGACGGCGCGACCACGCTTCCCGGGCTCTACGCCGCCGGAGAGTGCGCCGCGACGGGCGTTCACGGCGCCAACCGGCTCGCCTCGAACTCGCTGCTCGAGTGCCTCGTCTTCGGCCGCGCGCAGCGCGCTCGCAGCTCTGTCGGAGCCGGCCCTTGCGCCTGCGGCGAGCCCCGACTCGCGAGCCCGCGCGAAGTCGGCCGTGACCCGCGAAGCTCAGAGCGGGCGCTCTGGGAGGAGGCGGGCCTGATGCGCACCGCCGAGGGGCTCGAGCGGCTCAGCCGCTCGAGCGCGCTCCTGCCGCGGCTCGTCGCCGAGAGCGCGCTCGCCCGCCGTGAGAGCCGAGGCGCCCACTTCCGCCTCGACTTTCCCGGCCGAGGATCCCGGGCTCGAGCGGCATGTCGTCGTTCGCCGCGGACCACGAGACCGGTGCTCGAGCAGTGGAGCTGACGGCTCGAGGAGCGTGGCCGGAGTCGTCGCCGCGGCCCTCGCCGAAGACGTCGGCGACGGCGACCGGACGACCGACGGCGATCGTGCCGGCCGCGGTGCGCTGCCGGGCCGAGCTGCTCGTGAAGGAGCCCGGCGTCGTCTGCGGCCTGCCGGCGCGGCCTCCGTCTTCACGACCCTCGATCCGCCGGTCACGGTCGAGCTGCTCGCCGGGGAGGGCACGAGGACGAGCGGGCCGGCGGTCGTCGCACGTCTCGAGGGCCCGGCCCGCGCCGTGCTCACGGGCGAGCGCGTGGCGCTCAACCTGCTCGGCCGCCTCTGCGGGATCGCGACGCTCACCGTCGCGGTACGTCGACCTCGTCGAGGGCACCGGCGCGACGATCCTCGACACGCGCAAGACGACCCCGGGGCTGCGGCGCTGGAGAAGTACGCGGTTCGCTGCGGCGGCGGCACGAACCATCGCGCCGGGCTCTACGACGCGATCCTGATCAAGGAGAACCACCTGAGGATCGCGGGGGGCATCCGTCCCGCCGTCGAGCCGCGCTCGAGCCACGCGGCGGTCCCGATCGAGGTCGAGGCCGAGACGCTCGAAGAGGTCGTCGAGGCGCTCGAGGCCGGCGCCGACCGGATCCTGCTCGACAACATGAGCCCCGACGAGGTCGCGAGGGCGGTCGAGGTCGTCGGCGGCCGCGTGCCGCTCGAGGCCTCGGGCGGGGTCTCGCTCGCCAACGTTCGCGCCTATCGCCGAGACGGGCGTCGACTTCATCTCGGTCGGCGCGCTCACGCACGCCGCCCGCTCGCTCGACGTCTCGCTGGAGCTCGAATGAGCGCGGACAGCCGAGACGGGCACGCTCGAGGCTGGCAGCCCTCGCCGAGGAGGTGCGCGAGCTCGCGCGCGAGCGCGACGCGGTCATCCTCGCCCACAACTACCAGCTGCCCGAGGTGCAGGACGTCGCCGACTACGTCGGCGACTCGCTCGGGCTCTCGCGGCAGGCGGCAGCGACGGACGCCTCGGTGATCCTCTTCTGCGGCGTGCACTTCATGGCGGAGACCGCCGCGATCCTGAGCCCCGAGAAGACCGTGCTGATCCCCGATCTGAAGGCCGGCTGCTCGCTGGCCGCCTCGATCGACGCCGCCGCCCTTCGCGAGTGGAAGGCGAAGCATCCTGGAGCGGTCGTCGTCTCCTACGTGAACACCACCGCCGAGGTGAAGGCCGAAAGCGACTACTGCTGCACCTCGGGCAACGCTCGGGCAGTGGTCGAGTCGATCCCCGCCGACCGGGAGATCCTGTTCCTGCCCGACATGTTCCTCGGGCTCTGGCTGGAGAAGGTCACCGGGCGCAAGCTCACGATCTGGCTCGGCGAATGCCACGTCCACGCCGGCATCCGGCCCGCCGACATCGAGCGCTGGCAGGCCGACGCACCCGACGCCGAGCTGCTCGTGCATCCCGAATGCGGATGCGCGAGCCAGGCGATGGCGTTCGCGAACGACCGCACGCACATCCTCTCGACCGAGGGCATGGTCAGGTTCGCGCAGGCCTCGCCGAAGAAGCGATTCGTGATCGCGACCGAGACCGGCATCATCCACCGCCTCCAGAAGGAAGTGCCCGACAAGGAGTTCCTCGCTGCCCGCGAGGCGGCCGTCTGCAAGTTCATGAAGATGATCACGCTCGAGAAGGCGCGCGACTCGCTCCGCGACCTGAAGCACCTCGTCACGGTCGAGCCCGAGGTCGCGGCGCGGCCGCTCGCGGCGCGATCGACCGGATGGTCGCGATCGGCTAGACGCCCGATGCTTAGGACCGGCGGCCGTAAACCGAGACCTGGAACTTCCAGAACGCAAACAGGGTCATGCGGGCCAGCAGGAGCCCGTGGCGGAAGCGGCTGATATTGGTGGCGCCGTAGGTGCGGCTCCGGTAGCGAACGGGAAGGTCGACGATCTTGAGCCCCAGGCGGGAGGCTCCGAAGAGCAGGTCGAAGTCGCCGAACGGGTCGAAGTCGCCGAAGTAGCTGCGCTCGCGCGCGATCAGCTCGTAGTCGCGCCGCTCCAGCATCTTCGTCCCGCAGAGCGTGTCCTTCGCCCGGTGGCCGGTGATCGCCTGGAAGAGGCGAGAGAAGAGCTTGTTCCCGAGCAGGTTCAGGAACCTCATCGCGTCGGGCGGGACGTCATAGACGAGCCGGGAGCCGTTGATCAGCTCGCCGCGCCCCTCGGCCAGGGCCCGGTAGAACTTCGCCAGGTCTTCCGGGTCGACGCTCAGGTCGCCGTCGAGGATCACGAACACCTCGCCGCTAGACGCTGCGAACCCCGCTCGCACCGCATCGCCCTTGCCCGTGCCCGGTCTGCACGACGAGCTTCGCGTCCAGCCCCGGATGGGCCGCGATCTGCCGCTCGATCTCGCCACGCGTGTCGTCCTTCGAGCCGCCCTCGACGAACACCAGCTCGGTGTGCCGTCCGAGCGCCGGAAGCCGCTCGAAGATGCCCTTCACGTTGCCGGCCTCGTTCCGGCAAGGACAGACGACGGTCACCGTCAGCTCGCTCGTCTTCTGTGGCTCGAGGCGGGCCGTGACCCACCACGTCAGGCAGAGCGAGTTGAGCGGCCAGAGCCAGGCGACGATCCCGTTGACGAAGGTCGAGAGCACCGGCACGTGCTTCGGGAGGAGGATCCGCTTGCTGGAGGTGAGGATCTCGAACCCCGCGAGATCGAGCATGTCCCGGGCGTCGTCGGGTGAGATCCAGTTCCGTACGGGCTTGCGCGGCCTCAGCCGCAGTACCTCGGCGAGCCGGAGAACCGGGCGCCACACCTGGCTGAATGACTGGACGATCACCCGCGTGCGGTCGTGCGAGTGCCGGGCCACCGTCTCGAACAGCGCCGAGAGATCGTTCGCGTAGCCGATCAGGTCGGAGACGACGATGTAGTCGAAGGTCTCACCCGCGTCGAAGGTCTCGGCGTTGCCCGTCTCGAAGCTGAGGGCGGGATGGCGGTTTCGCGCGAGCTCCGTCATCGCCGGGCTCAGGTCGACGCCCAGGCCTCGCGACGGCTCGAGTGCCGCCAGGAGATCGCCGCTACCGCTCCCAAGCTCGAGCACGCTTGCGCCCTTCGGGATCGAGAACCGGTACAGCTGCTCGATCATCCGGTGGTAGCCACGGTTCCGCTTCCGCCACCGAGGCTCGGCGGCTGCGAAGCCGTCGAAGAACTCGGCGATTTGCGAATAGCTCGGCTCCGCGGTTTGCGGGTCGGGTGCAGACGTCCGCGTGCTCATCGACGAGCCGATGCTAGAGGACGGCTCCACGGGCACCCCGCGGCGTCGCCGACCGTTGCGATGATGGTCGCGATGCAGGCAACGGCAGCCGGAGAGGGCAGCGAACCGCGGGAGCGGTGGCTCCGGCGCGCGCTCGCGGCGCTGGACGAGTCGAACCCGTTCGTCGGCGTCTGCGCGAGCATCGGGCTCGTTGCTGCGACGACCGGTGTGATCGCCGTCCTCGACGACTGGATCCCGGTGCTCAGCCTCGGCGTGCTCTACCTCGTCGCCGTACTGCCGGTCGCGGCGCTCTGGGGCCTGCCGTATGCCGTTGCGGTCTCGGTCGGGAGCATGCTCGCGTTCAACTTCTTCTTCCTCGAGCCGGTGCATACCTTCACGCTCGCCGACTCGCGGAACTGGCTGGCCCTGCTCGTCTTCGTCCTCACGTCGGTCGTCGTCTCCGAGCTCGCGGCGCGCTCGCGGCGGCGGGCCCGCGAGTCGGCGCTCCTGACCGAGATCGCGACCTCGCTGCTCGAGCACGGGACGGTGGCGGCCGAGCTCGAGCGGATCTCGAGCGAGACGCGCGCGGGCTCTTCATGCCGAGGAGGCGCGCGATCACGCTCGGGCAGGAGGCCGCGGGCGGCTACGAGCTCACGGCGGGCGGACGCAAGGTCGGCACGATCAGCCTCGAGCGGCGGCACCTCGGACCCGAGCGCCCGCAGGCGCGTGCTGCCGGCTCTAGCCTCGCTGCTCGGCGTCGCGATCGACCGCGAGCGGCTCGCCGCCGAGGCGCTCGAAGCCGAGGCGCTCCGGCGCGCCGACACGATCAAGACCGCGGTGCTGCGCGCCGTGAGCCACGACCTCCGCACGCCGCTGATGGCGATCTCCACCTCGGCGAGCGCGCTTGCGAGCTCGGAGCTGGAGATCGACGAGAACGACCGGCGGAGCTCCTCGCGACGATCCTCGACGCTTCCGAGCGGCTCGACCGCCTCGTCGGGAACCTGCTCGACCTCTCGCGGCTCCAGGCCGGCGAGGCGCGGCCGGAGCGGACGCTGCTCGAGCTGGAGGAGCTCGTTGCGGGCGCGCTCGACGAGCTCGGCGACAAGGCGGGGCGCGTCGAGGTGTCCGCTCCCGGACGAGGGCCCCGAGGTGCTCGTCGACCCGCACCAGATCCAGCGCGTGCTCGTGAACCTGATCGAGAACGCGCTCAAGTACTCGCCGCCCGACGAGCCGGTGCGGCTCCAGATCGGCGCGCACGCCGTCCGAGGCGGTGATCCGGGTGATCGATCATGGCCCCGGGGTGGCTCCCGCCGACCGCGAGCGGATCTTCGAGCCGTTCCAGCGCGGCGGCCGGGCGGGAGGGCCGCCGGGGGCCGGGCTCGGGCTCGCGATCGCGCGGGGCTTTGCCGAGGCAAACGGCGGCCGGCTCTCGGTCGAGTCGCGCGCATTCGCAGGGCGCGACGTTCGTGCTCGCGCTTCCCGCGGGTCGTCCCGGCGCCGGTCGAGACACCGCTATGAGCTCGCCTGGAGCGACGGGTGCTCGTCGTCGACGACGAGCCACAGATCCTGCGCGCGCTGCGGACGAGCCTGCGCGGTGCAGGCTACGAGGTCGAGACGGCGGAGACCGCGGAGGATGCCCTCGCAGCAGCGGCGATGCGGCCGCCCGAGGCGGTGATCCTGGATCTCGTGCTTCCGGACGGGACCGGGATCGAGGTGTGCCGCGAGCTGCGGAAGTGGGCCTCGATGCCGGTGATCATCCTCTCGGCGGTCGGCGAGGAGCGCGAGAAGGTCGCGGCGCTCGACGCGGGCGCCGACGACTACGTCACGAAGCCGGTCGGGATCGACGAGCTTCTCGCCCGGCTGCGCGCGGTGCTCCGGCGAACGGCGCTCTCGGGCGAGCCGGTGATCGAGGTCGGCGAGCTGGTGGTCGATCTCGCGAAGCACACGGTCTCGATGAGCGGCGAGCCCGTGCATCTGACGCCGCACCAGTTCGAGCTCCTGCGCGTGCTCGCGAGCGAACGAGGGCAAGCTGCTCACCCATCGGCTCTCCTGCACGAGGTCTGGGGGCCCGCCTACGGCAACGAGTCGAACCTCCTTCACGTGAACGTCTCCCAGCTGCGCCGCAAGATCGAGCAGGACCGTGCGCGCCCGCGCTACCTGCTGACCGAGCCCGGCGCCGGCTACCGCCTCGTGAACCCGCTCGCGCGGCCCTGACCTTTCCGGCCGCGTTCACCAATCCGGGGGTCGTACACCCGGGGTCAGACACCTCGGTTAACGCGTGCCAACTTGGTCACGAAAGTGAAAAATTAGGCAGCCCGAGAGCTCGCGGGGCCTATCGTTGAGCTGTCAGCCGGCGGGTGCGAGCGGCGGGTGTGGGCCGCACGAATGCCTGCAGGAGCAGGGGATCTGATCGTCGGGAGCGCCACGCTCGAGGCGCAGGACATGGCCGGAAAAGAGAGGCGGCGGTGTCCACTTCGGCGTGCCCTGTCGTCGCTGAGACGCACCTTCAGGCTTTCTTCAGGCGCCCGGTCCCGATCTTCAGCCCGCCTTCAGCGACGCCGCTCCTACCGTGGGTCGCATGAATATCGGAGGATCGGAGAAACCGTGTACGACCTAGCGGCGCTCGGCGTTGCCGCCGCCTGCTTCGCGTTCGTCTTCCTGCTCCTCTGGGTGCTGGAGCGCGTCTGATGGGTGCCGCCGACATCTTCGGGCTCGTCGTCTCGCTGCTCGTCCTCGCCTACCTCGTCTACGCGCTCTTCCGCGGGGAGAAGTTCTAGGCCGTGGACGGGCAGGGCATCGCCCAGATCATCGTCTACGCCGTCGCGCTCGTCGCGCTCGGCTATCCGCTCGGGATCTGGATGGCGCGGATCTACACCGTCCCGCGCGTCGCCGGGCGCTTCCTGGCGTCGATCGAGCGCGGCTTCTACCGCGTGGTGCGCACCGATCCGACCCGGGAGCAGGACTGGAAGGGCTACGGCAAGACCGTGCTCGTCTTCAGCGTCCTCTTCATGGGGCTGCTCTACGCGATCCAGCGCCTCCAGGGCCACCTGTTCCTGAACCCGGACCACATGAAAGCCGTCCCCGCGCACCTGTCGCTGAACACCGCCGCCAGCTTCATCACGAACACCAACTGGCAGTTCTACGGCGGCGAGTACACGATGTCGTACCTGACCCAGATGGCGGGTCTCGCCGTGCAGAACTTCGTCTCCGCCGCGGTCGGGATCGCGGTTCTCGCCGCTGTGATCCGGGGGATCTCGCGGCGCTCCTCGGAGACGATCGGGAACTTCTGGGTCGACCTCTACCGCACGCTCGCCTACCTGCTCGTGCCGCTCTCGATCGTCGTCACCGTCCTGCTCGTCTGGCAGGGCGTGCCGCAGACCTTCAGCGGGCATGCGACCGCGACGACGCTGCAGGGCGCCCACCAGGCGATCGCGCGCGGTCCCGGTCGCCTCGCAGATCGCGATCAAGCAGCTCGGGACGAACGGCGGCGGCTTCTACAACTCGAACTCCGCCGTCCCGTTCGAGAACCCGACGGGCCTCTCGAACTTCATCGAGATGCTGGCGATCCTGCTGATCCCGGCGGCCGAGGTGTTCATGTTCGGGAAGATGGTGCTCGCGCGACGGCATGCCTGGGCCGTGTTCGCGGCGATGTTCGTCGTCTTCGCGCTCGGGGTCGGCGTCAACCTGCCGGCCGAGCAGCACGGGTCGCCGGTGCTCCGCAACTCGGGCGTGAACATCACGCTAGGGCACGGCGCAGAGCGGGCGGCAACATGTCCGACAAGGAGGTCAGATTCGGCCTGGCGAGCACCGCGATCTGGACGGTTGCGACGAGCGATGCCTCGAACGGCTCGGTCAACGGCGGCTTCGACGCGATGACGCCCGCCGGCGGAGCTGTGCCGCTCGTCAACCTCTTCCTCGGCGAGGTGATCTTCGGCGGCGTCGGCTCGGGCCTCTACGGGATGTTCTTCTACATCATCATCGCGGTGTTCGTCGCCGGCCTGATGGTGGGGCGGACGCCGGAGTGGCTGGGCAAGAAGATCGATGCGCGCGAGATCAAGTTCGCGGCGCTCGGTGCGCTCTTCGTGCCGACGATGGTGCTGCCCTGGCGGCGATCTCGATCGTGACCAAGAGCGGGCTCGCCTCGATCTACAACAGCGGCGTCCACGGCTTCACCGAGACGCTCTACGCCTACGACTCGCAGGGCAACAACAACGGCAGCGCCTTCGCCGGCTTCGGGCTGACGAACTTCAGCGCCGTACTTCGGCACGATCGCGATGCTGCTCGGCCGGTTCGTGCCCGATGTTCGCCGCGCTCGCGCTCGGCGGTGCGCTCGCGAAGAAGAAGATCGTGCCCGCCTCCGCCGGCACGTTCCGCACCGACGGCCCGACCTTCGTCGTGCTGCTCGTCGGCGTGATCGCCCTGACGGCGGGCCTGATGATCTTCCCGGCGCTCACGCTCGGCCCGATCGTCGAAGGGCTGATGCACTGATGCGCAACGCTCGTCAGCTCCGTGCATCGCGATCGTCGTGATCACCGCGGTCTTCGGCTTCGGCTACCCGCTCGTGATGACCGGGTTCGCGCAGGTCGCGTTCAAGAGCCAGGCCGAACGGAAGCCTGATCACGGTCGAACGGCAAGGTCGTCGGCTCGAAGCTCGCCGCGCAGGCGTTCACCGGGCCCGCGGTACTTCCACGAGCGCCCCTCGGCGGTCGCGCTACAACGCGATGGGGACGAGCTTCGCGAACCTCGGCCCGACCAACCCCGACCTGGCGAAGAACGTCCACGCCGCGGCGCAGGCGATCCTGAAGCTCGAGGGGCCGTACAACCCGGGCCTGACGATCCACGACATCCCGGTCGACGCCGTCACGACGTCGGGCTCGGGCATCGACCCCGACATCTCGCCGGCCTACGCGCAGCTCCAGGCCGCGCGGATCGCAGCGGTCACGCCACCTGCCGCTCGCGACGGTGCAAGCAGCTGATCGCGCAAGCACACCGATCGGCCGCTCGTGGGGCTTCTTCGGCGAGCCCGGCGTGAACGTGCTCGAGCTCAACCTCGCGCTCGACAGGGCGGGCACGCTAGATGGCTCGCGCGTCCGCAAGCATCTTCTCGCGCGAGATCGTCGTCGGGCGCGGTGCAGCGACTCGTTCCCGAAGCTCGATCCGCGACTGCAGCTGAAGAACCCGGTGATGTTCATCGTCGAGCTCGGCAGCGTGATCACGACCGGGATCTTCGTCCTCGACCTCGCGCGCGGCCATACCGGCTCGCTCTGGTTCGTCGGCGTGATCTGCGGTCTGGCTCTGGCTGACCGTGCTGTTCGCGAACTTCGCCGAGGCGGTCGCCGAAGGGCGCGGCAAGGCGCAGGCCAACGCGCTCCGCGCCACGCGCACGACGACGACCGCCCATCGGCGGCTCGACAGCGGCACACGTCGAGGACGTTCCGGCGCCGGAGCTTCAGCGCGGCGACCTCGTCGTCGTCACCGCCGGCGAGGTGATCCCGGCCGACGGCGAGATCGTCGAAGGCGTCGGCTCGGTCGACGAGTCGGCGATCACCGGCGAGTCCGCGCCCGGTGATCCGCGAGGCCGGCGGCGACCGCTCGGCCGTCACCGGCGGCACGAGGCTGCTCTCGGACCACCTCGTGATCCAGGTCACCCAGGAGCCGGGCAAGTCGTTCCTCGACCGGATGATCGCGCTCGTCGAAGGCGCCGAGCGGCGGAAGACGCCGAACGAGATCGCGCTCAACATCCTGCTCGCCGGCCTCACGATCACCTTCCTCGCCGCCGTCGTCACGCTGCGGCCGTACGCGATCTACGCCGGCACGCAGCTCTCGCAGACGGTCCTGATCGCCCTGCTCGTCGCGCTGATCCCGACCACGATCGGCGCGCTCCTCTCGGCGATCGGGATCGCCGGCATGGACCGGCTCGTGCAGCGCAACGTGCTCGCGATGTCGGGCCGGGCGGTCGAGGCCTCGGGCGACGTCGATGTCCTCCTGCTCGACAAGACCGGCACGATCACGCTCGGCAACCGCCAGGCCTCGGAGTTCGTCCCGGTCGACGGCGTGCCGGTCGAGCGAGCTCGCCGAGGTCGCGCAGCTCTCGTCGCTCGCCGACGAGACGCCGGAGGGACGCTCGATCGTCGTCCTCGCGAAGGAGCAGTACGGCCTGCGCGGCCGCGAGCTCTCCGAGCTCGACGCGACGTTCATCCCGTTCTCGGCCACGACGCGCATGAGCGGCGTCGACTTCGACGGCAAGCAGTACCGCAAGGGCGCCGCCGACTCGGTCAAGCGCTGGGTGGAGGAGCAGGGCGGCAAGATCCCGGCGCGGCTCGACGAGGAGGTCGACAAGATCGCCCGCGCCGGCGGAACGCCGCTCGTCGTCGCCCAGGACAACTTCGTCCTCGGGGTCATCCACCTCAAGGACATCGTCAAGGGCGGCATGCGCGAGCGCTTCGACGAGCTGCGCAAGATGGGGATCCGCACCGTGATGATCACCGGCGACAACCGCGTCACCGCGGCCGTGATCGCCGAGGAGGCCGGCGTCGACGACTTCCTCGCCGAGGCGACGCCGGAGGCGAAGCTGGCGCTGATCAAGGAGGAGCAGGCGAAGGGCCGGATGGTCGCGATGACCGGCGACGGCACGAACGACGCGCCCGCGCTCGCGCAGGCCGACGTCGGCGTCGCGATGAACACCGGCACCTCGGCCGCGAAGGAGGCCGGCAACATGGTCGACCTCGACTCGAACCCGACCAAGCTGATCGAGATCTGCGAGGTCGGGAAGCAGCTGCTGATCACCCGCGGCGCGCTGACCACCTTCTCGATCGCCAACGACGTCGCGAAGTACTTCGCGATCCTGCCGGCGATCTTCGCCTTCACCTACGCGACGCACCCCGGGCCAGCGCGGGCCCCTGAACTCGCTCAACGTCATGCATCTCGGCGACCCGAAGAGCGCGATCATCTCCGCGATCATCTTCAACGCGCTGATCATCCCGGCGCTCGTCCCGCTCGCCCTCAAGGGCGTCCGCTACCGCGCGATCGGCGCGACGGCGCTGCTGCGGCGCAACCTGCTGATCTACGGGCTCGGCGGCGTGATCCTGCCCGTTCGTCGGCGATCAAGCTGATCGACCTGCTCGTCCACAACGTCTTCGGGGCCTAGGCGCTCAGGACCGGTGCGCGGCCGCTACCGGATCCTGCTCGGAATGGCGGCGGGAGTCGGCAAGACCTACCGGATGCTCCAGGAGGGCCGGCAGGCCCAGCGCGAGGGCGTCGACGTCGTGATCGGCTACCTCGAGCCGCACGACCGCCCCGAGACGAGCGTCCTCGCCGACGGGCTCGAGACGGTCGCCGCACCTGCGCAGCAGCGCACGGCGGTGTCGAGCTCGCGGAGATGGACGTCGACGCGGTGATCGCGCGCACGCCCGAGCTCGCGCTGGTCGACGAGCTCGCGCACACGAACCTGCCCGAGGCGCGCAACCGCAAGCGCTACGAGGACATCGACGAGATCCTCGAGGCCGGGATCGACGTCACCTCGACCGTCAACATCCAGCACCTCGAGAGCCTCAACGACGAGGTCTTCGAGCTCACCGGGGTCCGGGTGCGCGAGACGTTCCCGGACCGCATCCTCGACGAGGCCGACGAGGTGGTGCTCGTCGACCTGGCGCCCGAGGCGCTCCAGGACCGGCTGCGCGGCCGGCAAGGTCTACGCGCCGGACCGGGTCGAGGCCGCGCTCGCAGAACTTCTTCCGGCTCGACAACCTCGCGGCGCTGCGCGAGCTCGTCCTCCGCGAGCTCGCCGAGGACGTCGAGGCGCGCCGCGAGCACGGCCGTGCTCGACCCGCTGAGCCAGCAGGCGGTCGCCGAGCGGATCCTCGCGCTCGTCACGCCCGAGCCGAGGTCGCAGCGCATCCTCCGCCGCGCCTTCCGCTCCGGGCAGCGGCTCGGCTCGGAGATCGACGCCGTCTGGGTGCGGCGCCCGGGCCAGCAGCTGACCGAGGCCGGAGACCGTCTCGCTCGCCGCGCTGCGCCGGCTCGCGAGCATCCTCGGCGCGCACTTCCTCGAGCTCGAGGGCGACAACCTGCCCGAGACGGTCAAGCGCTTCGTCGCCGAGCGCGGCTCGACCTACGTCTTCGTCGGCACCCCCGACGAGTCGCGGCGGACCGAGATCCTCCGCGGCTCGCTGATCTCGAAGCTCGTGCGCGACCTGCCCGGCGTCGACATCCGCGTCGTCGCCGACCGGGCGCTGCGCGAGGAGCTGCGACCGATGAGCTGCGTGCGATCGTCGGCGCCGCTCGCCGTCGCCGCGGCCGCCGTCGGCGCCGTGGCTTGCTGCCCGCCGGCGGCAGGCCGCCGCTCGCGAGCGGAGCAGGTGCGGCGCGGATCCTCGTTCCGTTCACCGGCGGCGCGCTCGACCCGACGGTCCTCAAGGCCGCGATCCGGATCGCGCGGGCCGAGGACGCGACGCTCGTGCCTGCCTACCTGATCGTCGTGCCGCTCGAGCAGCCCGAGGACGCGCCGATGCAGCAGCAGGTGGCCGTAGCGATGCCGCTGCTCGAGGCGGTCGAGCACGCCGCGCTGCGCGCCGGGCGTCCCGGTCGACGCGCGCATCGAGAGCGGGCGCACGCCGATCCACGCCCTGCAGCGGCTCTGGGACGCCGAGCAGTTCGACCGCATCGTCGTTCCGGCGCCGGTCGGGCGCCGGCCCGGCTTCACGCCGAAAGACCTCACCTGGATGCTCACGCACGCGCCGAGCGAGACGCTGATCCTCCGGCCCGACCCACTCGCCGCGGCACGGGCAAAGGACGCTGACTCGGCGAAGTCGCGAGAGCCGGTCGCGCACACGACTTCTGCGGGGCCAGCTACCTTTTCCTGCGACGGCCGGCCCCGAATCCGGTGATTCTCATCCATTCTCCGCAGGCTCGGGGCTCTGCGCGGGATTAGCGAGCAGGAGGTTCCTCAATGGCTGACGCGCAAGGCGGCTCTACCGACGGCAGGGCCACGAGCACCTGGCGAAGCTCGAAGAGGCGTTGTTCGAGATTCGGCGGGTGATCGCGGGGCAGGAGAACATGCTGGAGCGGTCTGCTCGTCTGTCTGCTGGCGGGCGGCCATCTGTTGATCGAGGGTGTGCCGGGGCTCGCGAAGACGCTGGCGATCAAGTCGACGGCCTCGGTGCTCGGCGGCTCGTTCTCGCGGATCCAGTTCACGCCCGATCTGGTCCCGAGCGATCTCGTCGGGACGCGGATCTTCCGGCCCGACAAGCACGAGTTCGAGACCGAGCTCGGGCCGGTCTTCTGCAACTTCCTGCTCGCCGACGAGATCAACCGTGCGCCCGCGAAGGTGCAGTCGGCGCTGCTCGAGGTGATGCAGGAGCGGCAGGTGACGATCGGGCACACGACCCATCCGGTGCCCGACCCGTTTCTCGTGCTCGCGACGCAGAATCCGATCGAGTCGGAGGGCACCTATCCGCTGCCGGAGGCTCAGGTCGACCGGTTCATGCTGAAGGTGCTCGTCGACTACCCGACGCATGACGAGGAGCTCACGGTCGTCGTCGCGCTCGCTGGAGCCGACGCCGAAGCTCTCACCCGGTGCTCTCGATCGACGAGTCTGAAGGCGCTTCAGGCGATCGTCGGCAAGGTGTTCGTCGATCCGGCGCTCGTCAGCTGGGTCGGTCGACCTCGCGACCGCGACGCGGAGGCCGGCCGACGTCGGGCTCGACTCGATCGCCCCCTACATCTCCTACGGCGCGAGCCCGCGCGGGCCGATCAGCGTCGTCGCTGCCGCCCGGGCGCTCGCGGTGATCCGCGCGCGCGACTACGTGCTTCCGAGCGACGTGCGAGGCGGTCGTGCGCGATGCGTTCCGCCACCGGCTCGTGCTCTCCTACCAGGCACTCGCCGAGGAGGTCTCCGCCGACCAGGTGCTCGATCAGGTGCTCGCCGCGATCCCGCCGCCGCAGATCGACCTCGGGCGCCAGGCCGCCGCGGTGGCGTGAAGGGCCTCGACGCCGTCGTCGGGCGGGTGCGGACGCCCGCCCGGCCCGGGCCCGGGCCGATCACCGCCGAGAGCCTCGAGGCGCTCGAGCTCGCGATCGGCCGCCGCGTCGACGGCCTGCTCGCGGGCGACTACCGCTCGGCCTTCGCCGGTGTCGGCACCGAGCTCTACCAGGTGCGGCCCTACGAGCCGGGCGACGACGTGCGCCGGATCGACTGGAACGTGACCGCGCGGACGGGCGAGACGCACGTCCGCGTCGAGCTCGCCGAGCGCGTGCTCGTCACCTGGCTCGTCTTCGACGCCTCGGCGTCGATGGCGTTCGGCACCGCCGACCGGCGCAAGGCGGACGTCGCCGAGGGCGTCGCGCTCGCGATCGGGCATACGGCGACCCGGCGCGGCAACCGGCTCGGGCTCGTCGCCGTTCGGCGCCGACGGACCCGCGCTGGCGCAGGCCGCGCCAGGGGCGGCGCGGGCTGCTGCTGACGCTGGCCGCGCTGCAGAGACGAGCCTGCGGGCAGCGGCGGGCTCGCCGAGGCGCTGCGCCTGCTCGACGGCCTCGCCATCGCAGCGCTCGCTCGTCGTCATCGTCTCCGACTTCCGCGGCCCGATCGACTGGCAGCATGCGCTGCTCCGAGTCGCCGGCCGGCATCCCACGCTCGCGGTCGAGATTCGCGATCCCGCGCGAGCAGGAGCTTGCCGACGTCGGCGAGCTGCGGCTGGTCGATCCCGAGACGGGACGGCAGCTGCGCGTCGACACGAGCGACCGTCAGCTGCGCGAGCGCGTTCGCAGACGCCGCGGCCGAGGAGCGCCGTGGGCTCGTGCGAGTCCTCAGCGGCAGCCGGTGTGCGCCACGTCGCGCTCTCGACCGAGGGCGACTGGCTTCGCCAACTTGCCGCCTTCCTGCGGCGGAGCGACGTCTGAGTCATGAGCTTCGAGTCTCCCGACCTGCTGTTCGCCCTCTTCGCCGTTCCCGTCGCGATCCTCGGCTACGTCCTGCTCGACCGGCGCCGGGCCCGCAAGGCCGCGCGCGTGGTCGACGCCCGCGCTGCTCCCGAACATGGTGTCCGGGGCGCCCGGGCGCCGGCGGTACATCCCGGCCGCGCTCTTTGCGCTGGCGCTCATCGCTGCTGCTGGTCGGGTTCGCGCGGCCGGAGGCGAAGTTCAAGTCGGCGCAGGACGGGGCGACGGTCGTGATGCTGATCGACATCTCGGGGTCGATGGCCGCCAACGACGTCAAGCCCACGCGGCTCCTGGCAGCCGACGCGGCCCTTACGGCGTTCGTGAACAAGCTGCCCTCGCAGTACCGGGGGTCGCTCGTGACGTTCTCCAACGGCATCGCGGTCAAGGTGCCGCCGACGTACGACAGCGCGGCCCTGATCGCGGGCCTACCGAAGACGACTGAGCTCTCCGGAACCGCGCTCGGCGACGCGATCGTCGAGGCAGCCGACGTCGCCGAAGAAGGCGGTGGGAGGGGCCGGGAAGCCCGGTGCCGCGCCCGCCCGCTTCGATCCTGCTCGTCTCCGACGGCGCCCAGAACGCCGGCAAGACGACTGCCGACCGGCGGCTGCGGCAGCCGCCCGCAAGGCGGGTATCCCCGTCTCGACGGTCGCTGTCGGCACTCCGGCCGGGCAGGTCAACCAGCAATCCCGGTTGGGCCCGGAAGCAAGAAGACCTTTCCGCTCGTGAGCCAGGTTCCGGTCGACGCTGACGACGCTGAAGGCCGTCGCCAAGGCAGGCGGCGGCACGTTCTCGGCGGCGGGCTCGGCCGCCCAGCTGACCAGGTCTACAAGAACCTCGGCCCAAGCTCGTCTACACGAAGCAGCTGAGCGAGGTCACCGAGTACGTCGCCGGCGCGGAGCGCTCGTGCTGATGATCCTGGGGTCGGGCTCTCCGCGCTCTGGTTCCGGAGGCTCGTATGAGGTCACGGCTCGTTGTGCTCGCCGCCGCTTGCCGCGGCTCGTCTCGCCGTCGCCGTTCCGGGACGGTCGGGTGCAGCGAACGAGTGCAACGGCGTGCCTACGCTGCATTCCCGTCGAGGGGCCCTGGGTCGTCGTGCCCGCGAACGGCGAGGTCGAAGTTGGAGCTCGCATGCCCGCAGGGGAAGGGCGTCGTCGCGGGGACCGACGCGCTCGCGAGCTCGCTGGACATCCACGCGACCTTCGACGGGATCCTCGGCGCACCGATCGCCTTCGGCCGCACGACGAACAGCGGCGTCCTCTTCCGGGCCGTATCCGGGCAGCACCGGGCCGGATCGTTCAAGCCGTTCATCGGCTGCATTCCGTCGCCCGTCGAGCGTGCGAAACACGATCGCCACGCAAGCCAGCGCCGCTCGGCCCGCCGCTCGACCTGCGCTCGAGGCTCGTCGAGCTCGGTCCGGGCGACCAGAAGGTCGTGCACGCTCGGCTGCCCGGCCGGTGAGGCGCTCGTCGACAGCTGGAGCACGCCCGCGTTCGACACGGTCAACGAGCCCGACCCCGGGCTCGCCTCGGCGATCGTGGTCAAGACGACGATCAGCGGGGCCGCAGGCGCGGCTCGCGATCAGCGCCAGCGAGGCGCTGCCCGCCGGCGCGCGGCGCCGAGGTCCAGATCGGCGTCAGGTGCGCCGACCGAATGACGTTCGTCGTCGCCCGCTCTTCCTGCTCGCGCTGCTCGTCGTCCCGGTCGTGCTCGTCGTCGCGATCGTCGCTCGACCGGCGCAGGGCCCGCTTCCCGGTCGCCTTCACGAACCTCGACCGTGCTCGCGGGCCTCGTCCGGGAAGCGTCAGCCGGGCCTGGCGGCGGTTCGTCCCGCTCGCTGCTGCTCCTCCTGGCGCTCGTCTTCGCCGCCGGCGGCGCTTGCGCGCCCGCGCGTGCAGTCTCTCGGAGCCCGACCAGAACGCGACGATCGTCCTGCTCGTCGACGTCTCCGGCTCGATGCGCGCAAACGACGTCGAGCCGACGAGGCTCGACGCCGCCGTGGCCGCGATGAAGACGTTCCTGACCAAGCTGCCGAAGCAGTTCAAGGTCGGCCTCGTCGCCTTCAGCTCCGATCCCGAGCCGCTCGTCACGCCGACCTCGGACCGGGCGCCGCTGCGAGCAGTCGATCGGCCTGCTCGAGCCCGAGGCCGGGACGGCGCTCGGCGACGGGATCGAGTCGGCGCTGAAGATGCTCCAGACCTCGCTGCGCGCCTCGGGGTACGTGCGCACGCCCGGGCAAGCCGGTGCCCGGCGTGATCGTGCTCCTCTCCGACGGCGCGCAGAACCGCGGCACGTTCCAGCCGCTCGCAGGCGGCGCACGCCGCCAAGCTGGCGGGGGTTCGCATCTACCCGGTGTCGCTCGGCACGCCGACCGGCAAGGTCACCTTCGGCTTCGGCGCCTACACGAACTCGGTCGCGGTGCCGCCCGACCCGGCGACGATGAGCCAGATCGCGGCGTGCGACCGGCGGCAAGTCCTACACGGCCGCAGACCGCCTCGAGCGTCGTCCAGATCTACCGCACGCTCGGCTCCAGCATCGGCCGGACGACGCAAGCGCGTCCGAGATCACCTCGTGGTTCGCGCTCGCCGCCGCCGGCCTCCTGCTCGCGTCGTTCGCGGCCGCCCGCGCCTTCGAGGGCCGCATCCCGTAGCCGACGGGCCGAGCCGAGGCAGATGAGCTCTCGCTCGACCCGCGGTGCTCCATCTCTCGCTCGTCACCGGCGGCGAGCTCTGGAGCATGAGGCGGGCGGCAAGCTCGGCCGGGTCGACGATCTGATCGTCCGGCTCGGCGAAGACGAGTATCCGCCCGTCACCGGCCTCCTCGCGACGGTCGCAGGCCGCCAGGTCTTCGTGCCGGCCGACTCGGTCTCGGCGATCGAGCAGGGCCGGACGACGCTTGCGCGGCCGTCCGGCTCGACCTGCGCCCGTTCGAGCGCCGGCCGCAGGAGGTGCTGCTGAAGAAGGACGTGCTCGACCGGCAGCTGATCAACATCGACGGCGCCCGCCTCGTCCGCTCGAACGACATCGAGCTCGCGCGGCTCGAGGGCTGGTACCGCGTCGTCGGCGTCGACGTCGGCCTGCGCGGGTTCGCCCGGAGGCTCCTGCCGCGGCTCGCTCGGCGGCGAGCGGTCGGCGAGAGCAGCTTCCTCGACTGGGCGAGCGTCGAGCCGTTCACCGGTCACGTGCCGACCGTCCGCCTGAACGTTCCCGCATCCGCGGCTCGCGCGGCTCCATGCCGGCCCAGCTCGCCGACCTGGTCGAGGCGGCGTCGCATCGGAGGGCGAGGAGATCATCGAGGCGGTCGGCGACCATCCCGAGCTCGAGGCCGACGTGTTCGAAGAGCTCGAGTCGGGCCACCAGCTCGAGTTCCTCGAGGATCGCATCCGACGCCGAGGTTGCCGAGCTGATGGCGCGGATGGAGGCCGACGACGCCGCCGACCTGGTCGCGGCGCTCCCCGAGGAGCGCCGCGAGCTCGTCGTGCAGGAGCTCCACCCGGTGCAGCGCCGGCGGCTGCGCGCCCTGCTCGGCTACGACCCTGCCACTGCGGGCGGGCTGATGAGCCCCGACTTCGTCTGCGTGTACAGCCAGGCGACCCGTGAGGAGGCGCTCGACGCGGATCCGGATCGCGCACGCGCCTGCGGACGCGCTCGCCTGGATCTTCGTGATGAACACCCGCAAGCGGCTGGTCGGGCGCGATGCCGCTGGCCGACCTGGTGCGGGCCGACACGGGCGCGAGCGTCGGCGAGCTCGGCGGCGATGCCGCAGCGCGTGCGCGCCGACGCCGACATCGAGGAGGTGGCGCGGCTGATGACCGACTTCGACCTGACCGTCGTTCCCGTCGTCGACGATGAGGATCGGCTCGTCGGCGTGGTCACCGTGGACGACGTGCTCGAGCTCGTCGTCCCGAAAGGCTGGCGCCGCCGCTTCGGCCTCCTCGGCGAGGACTAGCGCAGGCACAGCCGCAACCGAACGACAACTTGCCCCGAAACCGGCAGGAGTAGACTCTTGCGGCTGTGGACGTGACGTTGCATCAGGCGGAGACCGATGGCGGCTTCAGTACGGGCTGCCACGGGCTTCATGCGCGGCCGGCTTCCAAGCCGGCGCCCGCGGCTGCGCCCGCGTAACGCCGCCACGGCGCGCCTCGTCGCGCTCCTCGCCTTTCTCGGGCCCGGGCTGATCGCCGCCAACGCCGGCAACGACGCCGGCGGGATCGCCACCTACTCGTCGGTCGGCGCAAAGTACGGCTACGACCTGCTCTGGATGATGGTGCTGATCACCGTCTCCCTCATCGTCGTGCAGGAGATGGCGGCACGGATGGGCGCAGTCACGGGAAAGGGGCTGGCGGAGCTGATCCGCGAGCAGTACGGGGTGCGCTGGTCGGCGTTCTCGACCGTGTCGGTGCTCGTCGCCAACCTCGGCATCTGCATCAGCGAGTTCGTCGGGATCGGCGCCGCATTGTCGCTCGCTCACGTCCCGAAGTACGTGTCGGTTCCGGTCGCCGCTGCGGTCGTGTGGCTGCTCGTCGTCCGCGGCTCGTACAAGACGGCGGAGCGCGTGTTCGTGCTGATGACGATCCCGTTCTTCGCCTATCCGATCGCCGCGATCCTGGCCCATCCCCGTTGGGGCTCGGTGGGCCACGCGATCGTTGCGCCGCACATCCAGACGAACTCGAGCTACCTGTTCCTCTTCATCGCCACCGCAGGCACCACGATCACGCCCGTTCATGCAGCTCTACGTCCAGTCGGCTGTCGTCGAGCGGGGCATCGGGCCCGAGGAGCTCAACGCCGAGCGGGCCGAGGTCATCTCCGGGCTCGGTGTTCGCGAACCTCGTTGCCGGGTTCATCATCATCGCGACGGGTGCGACCCTGTACGTCCACGGCCACCGGAACGTTGCGAGCGCCGCCGACGCAGCGAAGGCACTGGAGCCGTTCGCGGGCCGCTACGCCGAGGTGCTGTTCGCCGTGGGCTTGCTCGGGGCGAGCCTGCTCGCGGCGGCGATCTTGCCGGTCACCGCCGCGTACGTCGTCGCGGAGACGTTCGGCTTCGAGAAGGGCATCCGGCACAACCCGCGTGACGCGCCCGTCTTCGTCGGCGTCGTAACGGTCCTGATCGCGATCGGGACGATCGTCGCGCTGGCCCCCGGCGTCCCGGTGATCGGGCTGCTCGTTGCCGTGCAGGTGGTCAACGGCGTGCTGCTGCCGATCACTCTCTTCTTCATCTGGCGGCTCGCCTCGAGCCGAGAGCTGATGGGCGAGTACGCAAACGGCCGCGTCTTCGGGGTCCTGGCGGCGCTCACCGTCCTCGTCACCTCGGGGCTCTCGGTGCTCCTGCTCGTGGTGACCGCCTACGGGATCGCCTGACCCGACTCACAGATCCAGGTCGAGCTCGCGCAGCGCGAGGAAGACCGCCTCGCTGAAGGTCGGGTAGGGCTGGATCACGTCGAGCAGCACCTCGATCGGCGTCTCCGGCGCGGATCGCGAGCGTGAGCTGCTGGAGCCACTCGCCCGCCTCGGGGCCGACGGCGACGGCGCCCGTGACGACGCGCCGCTCGGGGTCGGCCGCGATCTTGACGAACCCCTTCCGCTTGGGCCGCTCGTAGGTCGAGAGGCGCGGGGTGGAGGTGAGCGGCCAGGTCGCCACCTTGCCCTCGAGCGTGCCGACCGTCGCGACCTGCGGGTCGGTGAAGATCGTCGCCGGGATCGCCCGGTGGTCTGCCCGGGCCTCGCGCCCGACCATGTCGTAGGCGGCGATGCGGGCGTGGTACTTCCCGACGTGGGTGAACAGCGCGATGCCGGTGACGTCGCCGATCGCCCAGACGTTCTTCGGCGGCCCGCAGGCGCTCGTCGACCTCGATCCCGCGCTTCGACATCGTGAGCCCGAGCGGCTCGAGGCCCTCGGTGTTCGCCTTGCGGCCCGTCGCGACGAGCAACCGGTCGAACGCGCACCTTCGTCGCCGTCGTCGAGGACGAGCGCGCCGTCCTCGACGGCCGCGGCGTGGGCGCCCACGCGAAGCTCGATCGCCGTCGTGGCGCAGGCTGTCGGCGACGAGCGCGGCCGCCTCGGCGTCGACGCGCGGCAGGATCCGGTCGCTGCTCTCGACGAGCGTCACCCGCGAGCCGACCCGCGCGAAGAACTGCGCGAGCTCGCAGCCGACCGGGCCGCCGCCGAGCACGGCCAGCGACCCGGGCACCTCCGTCGTCTCGGTCGCCTCGACGTTCGTCCAGAAGTCGATCGCGTCGAGCCCCGGGATCGGCGGGACCGCCGCGCGAGGAGCCGGTCGCGATCACGAGCCGGTCGTAGGCCGAGCTCGCGCCCCGTCGACCGTCGACGAGGCCCGGCTCGGACGACGGTCGCGTCGCCGCGAACGAGCTCGCAGCCGCTTGCCCTCGAGCCACTCGACCTGAGAGGAGTCGTCGCGCTCCGCGACGTAGTCGCGCCACGCGAACGACGCCGGCCGGGTCGAGCTCGCCGCCGAGACGCCGGGAGCGCGCCGCGCCGCGGCCACGAGCTCCGGGCCGCGAAGCATCGTCTTCGTCGGCATGCACGCCCAGTAGGAGCACTCGCCGCCGACGAGCCGCCGCTCGACGAGCGTCAGCTCCACCGTGGCGTCGAGCCGGCGGAGGGCGCCGACGAAATGCTCGCCGGACGACCCTCCACCGAGAACGACGACCCGCACTCCTAGCCGAGCCCGTTGGCCTTCAGGAAGGCCTTGGCGACCGTCGCGGCCGACTGCTTGTCGACCTCGACCGCCTTGTTCATGGCGATGATCGCCGGCAGCGTCAGCTTGGCCGACACCGCGTTGACCGTGCTCGCGAACGTCGGGCCCGCCGCCGTCGCCACCGAGGTCGGCGACGATCGGCGCGACGTTCTGGAAGCCCGTGATGTGCTTGGGATCGGTGAGCACCGTGTACTTCGACGGAGCGCTGAGCGGCGGATCGGTCGAGAACACGTCGGCGGCGAGCACCGTGCCGCGTCGAGCGCCGGTAGGGCGAGACGCTCCCGACCGAGACGAACGCTCGCCTTCGAGAGCCCGTACTGCTTCGTGTAGCCGACGAAGCAGGTGTTGCGCGTCTGGCACTCGGGGAAGCCGCCGAGCTTGAACGCGCCGACCTTCTTCAGGTCGGAGATCGTCTTCAGCCCGTACTTCTTCGCGGTCGCGTTCGTCACCGCGAGCACGTCGGTGTCGTAGAACGGCGTCTGCGTTCAGCAGCGTGAAGCCCTTGGCCGCCTCGAGCGACTTCGCGAGCGCGTAGGTCGCCGCGGCCGTCTTCGGCGAGTTCGTCGTGGTGGAAGACGTCCTGCACGATCACGCCCGTGTACTCGGGGTAGAAGTTGATCTTCCCGCTCGTCAGCGCGGTCTGGATCATCTCGGTCGAGCCGATGTTCTCCTTGTAGGTGACGGTGAAGCCCTTCGCCTGAGCGCCTGCTTGTAGAGCTCGCCGAGGATGAACTCCTCGGGGAAGTTCTTGGTGCCGATCGTGATCGTCGGGCCCGGCGTGGGTCGCTGACCGTGCCGCGCCGGCGAATCCGCCCAAGACGATCGCGACCCCGAGTGAGATGGCAAACGCCGCCTTGGCGGCCCGCCTCGTGTGCTTCCTGATCACTAGCGCCTCCTCCTTTCGGACTGCCCTGCCCGCCGACTGGACCCTAGCCATCGCTGATCCCTCGCGGGGTTGTCAGTCTCTTGTAACGCGAGAAGGGCGATCCAAACTCCCGCCGAGAGCGCCATCACGCAGATCGAGGCGCCGAGAACGCCCGGAGAACCGATAGCTCGCCTGGTTGGCGATCACGTCGCCGAGGCCCGCCGCCGCCCGCATACGCGGCGATCGGCGCCGTCGCGACGACGGTGATCGCGGCGATCCGGATGCCCGTGAAGATCAGCGGCGAGGCGAGCGGCAGCTCGATCCGGCCGAGCACCTGCAGCCCCGACAGGCCCATGCCCCGCGCCGCCTCGACCGCGTCCCGGTCGACGCCCTCGACGGCGAGGTAGGCGTTCGTCAGCACCGGCCCGGTGCCGAGCACGGCCAGCGCGACCATGTTGTTCTTGAAGCCGATCCCGAGCACCGTGAGGAACACGGCGATCAGGAAGATGCTCGGCAGCGCGCGGCCGACGATCGAGGCGCCGATCGCGATCCCGGAGCCGCGGTGGAGGTGGCCGAGGACGATGCCGAGCGGCAGCGCGACCGCGAGCGCGATCGCCGATCGCGGCGCCCGAGAGCTCGAGCTGCTCGACCGCCTTGGTCGCGAGGAAGTGCGGGTGGTCGCCGATGAAGCGGATCGCCTCGACGAACGTGTGGGCGTTGGCGGCGTCGAAGATCATCGAGCGGTCACCCGGGCCCAGGGGGTGACGGCACGGCGGAGCAGGACGAGCGCCGCGTCGCAGACGAGCGCGAGCGCGACCGCGAGCACCCCGGCGGAGTAGATCTCCGTCTTGAACGGCGTCGGGAGGGTGATCGCGTAGAAGATCGGGTACCCGAGCCCCTTCTCCATGATCGTCGCGGCGATCGTCGCGATCGCGATCGTCGAGACGACCGCGATCCGAAGGCCGCCGATGATCGCGGGCACGCGCGAGCGGCAGCTCGACGCGGGTCAGGAGCTGCCGCCGGGTCAGGCCCATGCCGCGGGCCGCCTCGAGCACGTCGGCCGGAGCCGCGTCGAGCCCGGCGACGATGATCGGGAAGAGGATGACGAGCGTGTAGGAGACGAGCGGGATCTCGACGGTCGTGTTCGTGAGGCCGGTGAACGGCACGAGCAGCTGGAAGAGCGCGAAGCTCGGGAACGTGTAGACGAGCGCCGCGACGACCGAGATCGGCTGCTCGACCTTGCGGCACCCGATGGGCGAGGAGCGCGAGGGCGAAGCGCCACCGGGAAGCCGATCCCGACCGCGATCGCGGTCAGCTCGGCGTGCTGAGCGAGCGCCGGGCCGAGCGTGTCGCCCCAGTGCTGCTTCACCCAGCCCCAGCAGAAGACATGGTCGCCGGTGACACACGAGCTGCCCGGTCCCGAAGTTCGGGATCACCGGGCCGGCCGCCGCGCTCATGCGCGCAGGAGCTCCGCGGCGCGGGCGAGGGTGAGCGAGCCGACCGGTGCGCCGTTCGTCGCCGACGACGAGCACGCGCTCCTTGCCGCTCTCGAGCAGCAGCGAGACGGCGTTTCGCACGGTCGTCGCGGCAGAGACGCTGAGCAGCCCGTCGGCGGCAGCCGGGGACCGGCTCGAGCTCGACCTCGCCGAGCCGCCGCAGGGCGAGCCGCCGGAGCGCGCGGTCCTCGCCGATGAACTTGCGCGACGAAGTCGTCGGCCGGGTGGGCGAGGATCGCGTCGGGCGTGTCGTACTGGGCGAGCACGCCGCCCTCGCGCAGGATCGCGATCCGGTCGCCCATCCGGATCGCCTCGTCGATGTCGTGGGTGACGAAGATCACGGTCTTCGCCACCTCGCGGTGCAGGCGGCGAAGCTCGTCCTGCAGGCGCGCGCGGGTGATCGGGTCGAGCGCGCCGAACGGCTCGTCCATCAGCAGCACCGGCGGGTCGGCGGCGAGCGCGCGGGCGAGCCCGACCCGCTGGCGCTGGCCGCCCGAGAGCTGGGCCGGGTAGCGCTTCGCATCGGACTGCTCGAGCCCGACGAGCTCGAGCAGCTCGGCGGTGCGCGCCGTCGTCCTCGCCTTCGGCCAGCCGAGCAGGCGCGGAACGGTGGCGATGTTCTCGCCGATCGTCATGTGCGGGAAGAGGCCGACCTGCTGGATCACGTAGCCGATCCCGCGCCGCAGCTCGACCTCGGGCAGGTCGCGGATGCTGCGCCCGTCGATGCGGATCTCGCCCTCGTCGAAGGGGATCAGGCGGTTGACGAGCTTGAGCGCGGTCGTCTTGCCGCCGCCCGACGGGCCGACGAGCACGCAGAACGTCCCGGCCGGGATCGTGAGCGAGAGGTCGTCGAGCGCCGCTCCGTCGCGGCCCGCGTAGCGCTTCGTGACGTGGTCGAAGACGATCTCCGCGGCCTGCTCGGAGGCCGCGCGTCGGCTCGGCGCTCATGTACCGGCCATCGGGACGGTTTCGGATCCCGGCGAGGCCGATGACGCCGCCGGCGGCGACGAGCCCGGCGGTGACGCCCATCGCGATCCGGAACCCGTGCAGGTCGAGGTTCGAGCCGCTGCCGGCGGCCGCGGCGCCGACGACCGCGATCCCGAGCAGCCCGGCGACCCGCGCGATCGCGTTGTTGACCCCCGAGGCGATCCCGGCGTCGCTCTCGCCGGCGTCGGCGAGCACGGTCGAGGTGAGCGGCGCAACGTCATCGAGAGCCCGACCGAGAACAGGAGCAGCGGCGGCAGGAGCGTCGTCCAGTAGTCGAAGCCCGGGTCGAGGAGCGCAGGAGCCAGACGCATCGCGCCCGCGCAGACGAACGGCCCGAAGCCCATGAACAGCCGCGGCGCCGATCCGCATCGAGAGGCGCGCCGAACCGCCTCGAGAGGAGGAACATCACGACCGTGATCGGGACCGTCGCGAGCGCCGCTCTGAAGGGCCGAGTAGTGGTCGAGCTGCTGCAGGAAGAGCATCGAGGAAGAAGAGCAGGGTCGAGAGGCCGGCGTAGACGCTGAGCGTCTCCAGGTTCGCGAAGGCGAAGTTGCGCCGCCGGAAGAGGCCGAGCGGCAGCATCGGCGCGGGCGCGCGCGCGCTCCCAGCGCGACGAAGGCCGCGAGCAGCAGCGACGCCGCCGATCAGCCCGCCGAGGATCACCGGGTCGCCGAAGCCCCGCTTGGGCGCCTCGATCAGCGCGAACACCGGCCCGGCGAGCCCGAGCACGCAGAGGACGCCGCCGACGACGTCGACCGGCGCTCGCTTCGCCGGGCAGCTCCTGGTCGCGCAGGGCGACCAGCACGAGCACGAGCGTGACGACGACGAGCGGCGGGTTGATCAGGAAGATCGCCCGCCAGGACGCGACCTAGACGAACCAGCCGCCGGCGAGCGGGCCGATCACGAACGCGATCCCGGTGCAGGCGGTCCACGTGCCGATCGCGGCGCCGCGCTCCTCGCCGCTGAAGACCGCCGTGATCGTCGCGAGCGCCGCCGGCGTGAGCAGCGCGCCGGCGACGCCCTGCAGCCCGCGCGCGACGATCAGCGAGGTGCCGTCCCAGGCGAAGCGCGCAGAGGAGCGAGGTGACGCCGAACGAGACGACGCCGATCATGAACACGCGCTTGCCGCCGAAGAGGTCGCCGAGCGAGCCGCCGACCAGGATCAGCGAGCCGAGCGTGAGCAGGTAGGCGTCGACGACCCACTGCTGCAGCGCGAGCCCGCCGCCGAGGTCGCGCTTGATCGCGGGCAGCGCGACGTTCACGACCGTCGAGTCGACGAAACACGATCGTCGACCCGAGGATGCAGGCGACGAGGGTCAAGCGCTTGCGCATCCCGTCGCTCAGATCCCCGATACTAGTTCCGCTGAGGCCGATGGCCAGCGCCAGCCGGCGGACGGAGGCGACGGAGATGAGCGGGTACACGATCACGACGCTCGAGGACGTCCCGGACGTGCTCGGCGACTACCCCGGCGAGATGCGGATGCTCACGCGCGGGCTCGGCTGCGAGCAGGTCGCGCTGACCTACCGCCGGATGCCGACAGCACACGGCGGCAAGGGCTCCTACGGCCACAGCCATCAAGCGCCAGGAGGAGATCTACTTCGTGATCTCCGGGACGCTCCAGTTCAAGCTCGGCGACGAGGTGATCGAGGCGGGCCGCCGGCACGGCGATCCGGGTTGCGCCCGAGGTCGTCCGCTCGGTGTGGAACGAGGAGCCCGAGGACGCGGAGCTCGTGATCGTCTCGATTCGGGTCGACGACCCGATGGCCGAGACCGAGCTCACGCCCGACTTCTGGCCTGAATAGCTTGCACCTGGGGCTTCTAACTCAGAGCTTCTAGGCCGCGTCGGCGGTGCGGAGGCCGGCGTGGCCCGAGCGCGGCCCGAGGCCGTGGAACGCCTCCGGCTCGCGGCGCCCCTCGATGCAGTCGGCGACGTACTCGGCGAGCGCAGGGCCGTGCTTGAAGCCGTGGCCCGAGCCGCCGCCGACGAGCCACCAGCCCGGCTTCGTCGGGGTGGCGGGCGGCGAGGAAATGCGTGTCGGTGGTCAGGTCGTACTGGCAGACGCGGGCGCCGATCACGGGCGCATCCGGCGAGCGCGGGGAAGCGCCGGGCCGCGTACTCGCGGGCGAGCGCCTCCATCGCCGGATCCGGCAGCCGCTGCGAGCTCGTCGGGATCGACCTCGGCGCCGGGCGCCGTCGGGCGCGATCTTCATCCCGAGCCCGCCGAGGTCGCCGTGGCCGTAGAAGGGGCCGTCGTAGTCGCAGAAGCCCGGCGTGCCGGCCCACTCGCCGCCGACGCCGAAGAAGAAGACGTCGCGGCGGGAGATCCGCTGCTCGACGAGGCCCGGGAAGAGCTTGGGCAGCCACGAGCCGCAGCACCAGACGACGGCGTCGGCCTGCGGCGGGCTGTCGGGCGTCGGCCGGCCGACCTCGACGTCGAGGCCCGCGGCGAGCGCCCTCGTAGCCGCGCGTGCGTAGAGGACGCCGGCGTCCGGCTCGAAGAGCACCGAGCGCAGGTCGTCGCCGCCGAGCGACGGGTAGAGGCGGCTGCGCCTCCTGCCGGGGTCGAGCCGCTCGCAGGGGATGCCGAGCCGGGTCAGCGTCGCCTCGCTCCGCTGCGGTGAAGTCGCCGCTGCCGCTGCTCGAAACCAGGCGACCCCGACCGGCTCGAAGAGCTTCTCGCCGCTCGAGGACTCGAGGTCGCGCCAGAGCTCGAGCGACCGCCGCGCGAGCAGCGAGTACCACTCGACGTCGCCGTGCGAGAAGCGCAGGAGCCGCGTGTCGCCCCCGGAGCCGGAGCGGACGTTCCCGGGCGTGTACTGCTCGACGAGCCGGCACCCCCCAGCCGCGCCGGGTGAGCTCCCGGGCGATCGAGGAGCCGAAGACGCCCGCGCCGACGACGACCGCAGCTGCTCACGCCGGCGAGCCTACCCGCGGCGCCGGCGCGGCCGACGGCGTCGATTGCGTTCCGCAGCGTCCGCACGTAGCTCTCGAGCGCCGCCGGGCCCTCCTCGGCGACCTGCACCGCCCGCGAGCCGACGACGACGCCGTCGGCGAGCTCCGGCCACCGCCGCCGCATGCTCGGGCGTCGAGATCCCGAAGCCGGCGTAGAGGGGACGCCGGTCAGGGCGTCGGGTGCGCTCGACGAGGCCGGCGAGCGCGGGGGAGACGCGTCTCGCGCGCCCCGGTCGTCCCCGTCAGCGAGACGAGGTAGAGCCAGCCGTCGGTCTTGGCGGCGCAGAGAGCGATCCGCTCGTCGGTCGAGGTCGGCGCGACGAGCTGGACGCGCGGCACGCTCGGAGTGGTCCTCGACCGGGAGATCGACGACGATCGCGCTCGTCGCGCCGGCCGCGCGCGTATCGCTCGACGAAGCGGTCGTACCCGTAGGCCTCGAGGATCGCCGCGTAGGTCATCGGGACGAGCGGCACCTCGACCCGCGCCCGCGTCGCAGCGATGCACTCGAGGCACGCCGCCGGTTCGCATCCCGCGCGCCAGGGCGCGCTCGGAGGCGCGCTGGATCGTCGGGCCCTCGGCGAGCGGGTCGGAGAAGGGGATGCCGAGCTCGATGATGTCGGCGCCGCCCGCGACCGCCGCCTCCGCGAGCTCGGGCGTCTCCGGCTCGCACACGAGGTAGATCACGAGCTTCGTCACGAGTGGGCGATCACTTCGGCAAGATCCTTGTCGCCGCGGCCCGAGAGGCACACGACGATCGAGCTCGGCATCGAGATCGAGGCTCCGCGCGAGCGCGTGCGAGCTCTCGAGCGCCGGAATGATGCCCTCGGTCTCGGCCAGGCGATGGAGGGCGGCGAGCGCCTCCTCGTCGGTGCACGCCACATAGGTCGCCCGGCCGGAGTCGCGCAATGCGGCGTGCTCGGGGCCGACGCCGGGGTAGTCGAGCCCGGCAGAGATCGAGTGAGCATCTGCGATCTGGCCGTCCTCGTCGGCAAGAACAGAGGAGCGCGCGCCGTGGAGCACCGCGGTACGGCCCGAGCCGAGGCTTGCTGCGCCGGCGGCCTCGACGCCGACGAGACGCACCTCCTCGTCGGCGATGAACGCGTAGAAGGCCCCGATCGCGTTCGAGCCGCCGCCGACGCAGGCGATCACCGCCTCGGGCAGCCGTCCCTCGGCGGCGAGGATCTGCTCGCGCGCCTCGTCGCCGATCACGCGCTGGAGATCCCGGACGAGCTCCGGATAGGGGGCAGGGCCGACGCACGAGCCGATCAGGTAATGGGTCGATCTCGACGTTCGTGATCCAGTCGCGGATCGCCTCGCTCGTCGCCTCCTTGAGCGTCTTCGTCCCGAACTCGACCGGGCGCACCTCGGCACCGAGCAGATGCATCCGCTCGACGTTCGGCGCCTGCCGGCGCATGTCCTCGGCGCCCATGTAGACGACGCACTCGAGCCCGAAGCGCGCGCACACGGTCGCGGTCGCGACGCCGTGCTGGCCGGCGCCGGTCTCCGCGACGATCCGGTGCTTGCCGAGCCGCCGCGCGAGCACGGCCTGCCCGAGCGCGTTGTTCAGCTTGTGCGCGCCGGTGTGCAGCAGGTCCTCGCGCTTCAGGTAGGTGCGCCGGCCGGGGTCGAAGCGCGTCGACGCGGGTCAGCGGCGTCGGGCGGCCGGCGTAGTTCGTGCGGAGCTCGTGCAGCTCGCGATGGAAGCTCTCGTCCTGCTTGGCGGCCTCCCAGCCGGCGGTGAGCTCGTCGAGGGCCGGGATCAGCGTCTCCGGGACGTAGCGTCCGCCGTAGGCGCCGAACGTCGACGCTGCCTCGCGTCATCGGGACGCCTCGCCGGCCGCGCTGACCCAGGCGCGGATCTTCGCATGATCCTTGATCCCCGGGTGAGCGCTCGGTCGAGCGGGCCGAGTCGACGGCCCAGGGTCGCGACGGCAGCGATCGCCCCGGCGACGTTGGCGGGGCCGAGGCCGCCGGCAAGCATCACGCGGCCGGGCTGCGAGCGGGCACGCTCGAGGTGGGATGGGTCGGCGCTCTCCCAGGGCAAGTCGACGACGGTAGCGACCTGATCGCCGTTTCGCCGCAGCACGCCGTCGCGCGCCACGGTGGCCGTTCTCGCGGGCATAGAGCTGGATCGACGTCCGCATCGGTCTCGTGCTCCTCGCCGACGAAGACCGCGACCCGTGAGCACGGTCTCGGGTGCGGCGAGGAGCTTCGTCGGTGCGGCGCGGGCTCTCGTCGGCCAGGATGAAGCCGACGAGGTCGGCGCCGGCGTCGACGGCGGCGTCGACGTCGTCCTGGTCGGGTCAGGCCGCAGACCTTGACGAGCGGCCGGGAGATCAGCTCGGCGAGCTTGGCGCCGGGATCGGCGGCCCGCATCAGAGTCGAGCCGACGAGCATCGCGTTGGCGCCCGTGAGCTCGGCGGCGGCTCCCTGCGCCCGCGTCGAGATCGCCGACTCGGCGACGACGATGCGGTCGCGGGGCGCGCGGGCGAGCAGAGCGAGCTGGCCCGGCGCGGTCGATCGCGAAGGTCGAGAGGTCGCGTGCGTTGACGCCGATCACGGCGGCCCCGAGGGCCGTGGCGCGCTCGAGCTCCTCGGCGTCGTGCGCCTCGACGAGGGTGTCGAGACCGAGTCGCTCCCGCACAGCGCAAGAGAGAGCTGCACGCGGCGTCGTCGAGGTCGCGGAGGATCAGCAGCGCGGCGTCGGCCCCGGCCTCGGCTGCGGTGATCAGGTCGCCTTCGGTCGCGAAGAACCCCTTCGCGAGCAGCGGCAGCGAGGTGGCCGCGCGCGCCGCGCGGAGGTCGTCCCAGGTGCCCGCGAAGCGCTCGTCGACGAGCACCGACATCGCCCGGGCTCCGTGCCGCTCGTAGCTTCGCGCGACCTCGGCGACGTCTCCGGCGGGCCGCAGGTCGCCGGCCGAGGGCGAGCGACGCTTGAACTCTGCGATCGCCCCGAACCCCGGCGCCCGCGAGTGCGTCTTGAAACCTCACGCCCCCACCTGCTGCAGGCGGTGCCGGCGCTGCGAACGACGGGCGTCCGGCACCTGGGTCGGGCTGGTGCGCACCGAGGCTCTCGATGCCGGTGCCCCCGCCTGGGAGAAGGCGAGCAGAGCGTCGAGGCGCTCGCCGGCCGCGCCGGAGTCGATCGCGGCCCGGGCCAGCACGAGGCCTTCGGCCAGGTTGGCGGCGTGGCCGGCGGCGGCGATCGCGCCCGCGGCATTGAGGAGCACGGCCGAGCGATGGCCGCTGTCGCGATCCTCGCCCTCGATACGACGGTGCGGAGCGCTCGTGCGTTCGTCTCCGGATCCCCGCCCTTCAACTCCACGGGCTCGCAGCGAGGGACGCCGAGCTCGAGCGGGTCGAGCTCGTACTCCCTGACTCTGCCGCCTTCGACCTCGCAAACGAGGTTCACACCGGCGGGTGAAAGCTCGTCGATCCCGCCGGCGCCGTGAACGACGTAGGCGCGGCGGGCATCGAGCCGGACGAGCGCGTCGGCGATCGTGCGCGCCATCTCCGCGGAATACACGCCCACGACCTGAGCGCGGGCCCCCGCCGGGTTCGTCAGCGGCCCGAGCACGTTGAAGACCGTCCGCGTGCGCGAGCTCGCGGCGCACCGGCGCCGCGTGCCTCATCGCCGGATGATGGGCCTGGGCGAAGAGGAACCCAAAGCCGAGCTCGTCGATCGACAGCGCGATCCGCTCGGGCGGCATCGCGAGATCGAATCCGAGCGCCTCGAGCACGTCGGCAGCGCCCGTCGCCGAGGAGGCCGCACGGTTTCCGTGCTTCGCGACGCCTGCCCCGGCCGCGGCCGCGACGAGCGCCGCAGCCGTGGAGATGTTCCACGTGTTCGCGCCGTCGCCGCCCGTCCCGGCCGTGTCGACGAGATCCTGGCGGCGCGGATGCACCCCGAGCACGTGCTCGCGCATCGCCTCGGCGCAGCCGGCGATCTCGTCGCGCGGTCTCGCCCTTCGCCCGCAGCGCCACCAGGAAGCCGCCGATCTGCGCGGGCGTCGTCTCGCCCGACATGATCGAGTTCATCACCCCGCGCGCCTCCTCGCTGGGAGAGGTCGTGCCCGTCGAGGAGCCTGCGAGATGGCAGCCTGGATCACGCGAAAGCCCTCACGGCCGGCCCTCGAGGAAGTTGCGCGCGAGCGCTGGCCCGGAAGGGGTGAGCACCGACTCGGGATGAAACTGGACGCCGTCGACGTGCAGCTCGCGGTGGCGGACGGCCATCACCTCGCCGTCGGACGCCGATGCGGACACCTCGAGCATGGGCGGGATCGATGTGGCCGCGAGCGAGTGGTAGCGCCCGGCCGGGAAGCTCTCGGGGAGCCCGGAGAAGAGGCCGCGGCCGTCGTGGCTCACATCCGTCGCCTTGCCGTGCACGAGTGCCTGCGCCTGGCCGATCTCGCCGCCGAACACCGAGACGATCGCCTGATGCCCGAGACACACGCCGAGCACCGGAACCCGGCCCGCGAGCGCGCGGACCGCCTCCTCGGAGACCCCCGCATCCTCGGGCCGACCCGGGCCCGGGCGAGATCACGAGGTGGGAGGGACGCGAGCACGCTCGATCTGGTCGACCGTGATCTCGTCGTTACGCCGCACGACGACCTCCACCCCGAGCTCGCCGAAGAGGTGGGCGAGGTTGTAGGTGAACGAGTCGTAGTTGTCGATCAGAAGCAGCATCTTCCCTTCCTATCCTGCCTCCGCCAGGTCGATCGCAGTCTCGAGCGCCGCGAGCTTGCGCAGGCACTCCTCGTGCTCGGCGGTCGGGTCGCTGTCGGCCACGATCCCTGCGCCCGCCTGCAGCAGCGCGAGGCCGTCGTGGAGCACGACGGTGCGGATCGCGATGCACGCGTCGAGCGGGCCTCCGGGCAGCGAGTAGAGCACGGCGCCGGCGTACGGCCCGCGGCGGTACCCCTCGAGCTCCGAGATGATCTGCATCGCCCGTACCTTCGGCGCACCCGACACGGTTCCGGCCGGGAAGCACGCCCGCAGCAGGTCGAAGGTGGTGACGCCGGCGGAGAGCTCTCCGACGACCTCCGAGACGAGGTGGGTGATGTGCGAGAACCGCTCGGCCTCGAGGAAGCGCGAGACCTCGCACCGTCCCCGGGCGGCAGACCCGCGAGAGGTCGTTGCGGCCGAGGTCGACGAGCATGATGTGCTCCGCTCGGTCCTTGTCGGAGGCGAGCAGCCGCTCTGCGTCGCCCTCGCCGGGCCTCGTCGAGCCGGCGATCGGGTTCACGGAGGCGCGCTCTGCCGTCCCACTTGACGAGCGTCTCGGGCGACGACCCGACCAGGGAGAGCTCGCCAAGCTCGAGCAGGAACAGGTACGGCGACGGGTTGACGTGGCGGAGCGACCGGTACAGCGCGAGCGCCGAGACGCTCGTCGGCCGCTCGGCACGCTGCGAGAGCACGATCTGGAATGCGTCGCCGAGCCGGATGTGCTCCTTGCAGGCGAGCACGCCGCGCTCGTAGTCCGTCTGGGCCGGGAAACGTTGCGTCGCGCCGTGGGCGCTCGACGCTCGCGCCGGCGCGGCGATCTCGCTCTCGAGCAGCTCGACCGTACGGTCGTCGCCCCGTACGACCTCGGCGACTCCGAGCGCGTGATCGAAGCGAACGAGCGTGTCGGCGGCGACGAAACGGCTCTCCGGCAGGTCGCGCCCGGCGTCCGGCAGCGGCACGGTCGGCTCGAGCTTCGCGACGTAGTCGTAGCCGAGATACCCGACGACCGGCTCGTCGGCGCTGCGACGCCTCCTCGAAGGAGAGGAGCCGCGAGCCGCAGCCGACGAGCGAGTAGCGCCCAAGCCGGCCCTGCTCGACCGACTCGAGCAGGAAGCTCGCCTTTCCCTCACCGCGCAGGCGCAGATACGCCCCGAGCGGGGTGAGCAGATCGGTCGTGACGGTCGGCCCCATTTGGATATCGATTGGGTTGACGTCGATTGGGTGGAGGCCGGCTGCGTGGATGTCGGTTGCGTGCATTTCGGCAGAAACGAAGAAGACCCGCGAGACGGGTCTTCGGATCGAGCGGGCTACGTGGTGTCGTGCGCGATCAGGCGCACGCCCCCGCCCCGCTCGCGCGCCAGGTCCACCAGCTCGTGATCGGAGAGGGAGTCATCTGCCCCAAAGATAGGCCCAGGTGCTTCAATCCGCAAGCCGTGCCTGTAGACGACCTCCTCCGTGAACTGCTGCTCGCCGTCGGGCCCTCGGGTCACGAGGAGCCTGCCGCGGCCGTCTGGCGCACGGCGGCAGCTGCATTCGCAGAGGTCGAGAGCGACACCTTGGGCACGTCGTTTGCCCGAGTGACTGCAGGGGGCAAGGCGACCCTCGCCGTGATCGGCCACATCGACGAGATCGGCGTGACGATCACCAACATCGACGATGCGGGGCTCCTGTCCTTCACGACGCTCGGCGGCATGGATGTGGAGGCGCTCGCCAACCAGCGGGTTGTGATCGCCGGCCGGGAAGGCCCGGTCGACGGTGTCATCGCCCCCCGCCTCCGGACCGGCAAGGGCGAGCAGGGAAGGCTCGAGCGGTCGGATCTCCACATCGACATCGGCGCGACGAGCGCGGAGGACGCGGCGGCGCGGGTGCGGCTTGGCGACGCCGGCGTCTGGCGCGGCGAACCGCTCGAGCTGCCGAACGGACGCCTCGTCTCGCGGGCCCTCGACGACCGTCTCGGTGCGTACGCGGCCCTCGAGGCGGCACGCCGGATCGCCGCCGCGGGTGACGCCACCGTCGACGTGGTTGCCGTCGCCTCGGTGCAGGAGGAGATCGGCCTCGACGTCGCGAGGGCGGCGGCGTTTCGGCTCGAGCCCGACGTCGCGATTGCGATCGACGTCACGTGGGCGACGGACGTGCCCGGCGGGGACCCGAAGCGGGCGGGGCGCGTCGACCTGGGCTCCGGCGTTTCGATCGAGCGGAGCCCCATCGTGAACAGACACGTCTCGGAGCTTCTGATCCGCGCGGCCGAGGAGGAAGGGATCCCGCACGTGCTCGAGGTCGCTGGCGGCCGCACCATGACCGACGCGGATGCCGTCTACGTCGCGCGCGGCGGCGTGCCGACCGGCCTGCTCTCGATCCCCGTCCGGTACATGCATTCCCCCTGTGAGCTCGTCGACCTCCGCGACCTGGAGGCAACGATCGACCTTGTAGTCGCCTTCGCCCGCCGGCTCACGCCGCAGACGAGCTTCCTGCGCTAGCGTCGTACGGGTGCCGGCTCCGAACCCCGTGTCGTCGAGCTCGTGACTCGGAGCGTGATCGTCGCGGCCGTACGAACGCCGTTCGGAAAGCTCGGCGGGGGGCTTGCCGCCCGCCCTGCCGTGGAGCTCGGCGGGATCGCGATCCGCGCCGCCCTCGATCGTGCAGGGATCGAGCCCGGCGAGCCCGACTACGCGATCATGGGTCAGGTCCTGCAGGCCGGTGCAGGGCAGGCGCCCGCCAGGCAGGCGGCGGTGGCAGGCGGGCTTCCGCTCGAGACGCCGGCCGACACGATCAACAAGGTGTGCGCGTCGTCGATCCGCGCAGTGCAGATCGCCGACTCGATGATCCGGGCCGGCGATGTCGAGCTTGTCGTCACCGGCGGGATGGAGTCGATGTCGAACGCGCCGTATGCGCTCTCCCGGGCCCGCTTCGGCTACCGGCTCGGCGACGGGACGCTCATCGACCTGATGACCCACGACGGCCTCATCTCGAGCTTCGACGGGAGGCACATGGTCGAACAGGCCTCGTTCGTCGCCCGGGAGCTTGGCATCTCGCGCGAGGAGCAGGACGCCTGGGCGCTCAGGTCGCACGAGCGGGCCGTGGCGGCATGCGACGCGGGCCGCTTTCGTGATGAGCTCGTCCCGGTCGGGGAGCTCGAGGCCGACGAGAGCCCCCGGCGCGACACGACCCTCGAGAAGCTCGCCTCGCTTTCGCCCGTGCTCGACCCGGAGGGAACGACGACTGCGGGCAACGCGCCCGGGGTGAACGACGGTGCGTCCTGTGTGATCGTCGCCAGCGAGGACTGGGCGCGCAGGCGAGGGATCTCGCCGCTCGCCTCGATCGTCGCCCAGGGAGCCGTTGCGGATGAGTTCGCCTATCTGGCCCGCGTGCCCGCAAAGGCTGCCGGGGTGGCGCTCGCGCGCGCCGGTAAGTCGATCGGCGACGTGGCCCGGATCGAGATCAACGAGGCGTTCGCGTCGGTTGCGGCCCACTCGACCCGGCTCCTCGATGCCGACGACGGGCTGGTGAACGTCAACGGTGGCGCCGTCGCGCTCGGGCACCCGATCGGAGCTTCCGGAGGCAGGATCGTGGCGACGCTCGTCCACGAGCTTCGCCGCTCCGGGGGCGGGCTGGGCCTCGCCGCGATCTGCTCGGGGGGCGGGCAGGGCGACGCGCTCTTGATCGAGGCGTGACGGTGGCGGAGGTCCGCGCGGCCGGCGGGATCATCGTTCGCGACGGCAAGGTGCTCCTGGTCCACCGCGGGCACTACGACGACTGGACGCTCCCGAAGGGGAAGCTGGAAGCGGGCGAGTCCTGGTCCGAGTGCGCGCTCCGCGAGGTCGAGGAGGAGACCGGGCTCGTCTGCCTGCTCGGCGAGGAGGCAGGGCGGACCCAGTACCTCGACGGGCAGGGTCGCGAGAAGGAAGTCCGGTACTTCTGGATGGCGGCTACAGGCGAGGCAGCCCCGAAGAACGAGATCGACGACGTACGGTGGGTGCCTCTGGAGGACGCTTCCGGGCTCCTCAGCTACGAGCGCGATGTCGAGCTCGTGCAGACCTTGCGGTAGCGCACGGCCTGCGCGGCAACTCCGCCATAGTCGAACGGCCTCGTGCCCTTCTCGAGGATCCAGCCCGACCGCTCGTAGAACCGGCGCGCGCGCGAGTTCGCTTCCAGCACCCACAACGTCGCCGCCGGATAGTCACCGGCGAGGCACTGCTCGACGCGTTGCAGAAGGGCCTGCCCGATGCCCGACGACCACGAGTCGGGATCGACGTAGAGGGCGTAGAGCTCGCCGGGGCCGGGCGCGTCGCGATTGGGGCCGCAGACGGCGAAGCCCCCCACGGCGCCGTTGAGCTCTGCGACGAACGATCTCCAGCCTTCTGGCGGGTTCGAGATCCGCTCCTCCCAGCGCGACCCGTCGACCACCAAGGCATCCAGGAACTCGGCCGGGTAGATGTGGCGGTAGGCAGCCTGCCAGCCCCGAACACGGATCCACTCGATCGCTTCGGCATCGTGGGGCTCGGCCGCCCTGACGCGGATCGGTCCAGAGAGCGCGCCGTGAGCGTCCATTCGCATAAGGGTAGGCTGGCGCACGCCGATGGAGCTGACCCACGTTTTGGTCGTCGGCGCCGGCCAGATGGGCGCCGGGATCGCGCAGGTCGTCGCGGCCTCGGGGCGCAACGTGTCGCTGTACGACTCGACGCCGGGTGCCACCGAGCGGGCGCTCGACGGAATGGGTCGGAGCCTCGAGCGGCTGGCCGCGAAAGGCGGCGGCGACCCCGGTCACACGCTGGCACGGGTGGTAGTCGCTGCAGAGCTCGTTCCGGCCGACCTGATGATCGAGGCCGTGATCGAAGATCTGGCAGTGAAAGACGAGGTGTTCCGGCGTGCCGACTCGATCCTGCCCGAGCACGCGATTCTGGCCTCGAACACGAGCTCGATCCCGATCGCGGCGCTTGCCGCGGCCACCCGCAGGCCGGACCGCGTGATCGGCATGCACTTCTTCAATCCGGTCCCGGTGCTCGCCCTCGTAGAGGTGATCCGCTCCGGCACCACCTCGGACGAGACCGCCGCCGCAGTCATCGCCTTGGCAAAGCAGCTCGGCAAGGAGCCGGTCGAGGCACGCGATGTCGCGGGCTTCGTCTCCAACCGGATCCTGATGCCCTTCATCAACGAGGCGGTGCAGGCTCTTGCCGAGGGCGTTGCGGACGCCGCGGCGATCGACACGGTGGCCCGGCTCGGCTTTGGCCATCCGCTGGGGCCCCTGGCCCTGGCCGACCTGATCGGGCTCGACACCTGCGTTGCGATCATGGACGTGCTCGAACGCGGCCTCGGCGAGGCGAGATATGCGCCGCAGCCGCTCCTGCGACGGCACGTCGAGGCAGGGCGGCTCGGGCGCAAGTCGGGTCGCGGCTTCTACGACTATGAGTGAGGCCATTGCAAGATGGTGACGGTCCCCGGCCGGATCGTCCCGTTGCCTCTAGGATCGGTCGGGAATTGCCTGCAATCGATGACCTGAGAGCGATCCTCGAACGGCAGCTCCGGCAGCTCCAGGAGTCGGAGCCGGGTGTCCTCGACGGATCCGACCCGGAGGACCTGCATCGGTTCCGGGTCGCGACTCGCCGCTCGCGGGCCTTGATCCGGGCCTCGCGGCCGCTCGTGCGAGACCAGCTCGCGAACGTCGACCGTGAGCTGCGCTGGCTCGGATCGATCTCCGGGCCCGTTCGCGACCTCGACGTGCTGATCGCACACCTGCGTGAGCTGATCGAGGAGCTGGAGCCGGACCAGGCGGGGGGCGAGGCGATCGTCGCCCTTCTGGAACGGGAGCGGCTCCGGCAGCGCGAGGAGCTGCTCAAGGCGATCGAAGGAAGTCGGTTCACCGAGCTCGTGGCCCGGTATGCAGACGCGCTCGACCGCCTGCACGCCTCCGACGAGGAGATGTCGCTCGCCCGCCTTGCGCGCAAAGAGCTCCGACGGCTTCGGTCCGCCTACGAGGAGCTCGGGGAGCACCCGACGAACGAGGACCTCCACGCGGTCCGGATCCGGGCCAAGCATGCGCGGTACGCGGCGGAGCTCGCAAGCCGCTCGGAGGGGCAGCGGCTCGCCGATCTCGCCGGCACGCTTCGTGGGGTGCAGGACCTCATCGGCACCCACAACGATGCCGTCGTCGCCGAGCAGCGGGTTCGCTCACTCGCGACCGACCCCGCCCGGCTCGCGGCCGGCCGGATCGTCGAGCGTGAGCGCCGGCGCCGCGAGGTGGCCCGTGAAGAGCTACCGGCAGCCTGGCGGCGGGTCGAGCGGGCAGCCGAGAAGGCCTTCAGGGCCGACTGAGCTCGAAGCCGGCCATCCCACCCACTCGCTCCGAGAGCCCCGGGGAGCGACGCTCATCTAAGAGCCAGCTTAGGCTGCCGCGCGGCGGGTCTCGAGCTCGGCCGCCGCGCCTTCGCGAACACCGGCACCGCGAACGACGCGCAGCGGGACGCAGACGCGCTGCTGGAGGGCCCGCAGGATCACCGCTCCCGCGGCGAGGGTCCGCACGCGCTCGAGGTGAACGTCATAGGTGGAGGCCACCTCCTGGCCCGGTGTGCGGGCAAGGATGGCGATCGCGTCGTCGAGCTCGTTGGCACCGAGAGTCGAGCCAACGATCGCCCGAAGCGCGCGGGCGCTACCGCCGACGGCGAGCGCCGTCTCGGGCAGGGGTGGCGTGAATCCGTCGAGCAGGCGCTCCATCTCTTCCCGGGCCTTCGCGATCGCCCCGTCGCCGGGCGGGTCGTCGTCGAGCAGGCGGCTCGTGAGTCGCATGGAGCCCATATCCACCGAACGCACCCAGGCCACTCCGTCCCTCCTCGTACCGACGGAAAGCTGCAGCGAGCCGCCGCCCACGTCGCACACGGCGATCAGCCCCTGGTGGCCTCGGCGCGTGGCGGCAACAGCGCCTGCAAATGCGAGCTTGCCCTCCTCGTCGGCGGAGAGGAGCCGGATCGGCGCTCCCGCTGTCGCAGCGAGGCGGCCGAGGAGCTGCTCGCTGTTCGTCGCCTGGCGGCCGGGGCTCGTGACGAGCACCTCGACCGGCTCGGCACCCCGGCGCCGCGCTTCGCGGACGAAACGCTGCACGATCTGGGCTGCCTCCTCGAGCTTCTCGGGTTGGATCATCCCGTAGCGCTCGATCGAATCGCCGAGGCGGAGCATCACGCGCTCGCGGTACTGCGACTTGCCGTCGCGCGAGACGTCCAGGCGGACCGTGTTCGAGCCAACGTCGATGATCCCTACGGGCATGGCGTCATGATGCCCGCGCCACATGTCGCCCTAACACGCTCGCTCGAAGTCTGACCGCCCACCGAGACCGGCAGGCGCCTGCGATAGGGGCACTCAGGCCCCCGGGGCCGCTCGGCGGCGGGCGCGGCTTCGACCACGCATCGCGACGAGCTGAGAGGGTCGGCGGCGCTCATCGGGGTCCGGCTCGACCCGGTCCCAGGTCCCGTCGGCGGAAAGCGTCCACGCCTGGGTGTTGTCGGCCAGCAGACGGCGGAAGATCGTCTCGATCTCGGCTCGGACATGGGGAGCCTCGACCGGCGCGATCATCTCGATCCGATGGTCGAGGTTACGGGGCATCAGGTCGGCGCTGCCCATCAGGTAGCTCTTCGACTCGCCCGCCTCGAAGCAGTAGAGCCGGCTGTGCTCGAGGAAGCGCCCGAGAATCGACCGGACCCGGATGGTTTCGCTGAGCCCGGGGACCCCCGGGCGGAGGACGCAGACTGCGCGGACGATCAGGTCGATCTCGGCGCCGGCCTGCGAGGCCTTGTAGAGCTCCTCGACGATGCCGGGGTCGGCGATGTTGTTCACCTTGATGCGGATACGGGCGTTCTCGCCGGCCGCTGCGGCCGCCGCGACGGCGCGGATCCGCTCGACGAGCTCGCGGCGCAGGTTGAACGGCGCCACGAGGATCTTGCGGAACGTCTGTGGGCGGCCGAAGCCCGTAACGAAGTTGAAGAGGTCGGCGATGTCGGCCGCGATGTCCGGGTCGGCGGTGAAGAGGCCCACGTCCTCGTAGATCCGCGCAGTCGTGGCGTGATAGTTGCCGGTGCCGATGTGGACGTAGCGCTGGAGACCGTCACCCTCGCGGCGGATCACGAGTGTCGTCTTCGCATGGATCTTCAGATCCGGGAAGCCGTAGACGACATGCACTCCTGCCTGCTCGAGCGAGCGCGCCCACTCGATGTTGCGCCGCTCGTCGAAACGGGCCTTCAGCTCGACGATGCAGACGCTCTGCTTGCCGTTCTCCGCGGCCTCGATCAGCGCAGGCGCGAGTGCGGAATCGCGGCTCGTTCGGTAGACCGTCGTCTTCAGCGTTGCCACGGCAGGGTCCTTTGCCGCGGCTCGCACGAACGCCTCGACGCTCGTCGCGAACGAGTCGTACGGGTGCTGAACGACGATGTCGCCCGAGGCGATCTCCGCGAACAGGTCGCCGTCCTTCGGGTTCGCGAGCCGCCTTTGGGTATGGGGCACCCAGGGCTCGTACTTCAGGTCCGGACGGTCGATGTCGCAGAGCTGAATGACCTCGCGTAGGTCGAGCGTGCCGTGGACCGGGTAGACGGCGTCGGCGCGCACGGCCAGCCTCTCCGAGAGCCGGGCGACCATCGCGCGCGAGATCGAGCTCGACACCTCGAGGCGCACAACTGCGCCGAAGCGCCGCCTGCGGAGCTCGCTCTCGACCGCCTCGAGCAGGTCGTCGGCGTCGTCCGAGATCTCGGTGTCTCCGTCACGGGTGACCCGGAACGCGGCCCGCTCGACGAGGTCCATGCCGGGGAACACCCAGCCCAGATGGTGTGAGATCACCGTCTCGAGCGGAATCAGGAGGCCACGGCTACCGATCGAGACGAACCGCGGCAGCGTCTCCGGGACCTTCACCCGGGCGAAGCGCTCCTCGCCCGAGTCCGGATCGCGCACGGTGACGCCGAGGCTGAGCGAGAGGCCCGAGATGTACGGGAACGGCTGGCCGGGCCCGACCGCGAGTGGGGTCAGGACGGGGTAGATGTTGCGCGCAAACCGCGTCTCGAGCTCGGCCCGCTCCTCCGCCGTTGCATCCTCGACCGTGCCCGACGACGATCCCTTCGGCGGCCAGGGCGGGGACGAGATCGTCGCGCCAGAGCGTCGACTGCGCCGCCGTCAGCTCGAACACGCGCTCGCGAACCTCTCCGAGCGCCTGCTGCGGCGTCCTGCCGTCCGGCGAGCGCACGTTCACGCGCGCGATCACCTGGTCGAGCAGGCCTGCGACCCGGACCATGAAGAACTCGTCGAGATTCGACGAGAAGATCGAGCAGAACTTCACGCGCTCGAGCAGAGGCTCGGTCGGGTCTGCAGCCAGGTCGAGCACCCGCTTGTTGAGATCGAGCCAGGAGAGCTCGCGGTTGAGGAGCGTCGGGCTTGGTGTCTCTGTGGGCGGCTTTCTGGTCGTCGCCACGGGCTTTACATCATCTCCAAGTTCGCTGACGACGGGGTGTCGATCCGGTGAATTCTAGTCGGTCTTGCCGCGCCGAAGGACCTCGCGGGCGACGAGCGCCGCTCCCAGCGCTGCCGCGGCCGCCGCGGCCGACCGCCACGGGAGCGTCGCGCCGAGGATGATGCACCCGGCGAGGCCGAGCGCGCCTACCGCTCTGGGCGATCGGCGCTGCGCCCTCTCGAGCGTCAAGGCAGAGGCGTTTGCGACCGCGTAGTAGGCGAGGACGGCGAACGAGCTGAAACCGATGGCTCCACGAAGGTCGACGAAGGCCGCGAGCGCGACCGCGACGGCGGCAACTGCGAGCTCGGCGAGATACGGCGTCCGCCGGGACTCGTGAACTGCCGCGAGCCGTCGCGGCAGGTCACCGTTGGAGGCCATCGCAAACACGGTCCGGCTCGTCCCGGCGAGCAGCGAGAGGAGCGCGCCGAGAGACGCGATTGCTGCGCCAACGCGCACGACCCAGCTTGCGTCGTGCCACGAGCTCGCCGAGACGACGGCGCGGAGGGGGGCGGAGGTGCGCCCGAGTGCCGGGGCCCCCAGCACGAGCAGAGCGGAGATTGCCACAGCCGCGTAGACGGCAAGTGCGATTGCGAGCGCCGCCGGAATCGCGCGTGGGATCGTCCGTGCGGGATCCTTCACCTCCTCGCCGAGAGTCGCGATTCGGGCGTAGCCCGCGAATGCGAAGAAGAGGATGCCCGCTGCCTGGAGGATCCCGTAGGCGCCGTGCGCCGAAGAACGGCGTCAGCCGCGACGCCGACGGGGACCCACCGAGAAGGGCCGCTGCGACGACAAAGGTGAGCGTCGCCAGGACGGCCGCCACGATTGCCTTCGTGACGAGCGCGGTTTTCTGGATTCCCGCCAGGTTGACACCGGCGAGCGCGACGATTGCGGTCACCTGCGAGCGGCCGGGCGTGGGCGGGCCAGGCATAGGACGCGAACGTCAGCGCCATCGCGGCGCAGCTCGCCGACTTGCCGGCGACGAATCCGAACCCGGCGAGGAAGCCCCAGCGATCACCGAGCCGCTCGCGCCCGTAGACGTACGTGCCGCCCGAGCTCGGGTACACGGCTGCCAGCGCGGCCGAGGAGGACGCGTTCGCGTAAGCCACCAGGGCGGCGAGCGCGAGCGCAAGCAGCAGGCCCGCCCCGGCTGTCCGCGCTGCCGGCGCGAAGGCCGAGAAGACGCCGGCGCCGATCATCGCCCCGAGACCCACGACGACGGCGTCGCCCGTGCCGAGCCGCCGTGCGAGCCGGTCAGAGCGTTGCGCCGGAAGCGGTGCGGCAGCGGCCATCGAGCGAGGGCCAGGCTAGCGATTGACTCGAAATTGTCTCATCTGGCAGTCGGGCCTTTCATCCGCCTCTCATCCGTTCGTCCCAATATGCTGAGCCGATGCGGAACGACCGCCTGCTTGTTCTGCTCGCGCTGGTCGTCGGCGTTGCCCTGATCGCGATCTCGATCGTCTACTTCGCAGAGCCCGCACGCTCGCTACCGAGCTTCTTCCCGGGCCACCAGGCCGGGGTCGAGCCATCACCACGTGAAGCACGGGATCGCCTCGCTGCTCCTGGGGCTGGCCGTGCTCGTCTTCGCCTGGTTCCGGACCGGCCCGAAGCGGACGTCTCAAGCGGCGTGATCCTCGCCGCGCTGATCTCGTACCCGAGGGCGATCATCCTCGGGCTCCTGCAGGGCGTCTCCGAGCTCTTCCCGATCTCGAGCCTCGGGCACGCGGTGATCCTCCCGCGGATCTTCGGCTGGGACATCCACCAGAACGACAAGTACTTCCTCGCGTTCCTCGTCGCCACCCATCTCGCGACGGCCATCGTCCTGCTCGGTTTCTTCTGGCGCGACTGGGTCAGGATCGTCAAAGGCCTCGGGCGCTCGCTTGCGCGATCGCGGCATCGACCCCGAGGACACGGACGCGAAGCTCGGCTGGCTGCTCGTGGTCGGGACGATCCCGGCCGGAATCCTCGGGCCTGCTCCTGCAGGACAAGCTGCGCTCGCGTCTTCGCCTCCGCGCCGTCGGCTGCTGCCTTCCTCATCGCCAACGGCGTGCTCCTGAGCGTCGCCGAGCTATTGCGTCGCCGGGCACCGGAGACCGAGGGCGACGACGACGCTCGGATCGCACGGCAGGTCGGCTGGCCGCAGTCGTTCCTCGTCGGCGCCGCGCAGGCACTTGCGCTGATCCCGGGCTTCTCCCGCTCTGGTGCCAGCATGGGCGGCGGGCTGCTCGTCGGCTTGTCGAATCGTGATGCTGCGCGTTTCGCCTTCCTGCTTGCGACCCCGATCATAGGCGCTGCGGCCGTGCTGAAGCTCCCGGAGCTCTTCGGAAGTGAGGGCAACGGCGTGCGGGGGCCGGCGCTCGCCGGCGCCCTCTGCGCTGCCGTCACCGCGTACCTCGCAGTCCGGTTCCTGATGCGCTACTTCGAGACGCGGACGCTCGTGCCGTTCGCTGTCTACTGTTTCGCGGCGGGCATCGCTGCGACGATCTACTTCGCGGTCTCGTGACCCCCGCGACCCGGCGCGGAGCGCTTGCCGCGCAGGGTCGTTGTCTCTGCGTGGTGCGGCAGCTGCCTTTGCCCTGACGCAGGGCTCGCCCTCGCGTGGTGCGCCCAGGGTCCATACTCGTCCCGTTTCGATTTGGTGACGATCTGGTAAAAGCCCCGCCATGCCGCGCGACCGGACGAACCCAGGAGAGCGCGAGTTCCTCGTGCTCTTGACGGCCGCCACTGCGAACGTCCAGCTCATCGCCAGGCTCCTCGTCGAGCTCCTCGAAGGCTGGCCCGCGACCCGCGGCACGCTGCACCTGATCCGCGAGTCAGAGCACGAGGGCGATCGCCTGACCCGCGAGGTGATCGAGCTCCTGAACCAGTCGTCGGCGACTCCGTTCGATCGGGCCGATCTCTACCGGCTCGCCTCGGTCATCGACGACATCTGCGACCACGTGGACGAGGCGGCGGACAATATCGACGCCTACGAGGTCAGGGACGTTCCCGATCGTGCCCTCGCCCAGGCCCGGGTCGTCCATCGAGCCGCTGCCCACCTGCACGAGGCCGTCGAGCTGCTTGACGGGTTCGGCGATGCGAGGGCGCAGCTCGACGCGCTCCGCGAGCTCGAGGACGAGGGAGACCGGCTACAACGTGAGGCGATGGCCGAGCTCTTCAGGACGGCGAACGACCCGATTACGGTGATTCGCTGGAAAGACATTCACGAGCAGATCGAAGAGGCGGTGGATGCGTGCGAGAACGCAGCCGATGTCCTCGAGGCGATCCTCGTGAAGAACCGGTGACTCCGAGCGACGAGCTCTTCGACCTGCTCGTCCAGGCCGGCGAGAACGCGAGCGCGATTGCGGTTGCCGCCGAGCAGCGCTTTCGCGAGCATCCCGTGAGCGCCGTCTCGCAGGAGGCGATCAAGGCGCTCGAGCACGAGGGCGACCGCATCGTCTCGGCGCTCTTGCGATCGGCCCAGACGCAGCCGACCCCGCACGATCGTCAGGACGTGATCGCGCTTGCCTATGCGGTCGACGAGGTGCCGGACAAGATCGAGAATGCCTCGGAGCTGCTCGGGCTGTACGGGATCCAGGCCACGACGCGTCCTTCGCTCGAGCTCTGCGCTCTCCTCGTGCGCGCGACGCGCGAGCTCGAGTCCCTGCTGGGCCGGCTGAAGGGCCTGCAGGGGTCTGCCGCCGAGATCCTCGAGATCAAGGCGATCGAAGACGAGGCCGACCACGTCGCGCGTTCGGCCAGGGCGGGGCTCTTCAAGGACGACCGGATCGACCCGTTCATCGTCATCCGCTGGAAGGACATCTACGAGGCGCTAGAGGATGCCGTAGACGCCTGCGAAACCGCAGCCCATCGCGTCGGCAACATCCTCGTCAAAAACGCCTAAGCAGGTGTGCCCGTCTCGGTTTCTCGTCGATTGCGCCCGACCTGGCGGGCGCAATCAGGCCAGCGAATCGGAGAAGCCGGCCCCCGTTGCGGAAGGCCGGAAGAGGTCAGCTGTCCCGAGGGGCCGGTGGAAGATGTCGGAGAGGGGGCTCGTGGGGGAGAACCGGAGGTGCTCCCCCACGGTTTAGCGATTGCGCCCGATCTGGCGGGCGCAATCAGGCCAGCGAATCGGAGAAGCCGGCCCCCGTTGCGGAAGGCCGGAAGTGTTCAGCTGTCCCGAGGGGCCGGTGGAAGATGTCGGAGAGGGGGCCCATGGGGGAGAACCGGAGGTTCTTCCCCATGCTTCTAAACGGGATGCGACGCGTCCGTGAGCTCGCGGAGCTCGCCGGTGACGAGGTAGGTGATCTGCTCGCCGATGTCGACCGCGTGGTCGCCGATGCGCTCGACGCAGCGTGAGACGACGAGCATCCGCAGCCCGTACTCGCGCTCCTCGACCGAGTCGCCGAGCGAGAGCATGTCGCTGACCGCGTCACGGTTGGCGCGGTCGATCAGATCGTCGAGCTCGTTCAGCGACTTCGCCTTCTCGACGTCGCGGTTCGCGAAGGCGTCGAGGGCGACGCGGATCATCTGCTCGGCGCCGCTGGCCCATGTCCTCGAGCGAGTTCAGGATCCGGTCGTCGCTGACGTCGAGGCCGCCCATCAGCTTGGTCAGCTTCGCGACCGTGACGCAGTAGTCGGCCATCCGCTCGAGGTGCAGGTTGACGCGGAGGACGGCGAGCACGAGGCGGAGATCGGTTGCGACCGGAGTCTGGCGGGCGAGGAGCGACTGGACGCCGGTCTCGATCGCCAGGTAGCGCTGGTCGATCTCGTCGTCGAAGCCGATCACCTCGTCGGCGAGCTCGTCGTCGCCGCGGGCGAGGGCGTTCAGCGCCGAGCGCAGGGCGCGCAGGACGAGGTCGCCCTCGTCCTGCAGCGACGCCTCGAGCTGCTCGAGCTCGTCGTGGAAGGACGCTCTCATCCCGCGCTATCCGAACCGGCCGGTGACGTAGCCCTCCGTGCGCTCGTCGGAGGGCTGGGTGAAGATCTTCTCGGTCGAGTCGTACTCGACGAGGATGCCGTGGCGGCTCCCGTCCTCCTCGACCTGGAGGCTGAAGAAGGCGGTCATCTCGGCGACGCGCGCGGCCTGCTGCATGTTGTGGGTGACGATCACGAGCGTGTACTCCTTCTTCAGCTCGTGCATCAGGTCCTCGATCGCCTGGGTCGAGATCGGGTCGAGTGCCGAGGCCGGCTCGTCGAGGAGGATCGACGTCGGGCTCGCACGGCGATCGCACGGGCGATGCAGAGGCGCTGCTGCTGGCCGCCGGAGAGCCCGAGCGCCGAGCGCTTGAGGCGGCTCTTCACCTCGTCCCAGATCGCGGCCCCGCGCAGGGCCTGCTCGACGCGGTCGTCGAGGTTGTCCTTCATCCCGAGGATGCGCAGCCCGTAGGCGACGTTGTCGTAGATCGACTTCGGAAATGGGTTCGGGCGCTGGAAGACCATGCCGATCCGCCGCCGAACCTCGATCGGGTCGACGCCGGCGCCGTACAGGTCGGTGCCGTGGTAGAGCAGCTTGCCCGTCGATCCGCGCGCTCGGCACCAGGTCGTTCATCCGGTTCAGGCAGCGGAGGAACGTCGACTTGCCGCACCCTGAGGGGCCGATCAGCGCGGTGATCGCGTTCTCGTAGATGTCGAGCGATGACGTCGCTTGACGGCGAGCGCCTTGCCGTACGACACCGACAGCGACTGCACGTCGAAGACGGTCCGCTTCGTAGCGGGCTCGGCGGGCATCGCCGAGCTCACGTTGAGCGGCGCAGGCGTCGGTCGGCCCGGCGTCGCCACGGCAGGACCATCGGATTTCGGCGGTTCCGTACACGCTCACCGCGGCGAGTGTCGCGGGCGGCCCGAGAATGGGGGGTACATATGATGTGAACGTTCGGTTTCGAAGTGGTGACGCACCCTCGCGCCCGCAGCGTATCGGTGGAAACCTCTCGGCCGTGGAAGCCGCCTCAGCTGCGACGCCAACCGGCCTGCGCCGAACCCGGCACGCGCTGGACCGGCTCGGCGACCGCCTCCTCTACGTGTTGACCGGCCTCGCGGCGCTCCTTGCGCTCCTCACGGTCGCGGCGATCATCTGGCAGGTCGTCGACAAGGCGTGGCCGGCGATCCAGAAGTACAACGTCACCTTCCTCTGGCACAGCACCTGGAACCCGGTCACGGACGTCTACGGGGCGCGCGAGTACATCATCGGCACCGTGATCACCGCCTTCGGGGCGATCGTGATCGCCGCGCCGCTCTCGATCGCGATCGGCCTCTTCCTGAGCGAGCTCGCTCCTCCGGCGATCCGCGGGCCGATCGGCTCGCTCGTCGACATGCTCGCGGCGGTACCGAGCGTGGTCGTCGGGCTCTGGGGGATCTACGTCCTTGCCCCGTTCGTCCACTACCACGTCGAGTCGTGGCTCCACGGCTGGTTCGGGTTCATCCCGCTCTTCGGCACACCGTCTGCGGCCGGGGTGTTCCCGGCGATGCTCGTGCTCGCGATCATGGCGACGCCGATCACCTCGTCGATCTGCCGCGAGCTCTTCGCCGGCGTCCCGCGCGATCTCGAGGAGGCAGCCTACGGGCTCGGTGCGACGCGCTGGGAGATGGTGCGCGGCGTCGTCCTCCAGCAGGTGAAGGGCGGCGTCGTCGCCGCGATCATCCTCGGCCTCGGCCGCGCGCTCGGTGAGGCGATCGCGGTCACGCAGGTGATCGGCAACGGCGTGCCGATCAGGCTGACCATCTTCGCGCCCGGCAGCACGCTCGCGAGCCAGCTGGCCAACCAGTATTCGAGCGCCATCTCCCCGCTCAGCGTCGCCTCGCTGATCTACCTGGGCCTGATCCTGCTTGTGATCACCTTCGTCGCCAACCTGACGGCGCAGCGCATCGTCCATCGGTTCGAGCGCCAGAGGACAGGATGAGCGACCCAGGCTTCTCGCTGCAGGCTACCGGCCGTTCCCGTCGCCGCCTGCGCATCAACCGGGCCGCCGAGCTCACCGCCGTCGCCGCGGCCGGGGTGGCAATCGCTGATCCTCGTCATCGTCGTCGGCTCGGTGCTCGTACGGGCGCTTCCGGCGCTCAACCTCGACCTCTTCATCAAGGGGCCGGCGCTCTTCGGGCAGACCGGCGGCGGCATCGCGCCTGCGATCGTCGGCACGCGGATTCTCGTGCTGATCGCGACGGCGATCTCGCTGCCGGTCGGGGTGCTCGCCGCCATCTACGTGAGCGAGTTCGCACCCAAGCGGTTTGCCGACCAGGTGAAGCTCTGGCTCGACGTCCTGAACGGGTTCCCGTCGATCGTGATCGGGATCTTCGTCTTCGGCCTCGCCGTCAAGGCCAAGGTGCCGATCCTCGGGCTCGGCCACCACCAGAGCGCCTGGGCGGGAGGGTATGCCCTCTCGATCATCATGCTGCCGCTCGTCTCGAGGACGACGATGGAGGTGCTGGCGCTCGTTCCGAACCATCTCCGGGAGGCGAGCTACGCGCTGGGCGTCTCCAAATGGCGCACCGTCATCGGCGTCGTGCTTCCGGGCGCGATCGGCGGCATCGTGACCGGAACGACGCTTGCGATCGCCCGGGCCGCGGGCGAGACGGCGCCGCTCCTCTTCACCTGCACCTACGCGAGCCAGGTCGTCACGTGGGATCCATCGAAGCCGCTCAGCTCGATCCCGTTCACGATCTTCAGCTACTCGGAGCAGGCCGACCCGAACCTCCACGCACAGGCCTGGGCCGCCGCTTTCATCCTGATCGTCTTCGTGCTCGTGACGAGCCTCACCGCGCGGCTACTCCTCGATCGCTCGCGCCGGAAGCTCGGCCAGGTCCAGTAGGCCCCGCCGCCCGTCCAATGTGCGTCGGACCGGTCGAAGCGGCCGCTGGCGGGCCCCGCGAGGGCATCCCTCGACCGGCGTCGCCTTCACCAGTTCGTCACCCGACTGTCACAAACTCTCTGCCCTTTCGCTGCCGGGGTGGCGTCAGGCTCCTTGCGAACGGAAGCAGAACGCTCACAGCGCACCAGTCACCTAGGACAAGGAGATGTTGTTCATGAAGAAGAGGGCACTCGGCCTTCTCGCGCTCACGGCCGTCGTTAGCTTGCTCTCGGCTGCGGCCGCCGGCGCGAAGAACGCCGACGTTTCGATCTCGGGTGCGGGGAGCAGCCTCGTCAACCCGCTCGTTCAGCAGTGGATCCAGCCGGTCGGCTCCGCCTTCGGCTATAGCCTCACCTACGCCTCGGTCGGCTCCGGCACCGGCATCGCCGACATCACGGCGCGCACAGTCGACTTCGGCGCCTCCGATGCTCCGCTCAACCCGATCGCAGGCCGCAGCGTGCAACGGCTGCATCGAGATCCCCTGGGCGCTCTCGGCGACGACGCTTGTCGTACAACGTGCCGGGCACTCCCAACGACCTCCATCTGAGCGGTGCGGTGCTCGCGGGGATCTACCTCGGGCAGATCACCAACTGGAACGATCCCACGATCGCAAAGCTGAACCCGAAGCTGACGCTTCCGAACCTGTCGATCACGGCAGTCCATCGCTCAGACGGCTCGGGCGATACCTACGCGTTCACCGACTACCTCCAGCGCGTCAGCTCGCAGTTCCAGTCGCAGGTCGGGAACAACACGCTCGTCAACTGGCCCGGCGGCGTCGGTGCCAGCGGTAACGCGGGTGTGGCCGGTGTGATCGCGAGCACGCCCGGCGCGATCGGCTACATCAGCGCCGCCTACACGCTGCCGAACCACCTGAAGGTTGCGGCGGTGCAGAACGCGGCCGGCACGTTCGCCACACCCGGCCTCAAGGACATCGAGGCGGCGGCGGCGGCGTTCCCGAGCCCGAGCTCCACCACGAACGGCGTCGAGATGCACATCGTCAACCCGCCGAAGTCCGCCTCGACCGCCTACCCGATCTCGACCTACACCTACATCATCGTCCCGCGCCAGACCACCAAGGCGACCGAGCTCCGGCACCTGATCTTCTGGGCGCTGACACAGGGCGACAAGAAGTACGGGCCGAAGCTGATCTTCGCCCCGACCTTCCCGGTCAAGATCCTCTCGGCGGCTGAGGCGGCGCTGAAGTCGATCACCTGCCCGTCGAACGGCTGCCTCTAGGCCGTACGCCTCCACGGAGGCAAGAGCTCGAATCCCCGTCCGGGGTGACCAAGCGAAGGGCGCCGAAAGGCGCCCTTCGCCTTTTCGTGCTCCGGCTCAGCCCGGGAAGTTGCAACGCAGGGCTCAGCCCGGGAAGGTGCAACGCACGGCTCAGCCCGGGAAGGTGCAGCGCACCATGAGGCCCTGGCCGCGGTCGCCGCTTGCCTCGACGGTTCCCCCCGCGGCCGCGACTACGTGCTTGACGATCGCGAGGCCGAGTCCCGTGCCGCGGGTCGCCCGGGCCGCGTCGGCGCGCCAGAAGCGCTCGAAGAGGCGCGGGAGGTCGGCCTTGTTGACGCCGATCCCGTCGTCGGCGGCGAGGAGGACCCTCGAGCCGCCCTCCCGGGTCACCGACAGCGTGAACGTCGCCCCGTGGCCGGCGTACCGGATCGCGTTCTCGGCCAGGTTCTCGGCCACGATGCGCAGCATCCGGGGCCGCAGCGGCAGGTCGATGTCCGGATCGCCCTCGGTTCTCAGCGTCAGGCCGGCGCGGGCGGCGCTCGGGTCGAGCTCCTCCAGCACCTGCTCCAGCACCGGCAGTGCGTTCGTGCTGCCCAGCGAGACGACCTCCATGCCGCTCTCGAGCTCCGAGAGGAACAGGATCTCGTCGATCAGGGCGCCCGCGTTGTGAACCTCCGCGCGAGCCTGGTCGAGAAGCTCGGCGATGTCGGCGCCCGGCAGGTCGGCCGAGTCGAGCAGCACGAGGATCCGGGCCAGCGGCGTCCGCAGCTCGTGGGAGACCGAGGCGGTGAAGCCCGAGCGGAGCGCGTCGAACGAGGAGTCGTACGGGTGCCCCGGGCGGGTCGCTCCGGCCCCGGCCGAGGTTTCGTCGGGCTCGCGGCTGCCGCCCTCGTCTTCCCAGACCCCTTCGCCCGTCACCAGATCGTCACCATTCCGAAACCGGCTCCGAACCGCGCATGGAACTATGGTAAGCGCGTGGGAAAGATCTTGATCGTCGAGGATGACAATGTCATCGCCGACGGCATGGCACGACATCTCTCGGCGGCCGGGCTCGACCCGATCGTTGTCGGTCGGGGGGAGCTCGGGCTCGCCCGGCTTCGATTCGAGAACCCGGATGTGTGCGTGCTCGACCTGATGCTCCCGGAGCTCGACGGGTGGAAGCTGATCGAGACTGCGCGCTCGGAAGGGATCGGGACACCCGATCGTGGTCGTCTCGGCCCGCGGCACCGAGCACGACCGCGTGCATGCGCTCGAGATCGGCGCCGACGACTACCTCGTGAAGCCGTTCTCGATGCGCGAGCTGGTCGCGCGCGTCGAGCGCCGCGGCCCGGCGCGGCGTTCGCCCGGCCGAGGAGCGGCGGGGCGACGCGATCGAGATCGAGGAGCTGCGGATCGACCCGCGCGAGGTTCAGGCCTTCGTCGACGGGACAAGCGCCGGACTGACGCCCGACGGAGTTCAAGCTCCTCTACACGCTCGCGCTCGACCGTGGGCGCGTGGTCACGCGCGACGAGCTCCTCCAGAAGGTCTGGGGACGGCGCGAGACCCACCGCGACCGGACCGTCGACGTGTTCGTTCGCCGGCTGCGGCAGAAGGTCGACCGGGTCGCGCCCCGCCACTCCTTCATCCACACGCGCTTCGGCGTCGGCTACAAGCTCGAGCCGGAGCCGAAGCAGCCCCTGGCCCAGGTCGTAGAGCCCAAGTAGCCGAGGCCCGGCAGCAGTGCCGAGTCAGCTCGGCCGGTTTGGCCGCCGAGCCTGCTCGCTCCGTATAGTCGGGCCCGTGTCTCCGAGAGATCGCGACGAGCCGGTCCGGCTGAACCGGATCTACACGCGCGGCGGCGACGGCGGCGAGACCTCGCTCGGCGACGGCTCCCGCGTGTCGAAGCTCGATCCGCTCGTTCGGCGCCTACGGCGAGGTCGACGAGCTGAACTCGCTCCTCGGCTGGGCGCTGCGTCGAGGCCCGCGACGAGCGCCTCGCCAGGATCCAGAACGAGCTCTTCGACCTCGGCGCCGACCTCTCGGTGCCCTTTGCAGGTCGACGGCAAGCTTCGGATCGACCAGGCCGCGATCGACCGGCTCGAAGCCGACTGCGACGCCGCGAACGCCCCTCTCGGAGAGCTGCGCAGCTTCGTCCTCCCGGGCGGCTCCGAGGCTGCATCGCGGCTTCACATCGTCACGAGCGGCCTGCAGGCGCGCCGAGCGCGAGGTGCTCGCGGCCGGCGCAGCGAGCGCCCGCTCAACCCGCTTGCGCTCGTCTACCTGAACCGCCTCTCCGACCTGCTGTTCGTGCTCGCCCGAGCTGCCAACCACGGCGAGGAGCCGCTCTGGCGCCCCGGCGGGGAGCGCTGAGCGCCTGTGGCGCCCGCTTCTACGATGCGGCGATGAGCAGGCCGGTCAGAGTCGTGATCGCGAAGGTCGGCCTCGACGGGCACGACCGGGGCGCGAAGGTGATCGCGCGAGCGCTCGCGACGCCGGCATGGAGGTGATCTACACGGGCCTCCATCAGCTGCCCGAGGAGATCGTCGAGACCGCGATCCAGGAGGACGCGGACGCGGTCGGGATCTCGATCCTCTCCGGCGCCCACATGACCCTCGTGCCCCGCGTCGTCGAGCCTCCTGCGCGAGCGTGGCGCCGGCGACGTCCTGGTGCTCGTCGGCGGCACGATCCCGGCCGAGGACGCCGACGCGCTCCGCGCCGAAGGGGTGGCCGCCGTGTTCACGCCGGGCACCGCGACGGGCGAGATCGTCGAGTTCCTCCGCGGCGTCGCCGGTCGTTGACGAACCGGCTCGGCTGCGGGCGGCGTAGTGCAGCGCCGTACATGTCGAACAGCAAAGGTCGAGCGTGAGTCGACCGTGAGGTCGAACAGTGATGGACGAGTCGTGAAGATCGTCGTCTGCGTGAAGGCGGTGCCCGAGGCGGCGCACGGACGGCGGCTCGACCCTTCGAGCGGCCGGCTCGACCGCAGCGGCGACCTCGCGCTCTCGGATTTCGACCTCCATCCGGTCGAGGAGGCGCTGCGGATCGCGTGAGGCGCGCCGGCGAGGGCGAGGTGGTCGTGCTCTCGCTGGGGCCGGCGCGAGCCGCCGACGCGTTGCGCAAGACGCTCGCGATGGGCGCCGACCGCTCGGTGCTCGTCACCGACGAGGCGCTTCGCCGGCGCCGACCTGCTTGACGACGCGCACACGCGCTCGCCGGCGTGCTCGAGCGCGAGAGCGCCGACCTCGTCCTCTTCGGCCAGCAGTCGGCCGACGGCGACGGCGCCTGCCTCTGGGCGGCCGTCGCCGAGCTGCTGCGGCAGCCGCGTGATCTCTCAGGTGGCCGAGCTGACCGTCGAGGCCGGCGCCGTGACGCGGCCGGCGCCAGACCGAGTTCGGCTACGAGCGGATCCGGGCGCCGCTCCCCGCCGTGGTCGCGGTCTCCGATGCGATCAACGAGCCGCGCTACCCGTCGCTGAAGGGGATCATGAGCGCGAAGAGCAAGCCGCAGCAGACGCTCACGGCCGCCGAGGTCGGCGGGGCGCGAGCCGCTCGCGCACGAGGTGCTCGGCAGCTCGGCCGCCGCCCGCCCGCGGCGAGCGGCGCCGGGTCGAGGACGACGGCGCGCGCCGAGCGCGATCGTCGAGTTCCTGGTCGAGAAGCGGCTGCTGTGAAGACGCTCGTCTTTCTCGAGCACCACGGCGAGCGCTCACGAGGGCGTCGCTCGCGCGTGCTCTCGAAGGCCGGTCGCGCTCGGCGGCGAGGCTGGCCGGGGTCGTCGCCGGCTCGGAGCGTGCGCGAGCTCGCAGCCGAGGCCGGGCGCTTCGGCGCGTCGACGGTCTTCGTCGCCGACGACCCAGCGCCTCGCCGCGCCGCTGCCCCAGCCGCGGGTCGACGTCCTCGACGCACTCGTCCGCGAGCGAGGGCTTCGACACCGTCCTGCTCGCGCAGTCGGTCCTGGCCGCCGACATCGCCGCCGGGCTCGCGGTGCGGCTCGGCGCCGGGCTCAACTGGGACCTGGCCGACCTCGGCGAGGAGGACGGCGCGCTCGTCGGCAAGCGGCCGGCGCTCGCGCGACTCGGTCTGGGTCGAAGCCGGCTGGAGCTTCGCCGGTGCGGATCGCGCTCTTCCGTGCCGGGCGCCTTCGACGCCGTCGAGCGCCCGGCGGGGTGGAGGTGCGCGAGCTCGAGCTCGCGCTTCGACGAGCATTCGCTGCTCGCGGAGCTCGTCGAGCCGGCGGTCGACGAGCGCGAGCGGGCCCTCGATCGAGGATGCCGACGTCGTCGTCGCCGGCGGGCGCGGCCTCGGCGCGCCCGAGAAGTTCGCGCTCGTCGAGGAGCTCGCCGAGGCGCTCGGCGGCGCGGTGGGCGCGACGCGCGCCGTCGTCGATGCGGGCTGGTACCCCTACTCGGCGCAGGTCGGGCAGACCGGCAAGCACCGTCTCGCCGAAGCTCTACGTCGCCGTGGGGATCTCCGGCGCGATCCAGCACAAGGTCGGCATGCAGGGCTCGGGCACGATCGTCGCGATCAACAAGGACCCGAACGCGCCGATCTTCGACTACGCCGACCTCGGCGTCGTCGGCGACCTGCACCAGATCGTGCCCGAGGCTCGCCGAGCTCGTCAGGCAGCGCAAGGGCTCTCGTGAGGCCGTCCGAGTTCCCGCCGCCGTGGAGCGAGGCGGAGGCGTTCGCCGCGCCCACGGACTCCGACCCGATCGAGGTTGGCGTGCTCGTCGTCGGCGCCGGGCCGGCCGGGCTCGCGGCGGCGATCCGCCTCGGGCCGCGCTCGTGGCCGAGGATCCGGAGGCGGCCGCGCCGGCTCGGCGAGCGTGCCGGTTGCCGTGCTCGAGAAGGGCAAGGCCTCGGGGTCCCACCTGCTCTCGGGGGCGGTGATCGACCCCGCGCCGCTCGCAGCGGCTGCTCGACGGGCTCCGCTCCCGCCGAGCCTCCCCACCTACGGCCCCGTGCCCGGCGAGTCGGTGCTCTACCTGACCCCGAAGCGGTCGCTGCCGCTGCCGATCCCCCCGACGATGCGCAACCACGGGAACGTGGTCGTCTCGCTCTCGCGCCTCGGCCGTTGGCTCGGCGAGCGTCGCGGAGGAGGTTGGCGCCGCGCTCCTCGCCGAGACCGCCGGGACGAGCTCCTCGTCGAGCACGGCGCGCGTCGTCGGCGTCCGCACCGGCGCCAAGGGGACGGGCCGGGAGGGCGAGGAGCTGGCGCGGTTCGAGCCCGGCTCCGACATCCGCGCCCGGGTGACGATCCTCGCCGAGGGGACTGCAGGGCATCTGACCGGCGCGGCGCTCGAGCGCTTCGGGCTCTCCGGGCAGCGAGCCCGCAGACCTGGGCGCTCGGGGTGAAGGAGGTGTGGAAGGTGCCCGGCCGCTGACGAGGGTGATCCACACGATGGGCTGGCCGCTCAGAGCGCGCGGCGCGGTACCGCGAGTTCGGCGGCTCGTTCGTCTACCCGATGGGCGCAGGAGATGGTCACGATCGGCCTCGTCGTCGGGCTCGACTACCGCGACGCGGCGCTTTCGGTGCACGACCTGCTGCAGGAGCTGAAGACGCACCCCGCCGATCCGGCCGATCCTCGAGGGCGGCGAGCGGATCGCCTGGGGAGCAAAGACGATCCCCGAGGGCGGGTACGTCGCGCTGCCGAGCCGCTTTCATGCGCCGGGGCTTCTGCTCGCCGGCGACGGCGTGGGCCTCGTGAACGTGCCTGCCCTCAAGGGCATCCACTACGCGGTCGAGTCGGGTCGCCTGGCGGCCGAGGCCGCCTGGCGCTCGCTCACCGCCCCAGAACCGGACGAGGCCCTCGGAGCCTACGACGCCGCGCTTCGCGACTCGTTTGTTTGGCGAGACCTCCGCCAGGTGCGCAACATGCGGCAGGCATTCGGCGCCGGCTTCTGGCGCGGCGGTGCGCTCGCCGGGGTCGCCACCGTCACAGGGGGGAGACTCCCGGCCGGCAACCGGCCGACGGAGCGTGACGCCGACCAGGAGCTCCTCGGGCGCATAGGCACGCTGTCCGCCGCCGCCGAGAATGACAATGGCCTGCGCACCGGTTGGACGCGTCCAGTCGAGCGCCGGATAGCGCTCGGTCATCTGCGTGAGCCGATCGGCGACCCAAGGGGTCGACAGCAGCCACAGGCCGATCAGACCGATCGCGATCAGCGCGCGTCCCAGGCGCGGTCGGCGTGCGAGCATGAGTAAGCCGATGAACGCCAGCAGCAGCGGGCCGGCCGGCGGCAGCAGCAGAACGCGCAGCGGCGTTTTCAGTTCTTTCAGCGGGATCAAGCATTCACCCCGGGAGTAGCCGATCTGGTTGATCAATGCCGCCGCGGCCTTGAGCGCGTCGGGCCTCAGCGGGCCATCGCCGAACTGTGCAATCAGTTGATCGAGCCAGTGCTGTTGCTGCTGGCCGCGCTGCAGGGCCTGGGTATAGCTGATTTCGGGATGGAACATCACCATCGAATAGCGCGGGATGAAGCGCTGCGGGAACGCGCGTTCCAGTTCGGCCGCCAGCCGCTGGCGCGCGCGCGAACTGCGCGAGCGCACGCTCGTCGCGCATTTCGACGTAGTTCTCCAGCGCCATGGCCGCGATGGCATCGGTGTCCGGCTTGCGGCTGCGTTCGAACTCCGCGAACGCGCTCGCCAGCGGCTGCGTCGGCCAGCAGCCGGTCCAGCAGCACGCAGTCCTCGAAGCCGCAGTTCAGTCCCTGGCCGTGAAACGGCACGATCGCGTGCGCGGCATCGCCGATCAGCAGCACGCGCCCGCGGCCTGCCAGCCGCTCGCAGTAGACGCGTCGCCAGCCGGCTCTGCGGATGCTGCGCAAACTGCTCGGTCAGATCCGGGATGCAGCCGCAGCACGTCCGCAAACTCGCGGCGGAAGTATTCGGTCACGGCGGCCGCATCGCGCAGCGGCGTCGAAACCCGGCTCGCCGGCGCGCGGCAGAAACAGCGTCGCGGTGAAGCTGCCGTCGGCGTTGGGCAGCGCGATCAGCATGTAGCCGCCGCGCGGCCAGATGTGCAGCGCGTGCGGCTCGAATCGCGTAGCGCTGCCGCCCGGCGCCGGCTGCGGAATCAGCAGTTCCTTGTAGTCGTGCGCCAGCGGCAGTTCCTCGACGCCAGATGCCGCGCGTGGCCATGCGCTGCGCGCACCGCGGAGCCGGCGCCATCGGCGGCGACAGCACCTCGAAGCGCTCATTGCGCTGTAGCACCGCCGTGCTCATCGCGCAGCTGCAGCGTGCCGCTCACCGGGATCGACATCGATGCAGCGCGTGTCGAACACAAGCTCGATCGCGGTCAGCTCGCTGGCCGCCTCGATCAGCACGCGGTTGAGCCGTCCGCGGCCGATCGCATAGTTGACCTCGTCGCTGCGCTGGCCGTAGGGCAGAAACTCCAGCTCGGCGTCGCTCATCGTGCAGCATGCGGCCGGGCATCGCGATCATCGCGGTGCTGCGCGGCTTCGAGCACGCCGGCGTGCTCCAGCGCGGCCAGGCCACGCGCCGACAGCGCAAGATTGATGGAGCGGCCGCGTTCGGGCGCCGACGCGTCGCGGATCGGCAGCGGCGCTCGAACAGGCGCACGCGCTGACCACGGCGCGCCAGCAGCAGCGCCATCAGCGCGCCGACCGGACCGGCGCCGATGATGGTGAAGTTGGTCGGCGCTCACGGCATCAGGCGCGCGTGCCTCGCAGCAGCTCGCCACAGCCGCCAGGAGCCGCGCAGACGACGTCTTCGTAGCTGTTGTAGAGCGGCACCGGCGCCAGGCGGATGATGTCGGGTTCGCGCCAGTCGGCCACCACGCCGCGTGCTGCACAGTGCCTGCGAACACCGCCCGGCCGCGCTGCGCGCCATCGCGCCGAACGCGCAGCGACAGCTGGCAGCCGCGCTGCTGCGGATCGCGCGGGCGTCACGATGGTTAGCTGCTCGCCGGCAAGCCCAGCTCGTCAGCAGCGACTCCAGACAGCCGGTCAGGCGCTGAGATTTTGCGCGCAGCGCCGCCATGCCGGCCTGCTGAACATAGCGGCAGCGAGGCGCGCAGCGGCGCGGTGGAGAAAATCGGCGGGTTGCTGACTGCCCAGGCCGGCGGCGCCGCCGGCGGGCCGAAATCCGGCCGCATCTCGAAAGCGCGTTCCGCCTTGTCGTTGCCCCACCAGCCGGCAGCCGCGGCAGGTCGCGCGCTGCAGATGACGTTCGTGGATGAAGGCGCCGCCGATCGCGCCCGGGTCCGGCGTTGAGATATTTGTAGCTGCACCAGACGGCGAAGTCGGCGTCATCGTCGTGCAGCGATCAGCGGCACATTGCCGATGGCATGCGCCAGATCGAAGCCGGCGCAGGCACCCGCGGCGTGTGCGGCGCGCGCGTGATGCGCGCAGATCGAAGCGCTGCCCGGTGCGGATACTGCACGCCCGGCCACAGCACCAGGGCCAGACGCGGGCCTGCGTGGCAATGCGGGCCTCGATGTCCTCGATGCGCAGCCAGATCCTCGCCCGGCGCGCGGTGCCAGTTCGATCAGCTCCTGTGGCGGGTCGACGCCATGCCAGGCGATCTGCGAGGCGACCACGTGACGGTCGGAAGAGAACGCGCCGGCTTCGATCAGTATCGCGCGCCGCGCCGGCGGTCGGCCGATAGAAGCTCGCCAGCAACAGATGCAGGTTGACGCGTGAGCGAATTCATCGCCACCACTTCGTGCGGCTGTGCGCCCGCCAGCATGCGCCAGCGGCCGCTGCAGGCGCTCGGCGTAGCCGATCCAGGCGGTGTGCGCGTGCTCGTGGCCCAGCACCCCCAGCCTCTCCCAATCGGCGATTTCCGCCTCGACCATGGCGCGCGCCGCCAGCGGCGCCAGGCCCAGCGAATGACCGCACAGATAGAGCAGCGGCCTGTCCATCGGCCGCCGCGCGGCAGCGCGAAGCGCGCGCGCAATCGGCGCAGCGGATCGGCCGCGTCCTGCGCTCGCGCCCACTCCAGGCGCTCTCAGATCGCGGCCGGCACGATCTGCTCAGCGGCGCTCATGCCGCGCGCAGTGGATAGAGCACCGGGCGCGACGGCACGGCATCACCGGCAATGGCCGGTGCCTGCAGCGACAGGAAATACCAGCCATCGGCCACGGCATCGTCGATATAGGCCAGTTCGGTGATGGTGCAGTCGCGCCGCGCGGCCTCTGCCAGCGAGGTGCTGCCGGCTGGCAGGCCGAAGAAGATGCGATGCGCGGTCAATGCGCCGCCATCGCTGCTGCGATCCGCGGACGGCACATCGAGCACCAGATGCTCGATGCCGCGCGCCGACCAACCAGCTGGCAGCTTCGCGCGACAGGAACGGCGCCGCGCTGCGCGGTCCTCGGTGAACTTGTCACGCGGTCGTTGGGCAGCGTACGAATCACGGCGGCGCGCGCGGACAGACGCTGCGACAGCGCCGCTGGCCAGGCGCGCTCGATGGCGCGCGCGTGATCAGCAGATCGTCGGCGCGCGGTGCCGGCTCGCTGCCTCGCGGCTGTCGCCGGCCAGTTCCGGTTCGACCGTCAGCAGCGCGGCGATCAGCAGTCGCTGCGGAATCAGCCGGTGCGCATCCAGCGGCTCGCGCGTCAGGTGGCCGACGCCTTCCGTGTGCGTGCCGTTGGCGTGTGGCGTCAGCGTCAGCACGCTGCAGTTGCAGCTGCCGCCGCGTCGACACGGCCGGTGAAGTCGCCGGCGACCAGCGGCGCGCTGCTGGCGCGCGTCGGCGCCGAAGCAGCGCAGTTGCGGACCTTCGAACTCCAGCACACGCGCCAGGCTGGCGCCGGCCGCCAGATCAGCCAGCAGTGACGATGCCGTCGATGTCCAGCCGCGCCCACTGCGGGCGCTCATTGCGAGCCATGTGGCTCGCGCCGGTGGCCGCCGGCGGTTGCATCACGGCGTGGCAATGCTTGCAGGTGCGCAGCGACAGGCTGCCGAAGAAGCGATTGAAGACCGGCGGAAATTGCGTCTCGATGTTGGTCAATGGAAAGAATTCCTGTAGAGCAGCCGCTGACAGCACCTCGCAGTACCACTGCAAGCCGTCGAGTTCGCCGGGCCGGCGCCGGCGCTCGATCACCAGTGCCGACCGAGTCTGCAAACCGTTGCGGCGAATGCGGCACCTGCGGCGGCAGCAGCAGGATTTCACCGGCCGGAATCGGCAGGTCCACGATGCGGCCGTCGTCGACCACACGCAACACCATCTCGCCTTCGAGCTGATAGAAGAATTCCTCAGCCGGATCGACGTGGAAATCCTTGCGCGAATTCGGGCCGCCGACCACCATGATGATAAATTCGCCATCCTCATAGACGACCTTGTTGCCCACCGGCGGCTTCAGCAGATGCCGGTTGTTGTCGATCCAGTGCTTGAAATTGATGGGCTTGAGGGCGCGCATGTCGACGATTTCCGACAAGCTCCAAAATTCGGACAGTTCGCGTATGGTAAGCGGATTGCCGCAACGTGGCGACCAGTAGGCAACCTGAGGCCATGATGACCAAACCGGCAGATCCACGCCTTCCGGCCCGCAATGCGGGGGTGGTGTTCGCAGCCGCAGCGCTGCT